>NZ_OZ244111.1:2785000-3462265 GCF_965215655.1 Nioella sp.
AACAGCCGAACGGCCCTTTCAGACCCTCGACATTGGGCAGCAGCGCGTCTTCGCCCACCTCGACGCCGTCCATCACGATTTCCCCCGTCACAGACGCGCGCAACGACTGCTTGCCCGCGATCTTCGGCGCGGACAGCCCTTTCATGCTCTTTTCCAGCACGAAGCCACGGATCTTGCCACCATGCGCTTCGGACTTGGCCCAGACCACGAAGACATCGGCGATCGGGCTGTTGGAAATCCACATCTTCGAGCCGCTGATGCGATAGCCAGTGTCGGTCTTCTCGGCGCGCGTCTTCATGCCCGCGGGGTCGGACCCGGCATCGGGCTCGGTCAGGCCGAAACAGCCGATCAGCTCACCCGAACAGAGACCGGGCAGGTATTTCTTGCGCTGCTCCTCGGACCCGTAGGCATAGATCGGGTAGATCACCAGCGACGACTGCACCGACATCATCGAGCGATAGCCGGAATCCACCCGCTCGATCTCGCGCGCGATCAGGCCGTAGGTGACATAATTGGCGCCAAGCCCGCCATATTCCTCTGGCAGGGTCGCGCCCAGAAGCCCTGCCTGCCCCATCAACGGGAACAGCTCCGGCGCGACGGTTTCCTCGGCATAGGCGCGGGTCACGCGCGGCTGCAATTCGTTCTGCGCGAATTCCCGCGCGGCGTCGCGCAGCATGCGTTCATCTTCGCTCAGCTGGCCCTCCAGCATCAGCGCATCGTCCCACTGGAAGCTCGACAGGTCGGGGCGGTCTTTGGCCTTCAGGCTCATCTGGTATCTCCTCAGTCTTTCAGGGCGGCCACGGCGCGGGCGATCCGGCTCAGGCCTTCGGTCAGGTCATCGGTGGAATAGGCGTAGGACAGGCGGAAATGGCCCGGCAGGCCGAAGGCGCGACCGGGCACGAGGGCCACGGCCACTTCGGACAGGATGTAGTCACAGACATCCGCATCGGTCTCCAGCACCTCGCCCGTGGGACGGAGCTTGCCGATCAGCCCGGCGCAGGACGGGAAGACATAGAAGGCACCACCCGGTTCCGGACAGTCGATGCCGGGGATCGCGTTGAGCCGTTCAACCACCATATCCCGCCGCGCGCGGAAGGCCGCGCAACGCTCCGCCAGCAGGTCCTGCGGGCCGATCAAAGCGGCCAGCGCTGCCGCCTGCGAAATCGAGGACGCGCCGGAGGTCGATGTGCCCTGCACCGCCACCATCGCCTTGATCAGCGGCACCGGACCGATTCCCCAGCCAAGCCGCCAGCCGGTCATGGCATAGGCTTTGGACGCCCCGTTCACCACCAGCGTGCGCGCGGCAAGGTCCGGCGCCGCATTGCGGAAGGAGGTGAAGGGTTCAAAGGAGATATGTTCGTAGATCTCGTCGGCCATTACCCAGACATGCGGATTGTCACGCAGTACCTCGGCCAGTGCCTCAAGGTCCTCTTTCGCATATAGCGCCCCCGACGGGTTGCCGGGGTTGTTCAGCAACAGCCAGCGGGTTTTCGGCGTGATCGCGGCGGCGAGCGCCTCTGCGGTGAGGCGAAAGCCTGTCTCCGCCCCGCAACGCGGCGCCACAAGCTGCGCCTCGCAGACGGTCAGGATATCGGCATAGCTGGTCCAGTAGGGTGCGGGCAGGATGACCTCGTCGCCCGGATCGAGCGTGGCGAGAAACGCATTGGCAATGACCTGCTTGGCACCCGTGGAGACGAGCACCTGCCCCGGATCGGCGGCAAACCCGGCACTCTCGGCAATAGCGGCGCGCAACGCGGGCGTACCTTGCGTCGGCGGATAGGTTGTCTCGCCATTCAGCGCCGCCCGATGTGCGGCCTCGATCACGTGGGGCGGCGTCGGAAAATCCGGCTCGCCGGTGCCGAAGGTCAGCACATCACGCCCCTCGGCGCGCAGCGCCCGCGCAGCCTCGGAAATGCGGACGATCTCGGACAGGGCGAGGTTGCTGGCGCGGCGGGAACGGCGGAAATCAGTCATCACAGGGAACCTTTTTGACGATCATGCATGGGGTATCGCAGGCAGATCACACAATCCATCGACAATCCGGCAGTCAGTCATTACAAAACGGAATGACTTACCCGCGCCGCTTCCTACCCCCGCTGCCCTGGCTTTCGGCGTTTGAGGCCGTGGCGCGGCTTGGCTCGGTCACAGAAGCGGCGACAGAGCTTGACCTGACGCAAGGGGCCGTCAGCCGGCAGGTGCAGAAGCTGGAGGATCGGCTTGGGCAACGCCTTTTCACCCGCGACCGCCAACGGCTGACCCTGACCCCGGCAGGTGCGACCTACGCCAAGGAACTGCGGGGCGCGCTCGCCACCATCGCCAGCGCGACCCTCTCGCTCAGCTCGAATCCGCATGGCGGTTTGCTCAACCTCGCGATCCTGCCCGCCTTCGGCACCTATTGGCTCGCCCCCCGCCTGCCCCGCTTCATGGCCGCCCATCCCGGCGTGACGGTAAACCTCGCCACCCGCACCCACCCGTTCGACTTCGCGCGCGAAGACTTCCACGCCGCCATCCATTTCGGCCAGCGCGACTGGCCCGGCGCGGGGTTTCTGAAATTGATGGAGGAGGAAAACGTGGCCGTGGCCGCGCCCGCGCTGCTGGCGGGCCGCAAGGTAGAGGCCCCGTCGGATGTCGCCGCCCTGCCCCGGCTGCAAATCGAAAGCCGCAAGGGCGCGTGGCGGCGCTGGTTCATGGCGCATGGGTTGGGCGCGGAAGACCGGATCGCGGTGCAGTTCGACCAGTTCGCAACGATGATCGAGGCCGCCAAACAGGGATTGGGCGCGGCGCTTGTGCCCCGCTTTCTGGTCGAGGCGGACCTGTCCAGCGGCGTGCTTCAGGCGCTGCCCCAGTCCGAGGCCGGTCGATTTGGCGCCTACTACCTGGTCTGGCCAGAGGCCGGGGCCAACTACCCGCCGCTGGTGGCCCTGCGCGACTGGCTGGCCGATGAGATCGCAAACCGTTGAGGCAGGGCGCGGGGAAGATCCTTCGAAGGATCTTTTCACGGCTGTTCGAACAGCCGTCCCCCGCCCGGAACCCGCGTTTGGTCTGTACGGGGGGTGTACAGGGGGTGCACGCATGGCACCCCCCCTGTTTTCAGCCGGTTTTCCGAGCGGTCAGCACATAGCACAGCGGCAGTTGCGCGGGGCGGTTCTCATACCGCTCATAGGCCACCTCCCGGTTGCAATGCGGATGCTCCTCCAACCGTTCGATCCGCAGCCCGGCCCCGGCGATGGCGCTGATGACCTCGCCCAACCGATGCGCGAACCAGTAGCTGACCGGCGCCTCATCCTCTGGCGTGCTGCCGTCATAGGTGATGCTTTCCGCCGCCACGCCGGGGCCGTCGGGGAAATAACTGATCGCGGGCGTGAACGGGTCCGGCGCGCCGGGATCGAACATCTCCAGAAACGGGTGGGTTTCGTAGATCACCAGCGCCCCGCCCGGCGCGATCAACCCTGCCGCCGCCTTGAAAAACCGGAGCAAATCCGGCATCCAGTTCAGCACCCCAATGGTGATGAGCGCGCGGTCAAACGGCCCTACCCCATCGGGCAGGTTATGGATATCCGCGCAGAGGAACTCCGCCTCACGCCCCGACAGTGCCGCCAGCTCCCGCGCCTGATCCAGAAAGGCCTGCGACTGGTCGATCCCCAGCACCCGGCCCGCGCCTAGCGCCTTCAGCGACAGGCATTCGCGGCCATTGTTGCAGCCGATCTGCACACAGGATTTTCCTTCCACACCAATCGCTTGCAAGGTCTCCGTCGCGGTCGCGTCAAAGCAGGAAAAGCCGGGATCGG
This sequence comes from Nioella sp., assembly GCF_965215655.1. Lineage (GTDB taxonomy): Bacteria > Pseudomonadota > Alphaproteobacteria > Rhodobacterales > Rhodobacteraceae > Nioella. Next base: position 2,788,789 of record NZ_OZ244111.1, read on the forward strand.
CAAAGCCCGCCACAAGCCGCTGCCACTCCGCATTGCCCCGGTGATGTTGCGCAGAATGATCCCAGGCCGCGCGGTTCGCGGCAATGGCCTCCGCGTCGCTCATGACCGCGCCGGCAGCAGATGCTCCCGCACGATCCGCGCCAGATCGGATCGCGTCACGTCCTTGCCCATGGAGCCCTGCGCCGCGTCCACTTCGTCAGATTTCAGCACCGTGCCCCGGCGGCTCTCCAACAGCGCCTGCGTATAGGGTTTGCCGAATTCCGGATGGCCCTGCACGGTCAACGCGAAACCGGGATACCACAGCGCCGCGTGTTCGCAGAAATCGCTGCTGGCAATCGTTTCGGCCCCGTCGGGCGGGCGGAAGACCTGATCCTGATGATAGGCCTGAATGGCAATCTTTGCAGGGGCTTGTCCAAGCGCCTCGGGCCAATTACGGGGCTGGTAGTCATGCACACCAAGGCCCCACCCCTTGTCGGATTTCCCCACATCCCCGCCAAGCGCCTGCGCGATCACCTGATGGCCGAAACATATGCCCACCATCGGCACGCCCGCATCGCGGCAGGCCCGCACGAACCCCTCCAGCGGGGCGATCCACGGATGCCCTTCGTAGACCCCGAAACGCGAGCCGGTGATGACCCATAGGTCAGCGGCGTGCGGGTTTTTGGGAATCTCACCGTCCAACGCGGCGAAGCTGATGAACTTCGCCTCCGGCACATCCAGCCAGTCCTGAACCATCTTCGGATAGTTTCCATGCAGCGGGGCCAGATCCTCCGGCGGGCGGCCGGTTTCCAGAATGCCGATCACGGGTGTCTTGGTCATCTCTTATCCCCGGTCCTGAAGGCCGTAAAACGTATAGGCGAAGGGCAGCACGGCGCGCCGCCAGCGGCCCAGTTCAAACCGTCTTGGCGCGGAACGCAAGGGGGCGGGTGTGGCCGGACCCTCGCCGATGATCTGTGCGGCCAGAAGCCGCCCGGCATAGCTGCCCATGGCGACGCCGTTGCCGTGGTAGCACATGGCCGTCCAGGCGTTGTCCATCCCCTCGACTGGCCCCGCATAGGGCACCAGATCGCGCGCCAGCGCCAGCAGGCCCGACCAGAAATGCGGGGTCTCCACATGCCTCCATTCGGGGAAGATCCGCTCGAAATCGGCGCGCGCGATAGCGCGGGTCTGGGCATGGGCGCGGGGCGTCGTCTTCATCGCGCCACGCAGGCCGAAGAGCATCCGGCGGTCAGGCATCAGTCTGAAATAATGCAGCAGGTGGCGGGTGTCGTAGCACATCTGGTGACTGGTCCAGCCCTGCGCGGTCAATTCCTCTTCGCTTAGCGGGCGGGTGACCAGAACGTTCGACTGTACCGGCAGATAGCGCCCCGCCAGCCAGCCGGGCAAATCGTCGGCGCTGTAGCCGTTGGTGGCCACGATCAGTGTTTTCGCCTTAACGCTGCCCCCAGGCGTGGTCAGCACGTGCCGCCCGTTTTCCGACCCGATGCGGGTCACAGGTGAGCCGCCGAAAATCCGCCCCCCGGCTTGGGTCACAGCGCCCGCCAACCCAAGCACGTATTTCATCGGGTTGAGTGCGAAGCCGATGGGGGTGGTCAGCGCGCCGTGAAACTCGGGACTGGCAAAGCCCCGCTCGGCCAAGGTCTCTTGCGTGATCAGCTCGCATTCCACTTGCTGCAAGCGGCGCATTTCTACCGACAGATCGCGCAGCACCGCGATATCCTTGGGCCGGAAGGCCAGCAGGGTTTCGCCGTCGGAATGGGTATCGGCCTCGATCTCGTGCCGGTCGAGCAGTGCCGCGACATGATCCACCGCCGCGCGTTCGGCGTGGTAATAGGCCTGCGTGTCCGCCTCGCCGAACCGTTTCAGCAATTGGGACGGCCCCGCCTTCGCCCCACCCAGACAGCAGAAGCCGCCGTTGCGCCCCGAGGCACCCCAGCCCGGTTGCTCGGCCTCCAGCACCACCACGTTACATCCCGCTGCGGCCAGCGCCAGCGCGGCGTTCAGGCCGGTGAAACCCGCGCCGATGATGGCAATGTCCACCTCATGCGCACCCTCAACGGGGGAATGCTCCGGCACGGCCTCGACCGTGGTGGGCCAGAAGCTGTGGGCGATTGGCTCTGGCCCGTAGGCCATCGGTTCATAGAGGCGGCGCATGAGGTCAGAGGCGGCTGAGATAGTAGCGGTATTCCACGGGCGTGATCAGGCTGGTCAGGGTCTGCACCTCGTCATTTTTCACGGCGGTGTAGATGAAGCGGTATTCCTCCCCGAAGATCTCCGCCGCGTGGTCTGACTCCGCGAACCGTTCCACCGCGTCGAACCAGTCATGGCCCAGGGGATCGGCGGGCTCTGCCCCCGGTTCATCCAGAGACGGCGGCAGTTCTGGGTCGGTGTCGATGCCGTGCAGGATGCCCCCCAGGATCGCGGTCAGCACCAGATAGGGGTTCACATCGGCCCCGGCGATCCGATGTTCCAGCCGCGCACCCTTGCCGCCAATCTCTGGCAGGCGCACCCCGGCGGACCTGTTGTCGAGCCCCCAGTCGGGGCCGGAGGGCGCGAAGCTCATCCTCTGGAACCGGCGATAGGAATTCATATGCGGTGCGAAGATCACCTGAAGATCGGCCATGGTGTCCAGCACGCCCGCCACCGCCTGTTTGAGAACCGGCGACGGGCCGCTCTGTCCGGGTTCGGGGGTGAAGATATTGTTGCCCTCATCGTCGAGAACCGAGCAATGCACATGCATTCCGTTGCCGGGCGCGTCGGCGTAGGGCTTGGCCATGAAGGTGGCTTCCATCCCGTGCCGCGCCACGATCCCGCGCACCAGTCGGCGGAAGAAGATCGCGGTCTCGGCGGCGCGCAGCACGTCGTCGGTATGATGGAAATTCACCTCGAACTGGCCGGGGCCGTATTCGGCAATCAGCGTGTCGGTCTCCAGACCTTGCGTTTCGCAGGCATTGAGAATCTCGGTCAGGATCGCCTCTTGCCGCGAGACGACCTCCAGATCATAGTTCTGGGCCATGGGGGTGCGCGCAGGCGGTATGGGCGCGTCGTCGCCACGTTCGCGCGGGCGCAGGATGTAGAACTCCAGCTCGGTCGCGACAACCGGATGCCAGCCGCGCTCCTTGAAGCGCGCCAGCATGTTCTTGAGCAACTCGCGCGGAGAAATTGGGCTTGCGTCGCCCTCTGGCGTCAACATTTCCACCTGAAGCTGCGCCACGTTGCCGGGCATCCACGGCACCGGGCACAATGTGCCGGGCACGGGCACCAAAACCCCGTCAGGGTCACCCACGACGATGCCAAGCCCGGTTGCCTCCACCTCGTTGCCCATGATCGCGGGCGCGTAGGTGGAATAGGGCAGCCGAACGGTGCCCGCCTCCAGCTTGCCGATGGCATCGCCCGGCAGCCATTTGCCGCGCAACACCGCGTTGATATCGCACAGCATCAACTCGATGCGCTCGGGCCGCCCGTGCGCTGCGCAATAGGCCTCGTATTCCTGGTTCATTGCTGTGCCTGTTCCGCCATTTGTTCGTCGCGCTGCTGCTGCACGATCCGGCGTTTGCTGACCAGCGAGGCAGAGATCACCCCGATGGTCACGATGAGGATGAGGATCGTCGACAGCGCGTTGATTTCCGGGCTGACGCCAAGGCGCACCGACGAGAAGATCTTGATCGGCAGCGTGGTGGCCGACGGCCCGGCGGTGAAGGACGCGATCACCAGATCGTCCAGCGACAGGGTGAAGGCCAGGAGCCAACCGGCGATCACGGCAGGGGCAATCAGCGGCAGGGTCACGGATCTGAACGCATCGAAGGGCGTGCAGCCGAGGTCAAGCGCCGCTTCCTCCACCGACCGGTCAAAGCTGACCAGACGCGAGGACACCACCACCGACACGTAGCACATCGAAAAGGTCGTATGCGCGAGGATGATGGTGAAGATGCCACGATCCAGACCGATCGAGATGAACAGCAGCAGCAGCGACAGGCCGGTGATCACCTCGGGCATCACCAGCGGCGCATAGATCATGCCCGAAAACAGTGTCCGCCCCATGAACTTGCCGCCGCGCACCAGCACATAGGCCGCCATGGTGCCCAGGATCGTCGCGATGGTAGAGGACACGAAGGCCACCCGCAGCGTCACCCAGGCCGCGTCAAGGAACGCCTGATCGCGGAACAGCTCGCCATACCAATGGGTCGAGAACCCCGCCCAGACCGTCACCAGTCGACTTTCGTTGAAGCTGTAGATCACGAGGATGATCATCGGGATGTAGAGGAAGGCAAAGCCCGCCGTCAGCGCGGTGGCGTTGAACCAGGAAAACCGTCTCATGCGTCGGCCTCCTGATTCTTTTCCTGGTTCTTCTGGAACAGGATGATCGGGATCACGAGGATCAGCAGCAGGATGATGGCAACCGCAGAGGCCACCGGCCAATCCCGGTTCGAGAAGAATTCCTCCCACAGCACCTTGCCGATCATCAGTGTCGAGGACCCGCCCAGAAGCGAGGGGATCACGAATTCACCCAAAGCCGGGATGAACACAAGGAAACTGCCCGCGATGATGCCCGACCGCGACAGCGGCAGGGTGATGATCCAGAAGGCCGACAGGCGTGAACAGCCCAGATCCTCGGCTGCTTCCAGCAGGCTGTCATCCATGCGTTCCAGCGTCGCGTAGATGGGCAGGATCATGAACGGCAGGTAGGTGTAGACGATGCCGATATAGACCGCTGTCGGCGTGTTCATGATCTGAAGCGGGTCGGAAATGATGCCGGTCCACAGCAGCAGCTGGTTCAGATAGCCCTCGTTCGACAGAATGCCGATCCAGGCGTAGACACGGATTAGAAAGCTGGTCCAGAACGGCAGGATCACCAGCATCATCAGCATCGGGCGCCACTCCGGCGCAGCTTTCGCCATGCCATAGGCAATCGGATAGCCCACCAGAAGTGTCAGGAAGGTCGAAATCACGGCGATCTTCAGCGACGACAGGTAGGCCCGCCAATAGAGATCGTCCTCGGTCAGGAAGACATAGTTTTCCCAGTCCAGCGCGGCAAAAAAGCTGCGGATGCCCTGCCAGCCTTCGGACAGGTCCAGCGTCGGCGTATAGGGTGGGATCGACACCGCGTAATCCGACAGCGAGATCTTGAAGATGATCCCAAAGGGCACGAGAAACAGCAGCAGAAGCCAGAGATACGGGATTCCGATCAGGGTGCGGCGGGCAAGGTTCATGATGCCCCCTACCCGGCCAGCACAAGACCGGCGGTATCCGTCCAGGACAGCCAGACCTCGTCTTCCCAGGTGAAACTGCGCCGCGACAGGCGGCGGTTGTTGGCCGCCTGCGCCTTCATCATCGTGCCATCGGGCAGCGCGACATGGTAGGTGGAGATATTGCCCAGATAGGCGATGTCATGGATGCGGCCCTGCACGACATTGTTCATGCCCTCGGGCCGCTCGGCGCTGATCGCCACTTTCTCGGGCCGGATCACGAAGGTGGCGTTGCCCGCCGACAGCCCCTCGCCCGCCGTGCCGATGATCTCGGGCTGGCCTTCCGCCCAGGACAGGGCGGCAAGGCCCTCGTCCTTCAGCGTCGCATTGCCGGTGATCAGGTTCACATCGCCGATGAAGTCGGCCACATAGACCGAATTGGGGGTCTCGTAGATGCGGGCGGGCGTGTCGACCTGGATGACCTTGCCATTGTCCATCACCGCCACGCGGCTGGCCACGGTCATCGCCTCTTCCTGGTCATGGGTCACGATCACGAAGGTCGTGCCGGTCTTTTCCTGGATATCCATCAGCTCAAACTGGGTCTGCTGGCGCAGCTTCGCGTCGAGCGCGCCGAGCGGTTCGTCGAGCAGCAAGAGTTTCGGGGCCTTGGCCAGCGACCGGGCCAGCGCCACACGCTGCCGCTGCCCGCCGGAAATCTGGTGCGGCTTGCGCTTGGCGAATTTCTCCAGCCGCGTCAGGCGCAGCATTTCCTTCACCCGTTCCGGGATGTCTTCCTTCGCCATCTTCGAGCGTTTCAATCCGAAGGCGATATTGTCCCAGACCGTCAGATGCGGGAACAGCGCATAGGACTGGAACATCATGTTCACTTCGCGCCGGTTGGGCGGAATGCCCTTCATGTCCTGCCCGCCGATGGTGATCGTACCCTCTGTGGGCGTCTCGAACCCCGCCAGCATCCGCATCAGGGTGGTCTTGCCGCAGCCCGACGGCCCGAGCAGCGCGTAGAATTCCTTGCGGTAGATCTTGAGGTCGATGTTGTCGATCGCGGTGAAATCGCCGAAGCGCTTGGTGACCCCGTCAAAGCGGATCAGCGGTGTTTCATTCGGGTCCAGCCACGGGGCGAACTCGGCAGGTTTGGCGGCGGGTTTCATGATGGCTCCTTGGCCCGTGCGGGGCATCACGCCCGGTGCACTGACCGGGCGCGACGATTGTCTGGTTCAACGCGGGTCTCAGGTGCCCGATTTGATCCGGGTCCACATGCGGGTCACCAGACGCTGCACACGCGCGTCATAGGGCCGGGTCGTATAGGTTGCGGCCATGGTCACTTCATCCGGGTACACGGCCGTATCGTCGATCACCTCGGTTACCAGAAATTCCTGGCTTGCAAGGTTGCCGTTCGCAAAGAACACGTAGTTCGAGGCCGCGGCCATGTTTTCGGCGTCCATGATGAAGTTGAGGAAGGCATGGGCGCCCGCCGGGTTAGGCGCATCGACCGGGATCGCCATCATGTCGAACCACATCTGCGCACCTTCGACCGGGGCATGATACTCGATCACGACCCCATTACCCGCCTCCTCTGCGCGCGCCCGCGCCTGCAATACATCGCCGGACCAGCCGATCGCGACGCAGATGTCACCATTGGCGAGCGCATTGATGTATTCGGAACTGTGGAAGTTCTGCACATAGGGGCGCACGGCGGTCAGCACTGGCTCTGCCAGCGCGATGACATCGGGGTCGTGGCTGTCGGGATCTTCACCGATATAGGTCAGGGCGGCGGGGATCATTTCGGTCGGTGCATCAAGGAAATACACGCCGCACTCCGCCAGACGTTCCATGTTCTCGGGGTTGAAGACCAGTTCCAGAGAGTTGACCGGAGCATCTTCGCCGAGGATTTCGCGCACCCGGCCCACATTCACGCCGAGCCCGGTGGTCCCCCACATATAGTTGATCGCGTGCTCATTCCCCGGATCGTACTGCGCGGTCCGGTCCATGATCACGTCCCACATGTTCACGGCATTGGGCAGCAGGTCATAATCGAGCGGCTGGAATGCCCCCGCCTGGATCTGTCGCTGCAGGAAGGTGCCGGTCGGCACCACCACATCATAGCCCGAGCCGCCCGCCAGCATCCGGGTTTCCAGAAGCTCGTTCGAGTCGAATACGTCATAGACGAGCTCATAGCCGGTCTCTTCCTCGAACTGCGCCAGAAGTGCCTCGTCGATATAGTCGGACCAGTTGTAGACCCGCACTTCTTCTGCCGCCGCCGAGAGCGCGATCATCGACCCCGCAGCCGCCAGCATGAGTACCCTGTTAGACATCCGAAATTCTCCCGTTGGATTGAGTGATTTCTTTTTTATTTGATCAAAAACCCGATTCGGCGCAAGAATTTTATGAGAATCACTCCCCAAACCCGCCAGATCGGGTAACCATGACCAGGATTTCATCATGAAAGGCCCGCGCTGTGACTGCAAGTGATCCGAAACTGCCTGAACATGAGGCGATCTACAAAAAGATCCGCAACATGATTCTGTTCGGCGAGGTTCTGCCGGGTCAGGGGGTCACGATTCTGGGGCTCAAGGATGCGGTCGGGGCGGGCGTCACCCCTGTGCGCGAGGCGATCCGCAGGCTCACGGCGGAAGGCGCGCTGGAGGCGCTTGGCAACCGGCGGGTCTGCGTGCCAGAGTTGTCCCCTCAGCGGATCGACGAAATCTACTACGCCCGCTTTGCGCTGGAGCCCAAGATGGCGCAACTGGCCGCGGAGAAGATCACGCAAGAGGGCATCACCCTGCTCGAAACCCTTGATGCAAAGGTGGATCAGGCCATCGAAACCGGCAATATCGAGGCTTATCTGGAAAGTAATTTCCGCTTTCACTTCGCGCTTTACGACATGGCGGGCACCCCCGTCCTGCGCAAGATCGTCACCTCGCTCTGGCTGCAATTCGGCCCCTCGCTGCGCGTGGTCAGCGGCCGGTTCGGCACCTCGAACCTGCCCGACATGCATTCCGAAACCATCGAGGCCCTGCGCCGCGGCGACCCGGCCGCCGCCGCCCGCGCCATCGAACAGGACATCCAGCAGGGGCTCGATCTGATGACCCAGGCCCTGGGCAGCTGAGCCCGAAAACTGCCCGGCACCCCCCGTGCACCGGGCGTACACCCCCCGTGCACCCCCTGTGCAGACAGGACCCTGCAACAAGGCCCCAATCCTTAACAGATCCTTTTCATCTTGGCCCAAATACCTCGGGGGGGTCGCCATTGGATGCGCCATTGGTTCAAGCCCAATGGCGACGGGGCAGCGCCCCCCGGCGGATCGACGTGCCGAAGGCACGGCGAAACCACCCGACAGCCCGATTGACAGACTCAAAGATTTGATCATATTCTCCCAACAGGCGACCGAACGGCCCCCGCGAACGCGCGGACACCCGGACCGGGCCTTCACCGACCACCACCGCGGCAGGACAACATGAGAACGCCCCGCAAAGCGAAATCCGAGGCGGATTGGCTGGCCAATCTGCCCGAAGCCTTCCTCGACTACCTCGACGGGCGCCGACTGGAAGAGGTCGAATGCATCATCCCCGATCTTGCCGGCACCTCGCGCGGCAAGGCGATGCCGTCCTACAAGTTCCGCCCGGATGAAACCTTCTTCCTGCCCATCTCGCTCTTCTACCAGACCATTTCCGGCGAATATGTGGATATGGAGATCGAGAACCAGTGGCTGGAACGCGACGTGGTGCTGACGCCCGACATGTCCACCGCCACCGCCGTGCCCTGGGCCGATGATCCGACGCTTCAGATCATCTGCGATCTGGGCACCCGCGAGGGCGACCCGCTGGCCATCGCCCCGCGTAACGTGCTGCGCCGGGTTCTGGATCTTTACAAGGCGCAGGGCTGGAAGCCCGTGGTCGCGCCGGAACTCGAATTCTACCTGACCAAGCCCAACACCGACCCGAACGAGGAAATCGAACCGCCGCTTGGACGCACCGGCCGCAAGGGCGCCAGCCGTCAGGTCTATTCCATGGCCGCCGTCGACGAATACGGGCCGGTTATCGACACGATCTACGATTATGCTGAGGATCAGGGGTTCCGCATCGACACGGTGATCCAGGAAGGCGGTGCCGGGCAGATCGAAATCAACCTTCTGCATGGCGATCCGTTGTGGCTGGCCGACCAGGTGTTCTATTTCAAGCGCTCGATCCGCGAGGCGGCGTTGAAGAACGGCATTTTTGCCACCTTCATGGCCAAGCCGATCCGCGACGAGCCGGGCAGCGCCATGCATCTGCATCAAAGCGTGGTCGATATCAAAACCGGCAAGAACATCTTTTCGAACAAGGATGGCAGCCCGTCCGATATCTTCCGCCACTTTATCGGCGGGTCGCAGAAATACCTGATGGAGCTGGTGCCATTGCTGGCCCCCTACGTGAATTCCTATCGCCGGATCACGGTGGAAGGCCAAAGCGCGCCGTCCAATCTGGAATGGGCCAGCGACAACCGCACCACGGGCCTGCGCATTCCTCATGGCGGGCCCCAGGCCCGGCGGGTGGAAAACCGGGTGATCGGGATGGATTGCAACCCCTATCTGGCCATCGCCGCCTCGCTGGCGGCGGGCTATCTGGGAATGATGAAAAAGCTGCCCCCCCGCCCCGCCGTCGAGGTCGAGGTCTGGGAAACCGACGATGCTCTGCCCGCCAGCCTCGGCGAGGCGCTGGACATCTTCGAGGAGGCCGAGGAAATCCGCGCCGTGTTGGGCGAGGAGTTCTGCCAGCTCTATGGCGATATCAAGCGCGCCGAGAACGAGGAATATCAACGCGAGATTTCACCGTGGGAACGCCAGCACCTGCTGCTGAACGTCTGACGGCCTGATGGGAGAGAGAAGACAATGAACATGATCAGCAACCATATGCCGACGGCAGAATTGCAGGCGCTCGACGCGGCCCACCACGTGCATCCGTTCTCGGCCAATACCGCGCTCGGGCAGGAAGGCAGCCGGGTCATCACCCGCGCCACCGGGGTCACGCTGACCGACAGCGACGGCCATGAAATCCTCGACGGGATGGCGGGGCTGTGGTGCGTGAATATCGGCTATGGCCGCGACGAGCTGGCCGAGGTGGCGGCCCGCCAGATGCGCGAACTGCCCTTCTACAACACCTTCTTCAAGACCACCCATGTGCCGGTGATCGCGCTGTCGAAAAAGCTGGCGGAGCTGGCGCCGGGCGATCTGAACCACACCTTCTTTGCCGCCGGCGGGTCCGAGGCCAATGACACCAATATCCGCCTCGTGCGGACCTATTGGCAGTTCAAGGGCAAGCCGGAAAAGAACGTCATCATCAGCCGCAAGAACGCCTATCACGGATCGACCGTGGGCGCGGCCTCGCTTGGCGGCATGGCGGCGATGCATGCGCAGGGCGGCATCCCGATTCCGAATATCCATCATATCGGCCAGCCCAACTGGTGGGCCGAGGGCGGCGACATGACCCCGGAAGAGTTCGGCCTGAAGCGCGCGCGCGAACTGGAAGAGGCCATTCTGGAACTGGGCGAAGACCGTGTCGCGGCCTTCATCGCCGAACCCGTGCAGGGCGCGGGCGGCGTGATCGTGGCGCCGGACAGCTATTGGCCCGAGGTGCAGCGCATCTGCGACAAGTATGACATCCTGCTAATTGCCGATGAGGTGATCTGCGGCTTCGGGCGCACCGGCAACTGGTTCGGATCGCAGACTGTGAACATTCGCCCCCATATCATGACCATCGCCAAGGGGCTGAGTTCCGGCTACGCGCCGATTGGCGGCTCGATCCTGTGCGACGAGGTGGCCGAGGTGATCGGCTCTGCCGATTTCAACCATGGCTACACCTATTCCGGCCACCCCGTGGCCGCCGCCGTGGCGCTGGAAAACCTGCGGATCATGGAAGAAGAAAACATCGTCGGCCATGTGCGCGACGTGGTGGGGCCCTACCTGAAGGCGAAATGGGAGAAGATGGTCGACCATCCGCTGATCGGTGAGGCGAAGATCGTCGGCATGATGGGCTCGGTCGCAATGACCCCCGACAAGGAAAAGCGCGCGGCCTTCAAGGCGCCCGCCGGCACCGTCGGGCTGATCGCGCGCGACCGCTGTTTCGCCAACAACCTAGTGATGCGCCATGTGGGGGATCGGATGATCATCTCTCCGCCGCTGGTGATGACCCCCGACCATATCGACACGCTGATCGCGCGGGCCACCAAGGCGCTGGACGAGACCTATGCCATCGTCAAGGAGCGGGGGCTGCTGGAAAGCGCCTGATCCCCATGGACCTGCTGACCGTCAATGACAGGCCGGGGGACTATCCCCCGTCCTTCTACGCCCATGCGGCCACCCCCCTGCCCCGGTTTCCGGCGGCGGAGGGCGAGATCACCTGCGACGTGGCCGTCGTGGGCGGCGGCTTCACCGGGCTCTCTGCCGCCTGGCATCTGGCAATGCGCGGCTATGACGTGGTGCTGTTGGAGGCCAGCCGCGTGGGGTCCGGTGCCTCCGGGCGCAATGGCGGGCAGGTTGGGCAAGGCCAGCGGCTGGAACAGGATGAGTTGGAGGCACTGGTCGGGCGAGAGCAGGCCCGCGCGCTGTGGGATATCGCCAACCAGTCGGTGGACCTCGTGCGAGAGATCGCAAGCCGCGACGAGGTACATGCCACGTTCCATCCCGGCGTAATCCATGCGGCACACCGGGCGCGGTATGTCCCGGACTATGCAGCCTATGCCGAGAAGCTGCAAACCGAGTATGGCTATGACCAAATCCGCGCGCTGGACCGGGAGGAGCTGCGGGGGCTGGTGAATTCCCCCGCCTATCACGGCGGCACGATCGACATGGGCGCGGGCCATATCGACCCGCTGGAACTGGCGCTTGGGCTGGCGCGGCTGGCCACCGGCGCGGGCGCGCGGATTTTCGAGATGTCGAAGGTGGACCGGCTGGAGCAGGGCGAGCCTGCCCGGCTGGTGACGGACAAGGCGCAGATCAGCGCGCGGCATGTGGTTTTGGGGTGCAACGGCTATCTCGGCGGGCTGGTTCCGCAAGTGGCAGCGCGGGTCATGCCGATCAACAATTACGTGGTGGCGACGGAACCGCTTGGCCCCGAGCGGCAGGAAGAGATCATTCGCGGTAACCACGCGGTGGCGGACAGCAAGTTCGTGGTGAACTATTTCCGCTTTTCCGACGATCACCGGCTGCTGTTCGGCGGCACCGAAAGCTATCGCTACCGCTTCCCCCGCGATATCGCGGGCGCGGTGCGCAAGCCGCTGGAGGAGATCTTTCCGCAACTCAAGGGCGTCGCGATCACCCATGGCTGGGGCGGGACGCTTGGCATCACCATGACCCGGATGCCGCATTTCGAGCGGGTCGCGGGCAATATCCTGAGCCTGTCGGGCTATTCCGGCCACGGGGTCGCAATGGCGACGCTGGCGGGCCAGATCGCGGCGGAGACCATCGCCGGACAGGCCGAGCGCTTTGACGTGATGGCCAGCGTCCCGACCCCGCGCTTTCCCGGCGGCGTGGCGATGCGCTGGCCGCTTCTGGTGCTGGCGATGCTGTGGTTTTCGCTCCGCGACAGGCTGTAGGCGGTTTCGCCGTGCCTTTGGCACGTCGACCCGTGGCGCGCCCCTTCGGGTCGCGCGGGAACACTCCTGCAAGCGCGTTCAGGGGGGCGCTGCCCCCGTCGCCTGACGGCGACTCCCCCGAGGTATTTGTCACCAAAATGAAAGCGAAAAAAGGTTGCCTGAACACGGGCTGCTTGGCATTGTCAATTGAAAGCCGTGCAGCCGAGGGAGGTTCCGGTCCGATGCTCAGCCATGTCAAACCCGCCGCCATGGCCCTTGTGGCCTTGCTTGGGCTGACCGCCTGCCAGCAACAGGCGCCGGATGCGGGGGCGGGCGCGATGTTCTACCGGGCCACCTGCGCAACCTGCCATGAGCCGGGCAGCCGCCCACAAGCGCCAGATCTGACCGGGCTGGCAGCGATGAACGGCGGGCGCTTTCCGATGGCCCGTGTGACCCGGATCATCGACGGACGTTCGGAGATGCGGGCCCATGGATCGCCCATGCCGGTCTGGGGCGCGATCCTGACAGGCCCGGAGGTTCGGGATCTGGCGGCCTATCTGGCCAGCATCCAGCAATAGGTCGGCGTGGTCGAGCGGAAGCTGCGGTTCGGGTCACGGTGAAAGATCATTGTATCGCGGCAATGTGGTTGCCACCGTCCATTTCATCATGCCCGACAGGAAGGAGGCAGGAGAATGATTGCCAGAGGGAAAACTATCCTACCCATGCTGATAAGTGTCATTGCGACCACCGGGTGCCAGAGCCCTGCGGAGGCCCCATCCGGCCCCGAGCAGGTGTATCGCGACGCCTGTATCATATGTCACGCCGGGCCTGACGCGTCTGCGCCCGATCTGACCACGCTGTCCGCCGTCAATGGCGGCAGCTTCCCGATGGAGGAGGTGGTCGCGATCATCGACGGGCGGCAGGATGTGCGGGCCCATGGCTCGCCCATGCCGGTCTGGGGGGCGCGCCATTCGACCGAGGATATCCGCGCCCTGGCCGATTACCTGGCCACCATCCAGCAATAAAGGAACCCCGGGGGCGGGACATCCCCCGGGGTCCCGGCGCGGAGAAGCGGGGGGACAGGCTGCTCGATCGCTCCGCGCCGTATGCGCGGGGCTTCAGTCGGCGGAGAGGCTCTCGGCCAGGCGCATCAGCTGCACCGCTTCGAACCGGTAGCCGAATTCATCCTCGCCGCGATTGGCATTGGCGAGCGCAATGGCATCCGCATAGGTCCAGTCACCGAGGAAGTCCGAGCCGCGCAGCAGCTGACCGAAGCCTGCAATGGCGGCGGCGAAGGCGGCCTCGGGGTCGGGGCTGTCGGTCATCTCGATCGGGAACTCGATCAGCTCACTTTCCTCTGCGCCCGGCTCTTTCCAGCGCAGCCGCAGGAAGCCCAACTCGTCGGAATGCGCATCCGCTTCGGCCTCTGGCGTATCGCTGGCATAGCGCAGCGGATCGGTCAGGCGGGCGGGGCTGCCGACGGGGGTGACCTCGTAGAGCGCCGTGACCGAGTGGCCTGCGCCAAGTTCACCCGCATCCACGTCGTCATTGTTGAAATCCTCGCGTGCCAGGGCGCGGGTTTCATAGCCGATGAGCCGGTATTCGGCGATCACGGCGGGGTTGAATTCCACCTGTATCTTGACGTCATCGGCAATGGGGAAGAGCGCGCCGGCCAGTTGATCGACCAGCACCCGGCGGGCCTCGCTCAGCGTGTCGATATAGGCGGCGGTGCCGTTGCCGTTCTGGGCCAGCGCCTGCATCGTGTCGTCCTGGAGGTTGCCGCGCCCGAAGCCGAGGACGGACAGGTAGGTGCCACTGTCGCGCTGGTCTTCGATGAAGTCGGTCAGCTCATCGGGGTTGGAGATGCCAACGTTGAAATCACCATCGGTGGCCAGAAGGACGCGGCTGACCTCACCCTCTTCGGACATCTCGGAGGCCAGTCGGTAGGCTTCGCGCAGCCCGCCCGCGCCATTGGTGGAGCCACCGGCCTGAAGACGGGTGAGCGCTGCTTCGATGGCATCGCGGTCGCTGGCCGGGGTCGGGTCGAGCGCGACGCCCGCAGAGCCCGCATAGGTCACGATGGCGACCTCGTCCTCGGGGTCCAGCCGGTCCAGCATCAGGCGGAAGGACTGGATCAGAAGCGGCAGTTTCGACGGGTCGTTCATGGAGCCGGAGGTGTCGATCAGGAACACCAGGTTGAGCGGCGGGCGGTTCTCGATGGCGGGCAGGTCGCCCTGCAAGCCGATGCGGACAAGGCGGGTATCGGGATTCCACGGGGTCTCGAACACGTTCACAGTGGGGCGGAACGGGCTGATATCGTCGGCATCCGGCGCCGCATAATCATAGGGGAAATAGTTGATCATCTCCTCGATGCGCACGGCGTCGGGGTTGGGCATCTGGCCACGGTTGAGCGACGAGCGCAGAAGCGACCAGGAGGCGGTGTCGACGTCGATCGAGAAGGTCGAGACCGGGTCATCGGCCACGACGCGCAGGGGGTTGTCATCCTCGTTTGCATATTCCTCGGTATCGGCCGGAGGCGGGGCAACGATATCGGGCGAGGCGATCAGGCCGCCGGGGGCGATCACGCCGCGCGAGTTCAGAACGGCGCTGTTGCCGTAGCCCTGCTGCTGGATGGCGCCGCCTGCTGAGTCAGCACTGGAATACAGGCTGAGCAGACCGTCCGTCGGGGCGGGGGACGGCGGGGCCATGGGTTCGGCCAGGATCACCGGTGCAATCTCGACCTGTTCCGTATCCCGCAGGACGACGGGTGTGTCCTCTTCCGAAGACTCGCTTACGGCGAGATCCCCGTCCTGGGCAACACTGGTGTCCTGCGCCTGTTCCCGGTCCACGCCGGTCACGATCTCCGGTTCGGAAATCACCGGGCCACTGTCAACGGGCGGGCGCAGCAGGTTTTGCCCCTGCGGGCTTAGGAACAGGAAGCCAACGGCGACGATGGCAGTGGTGGCGGTCAATCCGCCAAGGGCAGTACGGGAAATCAGCATGTCAAAAGCTCCTTTGAAAAAGCCCCCCGTTTGGGGACGATCAGAGCTTTGACGGGCCTCGGCCCGCGATCCTTGGGCCGTTTGGAAATTTTTTTTCGCCAGCGCCAGATTTTCGGCCCGGCGCGCGGGATCGGCGTCCGGGGTGGCCGCTGTCATGGCCGACTTCAGGTCGTCCAGATCAAATTCATCATTGCGGGGGGTCATGTCGACTCCTCCTCGTTTCGTATACGGGCGAGCGCCTTCTTGGCCTCGGATATGCGCCAGCTGACCGTGCCTTCGGAGACACCCAGGATCTCGGCCACCTCGGCATGGGTCAGGTCGTCGAGCACCAGCGCCAGCGTGTCGCGCAACGTGTCCGAGAGCTGCGCCATGGCGCGGTAAAGCCACGCGACCTGCTCGCTCTCCTCAGTGGCGGCCTTGCGGCGGTTGACCTCCCAATCGCCCCAGCCTTCGGCGGCGCGGGCATGGGCGGCGGCGCGGCGGCGGCGGTCGGTGGCGGCGTTCACCGCCACACGGTAAAGCCATGTCGTCACCTGCGCCTGCCCCCGATAGCTGGCCAGTTTGGCCGGAAGGGCCGCGCAGATATCCTGCGTCAGATCCTCGGCCTCGGCCCGCGATCCGGTCAGCCGGAAGGCCAGCGCGAAGAGCCGGTCATAGTGACGCGACAGAAGCGCCTCGAAGGCGTCTGCGTCGCCACCGGCGGCCGCCAGGGCCAGATCCTGATCCGTTACACTCATGCGCATGTCTTTCCTTGGACGCAGCCTAGACCGCGATCCTTGGGAAGAAAGTGAAATTTTCTTTGGGGCAGGCGCGCGCTTTTTCAGCGCTGCCTTTCGAGGCCCGAAAACCGCGATTTCAAGAAACCGAAATGAATGCCCTAATACGCTAATTTCATTGACGAAAACCGGATTCATCCGCATTCAGAGAAGGCATTACAGCTTTGTGCAGGAACGCAGCGCATGGGGATTTCCTATATCAAGCAGGGGGCCGCCCCCGATCTTCAGGACAACCGGGACCTGTCCGATCAGGTCGCCCTGATGCTGCGGGTGATCGAGACCGAGGGCGAAACGGCTGTCCGTCGCATGGCCGCGCAGTTCGACAAATGGGAAGGCGATATCCTACTGTCAGATGAGGACCGCGCAAGCGCCATTGCCCGCGTGCCGGACGCGGTCAAAGAGGACATACGTTACGCCCACGACAATATCCGCCGCTTTGCAGAGGCACAGCGCGCCTCGGTCACCGATTGCGAGATTGAACTGGCGCCGGGGCTGGTGGCTGGGCAACGGCTGATCCCGGTGTCGGCAGCGGGCTGTTATGTGCCGGGCGGGCGCTATGCGCATGTGGCCTCGGCGCTGATGACCATCACCACAGCCAAGGTGGCGGGCGTGCCGCATATTACCGCGACGTCACCGGCCAAGCCAGGCAGCGGCATCCCCGATGCCATCGTCTTCACCATGGACCTTGCGGGGGCCGATGCGATCCTTGCGCTTGGGGGCGTGCAGGCGGTCGCGGCCATGGCGCATGGGCATTTCGGTCTGCCGGGGGCGGATATTCTGGTGGGTCCGGGCAATCAATATGTGGCAGAGGCCAAGCGCCAGCTCTTCGGCCCGATTGGCATCGACATGGTGGCCGGGCCGACCGACAGCATGGTTGTCGCCGATGGCACCGCCAATCCCGAAACCGTGGCCTGGGATCTGGTTGGGCAGGCAGAACACGGCTATAACTCGCCGGTCTGGCTGGTGACCAATGACGCGGTTCTGGCACAGAGTGTTCTGGGTATGGTGCCCGGTCTGATCGAGACGCTGCCCGAGCCCAATGCGGAAAACGCAAGGCAGGCCTGGGCGCGCCATGGCGAGATCATCCTGTGCGACAGTTTCGAGGACATGGCGCGGGTGGCCGATGACTATGCGCCCGAGCATCTGCATGTGCAGGCCGAGGGGCTGGACTGGTGGCTGAACCGGCTGCGGGTCTATGGCTCGCTGTTTCTGGGGGCCGAAACCACCGTGGCTTTCGGCGACAAATGCGCCGGGCCGAACCACGTGCTGCCCACCTCGGGTGCGGCCCGCTATACGGGCGGGCTGTCCGTCCACAAGTTCCTGAAAACCGTGACCTGGCAGAGGGCCACCGCAGAGGGCGCGCGCCCCGTGGCCGAGGCAGCGGCGCGGATTTCGCGGCTGGAGGGCATGGAAGGCCATGCGCGCACGGCGGATATCCGGCTCAGGGGGTAGTGAACAAAGGTGGGCAAACTGCCCACCCTACGCGGCACTCAGATCCGGAAGAGCGGCTGCAACAGGCGTGGCAGGACGCTGTGGAAGCGCAGCGGCGCGTCGGTTGCGGCGAGGCAGATGCAGGGCAGTCCCTCACCCGCGACCGGAGTGTGTTCCAGATCCTCGTCCGCGACCTCCAGATCGCCCACGCCAAAGGCCCCGGTCTCATCGCTGAAACTGCCTTGAAGGACCAATGTCATCTCGATCCCGTTATGGCCATGGTCGGGCACCGCGCGGCCCGGCGGGATGTAAAGCAACCGCAGGCTGCCCTCCGGCCCGTCCATCAGGATCGACTGGCGCACCCCCATGCCAAGGCTTTTCCAGCGCGGTTCCCGGTTTTTCAGCGCCGCCATTACCGGACCGGGGTAGATGCCCTTGCGCTTAGCCACAGGCCGTTCGACGGGCGCGGGGGCGTCGAGCAGGGCCAGCACATCGGCCTTCAACGCGTCGGACAGATCAACCGCTCCGCCCTCTTCCAGCACTGCGCCACCAGCCGCCTCATGCGCCTGCATCCCGGCCCGACAGGTCGCGCACATGGACACATGCGTTGCTACCACGGTCTCGAAGACCGGCGGCAGAGTGCCAGCGGCATAAGCCGCGAGCATCGGCTCGGGGATGTGATGGGTAATGTCACTCATGGCTCTCGTAGCTCTTTCAACTCGTGTCGCAGCCGGTCCAGCCCTAGCCGGATGCGGGATTTGATGGTGCCGAGCGGCAGCCCGGTCTGGTCGCGGATTTCCTGATGCGTCAGATCCCCGAGATAAGCCTTCTCGATCATCGCGCGCTGTTCAGGTTTTAGGCGGCGCAGCGCCTGTTTCAACTTCCCTGCTTCCTGTTCCATCGCCAGCACCTGTCCGGCATCCGGTTCATGGTCGTCTTCATGTTTCAATTCCTCAGGCATCGCGCGGCCCGTGCGGCGGATCGTGTCGATCTGGCGGTTGCGGGTGATCTGGTAGATCCAGCCCGACACCTGCGCCCGTTCCGGGTCGAACTGCGCCGCCTTGTGCCAGACCGTCAGCATGACGTCCTGCACGATCTCTTCGGCCAGCGCCGCATCCATGCCGCCCCGCATGACGAAGCCCTTCAACCGGGGCGCGTAGAAGTCGAACAGCCGCGCAAAGGCCGCCTTGTCGCGCGCATCGCGCACGGCCAGCATCCACGCGGTCTGGTCTGTCATGTCCTGCCCGTCAGTCACGGCTTTCCTGTCCCTTTGCACGCACCGCGCCGAGCGCATTGTCTGCGCTTTGCCCGTGTCGCATGCCATGTCAGCCGTCATCAACATACGTTCTCTACGCAGGGGTGCAAATTCCGGATCATTTTTGATCCGATCTTTTTCTCTCTCCGTACTCCTTTCACAATCCACACGGAGACGCCCATGTCCTTTGACGCCCCCTTTCGCCCCGCCCGCCGCATTGCCATCATCGGTGGCGGCATCTCGGGGCTCGCTGCCGCATGGCTGCTGTCGCGCACGGATTCCGTCACGCTTTACGAAGCCGAGCCGCGCTTGGGGGGACATGCCCGCACCGTGATGGCAGGCAAAAACGGGGATCAGCCGGTCGATACCGGCTTCATCGTCTTCAACTACGCCAACTATCCGCACATGACCCGGATGTTTCAGGATCTGGATGTGCCCGTCGCCAAAAGCGACATGAGTTTCGGGGCCACGGTGGATAATGGCCGCATCGAATACGGTTTGAAGGATCTCGACGCGCTTTTGGCGCAGCGATCGAACCTTGCGCGCCCCGGCTTCCTGCGTATGCTGCGCGATATCATGCGCTTCAATGCGCGGGCCGAGGAATTGGCCAAGGATGACAGCGCCACCATCGCCGATCTGATGCGCGACCTGAAGCTGGGTCGCTGGTTCCGTGATTATTACCTCGTGCCTCTGTCCGGTGCGATCTGGTCGACACCGCCGGAACAGATCCTGTCCTTCCCCGCCAAGGCGCTGGTGCAGTTTTTCCGCAACCATGCGCTCATGTCGACATATGGTCAGCATCAGTGGTGGACGGTGGATGGCGGCAGCCGCGAATATGTCAGCCGTCTGGAAACCTATCTGCGCGCAGCCGGGGCCGACCTGCGCATGGGCCAGCCGGTCAGATCCGTGCGCCGGTCGGGTGGGGCGGCGACGGTCGTGTCAGAACAGGGGGCAGAGGTTTTCGACCACGTCATTTTCGCCTGCCATTCCGATCAGGCGCTGCGGCTGCTGGACCGTCCCACGAAAGACGAGGCGCAGGCGCTCTCTGCCATCCGGTTCCAGGATAACGAGGTCTGGCTGCACCGTGACCCCGCCCAGATGCCCAAGCGGCGCAAGGTCTGGTCCTCCTGGGTCTATCAGGCCGAGCAGAATGCCGACAGCCAGCGCATCGGCGTCAGCTACTGGATGAACCGGTTGCAGAACATTCCCGAGGATGACCCGCATTTCATCACCCTGAACCCCGCCCGCCCGATCCGCGAGGATCTGGTCTACGACCAGACCACATTCGCCCATCCGGTTTTCGACCTTGCCGCGCTGCGCGCACAGGGGCAGCTGCGCGAGATGCAGGGGCGCAACAACACCTGGTTTGCCGGGGCCTATACGCGCCACGGCTTCCACGAGGACGGGTTCGCCAGTGCCGTGCGCATCGCCCGCGCGCTGCAGGACCAACAGCAGGCCATCGCCGCATGAGCCACTGGCCCGAACATCTGCAAAGCCAGACCACCCACGCACGACGCGGGGGCATTCGGCACGCCTTCACTCATGAGGTGGATTTCATGCTGATCGACCCTGACGCCTGCGAGGGCCCCGCGCTGTTTGCCCGGAACCGCGCGGGGCTCTATTCCGTTCAGGATCGCCACCATGGCGGGGCACCGGGTAAGGGTCGCGGTGTTGTCTGGGCGCGGGAGGTCTTCGCCGCCCATGGCCTGACCGACGCACGCATCCTGCTGCTGACGCAGCCCGCCTTTCTGGGCCGCGTCTTCAACCCTGTCAGTTTCTGGCTAGCGTTTCGGGGTGACGATCTGGTTGCCGTGATTTCAGAGGTGACCAACACGTTCGGGGACCGGCACAGCTATCTCTCGGCCCATCCCGGATTTGCCCCGATCCAGCCACAGGATGTGCTGGAGGCCGTGAAACTCATGCATGTGTCCCCCTTCCAGGAGATCAAGGGCGGCTACCGGTTCCAGTTTCGCATCACGCCTGACCGCGTCGCCATCCGCATCCTTCATGAAAACGGCCCCGAGGGCGTGGTTGCCACCCTTACCGGCGCGCGCCGCCCGATGACCAACGCCACGCTTCTGGCTGCCGCCATCCGCCGCCCGGCAGGCACCGCGCGCACTTGGGTTTTGATCCACTGGCACGCGGCTCGACTGAAACTGAAAGGGGCGCTCTATCGCCCCCGCCCCGATGCCCCCACAGAAGAGGTAAGCTGATGCTGTTCCTGACCGCCCGCGTGAAACGCGATTTTCTGGAAAGCTGTGGCCAGATCACAGAAGGCAGCCTGCGCCTGCGCACGCCCGAGGGCGAGGTCTACGATTTCGGTCAGGGTCTGCCCGAAGCTGAAATGACGCTCCACGACTGGTCCGTCGTCACCGCCTGCGCCGCCAAGGGCGATATCGGCTTGGGCGAGACCTATCTGGCGGGGCTCTGGGACACGCCCTCGGTCTCGGACCTCTGCCAGGTGGCCCTGCAGAACATGGAGCGGCTGGAAAGCTTCGTCTATGGCGGCTTCTGGGCACGCATCGGCTACCGGCTGCTCAACACCGTGATGCGGGCAAATTCCCGTGCCGGGGCCGCACGCAACATCCGCAAGCATTACGATGTGGGCAACGAGTTCTATTCCCTCTGGCTCGACCGGGGGATGACATATTCCTCCGCCCTCTTTGCCGAAGGCGACAGTGACCTGACCCGCGCACAGGACCGCAAGAACGCCCGTATTCTGGGTCAGTTGAGCGGCGACAGCGTGCTGGAAATCGGCTGTGGCTGGGGCGGCTTTGCCGAGGCAGCCGCCGACCGGGGACATCGTGTGACCGGCCTGACCCTGTCGCCAAGCCAGAAGGGCTATGCCGATGCCCGTCTTGATGGCCGGGCCGAGATCCGGTTGCAGGATTACCGCGACACGCGCGGGCGCTTCGACAATATCGTGTCGATCGAAATGGTGGAGGCCGTCGGCGAACGCTACTGGCCCACCTATTTCGGCGCGTTGAAAGACCGGCTGGCAGACGGGGGCCGCGCGGTGCTTCAGGTCATCACCGTGCCCGACGACTATTTCGGCATCTACCGGCGCGGGTCCGATTTCATCCGCTCGCATATCTTCCCGGGTGGCATGTTGCTGTCTCCGGGCGTGATCCGCCAGCAGGCGGCGCGGGCCGGGCTTCAGGTGGTCGATGATTTCGCCTTCGGGCATCACTACGCGGCCACCACAAAGGCATGGCAGACCCGGATGGACGCGGAACAGCGCCGCATCGCCCGCCTTGGCCTGCCGGAAGAGTTCCTGCGCGGTTGGCGGTTCTATCTGGGCTCCAGCACGGCGGCCTTCCTGACAGGACAGACCGGGGTGCATCAGGTCGCGCTGGCCCATGCTGGGGAGGCAAGCCGATGACCTATGTTCTTGCAGCGCTTGCCCTGACGCTTGTCCTCTGGCTCGCCTTCCGCGCCCGGTTCAGCTTTCGCCGCCAAAGCCCTGAAACCTACGCGGACACAGGCCCCGCCTTCGACATCCGCCGCCATCTGAACGGCCCCATCCATTGCGAGGGCGTGATCTATGGCCCCCTTGGCACCGTCACCTCTCGCTTCACCGCCGATATGCAGGGCGAATGGGCGGGGGCGACCGGCACGCTTGCCGAGCATTTCCGCTATGCGGGCGGCGGCACCCAGGACCGTAAGTGGTTCCTCAACGTGGCCAATGACGGAACCTTCACCGCCACCGCCGATGACATTATCGGCACCGGTCGCGGGGTGATGTCGGGGGCCACCGTGTGCATGAACTATCGCCTGAAACTATCCGATGACGCGGGCGGCCATGTGCTGGACGTGACCGACTGGATGTACCTGATGGACAATGGCGTGATCATGAACCGCTCCGAGATGCGCAAATACGGGCTGCGCGTGGCCGAACTTGTCGCCACCATGCGCCCCGCCGCCTGACATGGTCCGGGACAAAACCTACTGGCTGATCGGCGCGTCCGAGGGGCTTGGCAGGGCGTTGGCCGGACTTATGGCCGCCGAAGGTGCGCGCATGATCCTATCGGCGCGGAATGCCGAGCGGCTGGAGGCACTTGCCGCCACCCTGCCCCACGCCCACGCCCTGCCGATGGATGTCACCGACAACGCTTCGGTGCGCGCGGCCATTGCAGACCTGGGCCAGATCGACGGGGTGATCTACTGCGCCGGGGCCTATGAGCCGATGACCGCACAGGGCTGGGACGTGGAGGAGGCGCTTAAAGTGTCCGAGGTCAATTTCACTGGCGCCCTACGCAGCCTCGGCCATGTGGTGCCTCAAATGGCGGCACGGGGCAGCGGCCATATCGTGCTCATCGGCTCGCTGGCCGGGTTCCGAGGTCTGCCCGGTGCCATCGGCTACAGCGCCAGCAAGGGCGCGCTGATGCAACTGGCCGAGAACCTGTTCATGGACCTGCGGGGGACCGGGGTGACGGTCCAGCAAATCAATCCCGGCTTCATCAAGACCCGGCTGACCGAGAAGAACAGCTTCGACATGCCCTTCATCCTGTCGCCCGAGGAGGCCGCCACAAAGACCCTCAAGGCCATGAAATCCCGCCGTTTCGCCACGTCCTTTCCGTGGCCAATGGCTGCCTTCTTCCGGCTTGGCTCCGTCCTGCCCATCCGCCTCTTCCGCCGGATGCTGAGCTAATCAGAGCCACTTCTTCCACTTGAACACCAGATAGCAGCCGACCGCCGACACCAGCATCAGCGCCAGCGCCGCCGGGTACCCCCAGGGCTGCGCCAATTCCGGCATCACAGCGAAATTCATCCCGTAGATCGACGCGACCAAAGTGGGCGGCAGGAACAGCACCGCCAGAACCGAGAAGATGCGGACCGTGGAATTCTGCACCAGAGTGATCATCCCGAGCGTCGCATCCACGCTCAGGCCGATGCGCGACGACAGGTAGTCGCTATGTTCCGACAGCGCCTCGATATCGCGCAGCAGCCCCGCAACCAGCCCGGCCACCGCCGCGCCCCGGTCGCCGGAATCGAAGAAGCTAAGGGCGCGTTCCAGCGTCAGCAGCGCCAGCCGGATCCGGCCAATCGCCTCGCCCTGCAAGCCCACCTGTCTCAGCGTCGCCTGCAACGCATCGGGGTCGCGCCCGGCATCACCCGCAAAGACCTGCCGCGTGGTGTCGTCCAGCACCCGGCCCACCCCTTCCGGCAGATCGGCCAGCCGCGCCACGATCTCTTGCGCCAGCCCCAGAAACACCCGTTCCGGCGCGTCGATCCCGGCCGAGGACTGCCCGGCCCGACCCGGATAGGTGACGAACGGGCGGGGCTGGTGATGGCGCACGCTGACCAGACGATCGGACGTCAGGATGAACGCAACCGGTGCGGCCACCTGATTGCCCACGGCAGTCTCTCCGGTCAGCACCACGGTCAGCACCTCGACCCCCTCGTCGCGATACAGCCGGTTGGACAGCTCGATCTCTTCCATCTCGGCAAGGCTCGGCACGTCTACCCCGAGCTCTGCCAGCAGCGCCACCTCCTCTGACGTAGGCTGGAACAGGTCAATCCACAGCGCCTGATCGGACCCCGCCACCTGCAAGGCGCGGCCTGCACATCCATACGCCGTCAACATGCGAAATCTCCGATCCTTGTCTGCCCCCGGCTTGTCCGGGCAAGCCTATCAGACTTCCCTGGCGAAAGAGGTCGCCAAATTTGCCCGCCTCCGGACCCGCCCCTTCCCGACTGAAAAAATGTTCCCCAATTTCCCCGCCCGCGCCGCGAACCTGCCACAAAGCCGGGCCACATTCTGCGAACCCGCTATTGCAAGGAGACTTAGAATGACCCTCTACCTGGCCTGTATTGCCACTGTCGTATGCTGCACCATGGGCGCCAACGCGCTTTACAAATTCATCGTTGCCCGTCGTGAAGACAAGGGCGACATCGCGGACGCCGTGG
Organism: Nioella sp.; assembly: GCF_965215655.1. GTDB lineage: Bacteria > Pseudomonadota > Alphaproteobacteria > Rhodobacterales > Rhodobacteraceae > Nioella. Next base: position 2,813,918 of record NZ_OZ244111.1, read on the forward strand.
CATAAGTCTGATGACAGCCACGCGCCACCGCGAGGCGCGAGCAGAGACATGAAAACGGCATCTTGCGGGGTGCCGTTTTTCATTTTCCTTCAGGTGGCGCGGAAATCGCTCGGGGTCCGGCCGGTCCAGCGGCGAAAGGCCCGCACAAAGGAGGAGGGTTCGGAGAACCCCACCAGATAGGCGGTCTGGTTGACCGACACCTTGCGCGCAGACAGGTAATCGCACGCCATCCGCTGACGCAACGCGTCATGCACTCCGCCAAAGGTCACGCCTTCCTCTTTCAGCCGCCGATACAGCGTCTGCCGGCTCATCCCCAGTTCCGCCGCCATCCGGTCCATCGAAATATCGCCCTCGTGCAGGATGGCCATCAGCCGCGCTTCCACCTGCGCCCTGACCGACCCGTCTCGTGACAACTGTTCCAGAAGCTGATCGGCACGGCTGGCAAAGATGCCGAAGACATAACGGCTGGTCTCCTCCCACTCGACCTCCAGCCATCTGGGGTCGATTCGGATCGCATTGCGCGCCGCGCCAAAGCGCACCGGCACGCGGTAGAGTTCCTCATAGGCGGCGGCATGCGGCGGGGCGGGGTAACTCACCTCCATCTCCAGCGCGAAATCCGCCTTGGGGAAGCTGCGCCGGAACTCTCCGATGAAGCGGGCGAAGGCAGTTTCGGTCAGCGCCGGAAAGCTGTTTGGATCGGGCCGGTTGTCGACAATCCAGATCTGCCCGTTTTCCGGGCTGACGCTATAGCGTTCCGTCCCGTTCATGATGTCGAGCTCCACCATCAGCTTGGCATAGCGGTTGAGCTGCACCATAGACTCCGCCATCGAGGCAGAGGAATGCACGATCAGCCCAACGATCGAAACCTCCTCCAGCTTGGTGCCAAGGCTGTAGCGGATGGGCAAGGCCCCGTCTCCGGTGGCCGCACAGGCCGCCTCGATCAGCGCCTTGTAGGCCCCCAATGGCACCCGTGCATCCTGATCGGACAGGTCCATGCCGGCCAGCCCCGAGACCGCAAGCAACCCCGCCCGGTCCGCACCCTCGGCCACCGCATAGTCCAGAAATCCCTTCACGATCCCCGCCGCCGCCGTGGCGCCTGTCGCTGCAATCATACCGTCATTCCAATCGCTATGTCCCAGACCTAGCCGCGCTGGCACGAATTGCCAACAGGTTGAAACGCGGGGTCATGGCGATGACACGAAGCACGGCCTAGATCGCGTTCATCGAAACACCCCAAGGACGACCCCCATGAAATCCTGCCTGATCACCCGCCTGTCCCGGCGGCGCCTAGGCCTCTGGTCCAACCCGCTATCCGCCCTGCCCGACCGGTTGCGCGCCGATATGGGCCTGCCCGACCGCCCCGCGCACCTGCCCGCGCGGCCCTTTCTCTTCTTCACGCCCCTCATGAAACTCTGAAAGACCTGCCTCCATGAAACCCGCTATGTTCCTCACCCCCCTGATGATCGCCGCGCTGGTCTCGGCCTGCGCCGAAAGCGGTGCCAATTACGCACCTGTCCTCGATGGCGAACCGACCGCCGCCTATGCGCATGACCTGCACGCCTGCCAGACACTGGCCGCCAATCAGCGCCAGTTCGACCGCCAGACCGCGGGCAGTGCCGCGCTAGGCGCGGGCGTGGGCGCGCTGGCCGGTGCCGCTGATGAGGATGTAGGCGAGTCCGAAGGCATCGCCGCCGGTCTGGTCGTCGGCGCATTGGTCGGGGCCGCCGCAGGCGCGGGCGACGCCAGCGCCCGGCGCGAAGCCATCATCGTGGAATGCCTGCGCGGACGCGGTCACAGGGTGGCTGGCTGACCCCTTGGGCGGCACGAAACCGTTCCTGAAGATCATTGCGAGGCCCCCCGGCCTCCGATGATGACATCGGCGAAAACGCCGCCCATTCCGCGCTCAACCGGCATCATCAGCCCGCAGCTTTCATCTCGGCCCAAATACCTCCGCCGGAGGCACCCTGCCCAATCCACCGATCCAGACGCCGCTGATGGCACGCAGACCCCGCGCGACGCCCCTGACAGATGCACTCCCGTCCGACCCGGCGCACACCGTTCTCCTCCCGCGCGGGGAAGGGCCTTCGAAGGCCCTTTCAAAGAGGTTTCGAAACCTCTTCCCCGCGCAAGCGGCAAGGTTTCGCGCCCGATCAGGTCAACTCGGAAATCCGGGTTTGGTCTGCACGCCCGGTGCACGGGGGGTGTACAGGGGGTGTACGCCCGGCACCCCCCTCTTTTCACGGGGCCTAGCGCCCCTTCCAGACCGGATCTCGCCCCTCGGCAAAGGCCTTCGATCCTTCCAGCTGATCCTCTGACCGATAGAGCGTTTCCACCGTCTCGAACTGGCTCTTGGTGATCTTGTTCATGGCGTCCTGGAACTTCATATCCTCCGCCTCGCGCACGATCTCCTTGATCGCCGCATAGACCAGCGGCGGTCCCGACGCCAGCAGGTCCGCCATCTCGCGCGCCTTGGCAAGCAACTGATCTGCCGGGTAGATATGATTCACGAACCCCCATCTCGCCGCTTCCTCCGCATCCAGCCACCGGCCGGTGAACAGCATCTCCATGGCGATATGATAGGGGATGCGTTTGGGCAGCTTGACGCTCGCCGCATCGGCCACGGTGCCGGATCGGATTTCAGGCAAAGCAAAGCTGGCGTGATCGGCGGCCAGGATAATGTCCGCCGACAGCGCCAGTTCCAGCCCGCCCCCGCAGCAGATCCCGTTAACCGCTGAAATCACTGGCTTATTCAGACCGCGCAATTCCTGCAAGCCGCCGAAACCACCCTTGCCGTAATAGGCATCGACCGGATCGCCACCCGCCGCCGCCTTCAGGTCCCACCCGGCGCAGAAGAACTTCTCGCCGCCGCCCGTGACAATCGCCACCCGCAGGTCGGGATCGTCCCGGAACTCGGTAAAAACCTCGCCCATGATCTGGCTGGTTTTCATGTCGATGGCATTGGCCTTGGGGCGGTCCAGCGTGACCTCCAGCACATGGCCACGGCGGTCCGTGCGAACGGGGGTGTCTGTCATCTGTCCTCTCCGATTGTGATCAGCGCATCGGCGGCAATGGCCTCCGACGGGGTGCATATGAGCGGGTTGATCTCGATTTCCTCCAGCCGCGCGGCCTCCGCCAGGACGAATCCTTGAACGGCCATGACTGCATCCAATATCGCCTCCAGGTTAGCCGGGTCTGCCCCGCGATAGCCAGCCAGAAGCGGTGAAATCTTCAGTTTTTTCAAGGCGTCGCGAATGTCCTCACGTGAAGATGGGACCAGCACCGACACCGTGTCGCGCAAAATCTCGGTCAGCGTTCCCCCGGCCCCGAGGGTCAGGACAAAGCCATGCGCCGGGTCGCGGACGACACCGACCAGCAGTTCCGCCACCGCGCCTGTCACCATCTCTTCCACCAGGAAGGATGCCGCCTGCATCTGGCTCGCCGCCGCCTCGACCGCCGCTGCATTTGTCAGGTTCAGCACCACCGCGCCCGCCTCGGTCTTGTGGGCCACACCCTCGCCCTTCAACACCACGGGAAAGCCGATGCCCGCCGCAACCTCCGCCGCCTCCGCCGCGCCCATGGCCCGGCCCGATCCCGGCACGCGCACGCCATGAGCGGCCAGCGCCGCCTTGGCCTGTGCCTCTGTCAGCGTCCTTGCACCGACCGGATCGCCCGGCAACAGCACCGGCTCCGGCACCTCCCGCGGCTGCCCCAGCCACGCCCCCAGATCGAGCGCGGCCAGCGCCTCGCCCATCCCCGAAAACGGCACGATCCCGCGCGCCACGGCCCGATCCGCCACCGCCTCGGGCAGGGTCTCGGGCAGGCTTGCCAGAATGCACATGCGCTTGGCCGTCGCGGCCTGCGTATCGGCTATGGCCTCCACCACCTTGTGCCAGTCGCTGGCGTCACAGCGGTCTTCTCGAGGGAAGTCCAGAACCGCGCATCCCATGGCCAGATCACCTTGCATCATGGCGCTGAAACAGCGGGTGGTGGCGGGCTGGTCGCCCCAGATATAGGTGTGATAATCCAACGGGTTGGCTAGGGCCACCTTGGGGCCCAAAGCCCCTGCCAGTGCCGCTCTCTGTCCCGGCTCCAGCGGCGGAAAAACAAGCCCGGTATCGACGCTCAGATCCGCCATCAGGCTCGCCTCACCGCCGGAACAGGACAGCGACCCGATCCGGTTCGACACCAGCGGCCCGCCCACATGCAGAAGCTTCAGCGTCTCCAGCATTTCGGCCAATGTCCGCGCCTGTGCAATCCCGAGCCGCGCCAGCAGCGCCCGCCCCCCCGCATCGCTGCCCGCGACCGAGGCGGTGTGCGACACCGTCGCCGCCCGCGCCTGTTCCGACGCGCCGATCCGCACGGCCACAATGGGTTTGCCAAGCTCGCGCGCCGTGGCCGCGAGCGCCTCGAACCCGCGCAGGTCGGATATCCCCTCGATATGCAGCCCGAGCGCGGTGACGCGGGGATCGGCCAGCAGCCCACGTCCCATCATCGCCAGATCGGTCTGCGCCTGGTTGCCCGCCGTCATGATATAGGCAATCGGCAGCCCGCGCGCCTGCATCGACAGGTTGCAGGCGATGTTGGAGCTCTGCGTGACAATCGCCACACCGCTCTCCACCGGTATCAACCCATGCTGGTCGGGCCACAGGAGCGCACCGTCCAAGGCGTTGAGAAACCCGTAACAATTGGGCCCCAGCACCGGCATTTCGCCTGCCGCAGCGACCAAGGCACGCTGCAACTCCGGCCCGTCCGCCAATTCGGCTTCCGCTTCCGCAAAGCCGCTGGCAAAACACACGGCCCCGCCCGCACCCATTTGCGACAGCAACCCCACGGTTTCCACCGTCACATGCCGGTTGACGCCGATGAACACCGCATCCGGCACCCCCGGTAAGTCCTCGACCCGCGCGAACACCGGCAGCCCCGCCATCTCGCTCCGGCTCGGATGCACGGGCCACAGATCGCCCGAAAACCCCACCTTCCGGCATTCCCGCAGCACATTCGCGCACCACGCGCCCCCCCCGATCACGGCGATGCTCGCGGGCCTCAGCAGCCGGTTCAGATCACGTCCCACAGATCACCTCGCACCTGCTTTCATCTTGGCAAAAATACCTCGGGGGAGTCGCCGTAAGGCGACGGGGGCGGAGCCCCCTTTTCGCGGTCCGCAGGACCGCGCGGATCGACGCGCGACGCGCGGCGAAATCCCCCTCGTCATGCGCCCAACGGCCGGAACAGCTCGCGGCTGATGATATGGCGCTGAATCTCGCTGGTGCCGTCCCAGATCCGTTCCACCCGCGCATCGCGCCAAAAGCGCTCGATCGGGTAGTCGCTCATCAGCCCCATGCCGCCATAGATCTGCAAGGCCGCGTCCGTGACCCGTGCCAGCATCTCAGTTGCGTAAACCTTGGCCGAGGCAATCTCTCGGTTCGCAGGTAGCCCCTGGTCGAGCCGCCAGGCGGAATTCAGCGTCAGCAGGTCCGCCGCGTCGATTTCGGTGATCATGTCGGCGATCTGGAAGCTGACGCCCTGGAACTTGGCGATCTGCTGGCCGAACTGTTCCCGCTCCGCCGCGTAGTTCAGCGCATAGTCGAAGACCCGCCGCGCGCGGCCCACGCTCATCGTCGCAACGGTGATCCGCGTGGCATAGAGCCAGGTGTTCATCACCTCGAACCCGCCATCGACCTCGCCCAGAACCTGCGCATCAGGCAGGCGGCAATCGTCGAACTCCAGCACCATGTTCTTGTAGCCCCGATGGCTGACGGATTTGTAGCCATCGCGGATCGTGAAGCCCGGCGTCCCCCGGTCCACCAGAAACGCGGTGATCCGCTTCTTGGGGCCCTTCGGGGTCATGTCCTCGCCCGTGGCAATGAAGACGATGATGAAATCCGCATGATCCGCGCCCGAGATGAAATGCTTGGTGCCGTTCACGACCCAATCGCCGCCATCGCGCACAGCGGAGCATTTCATGCCCCGCACGTCCGATCCCGCGCCCGGTTCGGTCATCGCCAGCGCATCCATCCGCTCGCCACGCACAGCGGGCAGCAAATAGCGTTCCTTCTGATCGCCCTCGCAGGCCATCAGGATGTTCTGGGGCCGCCCGAAGAAATGGTTGAGCGCCATGGACCCGCGCCCCAGTTCCCGCTCCACCAATGCAAATTCCAGATGGTTCAGACCCGCGCCACCCACTTCCTCGGGGAAGTTGCAGGCGTAGAACCCAAGTTCGATCGTCTTGCGCTTGATCTCGTCGGCCACCTCTTTCGGCACCTCACCAGTGCGCTCTACCACATCCTCATGCGGGTAGATTTCCTTCTCCACGAAGCTGCGCACGGTGGAGACGATCATCTCCTGTTCATCGGTCAGACCGAAATTCATGGGCCGTCTCCCTTGTCCTGCTGGCCCGACTATGGAAGATGCGCTTGAGGCAATCATGCAGAACTGGTCATAAGTTATGCAAAAACCGCAACAGATTACGCCGCCCCGCAGCATTGGCGTGCTGCTCTTTCCGGCCTTCTCCAACCATTGCCTTGCCAATGCGGTGGAGCCCTTGCGCGGGGCCAACATGCTGTCACGGCGGGGGCTCTATGACTGGCAGTTCCTCAGCCTCGACGGGGCGGGCGTGGCGTCTTCCTCCGGCCTCACGGTGCAGCCGCAGGGGCGGCTCTCGGATCATCCGGGCGGCGATTACCTGCTGGTGATGCCGAGCTATGATTTCGAACGCCACGCCACCCCCGCCCTCACCCGTGCCCTGCGCGCGGCGGCGGGGCGGTTTCGGACCATTGTGGGCCTCGATACCGGCAGTTACCTGATGGCGGCGGCGGGGCTGCTCGACGGGCGGCGGGCGACGATCCACTGGGACGAGATGGACACGCTGGCCGAACGCTTCCCCGATGTGACCGTCACCGAAGATCGTTTCGTGATCGACGGCGACCGGATCACCTGCGGCGGCACCACCACCACGTTCGAACTGATGCTGCACCTGATCGACGCCCATCACGGGGCGATGCTGCGGCTGGAGGTGGCGGCGCTCTTCATGCATGGCGAGGCCGACCCGCGCGCCGATCCGCTCACGCGCATGCCCCGCGACCGGCTGGTGCAGGCCGCCGTCTCGATCATGCGCCGCAATATCGAAGCCCCTTTGTCCGTGGGGGAGATCTCTGCACGACTGAACCTCAGTCAACGGGGGTTAGAGGCGCATTTCGCGCGGGAAACCGGCATGTCACCCCGTGCCGTCTACCTCGCGCTTCGGCTGCGTCAGGCGAGACTTCTGGCGGAACGTACCACGCTCTCGGTGGCCGAAATCGCCACTCGTTGCGGATATGCAGATGCCAGCGCCATGACCCGCGCCTTTCGACGCGAGTTCGGCTTTGCGCCCTCTGTTTTGCGCCGCGCCTAGAATAACTATTTTAAGCTTGAAACATAATCATGGCAGCCATAGGGTCCCATGCAGGGAGACTCGCATCACCACCTTTCAAGGAGGCGCTCCATGAGCGACCAGCCCTACAACCCACACAGCGACGGCGCGCAGATGGATTTTCGCGCGGCCATGTCCTACGGCGATTACCTGCATCTCGACGGGATATTGCAGCAGCAGCACCCGCTGTCGGATGCCCATGACGAGATGCTGTTCATCATCCAGCACCAGACCAGCGAGCTGTGGATGAAACTGGCAATCCATGAACTATCCGCCGCGCGAAATGCTCTGCACGCGGGACAGATGTCGCAGATGTTCAAGATGCTCGCCCGCGTTTCCCGCATTTTCGAACAACTCAACAGCGCCTGGGACGTGCTGCGCACGATGACGCCCGCCGACTACACGCGCTTTCGCAAGTCGCTCGGGCCGTCCTCCGGCTTCCAGTCCTACCAATACCGGCTGATCGAGTTCGTCCTGGGCAACCGCAACCCCAACATGGTCAAACCGCATGCCCATGTGCCGGGCGTAACCGAGATGCTGGAGGCCGAACTGGCCCGCCCGAGTTTCTACGATGAGGTCGTCACCCTGCTCTTCGCGCAGGTGGAGGGACCAGACCCCGAGCCGGCCCCGCAACTCGACACGCCGCATCATGCGCGGCCCGAGATTCAGGCGCGCTGGAAGGCGGTCTATGAAGATACCGATCGCTACTGGACGCTCTATGAATTGGGCGAAAAACTGGTGGACCTGGAGGATTACTTCCGCCGCTGGCGCTTCAACCACGTGACCACTGTGGAACGCGTCATCGGGTTCAAACGGGGTACCGGCGGCACCTCGGGCGTGCAATACCTGCGCCGGATGCTGGAGGTGGAGCTGTTCCCCGAACTCTGGCATGTCAGAGGAGAGCTGTAAGATGGGTGTACCCCTGCCCCGCAAGGACCTTTTCGAAATCCCCGAAGGCGTGATCTACCTCGACGGCAATTCGCTTGGCGTGCTGCCCAAGGGAGCCGCGGCACGGGCCACGGAAGTGATCAAGCAGGAATGGGGCGGGCAGCTGATCCGCGCGTGGAACGTGGCGGGCTGGATGGACCTGCCCCGCGTTGTGGGCGACCGGATCGGGCATCTCATCGGCGCGCCTGCGGGGTCCGTGGCCACCGGCGACACGCTGTCGATCAAGGTCTATCAGGCGCTGGCTGCCGCGCTGAAGATGCGCCCCGACCGCCGCGTGATCCTGTCGGATGACGGCAACTTCCCCTCCGACCTCTACATGGCGCAGGGGCTGATTGGCACCATCGACAAGGGATATGAGCTGCGCACCCCCGCGCCAGAGGATGTGGCCGGTGCGATCACCGAAGAGGTCGCCGTCGTCATGCTGACCCATGTGGATTACCGGTCCGGCCGGATGCATGACATGAACGCCATCACCAAGAAGGCCCATGCCATGGGTGCCGTGATGATCTGGGATCTCGCTCATTCGGCGGGGGCGGTGCCGGTCGATATGGCCGGGTCAAACGCTGAATTTGCCGTGGGCTGCAGCTACAAATACCTCAACGGCGGCCCCGGCGCGCCCGCCTTCATCTACGCCCGCCCTGACATCATCGAGGGCGTGGAACCCGCGCTGTCCGGCTGGCTCGGCCATGACGCGCCCTTCGCGATGGAATTGGGCTACCGCCCCGCCATGTCCACCGAGCGGCTGCGCGTCGGCACGCCGCCCATCCTGCAACTGGCGGTGCTGCAAGAGGCGCTGAAGGCCTGGGACGGGGTCGATATGGATGACCTGCGCAAGGCCTCGCTGGCCCTGTCGGAATGCTTCATCCGCGAAGTGACCGCCCGCTGCCCCGAGTTGCGCCTCGCCTCCCCCACCGATCCCGCGACGCGCGGCAGCCAGGTCTCCTTTGCCTTCGCGCACAGCTACGCCGCGATGCAGGCCCTGATCGCCCGCGGCGTCATAGGCGATTTCCGCGCCCCCGACGTCATGCGTTTTGGCTTCACGCCGCTCTATCTCGATGAAGCCGACGTGATCCGCGCCGCCGAGATCCTCCAAGAGGTGATCGAGACCCGCGCCTATGAGGCGCCGGAATACCAGACCCGGTCGCGCGTCACCTGACGCGGGCCGCTTGCGTCACAGACGCGCGCCTTTGTCCTGTTGATCATTCCCCGCACCTGATTTAGGCCAGCGACGAAAGCAACCACGGCGACTCCCGGGGACCTGCCGACGCGCACAGAAATGGTCAGCGCCGCAAGGCCCCCAGCCCCCCTCGGAACTTTGAAAAAGGGAACGGAACATGGCAGATCAAAAACAGCCTGACATTGTGTATACCATTGTAGACGAAGCGCCCGAACTGGCCTCGGCCTCGTTCCTGCCGATCATCCGCAAATTCGCGGATGCCGCGGGCGTCACCGTCGGCACCAAGGACATTTCGCTGGCGGGCCGCATCCTGTCGACCTTCCCCGAATACCTGTCCGAAGACCAGCGCCAGTCCGATGACCTGGCCGAACTGGGTCGCCTGGTGAAGACGGCCGAAGCCAACGTGATCAAGCTTCCCAACATCTCGGCCTCTGTCCCGCAGCTCGTTGCCGCCGTGAAAGAGCTTCAGTCGCAAGGCTATGCGCTGCCCGACTATCCCGAAGCCCCCGCGACCGACGAGGAAAAAGCCGTCCGCGCCAAGTATGACACCATCAAGGGCTCTGCCGTGAACCCGGTGCTGCGCGAAGGCAACTCCGACCGCCGCGCTGCCGCCGCCGTCAAGAACTACGCCCAGAAGAACCCGCACCGCATGGGCAAGTGGTCTGCCGACAGCAAGACCAAAGTGTCCTCAATGCCCGGCAATGATTTCTATGCCAACGAGGTCTCGGCCACGCTTTCCGCCGCGCAGGCCGGTCCCGCCAAGATCGAATTCGCGGGCAAGGATGGCACCATCACCACGCTGAAAGACAACTGGCCGCTCATCGATGGCGAAGTCGTCGACGCGACCTTCATGTCCGTCAAGGCGCTCTCCGCCTTCCTTGCCGACGCCATCGAGGACACAAAGAAAGACGGTACGCTCTTCTCCCTGCACATGAAGGCCACGATGATGAAGGTCTCTGACCCGATCATCTTCGGCCATGCGGTGAAAGCCTGGCTCGCGCCCGTCTTCGAGCAGTTCGGCGAAGAGCTCGCCGCGCTTGGCGTAAACCCCAATTCCGGTCTGGGCGATGTGCTCGCCCGCGTCGCGGACAACGCGGAAATCATGGCCGCCATCGAGGCCGCCACCGCCGACCGCCCGCCGATGTATATGGTGAATTCCGACAAGGGCATCACCAACCTGCATGTCCCCTCCGACGTGATCATCGACGCCTCCATGCCCGCGCTGATCCGCGCAGGCGGCAAGGGCTGGGGCCCTGATGGCAACGAGGCTGACACCAACTGTGTCATCCCCGACAACTGCTATGCCCCGGTCTATGACGAAAGCATCAATTTCTTCAAAGCCAATGGCGCGCTCAATCCGGCCACCGCAGGCACTGTTCAGAACCTCGGCCTGATGGCCCAGAAGGCGGAAGAATACGGCTCTCATCCCACCACGTTTGAAGCTCCCGCCGACGGCACCATCCGCATCGTGCTGGCAAATGGCGAGACCCTGCACTCCCACGAGGTGGAGGCAGGCGACATCTGGCGCGCCTGCACCGTCAAGAAGGCCCCCATCGAGAACTGGATCCAGCTCTCCATCGACCGCCAGCGCCTGACGGGCTTCCGCTCGATCTTCTGGCTCGATGCCAACCGCGCCCATGACGCCGAGCTGATCAAATACGTCCAGCCCGCGCTGGAGGCCGCAGGCGTTGCCGACAAGTTCGAGATCATGGCCCCCCGCGAAGCCACCCGCGCCTCGCTGGAAACCATCACGGCGGGCGGCAACACCATCGCCATCACCGGCAACGTGCTGCGCGACTACCTGACCGATCTCTTCCCGATCCTGGAACTCGGCACCTCGGCCAAGATGCTGTCCATCGTCGGCCTGATGAATGGCGGCGGACTCTTTGAGACCGGCGCGGGCGGCTCGGCGCCGAAGCATGTGCAGCAGCTGGTCGAGGAAAACCACCTGCGGTGGGACTCCATGGGCGAATTCTGCGCCCTGGGGGAAAGCCTCAACTTCCTCGCCGACAGCCGTGGCAATGCCAAGGCCGGTGTCCTGGGCCGCGCTGCCGAGGCCGCCACGCAGGGCATCCTCGACGACAACCGCAGCCCCAGCCGCAAGGTGGGCGAGCCCGACAACCGCGACAGCCACTACTGGTTCGCCCGCTACTGGGCCGAGGCGCTGGCAGCACAGTCGGACGATGCAGATCTCGCCGCCCATTTCGCCCCGATCGCCAAAGCGCTGGCCGTTGGCGAGGCGGCGATCCTGGCCGAACTCAAGGCCGTTCAGGGTCCCGCGGCCGATATCGGCGGCTACTACAAGCCTTCGGTCGAAAAGAAGGCCCGGGTCATGCGCCCCTCGGCCACGCTGAACGCAATCATCGGCTGACCCCGCCCACACACCACACGCAAGAAGGCCGCCCGCTCCCCGCTGGCGGCCTTTTCATCTTGGCCCAAATACCTCCGCCGGAGGCATCCGACCCAACCTCCAGCGGACCAGACGACACCTGGACAGTCCCTCACCACGCTTCCGCGGCAGCACGCGCCGAGGAGGTCCCCGCGCAAGCGGGGGGTGACGAGGCGCGTTCCCCGGTCGACGCGCCAAGGGCGCGGCGAAACCCGCTTGACCGGCACGCCCCCCCGTCCCATGCATAGCCCCATGAAAGTCAATGGCACCCCCTACCGCTCCCTCTGGTGGAGCGATGATACGAACGCGCTGCAGATCATCGACCAGCGCTGGCTCCCGCACGCGTTCCGCATCCAGCAACTCGACAGCCTCGCCGATTACTGCACCGCGATCACCGACATGCATGTGCGCGGCGCTCCGCTGATTGGGGCCACGGCCGCCTATGGCATGGCCTTCGCGCTGGCGCAGGACAGCTCCGACAGCGCCATGCAGGAAGCCTATGACCGGCTCCACGCCACCCGGCCCACGGCGATCAATCTCAGATGGGCGCTCGACCGAGTGACCGCCGCGATACATCCCCTGCCCGAGCAGGACCGCGCCGCCGCCGCGCTGGCCCTCGCCCATGAAATCGCTGACGAGGATGTGGAGATCAATCGCCGTATCGGCACCCATGGCCTCAGCCTCATCAGGGCCATCGCCGAGAAGAAGCCAAAGGGCGCGCCGGTCCGCCTGCTGACCCATTGCAACGCGGGCTGGCTTGCCACGGTCGACTGGGGCACGGCCACCAGCCCCATGTATCACGCCCATGACGCTGGCCTGCCGCTGCATGTCTGGGTCGACGAGACCCGCCCGCGCAATCAAGGCGCCCTGACCGCATGGGAACTGGGCAGCCACGGCATTTCGCACAGCTACATCACCGATAATGCGGGCGGGCATCTGATGCAGCGCGGGATGGTCGACATGGTGATCACCGGCACCGACCGAACGACCCGCACGGGCGATGTCTGCAACAAGATCGGCACCTATCTCAAGGCGCTGGCCGCCCGTGACAACGGCGTGCCCTTCTATGTCGCGCTGCCCTCGCCCACCATCGACTGGACCGTGTCGGACGGCGTGGCCGAGATTCCCATCGAGGACCGCCCCGCCCGTGAAGTGACCCACATCCAAGGTCGGGACGCGACCGGTATCGCCACGGTGCAGGTCACGCCCGAGGGCACCGGCGCAGCCAACCCTGCCTTCGACGTTACGCCCGCGCGGCTCGTGACTGGCCTGATCACCGAGCGTGGAGTCTGCGAAGCGTCCGAGGCCGGGCTTGCCGGGCTCTTCCCCGAGATGGCCGCGCCATGACGCCCCCCTATGCGGACACGACAGACACAAGGCAGGCGATCATCGATGCATGTCTCAGGCTCAACGCCGAGGGCATCAACCAGGGCACCTCCGGCAATGTCTCGGTGCGGGTGGGCGAGGCGATGCTGATCACCCCGTCGGGCGTTCCTTACGAGGCCATGACGCCTGATATGATCCAGCCCGTTCCGCTCGCCGGTAACCCCGCCGGGACGAGCCCCCTCAAACCCTCTTCCGAATGGCGATTTCACCAGGCGCTCTACAACGCCAAGCCCGATATGCACGCCGTCGTCCATGCCCATCCCGCCCATTGCACAGCCCTGGCGCAGAACCGAATGACCATCCCGGCGGTGCATTACATGGTTGCGGCCTTCGGCGGCCATGACGTGCCGCTGGCGGGCTACGCACTCTTTGGCGGCACAGAGTTGGCGCGGAACGTCACCGCCGCGATGGCCAACCGCCACGCCTGCCTGATGGCTAACCATGGCGCCACGGTGGTGGGGGAAAGCCTGCCCAAAGCGCTCTGGCGCATCGGTGAATTGGAGGCTCTGGCACAGGGCTATATCCTGTCGCTGTCCATCGGCACACCGCATCTGCTCGACCGCTTCCAAATCGAGGAAGCGCTTGCCGCCTTCGCCGACTACGGCCACCGTGACTGACCGGGGGCGGGAAATTCTGACTTTATTTCGCGGCCATCCCCGCTTAGGCTGACCCGAGTTACCGATATGCCGCCCCACGCCTGGGGCCATTTGCAGACCACAGATTGCCAGATGAGCACATTCAGCTGTCCCAATTGCGGCGATGACGTCACCCCCACCATTGCGCGGGCACGGATGGTGACATGTCCTTCCTGCGATTCAACGATCCTGATCGAGTCCGATGCCGTGCGGCTGGCGGGCGAACAGGGCGTGATGCACGAGGTGCCCATGCTCTTCGACATCGGCGATACGGTGATTTGCGGTGAAAAAACGGTCACGCTGCATGGCCATGCGCGGTTTTCCTATGGCCGCGGCTTCTGGGAAGAATTCTGGGGTCAGACCCCCTCGGGCGATTCCGCCTGGGTCTCGGTCGATGAGGGCGATGTGGTGGTGCAGAAACCTGTCCCGGCCAGCAATTATCCCCGCAGCCAGGGCGAATTCCGGCCGGGACGCGAAATCACCTGCCAGAACCAGCATTTCAGGGTCGTCGAGGTCGACAGCGCCGAATGCGTGGCCCTGCGCGGCAGTTTCGACGAGGAACTGAAAGTGGGCGAAACCTACAGCTTCGTGAACGCGCAGGCTTCGAACGGCCTGTTGCTGTCCGGCGAGCTGTGGGAGGGGGGGCAATCCTGGTTCCTGGGCTACTGGTTTGATCCCTTCGAGATCAAGGTCAGGAGGCAGTCATGAGCCTTGCCGCCGCCACCACTTCCGTCAACTGCACCTCCTGCGGGGCCGGGCTCGATGTGCTCGGCGGCGGGCGGGTCATGGTCCATATCTGCCCCTATTGCGGGGCCGAACTGGACGTGCAGGACAATTACGCCGTCATCGCCAAGTTCGACGGGCTGCAACGCCCCGACAGCCCGTTCCGCATCGGCATGTCCGGCAAGATCCGGGGCGCCGACTACACCGTGATCGGCATGCTGGAGTTTCGCGAACGCTATCGCGGCCAGACCTGGACCTGGATCGACCACCAGCTCTATTCGCCCACCCATGGCTACGCCTGGCTGACCATCGAGGACGGGCATCTGGTCTTTACCCGCCGCTTCCGGCGGCCCGTCTGGCTGTCCGAGGGGCAGGTGGAACGCGCCAATCACCCGCCGACCATCACCATTGATGGGGAACGCTACCGCTATTACGAAACCTCGACCGGCGAGATCACCTTCGCCGAGGGCGAGTTCACCTGGGCGCCCAAGATCGGTGACAAGACCACCACGGTGACCGTCCTCGCGGACGAGGCGATGCTGGGGTTCTCGCAAACCAATCAGGAACGCGAGGTTTATCGCTCGGAACTGGTGGACAGCGCCGAGGTCTCTGCCTCCTTCGGTGTCAGCAACCCGCCGGTGCCGCAGGGCGTCCACCCGATGACGCCGTATCAGTCCGGCGGCAACGACCGGTTCATGCTGATCACGTCGCTGATCGCCCTGGTGGCCTGCATCGTCCTGGCCATCTTCTTCGATACGCGCAACGGAACACTGGTCGGCGATCCCATCGTGCTCGAGACCCGTCAGATCCCGGCCGCCGTACCGATCACGATCCCCAATGTGACCGGCCCGGTGCGGCTGACCTTCGACGGCACCCCCTATGTCGCGCCAACACTGGCCAACCCGCCCAGCCTCCCGGTCTATGCCCGCGCGTCGATTGATCTGGCCCATCCCGATGGCCGGTCGGTGCCCGAGGCGCCCCGGCGGGCGGTCGTGACCGTTGGCGGGCAGCGTCAGGGGGCCGCTGCCAGCAGCCGCAATCACACCGAACTGGTGTTCCCGCCCGCGATGGCGGGCGATTACCAGCTGAACCTCAGATGGTCCGGGCAAGGACCGACCAGCGCCAATACGCGTGCCGGCTTCGAGGGCGAGATCACCAGTGCCAGCCAGCTTCATTTCTCGGAAGGCAACGTCACGATCCGCACCTATGCAGGGATTTCCAGCGGTTACTGGCTCTATCGGCTGGCCATCGTCTTCGTGATCCTTGCGATTGTGGCCCTTCTGGGCAGATGGAACTTCAACCGCAAACGCTGGAGCGGCTCGGACTGGACGAGCGAGGACTGACATGAACCTGTTTCGCACCATCTTCCTTGCCTTTACCATCGTCGCCGTCCTCGGCGTCTCCTACGTCGCCTATCGGGGCGCGGCCCCCGACACGTCCGGGCGGCAGGTGTCGCTGAGAACCGGCAGCGGCGGCAATTCCAGCTTCTTCGCCTTCGGTCGCGTCAAATAAGAAAGAGGATCCAATGGAACTGTTTGCAGAGCTTCAACTGGCCGAAATTCTCGGCACCATCGTCTATACCGGCATCGGCATGGTGCTGATGTGGATCGTGTGGAAGATCATCGTCGCGGCCTCGCCCTTCCCGATCATCAAGGAGATCGAGGAAGATCAGAACATCGCATTGGCCGTCATGATCGGCATGCTGTTCCTGTCCATCGCCATCATCATCGCGGCCGTCATCGTTTCATGACGCCAGCCCATGCCCCGCGCCTGCGCGAGGTCTGGCTGCTGGCAGCGACCTTTCTGGTCGCCATTGCCGGGCTGATCTACGAACTGGTCGCGGCCACCGTCTCCAGCTATCTGCTCGGGGATTCCGTGCGCCAGTTCTCGCTGGTGATCGGGATTTTCCTGTCGTCCATGGGGCTTGGATCGTGGCTGTCGCGCTATGTGGGGCAGGCGTTTTCCGGCTTTGTCTGGGCGCAGATCCTTCTGGGGCTGGTCGGCGGCTTCATGGCGCCGGTTCTGTTCATCATCTACGGCTGGATGGGCGAGGTCGGCCTGCCGCTTTACAGCATGCTCATCGCCGTGGGCGTGCTGTCGGGTATGGAAATCCCGCTCATTGTCCGCATCCTGAAGGCCGAGGGCGCCAGCGAATTCCGGTTCGAGAACGTGCTGACCGTCGACTATGTGGGCGCGCTGGCCGCGTCGCTGGCCTTTCCGCTGCTGATCATCCCACATCTGGGTCTGATGTCCGCAAGCCTCGCCTTTGGGGCGTTGAACCTTGGGGTTGCGGGCCTGTCGCTGTGGATTTTCCGCGATCTGGTGACACGGACACAGGTGACCTTCTGGGCGCTCGCCTTCGCCGCCACGCTTGGCGGGCTGGTGCAGTCTGAACGGCTGGTCTCCGTGGCCGATGCCGGGCTTTACGAGGACAGCATCATCTTCGATCAGGCCACGCCCTACCAGCAGATCACCGTGACCCGCTTTCAGGACCGGGTGCGGCTCTTCCTCGACCATTCCATCCAGTTCGACAGCATCGACGAGTACCGCTATCACGAAATGCTGGTGCATCCCGCCATGGGCCTCGCACCGCGCGCCCGCAACATCCTGATCCTTGGCGGCGGCGACGGCATGGCAACGCGCGAGGTGCTGCGCCACGAGGGTGTCGAAACCGTCACGCTGGTCGATCTCGATCCCGCCGTGACCGCGCTTTTCCGCGATCACCCGGACCTTGCGCCGCTCAATGACCACGCCTTCAGCGACCCGCGTGTGACCATCATCAATTCCGACGCGTGGGAGTTCATCGAGCACGCCGACACGCTCTATGACGTCATCATCCTCGACCTGCCCGACCCCAAGAACCTCGCCCTCTCGCGGCTTTATTCCCGCAGCTTCTACGGGCTGCTGGCCGAGCGGCTCTCCACCCACGGGCTCATTGTCACGCAGGCCGGATCACCGCTTTTTGCACGGCAGGCCTTCTGGTCGCTGGTCGAAACCTTTGAAAGCGCCACCAACCCGCTGACCCCCGGCACCCCGGGGCTCTGGACGCTGCCCTATCACACCTATGTGCCCAGTTTCGGCGAATGGGGTTTCATCATCGCTGCGCCCTTGGAACACGGGGCGGACAACCTGCCCCTGCCCGACGGTCTGCGGTACCTGAATGAAGACGAATGGCAGGCGGCACGGCTTTTCGGCGGCGATGTCTCGCGGGTCGAGGCAGAGGCCAACACCCTGCAGTCCCATGCGCTTGTGGGCTATTACCTCGATGGCTGGGACCGCTGGTTCCCCTGATCAGCCCTGCCCGCGCGCGATCTCGGTGATCACTACCCGCTCGGGCCGCAGCACCGCGCGCAGATGGTCGGCGGCCTTATGGGCATCGGACCGGCCACAGAGGAAGATATCGACCGCCGCATAGCCGGTCTCGGGCCAAGTGTGGATCGAGATATGCGATTCTGCCAGAACCAGCACGCCCGTCACCCCGTGCCCCTCGCCGAAATGATGCAGGTGATCGGCCAGAACCGTGGCCCCCGCCGCCGCCGCGGCCCCGCGCAGGGCGCTGTCCAGCGTGGTCATGTCATCCAGATGCGAGGCCCCGAAAAGGTCCACGATCAGGTGCAATCCGGGGGTATGGTCGGGCAACTCGTTCATCCCTCCGCAATAGCCCGGCACTTGCCGGTTGAGAAGCCCGCATACGATCTTTCCTTCGCCGCTCACCCGTGCGATGCTGAACAAGTCAACTAACTGCCCTCCCATGAAGGACCCGACACGATGGACCTGCCCAAGAACGCCTTCAAAGCCGCCCTCAAGGCGGGCCAAAAGCAGATCGGAATGTGGGTCTCGATCCCCGATAGCGGTGTGGTCGAACTGCTGGCGGGCTGTGACTATGACTGGCTGCTGATCGACACCGAACATTCCGCCATGGGTGCTGTTGACACCCTGCCCCTGATGCAGGCCGCCGCCCCCTATCCGGTCAGCGCCGTGGTGCGGCCCGGCTGGAACGACGCGGTCGAAATCAAGAAGCTGCTGGATTGCGGGGCGCAATCGCTGCTGATCCCCTATGTCCAGAACGCCGCTGAAGCCGCCGCCGCCGTCGCCGCCACCCGCTATCCGCCGCATGGCATAAGGGGCATGGCGGGGACCACCCGCGCCACGCGCTATGGCGCAGTCAAGGACTACGCCACCCGCGCGCATGAGGAAATCTGCCTGCTGGTTCAGGTCGAGACCGCCGAGGCGCTTGGCCAGATCGAAGCCATCGCGGCGGTCGAGGGCGTCGACGGCATCTTCATCGGCCCTGCCGATCTGGCCGCCTCCATGGGCTATCCCGGTCAGGGGTCGCATCCCGAAGTCAAGGCCGCCGTCATCGACGCCGTGAAGCGCATCACCGCCGCCGGTCTGCCCGCCGGCATCCTGTCGCTTGACGAGAGCCTGCTCGATGCCGTGAACGCGGCAGGCGGGCAGTTCATCGCCGTCGATGTGGATATGGTGCTGCTGCGGCGAGAGGCGGCTGCCCGGGCCACCCAATGGCGCGACAAGATCGGCTGACGCTCCCCCCGAACCGCTGCCACAGCCGCAACTGCACCGGGGCAGACCCTTCCTCGCCACGCAGCCGTGGCAACGCGGGCCGACGAGGGCTCCCCTGAAAGGGGGGCTTGAGGAGGACCGCCCCCCGCCTCACATCTCCGCAATCGCCCGCGCCAGAACCTCGATCGCCACGCCCATATCCTCCGGGCTGGCAAATTCCTCGGGCCGGTGGCTCAGCCCACCCCGGCAGCGCAGGAACAGCATCGCCATCGGGCAGAGATCGGCCATGGCCGAGGCATCATGCGTGGCACCGGAGGGCAGTATCGGCACCCCTTCCCCCGCAGCCCGGCGCAGCACCGAGACCAGCTCAGGGTCACAGGCCACGGCGGGCTGTTCATAGCTGCGCTCAAAGCTCACCTCGCACCCCGCCGCGCGCGCTCGCGCCTCCGCCAGTTCCTGGCAGCGCGCCGCGCAGGCCCCTCGGTCTGCATCCCGTTCAGCCCGGATTTCCAGCACCAGCCGCACCTCCTCGGGAATCGCATTGGCAACATTGGGATGCAGGTGCATCTCGCCCACCGTAGCGCGCAAACCCGGCCAGTCAGCGGCCACCCCCGGAAGCGTCGAAATCAACCCCGATGCCGCGACCAGCGCATCGCGCCGCGCCTCCATCGGCACGGTGCCCGCGTGGCCGGTCTCGCCCCGGAAGGTCAGCGCATTGCGTTCGATCCCACAGATGCTGCTGACCACACCGACGGGCTGGCCCGCGCGTTCCAGCACCGGCCCCTGTTCGATATGCAGCTCCAGATATCCAAGCGCTCGCGCCGGGTCACGTTTCAGCCCGGCCACCGCGCCCGGATCGCCTCCGAACCCTGCCAGCGCCTCGCGCAGCGAGACACCATCCGCGTCGCACCGGTCCAGCACCCCTGGATCGAATGTCCCCGCCAATGCCCTTGGCCCCATCAGCGCCGTGGGAAACCGCACCCCCTCCTCATCGGCGAAGGCCAGCACCTCGACCGCATTGGGCAGGTCACGATCCCCGAGGCGTTCCAGCGCAAGACAGGCCAGCGCGATGCCCATGATCCCGTCATAGGCCCCGCCGCCGCGCACACTGTCCTGATGCGACCCGATCAGCAGTGTCCTGGCGCCCGCTGGCCCCTCGCGCCGCCCCACAAGCGTGCCCGCCGCATCGAGATGGACCTCCAGCCCGGCCCGGCCCATCCAGCCTGTGATAAGCGCCTGCGCTGCACGGTGTTCCGCCGTGAAGGGAAAGCGTGTTACGCCCGGCCCGGGCGCGCTGCACGTGGCAATCTCTGCCAGACGACGCGCCGCCTCTTTCCCCCAATCCATGATTGCCTCCAAATTTATCATGATAATTTATTCCCTACACAAGCCAGCCGCTTGGGTCTAGGTTCATCATGATAAATCAGCGCCGAGCCACATGACCGACACGCCCGCAAAACCGAGTTCCCCCCGCCGGTCCCGCCCCGTCAAGGTGGCTGACCAGATCAAGGAATGGGTGGTGGAACGCGACCTCAAACAGGGCGCGAAACTGCCCAATGAGGCCGAGATGATCGCGCTTTTCGGGGTCTCGAAAGGCACCGTGCGCGAGGCGATGCGGATTCTGGAGGCACAGGGCCTGATCATCACCCGAACCGGTCCCGGCGGCGGCAGTTTCGTGGGTGAGGTCAGCCTTGAACGGGCAAAATCGCTCCTGGCCAATTACTTCTACTTTCAGGACCTCTCGGTCTCGGACATCTACCAGATGCGCAAAGTGGTGGAGCCGGAGCTTGCGGCCTCGCTCGCGGGCACGCTCTGCCCCGACCAGATCGCCGAGCTGCGCGGGCTGGTGCAACAATATGACCGGCCCGCGGAATCGCCAGAGGAAGAGCGGGACCAGCATATCGCATCGCTCAGGTTTCACGCCAAGCTGGCCGAGTATTCCCGCAATCCGCTGCTCGCTTTCATGGTCTCGTTCATGGCGCGAATCCTGACGGATCTGACCGTTTATCGCCGGCTTTACGAGCCCCATAACGAAGAACTGCGCGTGCGCGGCCAGCGTCACCAACTCGACCTGGTGGAGGCGCTCGAGGCCGGTGATGCGGCAAGGGCCGAAGCGATCATGCGGTCGCATATGCTGGGGGCCGAAGCGCTGATGCAGCGCCAGGAGGCGCAGGTCATGCGCCGCTTCATCGCCGAGTAACCATTGGGGTCAGCGCGACAATGCGATTTCGAAATCGCGTCCGCGCCCCAGCTCATCCCGGTGCGCGCGACTTATCCGTCAGCACCGGCACTTCATCCAACCAATCCGCATAGGGGGGTGTCCGGGCGGCCTGCAACAACGCGCCCAGATCGTCCAGCGGCCGGTCACTCCGGTCAATCCGCAGATCCAGCGGCGGCGCATCGGCCCGCAGCACCAGCATCGCCGCAGAGAGCAGCCCGCGCGAATCACCCCCGGCCACCTCTGCCGCCCGCAAGCTCGCCAGCAGCCGCTCGGCCATGTCCTCTCCTTCACCGTCCCGGAACCGCGCGACAAGCGCGTCCAGAACCGCCTCTGAACTCAGCATATTACCCGCCACGGCCAGCCCGCCAAAGCAGCGATGCGCGGCGGCGGGCACGCTTTTGCCGCCGGTAAAGCCTCCGGCCCGGCCCGCCACATCCAGCGTGATCAACTGTCTGTGGCCGCGCCCCGCATCCCCTTGAGTTACAGCGAAAACCGCGTCGCCCGCGGCCACCCCCTGCCCCATCAGGCGAATCGCTTCATCACGCCAGAAGGTGCTCGGCGCTGTTCCCTGCGACGCCGACAGCCCGCGCTCGATATCGCCGCGAATGACCCATCCGCCCACGCAGAGGCTGCCCGTTGCGGCGGCTGCCGCGTAAGTGCCTGTTTTCTGGTCATGGGCAAGAATCGAGAAGGTCATGCCGGGCTCCTGCTAATATTTCTCTTGAATTTATCATGATCATTTGCGTGAATGCAATTCATCATGATAAATTCCACAGGGAAGGATCTGCCATGAAACTGCTGACCATGACACGGCGCGCGCTGCTTGCCGCCGTGGCGGCTTCGGCGCTGGCCATCGGGGCCAATCCCGTCGCTGCACAAACCCCGCCCGGCGTTCTCGTCGTCGGCCAGGTGGCCGAGCCGCAGGCGCTTGACCCCCATGCCGTGACCGCCGTCAACGACTTCCGCATCCTGATGAATGTCTATGACGGTCTGGTGCGCTACGCCTCCGGCACGCTGGAGGTCGAACCGGCACTCGCCACCTCCTGGGAGATCTCCGAGGATGGCACCGTCTACACCTTCACCCTGCGCGAAGGTGTCAGTTTCCATGACGGCAGCGCCTTCGATGCCGAGGCCGTGGTGTTCAACTTCGACCGGATGCTCGACGAAAACCACCCCTACCATGACACCGGCCCGTTCCCGCTGTCCTTCTTCTTCTCTGCCGTGCAGGAGGTCGAGGCGCTCGACGACATGACTGTTCAGTTCACCCTGAACGCGCCCTACGCGCCGTTCCTGTCGAACCTCGCCTATCCCACCGGCCTCATCGTCTCACCCGCTGCGGTGATGGAACATGGGGCTGAATTTGGCCGCAACCCGTCCGGCACCGGCGCCTTCGTCTTCGAGGAATGGCGCGCGAACGAGGCCGTGGTCGTCACCGGCAACCCCGACTACTGGGGCGGTGGTCCCGCGCTGGAGGCCGTGGTCTTCCGCCCGATCACCGATGCAAACACCCGCGTGGCCGAAATGCTCGCCGGTGGCATCGACATGATGGTCGAGGTTCCGCCCGTGGCCCTGTCGGAATTCGGCGGCGACGGCTTTGCCATCGTTGAACAGGCGGGCCCCCACGTCTGGTTCCTGATCCTGAACGCGCTGGAAGGTCCCTTTGCCGATGTCCGCGTCCGTCAGGCCGCGAACTACGCGATCAACAAAGAGGCCATCGTGAATGACGTGTTGGAAGGCACCGCCGCCGTTGCGGCTGGCCCCACCCCACCCGCCTTCGCATGGGCCTATAACGAGGAACTGGAGCCCTATCCCTACGACCCCGACCGTGCCCGCGAACTGCTGGCCGAGGCCGGTGTCGAGAACCCCGAGATCACCTTCTACGTGACCGAGGGCGGATCTGGCATGCTGGACCCCGTCGCCATGGGCACCGCCATTCAGGCGGATCTGGAGGCCGTGGGCTTCGACGTCACCATCGAGACCTATGAATGGAACACCTTCCTTGGCCGCGTGAACCCCGGCCTTGAGGGTGAGGCAGACATGGCCGAAATGGCGTGGATGACCAACGACCCCGACACCCTGCCCTACCTGGCGCTGCGCACCGATGCGTGGCCCGATCAGGGCGGCTTCAACTCGGGCTACTATTCCAACCCCGAAGTTGACGCCCTGCTGGAAGAGGCCCGCACCTCGACCGACCAGGACCGCCGCGCGGAACTGTATCGCCAGATGCAGGTGATCGTGCAGGAGGACGCGCCGTGGGTCTTCGTGGCCAACTGGGTACAGAACGCGGTCACCAATGACCGGGTCGAAAACTTCGCTCTGGAGCCATCCTTCTTCCTGCTTCTGCATGACGTGGTGAAGAACTGAGCCTAGACTGAGCGCCGCGGCGGGGGCCTCCCTTCCCCTCGCCGCGGTGCGTTTTTGTCTGCACGGGGGGTGTACGGGGGGTGTACGCCCGGTGCACGGGGGGCGCCCCCCTATTTTCAGCCCCCGCCGACCGGAGATTTTCCCGCCATGGGCCGCTACATCCTCCGCCGCCTTCTGTCCGCCATTCCGGTGCTGATCGGCATCTCGGTGATCGTCTTCGCGATCATGGCGATGATCCCCGGCGACCCCGCCACCGCCATTCTGGGCAGCTACGCAACGCCCGAAAACGTGGCCGAGCTGAACCGCGATCTGGGCCTCGATCAGCCGCTGGTGCAGCGCTATTTCATCTGGCTGGGGAACCTTGTTCAGGGCGATCTGGGACGCAGTTTCAACCTCAACCGCCCGGTGCTGGACGAGGTTCTGGAACGCTTCAACGCAACGCTCATCCTTGCGGGCACGGCGTTTATTCTCTGTTCATTTCTGGGGATTGCCGCTGGCGTCATCTCTGCCGCGCGTCAGTACGGATTTGCGGACAAGGCCATCACCTTCGCGGTTTTGCTAGGGATTTCAATTCCTTCCTTCTTTCTTGGTATGATGATGATCCTGATCTTCGCGGTGAACCTTCGCTGGTTCCCGGTCTCGGGCATGTGGCCCATCTACGGCACGCGCGATATCTGGGCGCTGATTGATCACCTGACCATGCCCGCGCTGGCGCTCGCCGTGGTGGCGACCGGAGTCATCGCCCGCCTCTCGCGCTCCGCCATGCTGGAGGTGTTGCGCCAGGACTTCATCCGCACCGCCCGCGCCAAGGGCGTGCGTGAACGCGGCATCATCTGGCGCCATGCGCTGCGCGCCGCGATGGTTTCGATTATCCCCGTCCTCGGTATCCAGGCAGGCTTCGTGCTGTCCGGCGCGGTCTATATCGAACGCGTGTTCCAATGGCCCGGCATCGGCCAGATGCTGGTCGACGCGATCCTGCGCCGTGACATCCTGCTGGTGCAAGGCGGCGTGGTCTTCGTCGCCGCCTGCTACGTGCTGTTCAACATCATCGTAGACGTGGCCCAAAGCCTGCTGGACCCGAGGATCAAGACATGATGGCGTTCCTGAAACTCCTCGCCCGCAACCAGCTGGCGCTTGCGGGGCTCATCGTGATGGGGCTGGTGGTGCTGCTGGCCCTGATCACGCCGATCCTGCCGCTGGCCAACCCGGATGTGACCAACACGCCTGCCCGCTTCACCCCGCCCTTCTCCGAAGGCGCGATCCTTGGCACCGACCATCTGGGCCGCGACCTGCTGTCCCGCCTGATGTGGGGCACGCGGCTTTCCCTTGCCGTTGGCTTTGCCGCCGCCTTCATCGCCGCCACGATCGGGGCCGCGATCGGTATCATCTCGGGCTATTACGGCGGGCGCACCGACAACATCATCATGCGCTTCGTCGATGTTCTGATGGCCTTTCCCTATATCCTGCTGGCACTGGCCATTGTCGCCGCGCTCGGCCCCGGCCTGATGAACGCGCTGATTGCTGTTGCCGCCGTCAACATCCCGTTTTTCGCAAGGAATATCAGGGGGATCACCGTTGGTATCGCCCATAAGGAATTTGTCGATGCGGCCCGGCTGGCGGGGCTGTCGGATGCCAAGATCATCCTGACCGAGATCCTGCCCAATGTGCTGCCGGTGATCGTCATCGCCATGTCCACCACCGTGGGCTGGATGATCCTGGAAACCGCGGGGCTGAGCTTCCTCGGGCTCGGCTCGCAACCGCCGCAGGCCGATCTGGGGTCGATGCTGGGGGAGGCCCGTTCGGCGCTCATCACCAACCCACACACGTCGCTGGTCCCCGGCGTCATGATCCTGATCATCGTCATGGCGATCAACCTTCTGGGCGACGGGGTGCGCGATGCGCTTGACCCCCGCCTGAAATCCGGCGCACTCAGCCGCCCCCTGCCCGCCACGCTGGTGGACCGGGACCGGCAGCCCGGCGGCAGCGCCGATACGACCGCGCTCCTGCAACTTTCCCAACTTGAAACCCAGTTCCATATCGGCCCCCGCATCTACCGCGCCGTGGGCGGCGTGGACCTTCAGATCCAGCCGGGTGAATGCCTTGGACTGATTGGCGAGAGTGGCTCCGGCAAATCGGTCACGGCGCTGTCCATCATGGGGCTCGTCGCCTCGCCGCCCGGCAAGATCACCGGCGGGTCGGTCTATTATCGCGGCGAGGAGCTGGTCGGCGCGCCCTATGAGCTGCTGCGCAGCCTGCGCGGGCGAAAGGTGGCCTATATCTTCCAGGATCCGCTGGCGACGCTGCATCCGCTTTATACCGTGGGCGATCAGCTGATCGAGGCGGTGCGCGTGCATCGCAACGTGCCCAAGGCCGAGGCCCGCGCCCATGCCATCGAGCTGCTGAAATCGGTTCGCATTCCCAATGCCGAGGACCGGGTGGACAATTACCCACACGAGATGTCGGGCGGCATGCGCCAGCGGGTGGGCATCGCCATGGCGCTGGCCAATGACCCGGACGTGATCATCGCGGATGAACCGACAACCGCGCTTGACGTGACCGTTCAGGCGCAGATCCTGACGCTTCTGGATGACCTGCGCCGTGAACGGAATGTGGCGATTCTGTTCATCACCCATGATTTCGGCGTTGTGGCGCAACTTTGTGACCGGGTGGCGGTGATGTATGCGGGCCGGATCGTGGAGCAGGGCACCACGGATGAAATCCTCGCTACCCCCGCCCATCCCTATACCCGCCGCCTGATGGCCTGCGTCCCGGAACTGGGCGGCGGGCGCAGGCGGTTGGAGGCCATTCCCGGCCTGCCCCCCGTCGTGGACAAGCTGCCCGCGGGCTGCGCTTTTGCCGACCGATGTGACAAGGTGCGCGCGGCCTGCCGTCAGGGGGACATCGCGCTGGATGAAATCGGTGCAACCCGCCGGGTGCGATGCATCGCCCCGGAAATCGAGGAGGTGCCCGCATGACCGCCGCCCTGAAGCTGACCAAGCTGAAAAAGGACTTCCCCGTCGGCAAGAGCCTCTTTGGCCCGCCCCGCGCAGTTGTGCACGCGGTGCAGCCGGTGACGCTGGAGGTCGCCAAGGGCGAAACCCTTGGCATCGTTGGCGAATCCGGTTGCGGCAAGTCCACGCTCGCGCGAATGCTGGTGGGGCTTTTGCCCGCCACGAAAGGCACGATCGAGATCGAGGGTGCGGCGCTGGACACTGCCGATCCCGCCGCCTTCGGCAAGAAGATCCAGTATGTCTTTCAGGACCCGATCTCCTCGCTGAACCCGCGCAAGACGATCCGCCAGATCATGGACGCGCCGTTGAAGCACCTGCACGGGATGGCCGCGCCGGAACGTGCCGCCCGGATCGCCGAGATCTTCGCCGCCGTGAACCTGCGCGAGGAATTCCTCGACCGCTACCCGCATGAGTTTTCCGGCGGGCAGGCACAGCGGATCGGCATCGCGCGGGCACTGGCGGCTGAGGCGCGTATCCTGATCCTCGATGAACCGGTGTCGGCGCTGGATGTATCCGTTCAGGCGCAGGTGCTGAACCTGCTCGCGGACCTGAAGGCGGAGTTTGGCCTGACCTACCTCTTCATCACCCATGACCTCGCGGTGGTGGAGGCGGTGAGCGACCGCATCGCGGTGCTCTACTTTGGGGCCCTGGTGGAGCTTGGTCCGGCAGAACGCATCTTCTCCGCCCCCCGGCATCCCTATACCAAGCTGCTGGCCGAAAGCGCCCCGGTCGTGGGTCGTGACCTGAAAGCGCCCGAGGGCCGCGAAACCGAACTCCCCGACCCGCTGAACCCGCCCCCCGGCTGTTCCTTCGCCGCCCGCTGCCCCTTCGCCAGCGACCAGTGCCGCGCAGAGGTGCCAGAGCTGGTCGATCAGGGCGACGGCATGTCGGTGGCCTGTTTCCATCCGTTGGAGGGGTAGGCATCGGTCGGCACGGGCTTCGTTCAATCCCCGTTATCCTTAGTCGACGGCTGCTGTGCAGGGCAAAGAGGACATGAAACAGCGGATCTGTTAGGTTCAGACCATACTTAGCTTAGTCATAAGCGCGATTGTGAGGTCTTTATGAAGCGTCTTTTCCCGTCCCTGCCAGCAGACGCAACGCTGGCAAGCGTCTATCGTTCGTTTCCGGAAAAGCTGTCGCCCTGGTGCGAATATGAGAGCCAGATCATGCGTGGCGAAAGCGAACTTACCGTTGCAGAACGGGAGCTGATCGCAGCCTACGTCTCCGGACTGAATGCATGCACCTATTGTCACGAAGCCCATACCGTCTTCGCGCGGGCATACGGGATTGATGCAGAAGTAATCGACGCTTTGATGCTAGATCTTAAGGCAGCTCCGATAGATTCTCGATTGAAGCCCATTCTAGCATATGTCGAGACGCTGACACTCTCTCCTTCCCGCATGACCGAGGCGGATGCGCAGGCTGTCTATGATGCAGGCTGGTCAGAGCGTGCGCTATTCGATGCCATCCAGGTCTGCTGTGTCTTCAACTTTGTGAATCGCCTGGTTGAAGGCACCGGCATCAGCTTCGACGGGGGCGAGGCAAGTGCCGTCTCCGACGATGACTTAGCCGAACTCCGAAGCGACACATTCTACACCGATTTCGCCAGAGAGAATGGTGTAAAAATCTGACTTGACCTGGCGGCCTTGGGCTCAAAGCGGACAAAGCCCACCCCGAGCCCACAGAGCACCAGACTCAACCCAGAACCGACTTCACAGCCTTCACGGTTTTGCCGACAACCTCGTCGGCCTCCTCCTTCGTCAGGCAGAAGGGCGGCGCGAAGCCGAGGATGTCGCCCTGCGGCATGGCCCGGCCAATCACCCCTTCTTCCAGCAGCGCCGCCGCAATGCGCGGGCCGACCTTTTCGCTTGCGTCAAAGAAGGCGCGGCTGCCCTTATCCTGCACGAATTCCACGGCGCAGAGCATCCCCTCGCCCCGGATCTGACCTACATTGGCATGCTCTGCCAGCGCCGCCGTCATCGTGGCGTTGAGGTAGCCGCCCACCTCGCCCGCGTTCTGCACGAGGTTCAACTCGTCAATGAGCCTGAGGTTCGCCACCCCCGCCGCCGCCCCGATGGGGTGCGCGGAATAGGTCCAGCCATGGCCGATGGGGCCGTTTTCATCTGTGCCTTGTTCGAGCACCTTCCAGACCTTGTCCGACACGATGGACCCGGACAAAGGCGCATAGGCCGAGGTCAGCCCCTTGGCGATGGTGATAATGTCGGCCTCGATCCCGTAATGGTCCGACCCGAACATGGTGCCGAGGCGTCCGAAGCCGGTCACGACCTCATCGGCAATCAGCAGGATGTCATGTTTCTTCAGCACCGCCTGAATGGCCGCCCAATAGCCCGCGGGCGGGGGCACGATGCCGCCGGTTCCCAGCACGGGTTCGCCAATGAACGCAGCGATGGTGTCCGCCCCTTCGCGCTCGATCAGCGCCTCCAGCTCAGCCACGCAATGGGCGGTGAAGGCCTCCTCAGACATGTCCAGATCGGGACGGCGGTAGTAATAGGGCGCTTCGGTGTGGATCACCTGCGCGAGCGGCAGGTCGAATTTCTTGTGGAAGAGCTCCAACCCCGTCAGCGACCCGGTCATCAGGCCAGACCCGTGATAGCCGCGCCAGCGGCTGATGATCTTCTTTTTCTCGGGCCGCCCGAGGATGTTGTTGTAGTACCAGACCAGCTTGATATTGGTCTCATTCGCGTCGGACCCGCCAAGGCCGAAATAGACCTTCGACATGTTGGCGGGCGCGCGGTCGAGGATCATCTTGGCCAGCGTGATGGAGGCTTCGGTGCCGTGGCCCACATAGGAATGGTAATAGGCCAGTTCCTTGGCCTGCGCGGCGATGGCCTCTGCGATGTCCTGACGGCCATAGCCCACGTTCACGCAGTAAAGCCCGGCAAAGGCATCGAGCAGCCGGTTGCCGTCGCGGTCCTCGATATGGCAGCCCGATCCGCCGGTCACGACGCGGTTGGGCAGGTTGCCCCGGGCAAATTCGGCAAGATGGGTGGAAGGGTGGAAGAAGTTTTCGCGGTCCCACTGGTCCAGTTGGTCATTGCGCAGCATGGCTCATCTCTCGCGGTTCTGGCGGCGCGCCGCCTAAGGTCACAGGATAGGAGCCGGGATGCACGCTTCCGGGCTGGGGCCGGATAGAGCTGGGCAAAAGGCTCCGCTCACCCCGGCAGCAGCGCGCAATGCCTTTATTGCCGTGGTCGGCGCGACCATAGCCAAAGCGAAGGCCCGTTTCCAGCCCTAGCTTGTCACGCTGGTCCCCGCCGTCCCAAGCCGGGCAAAGACATGGATGGCAATCGCGGTATCCTGCGCCCCGGTGCCGGTCAGATCGCAGATGGTGAAATCGTCGGCAGTCCGGCGGCCAATGGCGTTGCCGTTGATGACCTGCCCCAACTCGCCGGGCGTGCCCTTGGTCCAGAGATTGACGGCCAGCGCCGCCTCCAGCTCCCCCGACACTTCGCATTGCGCGACGCTGTCGCAGATATAGGCGTCGGCCATGGCCAACGCGCGCGGGTCGATCTCGCATTTGCCGGCCTGATCGGATCCCATGGCGGTGATATGCAGGCCCGGATGCAGCCAGTCAGCCTTGATCACCGGTGCGCGGGCGGGCGTTGTCGTCACCACCAGCTGGCTTTCCTTCACCAGCCACTCGGGTGAGGAGACGGCATCGACCTCGATCCCAAGTTCCAGCCGCAGATCGTCGGCGCAGACAGCGGCCTTGGCGGCATCCCGACCCCAGACCATCAGCCGCTTGAAGGGCCGCACCAGATGCGCCGCCTGCATCTGCAACCGCGCCTGAACGCCGGTGCCGATCACGCCTGCCGTTTCCACATGCGGCGGCGCAAGGTGGCGGGCGGCAACAGCCCCTGCGGCAGCGGTGCGGATATCGGTCAGGTAACCATTGTCGAGGAACACCGCCTGCACCAGTCCGGTCTTGGCGGAAAACAGGATCATCAGCCCATTCAGGCTGGGAAGCCCAAGCTTGGGATTGTCGAAAAAGCCGGGGCTGACCTTGATGGCAAATCCGTCGAAGCCGGGGATATAGGCGGTCTTGACGTCGACCTCTCCGTTCGCGTCGGGCAGATCCATCGACAGGATCGGCGGCATCACCACCTTGCCTGACGCCAGCGCCGCAAAGGCCTTTTCGACCACGTCGATGGCGGTCAGGTCCAGCTCCACCACCTGCCGCAACTGAGCCTCTGTCACGATGCGGATGTCATGCGCCATAGGTCTTGCCCTTCAAAATCCTGTCTCCCAATGAAATATCCTCACCCGCCATGATCCGGTGGAACTGGCCCATATCCAGATTGCGCCCGGTGATGATCGTGCCGACCGGCCCCTCGGGCCTGACCTTGCCCGCCAAAACCGCCGCCAGCCCGACCACGCTGGCCCCTTCGGCAACCATGCGATCCTCGTAGAACAGAACCTGCATGGCGTCGCGGATTTCTTCTTCGGTCACCAGCACGATTGCGTCGAGATTGTCGCGGCAAAGCGGGAAACTGAGCCTGTTGTCCAGACCGATCCCGCCGCCAAGCGAGTCGGCAAGGCTCGGCACCTCTTCCACTTCCACCGGATGGCCAGCGGCAATCGAGGCCTGCATGGCCGCGCCCCGGTCCATGGTGATGCCGATGACCTGCACATCCGGGTTCACGGATTTCACAGCCACCGAGACCCCGCCCGCCAGACCACCCCCTGACAGCGGCACCAGAACCGTGTGCAGATCGGGCCGGGCCTCTATCATCTCGAACCCGATGGTGCCCTGCCCCGCGATCACCTTGCGGTCGTCGAAGGGCGAGATCTCGGCCAGCCCCTCCGACTCCACCAGCCGCAGGCTTTCGGCCAGCGCGTCGTCCTGAGAGCGCCCGACAATCTTCACCTCGGCCCCAAGGGCGCGGATGCCGTCCACCTTGGCCTGCGGCACCAGTTCCGACATGCAGATCACCGCGCGGATGCCCCGCCGCGCGGCGGCATAGGCCACGCCGCGCCCATGGTTTCCGGTCGAACAGCAGGTCACCCCCGCCACGCCGTCGGGCAAGGTCATTACCGCGTTCATCGCTCCGCGCAGCTTGAAGGCGCCAATTGGCTGGCATGTCTCCAGCTTCATCAGAAAATCATGTCCCGCCCGCGCGCTCATGTGAGGCGAGGGCACGAAGGGCGTGGCGTCTGCCTGTCCACGCAGGACGCGGCGGGCGGTCAGGATATCGGCAAGGCTGAATGTCATATACCAAGCTTCACATGTGCAAAATCGTTTTCAATGCAATGAGATACTATCTTACAGATTGCATAGAAAAAACCTATCCTTTGGAGTACTTTGCCCTTTTAATTGTCGATAATACACATACAGGGCACGCAGCGTAACGCATTGCCCAACTCCTGACGCCCTGCAGGGCCTAAAAAACAAGGAATTTGACGACATGAAGCTTGCATTGATCTCTGGCGCGGCCCTTCTGGCTACCACGATCACCGCAATGGCTTGCCCGGATTACACGCGCACCGGACTTGAGCGCGCCTTCACAGGCGCCGTGCTTTATTCGGGCGTGGATTTCCCGATCGTGGCTGGAGGAACCAACAGCCTTGCGGACTGCAATCTGCCAGTATCGGGCAGCGGGTATTTTCCCAGCTCAGCTGACTTCAGCATCGACCTGCATGAAATGGGGGCCTACAGCCTGGAAGTCACCGTTAGCGGAACCTGTGACACGGCACTTCTGGTCAATACACCCTCGGTGGACTGGTTCTTTGATGATGACAGCGCCGGCAATTTGCAACCGACGCTGCTGCTTCGCAATATCGGCGACGGCAGGATCGATATCTGGGTTGGCACCTACAACAGTGAATACTGCGACGCAACATTGCATCTCGAAACCTGGAACTGATCACAGGGCCGCCCGCTGCCGAGGAGGGCACTGTTGACCCGGTGCCTTCTTCGTGCCGCTACGTCCTATCCGCTGTTCCCTTGCCAGATCGCCAAACCTGCGCAAGCCTTCAGGCCGGGAGGACAGACCATGACAAACGCCCTGTTTCTGGAACCGGAACACGAGCTGCTGCGCGACCAGATCCGCCGCTTCGTGATCGAAGAGATTCAGCCCCATGCCGAAGCCTGGGAAGAGGCGGGGATGGTCCCGCGCGACGTGCTGACCCGGATGGGCGACCTGGGGTTCTTCGGCATCCGGTATCCCGAAGCCTATGGCGGGGCCGAGATGGACACCCGCGCAACCGCTGTGTGGGCCGAGGAACTGGGCCGCTCCACCTTTTCCGGCGTCGCAATCACCGCGCTTGTGCATACCGACATGGCCTCGGTCCACCTGTTCAACGCAGGCACCGACGCGCAGCGCGACCGCTGGATGCCGGGGATCGTCTCGGGTGAGACAATCACCGCCGTCGCCGTGACCGAACCCGGCGCCGGGTCGGACGTGAAGGGCATCACCACACGCGCCAGCCGCAAGGGCAATGACGCCTTCGTGCTGAACGGGGCCAAGACCTTCATCACCAACGGCGTCCACGCCGATATCTACTGCGTCGCCGCCAAGACCGACCCGAACGCGCCGCCCTCGCGCGGGGTGACCATGTTCCTTGTCGAGAAAGGCACGCCCGGCTTCACCGTCGCACGGCAGCTCGACAAACACGGCTGGCGCAGTTCGGACACTGCGGAGCTGCAGTTCGACAACTGCGAGATCCCGGCGGACAACATCCTGGGCGAAGAAGGCCGGGGGTTTTACGCGATCATGCAAAACTTCCAGAATGAACGCATCGTGATCGGCGCCATGGCCATGGGCGAGGCGCAGGCGGCGATTGATCTGACTCTGGACTATGTAAAGACCCGCCAGGCCTTCGGTGCGCCCCTGTGGGAGAAGCAGGCGATCCGGCAGCGGCTGGCGATGTTGCAGGCCGAAGTGACCGCCGCCCGCCATCTGATCTACGCCACCGCCATGCGTGATGCGGGCGGCGAAGAGGTGGTCAAGGAAGTCTCGATGATCAAGGCGCTTTGCGGCGATCTGGTGAACCGGGTCATGCATGACTGCCTGCAATTCCACGGCGGCACCGGCTTCATGCGCGGCACCGTGATCGAACGGATGACCCGTGACGCCCGCGTGCAGGCCATCGGCGGCGGCGCGACCGAGGTGATGCTGGAGGAGGTCGCCAAACGCATGTGAGTCACGGTGGCGTGGCAGGCCTAGCATCCGGTCCAAGCCTGCCTTTTCCCCCTCGTCGGGCCGACAGGTGGGCGAGCGCCGCCCCGGTCAGCGGTGAGAGGCAGGCAGGGCGAAACCACTATTCCATCCGCTCAGGCAATCCGCTACCATCGATACCGGGCAGTCATGGAAAGGAAAGAAATGCGCATTCTTCTTGCGGATGATCACGACCTTGTTCGCGACACGATCAGCCTGTTCCTGAAATCCGAAGGGGTTGACGAGGTGGCGACGGCGGAGAATCTGGACGACGCCCTGGCTGCGGCCCGCAGCGGCGAATTCGACCTGGCTCTTCTGGATTACAAGATGCCCGGCATGAACGGGCTGGACGGAATCGCCCAGATGAAAGCCGCCATGAACGGCGGCCCGGTGGCGGTTCTGTCAGGCATGGCGACCCCCGCCATTGCACAAAGCGCCATCGAGGCCGGAGCCATCGGATTCGTTCCCAAGACCATGAGCGCCAAGGCCATGATCGGCGCGATCCGCCTGATGGTCCTGGGTGAGGTGTTCATGCCTGTCTCGTTCCAGCAGCAGGTCGGCAGCGCCAATGAGGCCAACCTGACAACGCGGGAAACCGAGGTTCTGCGGGCGCTGTGCGACGCCAAGTCGAACAAGGAAATCGCCCGCGAACTGAACCTTCAGGAAGTCACGATCAAGCTGCATGTGAAAACCCTGTGCCGCAAGCTTGATGCCCGCAATCGCACCCAGGCGGCCATGATCGCCCGCGATCGGCAATTGGTCTAGGTCACCGGCGGTTGCCCGTTCCGGTGTGGCTCCATGCGCCGGAACCAAACCCGGCCATGACAGGGTCAGCGGCACATCCCGTTTCAATTCGGTTCGCAACGGATCGGACAACCCCAACCGCCCATTTCAGCGGTATCGCAGCGCCATCCGTATCGGGACCGTTGCCAAAGGATGACGCTTCATCCTGTGCTCAACAGCGATCCGCATCTTTTTGGGATTTGTCAGACGTCACATCAGGATGTGACATGGTGCGGTCGAGAAGACTCGAACTTCCACGGGAGTTACCCCACAGCGACCTCAACGCTGCGCGTCTACCAATTCCGCCACGACCGCACGTGATCAGGTAGTGCGCGGCTGTTTAGCCGAGGGTCGCGGGGATGCGCAAGGGGGATTCGTCACCTCTTTTCACTTCCGCGCGGGGGCCACGCAAAAAGGCCGTCCAACGGGTGGACGGCCTTGGGAAATCGGCGGGATCGGACCCCGATTACTTGTTTGACGAAGCGGGCTGCGGCGCGGGCACGATGACGGTCTGGGCAGGGGGCTGCGCGACCACCTGCGGGGCGGGCTGAGCCGGGGCCGGGGCGGGCACCACGACGACCTGCGGCTGCTGCGGGGCAACCTGTGCATCGCGATAAGCGATCAGCAGGGGCTGGCCGACAAGACCGGTCTGCGCGGACCCGCCGTTGATGGCCCAGTAATAGGCCTGCATCAGCTGGTCATACTGGTAGGTGGCATATTCGCGACCGTTGACGGGGTAGCCCATCACCAGCTGGTAGCGCTCGATCGCCTGCCGGGTACCGTTGCCGATCTGGCCATCGACGGCACCGGCCTGAAAGCCGAAATAGTTCAATGCGGTCTGGGTGTCGCGGCCCATCTGCGTTGCCGGGATGCCACCGCCGCCGCCACCGCTGGTGGTTCCGCGGTTGCCACCGCCGTTATTGCCATTGGCAATGGCAGCGCCGATCAGGCCACCAATGATCAGGCCACCCACGACATCGCCTGCGTCGGCGCGGGCTTCCTGGGCGGGAACGGCAGCAAGAGCGACGGCAAATGTCGCGGCAGTCAGGGATTTGATAATCATGGCATCCTCCAATTCGGTGTCTCAGCTGTTGGTCGCAACTTAGCACGTTTCGGTTCAATCCAAAGTCCGAAAACCTTTACTATTTGGGGTAAACCGCCTCCAATAAAGCGTATTAACCGCGTGCATCCGCCCCGGATCGCCTGCGGACTTTCCCGCCCTCAGGCATGATTCGCCCCGGCTGCGCGGCGCATCCACCAGACTGCGCCCCCCGCCAGCAGGGCCAGCGCCATGACGCTGGCGAAGCCGTCCCATCCCGCGCCGTCCAGCACGATCCGGTTGGTCAATCGTCCGGGCAGGAAGTTCAGCAGCCCCGCCGCCGCCAACCCCCATGACATATTGGTCATCGCCGCCCGATGACCGCGCAGATCCTTTCGGATCGCCGCCCGGACCCCCGTCACCAGCCCGAAGATGGTCAGCACGGACAACAGGTGGATCGGGCTGAACGGGCCGACCACGCCGAACCCCGTGATCCAGAAAGAGCTGATCGCCGTCACCGCCATCGCCAGAACCCAGCCATAGCCCGCCAGCCTGTGCAGCCGGTCGCGGCGCGGCCGCCACAGCACCACAGGCGTCAGCAGCAGGGCGGGCACGGCACCGGCAACATGGATCTGCACCGCGATCGGTGCATTGAAAAGCGGGGCAAAACTTGTCATGTCAGACCTCTTGATTGTCTTCTGGAATGCGATGCACCGGCTGTGCCACGGCCCGGCGCGGAACCGACAGGGACGATGCGTAAAGAGAAAGGCCGCATTCGTGAGTGACGGGCCCTTGCAATCCGCGAAGCGTGAATGGCACGCGATCCTGTCCAGCCGGCCGACGCTGGTGATCATCGCCGCCGTGGGCATCGTGGCAGGGCTCGCGGGACCGTTCGGCACTTTGGAACATCTTACGCCTTTGCCCAGGCTGGCCTACTGGCTGGGGCTGTGCTTCGTCACCTATGTGACCGGCTCGATCCTCGTCACCATGCTGACCGCAGGCGGTTTGGGGCGGTTTTTGCCGCGCGCTCCGGCGGTTCTGGTGGCCGGGGCTCTGGCGGGGCTTGCCATCACGCTGGAGGTCGCACTGCTCAACTGGGCGGTGTTCGGGCTGGTCCCGACCGCGCCGCGCTATGTTGCGGGGCTGGCGCTTAACGGAATCCTCATCGCCATGATCATTGCGGGGGTGGCGCTTTATCTCGGCCCGTCCACGCCCAATGCCCCCGTTAGCCGGCTTCCCTCCCTTCTCGAACGCTTGCCGCTGGACAAGCGCGGGACGCTGATCTCCCTGTCGGTGCAGGATCACTATGTCGAGATCGTCACCAGCAAGGGGCGCGACATGCTGTTGATGCGCCTGTCGGACGCCATCCGCGAAACCGATCCCATACCGGGGTTGCAGGTCCACCGGTCGCATTGGGTGTCGCTCGCCCAGGTCCGCTCGGTCCGGCGCGACGGCGCGCGTGCGGTCTTGACGATGTCGGACGGACGCGACATTCCCGTAAGCCGGTCCAACATCGCGGCCGTGAAGGAGGCCGGGCTTCTGCCCGGATAGCATATGGTAGACTGGATCCGCTCGGACGAACTGGTGCCCTATGATCAGGCCGTGGCCTGGATGGAGGACCGCGCCGCCGCCATCGCGCGGGGCGAGGCGGACGAGGCGATCTGGCTACTGGAGCACCCGCCGCTCTACACCGCAGGCACCTCGGCCAAGCCTGCCGACCTGACCGATCCCGACCGGTTTCCGGTCTATGAGACCAAGCGCGGCGGCCAGTACACCTATCACGGGCCGGGCCAGCGGGTGGCCTATGTGCTACTCGACGTTGCGGCGCGCGGTCATGACGTGCGGGCCTTCGTGCAGCAGATGGAGGATTGGGTCATCTCGACCCTGGCCGAGTTCAACCTGACGGGCGAAAAGCGCGAGGGCCGGGTCGGTGTCTGGGTCGCGCGGCCCGACAAGCCCGCCCTGCCCGATGGCACGCCCCGTGAAGACAAGATCGCGGCGCTTGGCGTGCGGCTGACCAAATGGGTCAGCTATCATGGCCTGTCGATCAACGTGGAACCGGATCTTTCCCATTTCGACGGCATCGTTCCTTGCGGCATCACCGGGCACGGGGTGACATCGCTGGTCGATCTGGGTCTGCCGGTGACGCTGGACGATGTGGATGTGGCCTTGGAAAAGTCATTCGGGCAGATCTTCGGCACCGCCCCGGTCGCGCGGCGAAGCCCCCCGGCCTGATCTGGCATCACAGGAATACCTTTGGCCGGTCTCGGTTCCTCCCGGCTGCTGCCACAGTTTTTGAACAAATTGACCGGAAGTGTTTTTGAATTCCGGTTGAGGAGGACGTCATGTCCACTGACAAAACTGAGATACAGCGATTTCTCCGCGATGACTCCGGCGCGGTCACCGTTGACTGGGTGGTGCTGACCGGCGGGCTGGTGGGGCTCGGTCT
This sequence comes from Nioella sp., assembly GCF_965215655.1. GTDB lineage: Bacteria > Pseudomonadota > Alphaproteobacteria > Rhodobacterales > Rhodobacteraceae > Nioella. Next base: position 2,852,150 of record NZ_OZ244111.1, read on the forward strand.
TGCGACAACGGCGGTCATTTCCTTGGGGGTCGAATACCAGGCCGAAGAAATCGCCGACTTGTCCGGCCAGAGCATCACCGGTCTGCACCGGTGGGGGCAGAACCGGCTGGCAAACGGCTCTTTCGAAGATATCGAGGGCATGATCGCCGCCGGTTGGGGGTTCTATTCGGCTGGCGCGATGAGCGGTTGGTCGCTTCTGGACGATCCGCGCGCCGAAGTGGTCTGGAGCGGCTATCACGGCGTCACGGCGACCGACGGCGGCTACATGCTCGATCTCGATGCCAGCCCGGGGAACATGAGCCTCGGACAGGTCATGACCGACGCCGTGGACGGCCAGGTCTATACCGTGTCCTTCGATGCCGCCGATCCGCGCATGAACAACGGCGTGGAGGTCTACTGGGGCGGCGAACTGGTCGGCACCGCCGATCCGCAGGGCACGTCCATGAGCAGTTATGAATTCGAGATCACCGGCGGGTCCGGCGACGGGTCGAACCTGCTGATGATCAGCGGCACCGGCCCCGAGGACAATGTCGGCGCCTATATCGACAATGTCAGCGTCGAGAGCTGACCCCATGAAACGAACCGTTTCCGATATGCCGCGCGATCTGCCATGTTTTGGCCCGATTTCCACAGCAAACTGGAACAATACCGGATCACCCTGTTGCAGATGCGATCGGGTTGCAACGGTATGGACCGCGCCCGAGGGAACAAGAAACGCGGCCAGCAACGCCAGGTCCGGCTGTATTGTGTGAGCCGGACACCTGTATCGAGTAGTACGCCCATTTCGGGCAACCAGAAGGAAAGTGTCGTGCCACAAGCAACCGACCACGAACGGAACGACCGGATCGAAGCCTCCGTCATGATGGCGGCGTTGGCCACGCTCGGCCTGCTGGTCGCCCTTGCCGTCTCGACCTCGATTTCGGACGTGTCCGGACTTCACGCCGAAGCGCCGCAGGACGGCCCCGATCCGGCGCGCCAGATTACCGGAATCGAAGAAACCGGCAGCGAAGTTCAGGGCAGCGAACTGAACTGAGCCATCCGGCAGATCACACAACGCCCGGTTGCGATTGTTCCGAATTTCGCCTCCACCAGCGCTCTATAGGCGAATCCTGAGGCATTTTTTCCCACCCTGACGCCGCCAAACACGTTGCGAACCCCCCACCTGCAAACTAGAACATCCGATAGGGAATAGGGCGCGTGGGGCCAGACAGTCTTGGTCTGCGTGCTTCTTTGGAACAGGAGACGTCCATGGCTGATGCTGCCATTTCGGGACATGACCACGAAAAGCCGGGGTTCTTCACCCGCTGGTTCATGTCCACCAACCACAAGGATATCGGTATCCTTTATCTGTTCACCGCGGGCTTCGTCGGCCTTCTGTCGGTGATCTTCACGGTCTACATGCGCATGGAGCTGATGCATCCCGGCGTTCAGTACATGTGTGCCGAAGGCGCCCGCTTCCTTGGCGGGATCGGTGCCGAAGAATGCTCCCCGAACGGTCACCTCTGGAACGTGATGATCACCTATCACGGCGTCCTGATGATGTTCTTCGTGGTGATTCCGGCGCTGTTCGGCGGTTTCGGCAACTACTTCATGCCGCTGATGATTGGCGCACCCGACATGGCGTTCCCGCGCCTGAACAACCTCAGCTACTGGATGTATGTGGCAGGTGTGTCGCTTGGCGTCGCCTCGATGCTGGCACCCGGTGGCAACGGTCAGATGGGCTCGGGTGTGGGCTGGGTGCTTTATGCGCCGCTCTCCACGCTTGAAGCGGGCACCTCGATGGACTTTGCGATCTTCGCGGTCCACGTCTCCGGTGCCTCGTCGATCCTCGGCGCGATCAACATCATCACCACGTTCCTGAACATGCGTGCGCCGGGCATGACCCTGCACAAGACGCCCCTGTTCCCCTGGTCGATCTTCGTGACCGCATGGCTGATCCTGCTGTCTCTGCCGGTTCTCGCTGGCGCCATCACCATGCTGCTGACCGACCGCAACTTCGGCACCGGGTTCTTCAACCCGGCCGAGGGCGGTGACCCGATCCTGTATCAGCACCTGCTGTGGTTCTTCGGCCACCCGGAAGTTTACATGATCATCGTTCCGGGCTTCGGCATCATCAGCCACGTCATCGCGACCTTCTCCAAGAAGCCGGTCTTCGGCTACCTGCCGATGGTCTACGCGATGGTCGCCATTGGCGCGCTTGGCTTCGTCGTGTGGGCACACCACATGTACACGGTCGGTATGACGCTGAACCAGCAGGCCTATTTCATGGTCGCCACGATGGTCATCGCGGTGCCGACGGGCGTGAAGATCTTCAGCTGGATCGCGACGATGTGGCAGGGCTCGATCGAGTTCAAGACGCCCATGCTGTTCGCCATCGGCTTCATCTTCATCTTCACCGTTGGCGGTGTGACCGGCATCGTGCTGTCGCAGGCGGGCCTCGACCGCGCCTATCACGACACCTACTACGTGGTTGCCCACTTCCACTACGTGATGTCGCTTGGTGCCGTGTTCTGCATCTTCGCCGGTGTCTACTACTGGATCGGCAAGATGTCCGGCCGCCAGTATTCGGAGTTCTGGGGCAAGGTGCATTTCTGGCTGTTCTTCATCGGCGCCAACATCACCTTCTTCCCGCAGCACTTCCTTGGCGTCCAGGGCATGCCGCGCCGCTATATCGACTACCCGGAGGCTTATGCCTACTGGAACTACATCTCGTCGATCGGTGCCTTCATCTCCTTTGCCTCGTTCCTGCTGTTCATCGGCATCGTGTTCTACACGCTGATGGCAGGCCGTCGCGTCACCGAGGACAACTATTGGGGCGAATACGCGGATACGCTGGAATGGACTCTTCCCAGCCCGCCGCCGGAGCACACCTTCGAGGAGCTTCCGACCCCCGACATGTGGGACAAGCAACCGCACCACTGATCCGATGCCGGTTGACCTAACCCGATATTCAGAAAGGGCTCCGGATCATTCCGGGGCCCTTTTCAATGGCGGCGAGGGCCAGCCCCGGCTGCGCCTTGTCGCGCGTCCGCACAAATCGCTGACGCCGGGTGGTTTCGTCTGGTTCATCGGCGCAACTGCCGTGCTGCTGGCGCTGCCGCTGCTGGCGGCTTTCGGATCGCCGGTTCTCTGGGGGCTCCTGCCCTTCATCGTCGGGGCAGTCTGGGCCATCTGGTGGGGGCTGAAACGGTCCTGGCGCGACATGGACCTGCATGAGGAACTGCTGCTCTGGGACGATCATGTACGCCTGACCCATGTGGCCCCGCGCAAACCCGATCAGCTGTGGGAGGCGAACCCCTACTGGGTGCAGGTTCGCCTGATCCCGCAAGGGGGGCGCGTACCGGACTACGTGACTCTGAAAGGCGAGGGCCGCGAGGTCGAGATCGGCGCGTTTCTGGCCGCCGAGGAACGGGTGGAACTGTATCACCTGTTGCTGCGCGAAATGCGGCCCGGTTGATCCGGCCCGCCCGTTAACCTGATCTTCATTCCGATCTGCCATGGTGGCCAGCGGTTAACCACATACCAAGCGTGGCTTCGTCTGCCCGCTGCCGCCAGATACGGCTCCTGACAACGGCCAAGGTGGATCACGGCAGGCTCAAGGACACGTCCGATAGACACCCCAATGCCCCGCGCCGGAACGCGGCGCCGCATTCCATTTACCTGCCCTGAAGCGACCACGCCTCAACACAGGCGTTTCCCATGAGACCGCGTCCCCTCTGCCCGGTCCAAGCCGGTTCCGCAGCGGAATACGCATGAAAAAACGGCCCTCCCATCGGGTAGGCCGTTCCATGAAAACCCTGGGCAGGTGCCTACCCCAGCATATCCCGCACCTTGGGGCCGACGGCCCCGAAATCCATCTGGCCGGTATATTTGCTTTTCAGCGCGCCCATGACCTTGCCCATGTCGCGGATGCTCTCTGCGCCGGTGGACGCAATCGCATCCGCAATCGCCTTGGCCACTTCCTCATCCGACAATTGGCGCGGCAGGAATTCCTCCAGGATCACGATCTCCTCGCGTTCCTTCTCGGCCAGTTCCAGCCGCCCGCCTTCCTCATAGGCCCGCGCGCTTTCCTGGCGCTGCTTGACCATCTTGCCGAGGATCGCCAACACATCGGCCTCACCCACGCCCTCGGATTCGCCCTTGCCGCGCGCGGCAATGTCCTGATCCTTGATCGCGGCATTGATCAACCGCAGGGTCGACACCCGCGCGCTGTTCTTCTCGCGCATCGCGGCCTTCATTTCGGTCGTGATCCGTTCCCTCAGTGACATAGGTCCCATCCCCTGATGATTGCAGAATCCCTGTGCAACAGTGCCCGACAATAGGCGAATGCACCCGCAGCAACAAGGCTCTCGCAGCCGCTTGACCCCACGGGGCCTTGCCCTTAGGTTGCCGCGAATTTCGCGCCAGCACCGGAGTCGCCCATGACAACCCGCCCCACCGCCTGCCTCGTTCTCGCTGATGGGACCGTGTTCTATGGCCGAGGTTTCGGCGCCACCGGCCAGACCGTGGCGGAGCTCTGCTTCAACACCGCGATGACCGGCTATCAGGAGATCATGACCGACCCCTCCTATGCGGGCCAGATCGTGACCTTCACCTTCCCCCATATCGGCAATACCGGCGTCAATCTGGAAGACGACGAAACCGCCGAACCCGTGGCCGCCGGCATGGTGGTGAAGTGGGACCCGACGGAGCCATCGAACTGGCGCTCGCAGCAGGAGCTGACCGAGTGGCTGGCCGCCAAGGGCCGCATCTGCATCGGCGGTGTCGACACCCGCCGCCTGACCCGCGCGATCCGCCAGCAGGGCGCGCCCCACGTGGCGCTGGCCCATGACCCTGACGGGAACTTCGACCTGGAGGCACTTGTTGCCGCCGCCCGTGGCTTTGCCGGGCTGGAGGGGCTGGACCTCGCCAAGGACGTGACCTGCGCGCAAAGCTACAAATGGGACGAAAAACGGTGGGCCTGGCCCGAGGGTTACACAAAGCGCGAGGAACCCGGCTTCAAGGTCGTGGCCGTGGACTATGGCGCCAAGCGCAACATCCTGCGCTGCCTCGCCTCGGCCGGCTGCGACGTGACCGTCCTGCCCGCCACGGCAACCGCCGAGGAAGTGCTGGCCCATCAGCCCGACGGCGTGTTCCTGTCCAATGGACCCGGCGACCCGGCGGCGACCGGCATCTATGCGGTGCCGATGATCAAGGAGGTGCTGAAGGCCGACCTGCCCGTCTTCGGCATCTGTCTTGGCCACCAGATGCTGGCACTGGCGCTTGGCGCCAAGACCGTCAAGATGAACCACGGCCACCACGGGGCGAACCACCCGGTGAAGGATCTGGAAACCGGCAAGGTCGAGATCACCTCGATGAACCACGGCTTCACCGTCGACAGCCAGACCCTGCCCGCGGGCGTGAAGGAAACCCATGTCTCGCTTTTTGACGGGTCGAACTGCGGCATCCGCATGACGGATCGGCCTGTCTTCTCGGTGCAGTACCACCCCGAGGCCAGCCCCGGCCCGCAGGACAGCTACTACCTGTTCGAACGCTTCGCCGCCGCCATGCAGGCGCGTAAAGCCGAGACGGTTTAACCATTTATTAGGACTTCGAGCCTCCAATGATCCCCGACCCGGACAGGTCGGGGATTTTTGGTGTGAGCGGATGAATAAGGCGGTTCGACAGGCGTACAGCCCTCAGGGCACGGCAAAGCTGCGTGTTGTTCCTGACGCCCGCCCTCCCCTGCGCAAGCCCCGACTGGCCCAACTGCTGTTCGACCGGGGGGCCATCACCGCCGAACAGATGCACAGGGCCCTCGTCAGCCAGCGCCACCGAGACCTGCCGATCGGGGAAATCCTCGTCACCCAGGGCGCCATTTCCGAAGCGCAGCTTCTGGACGCGCTGGCCGAGCAGAGCGGTACAAAGCTGCTGCCAGAGGATCACCCGCCCCCTGACCCGGCGCTGGCGGGGCTGCTGCCGGCGGGGCTGGCCATTCGGCTCAACGCCGTGCCCCTGCGCCGCGCGGGATCGGCACTTGTGATCATGACAAACCGCCCCGACCATGCCGATGAGATTCGCGCCGCGCTGTCGGATCAAGACGGCCCCGTGTTGCTGGCACTGGCGAGCCGCGACCGCATGCAGGCCGCCCTGACCGGTGTCTATGGAAAAGAACTGGCCCGCATCGCCGAGGCACGCACCCCCGGGCCCTATAGCTGCCGCGACTGGGACGCGCCGCGCGCCTTTCGTCGCTGGCTCGCGGTGCTGCTGGCGGTCTGTGGCGCGCTGCTGCTGGCCCCCGGCGCGGTGGTGGCGGGGCTGTGCGCGCTTGGCGTGTTGATTGCGGCCATCAATGCGACGCTGAAATGGTTGGCCCTGCATGGCATCGACCTGCCGCCTCAGGCCCGGCAGGAGGATGACGCCCCGCCGATCCACCCGTCTTCCGCGCTGCCCGTGGTGACGATCCTGCTGCCGCTGTTCAACGAGCCCGACATCGCCGGGCACCTGATCCGCCGGGTCAGCCGGCTGGACTATCCGCGCGAACTGCTCGACGTGATCCTGCTGATCGAGGAAGAAGACGCGACCACCCGCAATGCCCTTGCCCGCGCCGATCTGCCCTTCTGGATGCGTGCCGTGATCGTGCCGCCGGGCCAGCCCCGCACGAAGCCACGGGCGATGAACTATGGCCTCAACTTCGCGCGGGGGTCCATCGTGGGCGTCTATGACGCCGAGGACGCGCCGGAGCCGGACCAGATCCGCAAGGTTGCGCAGCGGTTCCTTGAGGTGCCCCCGGATGTCGCCTGCCTGCAAGGGCAGCTCGACTACTACAACCCGCATCACAACTGGCTGAGCCGCTGTTTCACACTGGAATATGCCACCTGGTTCCGGCTGCTTCTGCCCGGCGTGTCGCGCCTTGGCCTCTTCGTGCCCCTGGGTGGAACGACGCTTTTCTTCCGCCGGTCGTTGCTGGAGGAAATGGGCGCGTGGGACGCCCATAACGTGACCGAAGACGCCGATCTGGGCCTCAGGCTGACCCGGCAGGGCTACCGGACCGAGATCATCGAGACCACCACCTATGAAGAGGCCAATGCCGCCGTTCTGCCATGGGTCAAGCAACGGTCCCGCTGGCTCAAGGGTTACGCGATGACCTGGGCCACCCATATGCGCGACCCGGTGCGGCTGTGGCGCGACCTGGGTGCGCGGCGGTTCATCGGGCTGCAGGCGCAGCTACTGGGGACGGTCCTGGGCTTCTCGCTGGCCCCGGTGCTGTGGACGCTGGTGGTGAAGGTCGCAGGCCTTCCGCACCCGCTGGACGCCTACCTGACAACGCAGGGCTATCTGGGTCTCGCCTTCTTCTTCGTGGCCTGCCAGATGCTGACCTTCTACGCCGCCTGGCGCGCCGCCGCCCTGCCGCGTCACCGCAAGCTCCGGCTCTGGATTCCGATACTGGATGTCTATTTCCTGCTGGCCTCTGCCGCCACGCTTCTGGGGCTGGCAGAGCTGCTGGTCAAACCCTTTCACTGGCGCAAGACGGCCCATGGGCGGTTTTCTCAGGGCGGGCAGGCCACCGACCTGATGCAGGATCAGACCTTGCCGGCCTCTTCCTTCAGCCGCACCTCGAACGCCGTTGACAGGTGATCCTTCAGCATCCGCGCCGCGCGGTCCCCGTCGCGCTCGGCAATGGCGCGCACAATCGCGTCATGCTCCTCCAGCGCCACCGGCCCGCGCCCCTCTGCCGCCAGGGATGTGGTCGCCATCAGCGCCATGGACCGGTGCACGAGGTCAAGCTGCTGCACCAGGTACTTGTTGTGAGAGGCCAGGTGAATCTGCTTGTGAAACCGCCGATTGGCCCGGCTGAGCGCCGCCGGATCATCCAGAAGCGCGTGGTCTGCCGCCACCATCTCCTGTAGAACCTTGATCTCTTCCGTCGCCGCATGCTGCGCCGCAAGCCGCGCTGCCAGCCCCTCCAGCTCGGCCCGCACGATATAGAGCTGCGCCATCTGGTCGTGATCGAGCGAGGCCACGATCAGGCTGCGCCCGTCCCGGCTGAGCAGACCTTGAGTTTCCAGCCGCTGCAACGCCTCGCGGATGGGGGTGCGGCTGACGCCGAACCGCTCCGCCAGCTCCGATTCCACCAGCCGCGATCCGGGCCGATAGGTGCCCTCGTCGATGGCTTTCAGGATCAGGTCATAGGCGTCTTTTTGCGGCGCTTTTGGAGTGGCCATTGGTTTCCCCCCGGTTTTCTGGCAAGGCTAGGACCGCCCCGGCACAAGCGCAAGCCTTTCGGGGCGCGGCAAAAAAGGACGCAGCCCATGCCCCGCGCGCATTTCGAGCATGTCACAACCTGGGTCTTCGACCTCGACCATACGCTCTACCCGCCGGACATGGCGCTGTTTGACCAGATCAACGTGAAGATGACCGCCTATGTGATGGAGGCGCTCGGCGTGGACCGGGACGAGGCCGACCGCCTGCGCCACAAATACTGGCGCGACCATGGCACGACGCTGGCGGGGCTGATGGATATTCACGGGGTCGATCCCGGCCCCTATCTGCACGAGGTCCACCAGATCGACTTTTCGGTGCTGACCCCGGACCCGGAGCTTGCCGCCCGTATCTGCGCCCTGCCCGGCCGCCGGATCATCTACACCAACGGCACCGCGCCCTATGCCGAACAGGTGATCGACGCGCGCGGGCTGTCGGGCCTCTTCGATGCGATATATGGCGTGGAACATGCGGGCCTGCGTCCCAAACCGGAACGCCGGGCATTTGAGGCGGTGTTTACCCGCGACGGGCTCGACCCCACCCGCGCAGCGATGTTCGAGGATGACGTGCGCAACCTCGCCGCCCCGCACCAGATGGGTCTGCGCACCGTCCACGTGGCCCCGGACCCGGAACCCGCCGACCATGTCCACCACCACACCGATGACCTTGCCGGGTTCCTGTCGCGTCTGACCGGCTGACTCTGAACGGCCCTGCATCTTGGCAACATCAACTCGGGGGAGGCGCCGCCGGGGGCCGAAACGCGTCGCGCGGGTCGATGTGGCGCAGCCACGGCAAAACCGGCAGCGTCAGCCCGTCGCACTGCGTCATCCGGTCCGTTCTCGATGCCGGTTCGACACCTATCTCCCTGTGTGCGAACAGGAGATATCACATGGCTTTCATTCCACAGTCCGGCCCCTCGAAGGGTCTCTACCCGCTGTTCCGGTCGCTTCTGAGGGCGCTGGACAGTTCAACCGTCATGCTCTGGGCCATTGCGCTTCTGGCCATTGCATGGATCGCGGGCACCATCGTCTTCGGCTATGCCGGGCTGATCATCGGGGCGCTGACGGCGGTGGTGCTCGGCTTCTACCTTCTGATCCGCATCACGCTCGGCTGACGCGCCCTTCTGCCGCTTGGACCTTGCCCCGTTTCAGGCGTATCAGACGGACACCATGCCGGTGAAGGAGACCCTCCCATGCCCCAAATGATCGAAACCGATGTGCTGGTCTCGGGCGGCGGCGTCGCGGGGCTGACGGCGGCTGCGGCCTTCGGGTCGGCGGGGTTTTCGGTGATCTGCGTCGACCCCACCCCGCCGGTCACCGACATGCAAGCCGAAGGATCGGACCTGCGCACCACGGCCTTCCTGCAACCCTCGCGCGATTTCCTGATCCGCGCGGGGCTATGGGATCGGCTGGAGCCCCATGCCAGCGCGCTACAGATCATGCGGATCGTCGATGCGGGCGGCGCAGAGCCGGAGCCGCGCAGCAGCCATGATTTCAACGCCGCCGATATCTCGGACCTGCCGTTTGGCTGGAACCTGCCCAACTGGCTGCTCAGCCGCGAAATGGTGGCCCGGCTGGCCGAGATGCCCAATGTCGATTTCCGCCCCGGCACCGGCACGGCGGGCGTGCTGACCCGCGAGCGCGAGGCGCTTGTGACACTCTCGGATGGCGCTCGCATCCGCGCCCGGCTGGTCATTGCCGCCGATGGCCGCAACTCACCGGTGCGCGAGGCTGTGGGCATCCCCGTGAAAACCACCCGCTACGGCCAGAAGGCGCTGGCCTTCGCGGTCACCCATGACGTGCCGCATGGAAACGTATCAACCGAGATCCACCGCTCCGGCGGGCCGTTCACGCTGGTGCCGTTGCCCGATCACGAGGGCCGCCCCAGTTCCGCCGTGGTCTGGATGGAACGCGGCCCCGAAGTGGCGCGGCTGGCCGCCTTGCCTGCCCCCGATTTCGAGGCCGAGATGACCGCCCGCTCCGCCGGTCTCTGGGGACCGCTCACGCTGATCACACGGCGCACGGTCTGGCCGATCATCTCTCAGGTGGCCGAGCGGATGGAGGGCGAGCGCGTGGCGCTGGTGGCGGAAGCGGCCCATGTGGTGCCGCCCATTGGCGCGCAGGGGCTGAACATGAGCCTCGGTGACATGCGAGCGCTGCTGGACCTGGCCGAAGCCAACCCCGGGGATCTGGGGTCGCGCAGGATGCTTGCCGCCTATCACAAGGCCCGCCACGGCGAGGTGCGTGCCCGTGTGGCCGGAATCGACGCGCTGAACCGGGCCTCCATGGTCTCGATCCAGGGGCTGCGCGACATGCGGATGCGGGCGCTTCGGGCGTTTTACTCGGTCAAGCCCGTGCGGACCAGTTTGATGCGCGCCGGGCTTGGAACCGGGCGCGCGGGATAGGGCGCTTTCGTCCTGCGTCAAACGCGGCGGGCGCACCGGGGTTCTGTCTGCACGCGGGGTGCACGGGGTGTGTGCGCAGGGCGTCGGGCTGAAATCGCCCTTCAGCGCGCCAGGGCCAGCAGCCCCTCCACATCAAGATGCCGCTCCATATGGGCGGCCAGCGCATCCAGGGTCTGCTCCACCACCTGCCCGTAGGATTGCGTTCCGGCCTGCACCCCGAACCCGTCCAGGAAGGCGCGCCGGAACCCGTCTTCCGCGAACATCCCGTGCAGGTAGCTGCCCTGCACCCGCCCATCCGCAGACCGCGCACCCTCTGGCAGTCCGGCAACCCGCGCGAAGCCCCGCGCCCGGTCCGGCCCATCCGTGCGCCCGATATGAATTTCGTAGCCCCGCATCGCGGCGCCCGTGGCCTCGTGCACGGCCTCGACACGGGTCAGGCTCTTGTCGCCGGTCATCACGGTGTCCACCTCCAGCAAACCGAGACCATCGGTCGATCCGGCGATGCCCTCGATCCCGTCGGGGTCGTGAACCACCCGGCCAAGCATCTGATATCCGCCGCAAATCCCAAGAATATGCCCGCCGCGCCGCCAATGGGCCAGCAGGTCGATATCCCAACCCTGAGCCCGCAGATATGCCAGATCCCCGCGCGTGGACTTGCTGCCGGGGATGATCACAAGGTCGGTCTCTGCCGGGATCACCTCGCCGGCCCGCACCATGGTGAGCGACACGCCCGGCTCCTGCGCCAGCGGGTCGAGATCGTCGAAATTGGCGATGCGGCTGAGCGCCAGGCAAGCGACCTTCAACCCCTCACCGAAGCCCCCCCGGGGCAGGTCCAACGCGTCCTCGGCAGGGAGTTTGGATGCCTCGGTAAAGAACGGCAACACCCCGAAGCCACGCCACCCGGTGCGCGTCCCGATCATCCGGTAGCCATCGTCGAACAGGCTGACATCGCCTCGGAACTTGTTGATCAGAAAGCCCTTGATCAGCGCCTCATCGCCCGGATCCAGCACCGCCTGCGTCCCCACCATCTGGGCAATCACGCCCCCCCGGTCAATATCACCCGCCAGCACCACCGGCACACCCGCCGCCGCGGCAAAGCCCATATTGGCAATGTCGCCCGCGCGCAGGTTCACCTCCGCCGGGCTGCCAGCCCCTTCCACGATCACCAGATCATGGTGGGATTTCAGACGGTTGAAACTCTCCAGCACAGGCGCCATCAGCTGCGGTTTCAAGCCCGCATAGTCCCGCGCCTTGACCGTGGTCAGCCGCTTGCCCTGCACCACCACTTGCGCGCCAACATCCGTTTCGGGCTTCAGCAGCACCGGGTTCATGTCCACCACGGGCTCCAGCCCCGAGGCCAGAGCCTGCAAGGCCTGCGCCCGCCCGATCTCGCCCCCGTCCACGGTCACGGCGGCGTTGTTGGACATGTTCTGCGGCTTGAACGGCGCGACCGACAGCCCGCGCAGACGCGCCGCCCGGCACAGCCCCGCCACCAGCAGCGACTTGCCCACATTAGACCCCGCCCCCTGGATCATCAGCGCCCTGGTCATGTCCGTTCCTGTCGCCCTGAAACCAATGAAGGGTCCAGAAACGCCTCGACCGCCGCGTTGGCGATCACCGTCACCGCACCGCTATCCGGATTGGTCACGTCGAGCCCGCCATGCACCGCCCTGACCTCGACCCGCCCGCGCGGCAGGCCCTTTGCCAGCGCCGCGCAATCCACCTTGTCCGGGGCCTGCACACCCACGGTCACCTGTACGCGCATCTGCGCATGATCCAGCCCGAGCGCCTCAAACATGGGGATCGAACTATGTCGGATCGCATCCTCGATCGCGCGCGCAGCGGCCTTGGTGTAGTCCTGCCCATGCAGGTCGCCGCCCATCCCCATCTCGATGATAAAGCGCTGCTCTGCCATCACACGCGCTCCATCTCGAAAGCGACCGACAGCGCCGCCACCGCGATCACCGTGGGCGCCTTGCCATCCGCGCGCGGCACGTCGAGCCCGCCCTTGACCGCGCTGACCGACACCTGCCCGTAAGGGAAGACGGCCGCCACAGCATCCGCATCGACCCGGTCCGGCGCGGCCACTCCAATTTCCACGTCGATCAGCATCTCGGACTTGTCACGCTCAAAGAGCTCCGCAAGATTGATGGAATTATGCCACAGCGCATCGCGCACGGCGCGTATCGCGGCCTCGGTATAATCCTGCCGGCGCAGGCTGGTGCCCTGACCGAATTCGGTCAGCATCCTGGTCTTACCCATACGTGTGTTTCCCTTGCGCATCTCCTCCAGAACCTGCGCCCGCGGACAGGGCAGGAGCCTCCGGCGGAGGTATTTCAGCCAAGATGAAATCGGAAGGGAAAAGGCGTCGGCGCCGCGCCCAGTGCTGCCGAAGCAGGTTAGACGCGGCGCTTTCACCTTGGGCGGTCATCGGGACCTCTCCCTGTACCGCACGCCCATCATGGCACGTTAACCTTAACAAACCCTTGCTTTCATCTTGGCGAAAATACCTCGGGGGGTCCGGGGGGCAGCGCCCCCCGGCGGGTCGACGCCGAAGGCGGCGAAACCGCTCTCAGAACTCGACTCCCTTCTGCCCCTTTATCCCCGACCGGAACGGGTGCTTGACCAGCGTCATCTCGGTCACCAGATCGGCGATCTCGATCAGCTCCTCCTTGGCATTCCGCCCGGTCAGCACCACATGGGTCATCGGCGGCTTTTCCTCGCTCAGGAACCGCACGACCTCGGCGATATCAAGATAATCATAGCGCAGCGCGATGTTGATCTCATCGAGCAGCACCATATTGATCGAGGGGTCGCGGATCAGCTCCTTCGCCTTTTCCCAACCCTTCGCGGCCATGGCGATATCGCGGCTCTTGTCCTGGGTTTCCCAGGTGAAGCCCTCGCCCATGGCATGGAATTGGCAAAGGTCGGAGAAATTCCCCTCCAGAATGCGCCGCTCGCCCGTGTCCCAGGCCCCCTTGATGAACTGCACCACCGCACAGGGCATCTCATGGGCGATACAGCGCAGAATCATCCCGAAGCCGGAGGAGGATTTCCCCTTGCCCGGCCCGGTATGGACGATGATCAGCCCCTTCTCGCCTTCCTTGGTGGCCATGATCTTGTCGCGCGCGGCCTTCTTCTTGGCCATCTTCTGGGCGTGGCGGTCTTCATCCGAGAGCGGCGTATCGGCCATTTCATCATCCTTCGCTTGACATCGGTGCGGCTCATGCCGCAGGTGCGGGTCTGCTGGTTCCTGTTCCTAGAACAGGCGAAGAGGGAATGCGACAGGCTTTGCGACCTTGCACGGTTCATCGCCGAAGCGCAGCCGCCCCCGCGACCGTGACCGGAGAAGGCCCTGGAACCACTGGCACAGCCCGGGAAGGACCAGACGCCGCCGGGGCAGACCTGCCCCGATATCCGCAAGCCGGGAGACCTGCCAGCGACAGGAGTAACGGGCGGCCGGGGTGTGTCGCGCCGGCCATGATGGGCAGATGCGCCCCGGCTGGTCCCCCCTTTTCGCCAAGCATGGAAGAGGCCGCGCATGGGCGAGGTGACAGTCACGGTCTGCACGACCTGCCGCAAGACGGTGGATGGAGAACGCGTTCCCGAAGACCCACGTCCGGGATTCCGCCTGCATGAAGCGCTGCAAGCCGCCGACCTGCCCGAGGGCGTGCGCCTGCGCGGCAATGAATGCCTGTCCGCCTGTTCCAACGGCTGTTCGCTGGCCATCACCGGCGGGCCAGACCGCTGGACCTATATCTATGGCCGCCTCGACCCGGATGATCATCTTGACCAGATCCTCGCCGGTATCCGCGCCTATGCCGCCACCACCGACGGGCTCGTGCCCTGGCGCGAGCGGCCCGAGGTCTTTCGCAAACAATCCATCGCCCGCATCCCCCCGCTTTCGGCCCCAGACAGCAAGGACTGATCCATGCAATCGCTCTCCAAGATCCCCGTCACCGTCATCACCGGCTTTCTCGGGGCGGGCAAGACCACGCTCATTCGCCACCTGATGACCAATAACCAGGGCAAGCGGCTGGCTGTTCTGGTCAACGAGTTCGGCACCGCGGGCGTCGATGGCGACATCCTCAAGACCTGCGCGGACGAAAACTGTCCGGCGGAAAACATCGTGGAACTGGCCAATGGCTGCATCTGCTGCACCGTGGCCGATGATTTCATCCCGACGATCGAGGCGCTGATGGCGCTGCCGGACACGCCCGATCATATCCTGATCGAAACCAGCGGGCTGGCCCTGCCCAAGCCGCTACTCAAGGCCTTCGACTGGCCCGCGATCCGCAGCCGCATCACCGTCGACGGCGTCATTGCGCTCGCTGATGCCGAGGCTGTGGCCGCTGGCCGCTTCGCCCCCGACGTGGACGCCGTTCAGGCACAGCGAGAGGCCGATGACAGCCTCGACCACGATACGCCGCTTGGCGAAGTGTTCGAAGATCAGATTTCCTGCGCCGATATCGTGCTGCTCTCCAAGGCCGACCTCGCGGGGGAAGAGGGGCTGGCAAAGGCCCGCGCTGTCATCGAAGCCGAGATGCCCCGCCCTGTCTCCATCCTGCCGATGACCGAGGGCGTCATCGACCCGCGCGTGGTTCTGGGTCTGGAAGCGGCCGCTGAGGATGACCTCGACGCCCGCCCCAGCCACCATGACGGCGCGGATGACCACGAACATGACGATTTTGACAGCGTGGTGATCGAGCTGGACGAGGTAGACAACGTGAAAGCGCTGGAAGCCGCCGTGTTGCGGCTGGCGCGGGAACAGAACGCGCTGCGCGTGAAGGGGTATATCGCCGTGAAGGGCAAACCGATGCGACTGCTGGTTCAGGCCGTGGGCGAGCGCCTGCGCACCCAGTTCGACCGCCCCTGGGGTGACTTGCCCCGCCGGTCGCAACTGGTGGTGATCGGTGAGCATGACCACGTGGACGCCGCCGCCATCCGCGCGGTGCTGGAGGGGTAAGGCCGGGCCGATGCATGTCGTCTTCCGCGAAAGTCACGGGTTGGAGGAAACCGACACCCCGCAGGATCTGGGGCAAAGCCCTGCCGATCTGGTGGTGCTGTCCTTTTCCGATTCCGACCTCGGGGCCTTCGCGGCGGGTTTTGCGCGTGCCAAGGCGCATGGGTTCGAACCGAGCGTTCGCCTTGCCAATCTGGTCGCCCTGAAACATCCGCTTTCGGTCGACACCTACGCGGACCAGACGCTCGTCGGCACGCGCGCGGTTCTGGTCAAGCTCATTGGCGGCGAAAGCTACTGGCCCTACGGCCTCGCCACCTTGCGCGAACTGGCCGACCGCACCGGCATGGCGCTGGCGGTCCTGCCCGCCGATGGCCGCCCCGATCCGCGCCTTGACGAGCTGTCCACCCTGCCCGTCTCGACCCTGCGCCGCTTGCAGCACCTCTGCGACGCGGGCGGGGCGGTCGCGGCCCATGCGGCGCTGGCGCAGCTGGCACTGGCGGGCGGGCTCTATGCGGGCCCCGTGGTGGGCGAGAAGACCGTGCCGGATTTCGGCTTCTACCGACCCGGCGACGGTGTGCTGCGCAGTTTCGAACCCTCGGGCAAACCGCTCGTCCCCGTCACCTTCTACCGCTCTTACCTGACCGCCGCCGACACCGACCCGGTGGATGCCACAATCGCGGCGCTGGAGGCCAAAGGGTTCGAGGCCGTGGGTATCTTTGCGTCCAGCCTCAAGCAACCCGCTGCCGCCGACTGGCTGCGCGCGGAACTGGCACGGCTCGCACCCGCGGCAATCGTCAACGCCACCGCCTTTTCGGCGCAGGGCGCGGATGGCAAGCCCTCACCGCTTTCGGACCCCGGTTGCCCGGTCTTTCAGGTGGCCCTCTCGACCGCGCGCAAAAAGGACTGGGTCGAGGCCGACCGGGGCTTGTCGCCCGCCGACCTCGCCATGCATGTGGTGTTGCCGGAAGTGGACGGGCGCATCTTTGCGGGCGTCGCCAGTTTCAAGCAGCCGGGTCGCAAGGACCCGGACCTGGAATATTCCCGTTTCGCGCATCGTGCCGATCAGGGCCGCATCGCTCAGGTGGTGGACCGTGTTGCCGCGTGGCATCGCCTTGCCACCCTGTCCGCCGCCGAGAAGCGGCTGGCGCTGGTGCTGTCGACCTATCCGGGCCGCGACTGGAACCTCGCCCATGCGGTCGGGCTCGACCCGCTGGCTTCGGTCGAGGGGCTGTTGGAGGTGCTGACCGCGCAAGGCCACGACCTGGGCCACGCCCCCGACATGGGCAAACGCTTGCTGGTCGAACGGATCGGCTGGCCGCTGGCGGATTACCGCGAGGCCTTGAAAACCCTGCCCGCCGCACTGCGCGATGACCTTTTCGCCGCGTGGGGAGAGCCCGAAACCGACCCCGCGACCGTAGGCGACCAGATCACCTTCGCCGCAATCCGGGCGGGCAGGGCGCTGATTGCGCTGCAACCCGAACGGGGTGAGGTGAAGACCCGCGACGACGATTACCACGACCTTAGCCGCACGCCCCGCCACGGCTATGTCGCCTTCTACCTATGGCTCCGCGCACAAGCCGATGCGCTGATCCATGTCGGCGCGCATGGCACGCTGGAATGGCTGCCGGGCAAGGCTGTGGCGCTGTCGCAGGACTGCTGGCCCGAAGCGCTGCTTGGCGCGTTGCCCGTGATCTATCCCTTCATCGTCAACGACCCCGGCGAGGCCGCGCAGGCCAAGCGCCGGGTGGGGGCAGTCACCATCGGCCATATGCCGCCCCCGATGGCGCAGACGACGCTGCCAGAAGGCATGGGGCGCTTGGAACATCTGCTGGATGAGTATTCCACCGCCGACGGGCTCGACCCCGCCCGCCGCGACCGGCTGATCTCCGATATCCGGGCGGAGGCGCAGGGAACCGGGGTCGAGGCCGATCTGGGCATCCCGGCAGATGCCAGCGCCGCCGAGGCGATCACCCGCATCGATCGTTTCGTCTGTGACATCAAGGAAAGCCAATATGGCGACGGACTGCACATCTTCGGCACGGGCGATTGCGGTGCCGAGGAACGCGCCGGGATGCTGGCCGCGCTGGAGGGTCGGCTGGTCGCCCCCGGCCCGTCCGGGTCGCCCCATCGGGGCCGGTCCGACGTGATGCCCACGGGGCGCAACCTCTTCACCACCGATCCTCGCGCCGTTCCCTCCCGCGCCGCCCATGCGCAGGGGGTGAAGCTGGCCGAGGAACTTTTGCGCAAGCACCTGCAGGATCACGGAGACTGGCCGCGCGGGCTGGTCGTGGACCTGTGGGGATCGGCCACCATGCGCACGGCGGGCGAGGAATTTGCCATGGCGCTGCACCTCGCGGGCCTCGCGCCCAAATGGGACGAGGGCAGCGAACGCGTCTCGGGCTTCGAGGTGATCCCGCTGGCGCTGCTTGGCCGCCCGCGCACCGACGTGACCCTGCGCGTCTCGGGCCTCTTCCGCGATGTCTTCCCCGGCCTTGCCCAGATGTTCGAGGCAGCAGCAGGCGCGCTGGCGGAACGTGAGGAAGCGGCAGAAGACAACCCTTACCTGGCTCGCACTCCCCGCGTCTTCGGGCCCCGGCCCGGCAGCTATGGGGTGGGGATGACGGCCCATCTGGACGATTACTCGGACGAAGCGCGTAGCGCGGCGGGCGAAGCGTGGCTCGCTGCCTCCTCCTACGCAATTGACGCGCAGGGGGCGTCCTCCGAGGCGCGCGATGCGCTGGAAACCCGCGTGAAATCCGCCGACAGTTTCGTGCACCTGCAGGATCTGCCGGAAACCGACCTGCTGATGGCCTCGGACTACGCCGCGCATGAGGCGGGCTTTGCCGCCGCCGTGGCCCGGCTTGGCGGCGATGCGCCCGCGCTTTACCACATTGACGCGACACAGCCCGACCGCCCCCGCGCCCGCGACCTGACCGAGGAGATTGCCCGCGTCACCCGCGCCCGCGCAGCCAATCCCGATTGGGCGAATGGGATGATGCGCCACGGGTTCCGGGGCGCGGCAGAGATCGCCGCAACGCTCGACCACCTCGCCGCCTTTGCGCATCTGGCCGCCGCCGTTCCTCCACACCTGTTCGACCTCTACCACGACGCCACGCTTGGCCGCGACGATCTGGTTGCCTTCATGGAGCGCGAGAATCCCGAGGCCCTCGCCGCCATGCGCGCCCGCTTTCAGGCGCTGCACGATGCGGGGCTGTGGGTGACCCGCCGCAATTCCATCGCCGCCAGTCTGGAGGCCGCACAATGAGCGCCCCGGTGGTCCATGGCTGGTGCCCCGGCGCGCTCAGGCCGATGATGTCGGGGGACGGTCTGGTGGTTCGGGTGCGCGCGCCGCTTGGGCGGCTGACCCAGGAACAGGCGGCGGGTGTGGCCCGGCTGGCCGGGCAATTCGGCAATGGGCTGATTGACGTTTCGGCCCGCGCAAACGTCCAGATCCGGGGCGTGACACCCGAGGCGCATCCGGCGCTGATCGACGGGCTGACAGCGCTTGGCCTGATTGACCGGGACGTAGCGGCGGAAACCCGGCGCAACCTGGTGATCCAGCCATTCTGGGCCGAGGGCGATGCGACGCATCGTACCGCGCTGGCCCTGACCGAAACACTGGCCCGCGATGACGCCCCCAACCTGCCCGGCAAGTTCGGTTTCGCGGTAGATTGCGGACCCCGCCCCCTTTTGCAAAACATCTCTGCCGATATTCGCGTTGAAGCCACTTCCGACAGCTTGTTCGTCAGGGCGGACGGAGCGGCAACCGGCCAGCCGGTGGGATCGGCACAAGAAGCGGCAGAGGCCGCGATGGCGCTGGCCCATTGGTTCCTCGACACCGGTGGTGCGCCCGACGGTCGTGGCCGCATGGCGCGGCACCTGGCAGGCGGGGCCGTTCTGCCCGAGGCGTTTCGCAGTCAGCCCGCAGTGGCGGGGGCGACACCTCCGGCTCCTGGGGCTTCGCCTTCGGGGCAGCTTGTGGCGCTGGCTTTCGGACAGATCACCGCCCCCACCCTCACCGCGCTGGCAGAGCTTGCCCCGATCCGTGTCACCCCGTGGCGGATGCTGCTGCTGGAGGGCGTCACCGAGGCCCCCGCCCTACCCGGCCTGATCCACGACGCCACGGACCCGCGTTTGGCGATAGACGTCTGCACCGGCGCGCCGGGATGCCCGCAGGGCCTATCGCCCACACGCGATCTGGCCCGCGACCTTGCCCCACATCTGCGCCCCGGCCAGCGCCTGCACATCTCCGGCTGCGCCAAGGGCTGCGCCCATCCCAGCCCTGCGGCCCTGACCCTGACCGCGACCGGCCCCGACCGGTTCGACCTTATCCGCGACGGCCGCGCCGACGCCACGCCCGAGGCCGTTGGCCTCACACCCGACCAGATCAAGAAGGCCCTTTGAATGCCCCACAGCTACGAAACCAACGGCGCTGCCATCTACGAGGAAAGCTTCCGGACCATCCGGGCCGAAGCCGAGCTCGACCGTTTCGACCGCGACGAGGAACCGGTCGTCGTGCGCATGATCCACGCCGCGGGACTCGTGGGGCTGGAAAAGGACGTGCGGTTTTCCCCCGGCATGGCGACCATCGCCCGTCAGGCGCTGAAAGACGGCGCCCCGATCCTGTGCGACGCCTATATGGTGAGCGAGGGCATCACCCGCCCGCGCCTGCCCGCGAATAACGAGGTGATCTGCACCCTGCGCGATCCCCGTGTGCCCGACATGGCCAAGGAGATGGCCAACACCCGCTCCGCCGCCGCGCTGGAACTGTGGCGCCCGCATCTGCAAGGCGCGCTCGTGGCCATCGGCAACGCGCCCACGGCGCTTTTTCACCTGCTCAACATGCTCGAAGACCCTGCCTGCCCGCGCCCGGCCGCCATTATCGGCTGCCCCGTGGGCTTTGTTGGCGCGCGGGAATCCAAAGACGCGCTGATGGAGGACCTGCCGGTCCCGTCGATGATCGTACAGGGCCGCCTTGGCGGGTCCGCCATTACCGTGGCGGCGGTCAACGCGCTCGCCAGTTTCAAGGAGTAAGCGACATGGGCAAGGTCATCTGCACCGGGCTTGGCCCCGGCGACCCCGACCTGATGAGCGTTCGGTCGGACAGGCTGATCCGGGGGGCGCGCCACCTCGCCTATTTCCGCAAGGCGGGCCGCAAGGGGCAGGCACGCCAGATCGTCGAGGGGATGCTGCGCGAAGACGTCACCGAACACGCGATGGAATACCCGGTCACCACCGAGATTTCCTTCAAGGACCCGGAATACAACCGCATCCTGTCCGAATTCTACGACGGCTGGACCGACCGGCTGGAAGCGCTGGCCGCAAGTGATGACGTCATCGTCCTGTGCGAGGGCGATCCGTTCTTCTATGGCTCCTTCATGCACCTGCATTCGCGCCTGCAAGGCCGGGTGGAGGTGGAGATTGTGCCCGGTATCACCGGCATGTCCGGCTGCTGGACGGCGACCGATATGCCGATCACCTGGGGCGATGACGTGCTGACCGTGGCGATGGCGACCTTGCCCGAGGAGGAGTTGGTCCGGCGGCTCAAGGACACCGACGCCGCCGTGGTCATGAAGATCGGGCGCAACCTGCCGAAGCTGAAACGGGCCTTGGAGGCCGCGGGGCGGCTCGACGATGCCTGGCTGGTGGAACGCGGGACGATGCCGAAACAAACAGTGCAGAAGCTGACCGATTTCGCGGGTGAGACGCCCTATTTCGCCATCTGCCTGCTGCACGGACAGGGCCGCCGGCCATGAGCGGGTGGGTCGTCGTTGCGGGGCTGGGGCCGGGGCGCGAGAGCCTCATCGTGCCGGAAGTGGCCGATGTGCTGGCCGAGGCGACCGACGTTGTCGGCTACATCCCCTATGTCCGCCGGGTGACCCCGCGACCTGGCCTGACGCTTCACGAATCCGACAACCGGGTGGAGCTTGACCGCGCCACACACGCGCTGGAAATGGCGGCCGAGGGCAAGCGGGTGGTCGTCGTCTCGTCTGGAGATCCCGGTGTCTTTGCCATGGCTAGCGCCGTGTTCGAGGCGCTGGAGGCAGGGCCGCAGGAATGGCTCACCCTCGACATCCGCGTATTGCCCGGCATCACCGCAATGCTCGCCGCCGCCGCCCGGATCGGCGCGCCGTTGGGGCATGATTTCGCGGCGATCAACCTCAGCGACAATCTCAAGCCATGGGACCTGATCGAAACACGCCTGCGCGCTGCAGGGGAAGCGGGCTTCGCGATGGCGTTTTACAACCCACGCTCCAAATCGCGCCCGCACCAGTTTGCCCGCGCTTTGGAGATCCTGCGCGAGGCCTGCGGGGAGGAAACCCTCATCTCCTTCGCCCGCGCGGTCAGCACGCCCGAGGAGGAGATCCGCACCGTCACGCTGGCAGAAGCCACGCCCGAGATGGCCGACATGCGCACCATGGTGATCGTCGGAAACCGCGATACACGGCGGGTGGGAAACTACGTCTACACCCCGAGATCGGCGCTGTGATCCAGCCAATCCATAACCGCACTGGCGCTTGTCAGGATGCGGCGGGGCGGCACCTGGGGCCGGTCGATCAGGATGACCGGCAGGCCCAGTTCGCGAGCGGCATCAAGCTTGGCGCGCGCGCCCGAACCGCCGCCGTTCTTGGCGACGATATGGGTGATGCGATGACGTTCCATCAGCGCGCGGTCGCCCGCCACGTCAAAAGGGCCGCGCGCGATAACAGCCTCGGCATCTGGCAGCGGCAACGGGTCTTTCGGCGGATCGACGAGGCGCAAAAGGTAGAAATTCGCGGGCTTCGCGGCAAAATCCGCCACATGCTGCTTGCCGATCGCCAGGAAAACGCGCGCCCCTTCGGACGGAAGGGCCGCGACCGCGCCGCCCATGTCCGCGACATGGGTCCAGCGGTCGCCCTCCCCCTCGGTCCAGCCCGGTCGTTCCAGTCCCGTCAACGCAACCCCCGCCTCGGCACAGGCGTGGACGGCATTCGTGCTCATCTGCGCGGCGAAAGGATGGGTTGCGTCGACCACATGTGTGATCCCCTCGGCGCGCAGATAGTCCACCAGCCCCGCCACCCCACCAAAGCCCCCGACCCGTGTGGGCAGGGGCTGCGCCATCGGCTTGTCGGTCCGGCCCGCGTAGGAGAAAATGGCATCCAAACCCGCCTCGGCCAGAAGGTGGGCGAGTGTGGTGGCTTCGGTCGTGCCGCCAAGCAGGAGGATGCGTGTCATGGCTGAACCCTGGTTGTCCCTGATCGGTCTGGGCGAAGATGGCCTGAACGGCTTGTCGCCCGCAAGCCGCGATGCCCTGGATGCGGCAGAAATCGTCTTTGGCGGGCCCCGGCACCTGGACCTTGCCGAAGTCGGGGACCGGGGCCGCGCATGGCCCGTCCCCTTCTCGGTCGAGCCTGTTCTGGCGCTCCGTGGCCGCAAGGTGGCGGTTCTGGCCTCGGGCGATCCCTTCTGGCATGGCGCGGGCGGATCGCTGTCGCGCCACCTTGCAGCGGACGAATGGCGCGCCTTTCCTGCGCCCTCCTGCTTTTCACTCGCCGCGTCCCGGCTTGGGTGGAAGCTGGAAGACACGATCTGCCTTGGCCTTCACGCCGCACCGTTCGAGCGGCTGACCCCGGTCTTGCACGACAGCGCCCGCGTGCTCTGCACCCTGCGCGATGGCGATGCGGCGGCGGAATTGGCGGATTGGCTGACCGCACAGGGCTACGGCGCGTCGCGTCTGACGATCTGCGAGGCGCTTGGCGGCCCGCGCGAACGACTGCGCGGCTGTCCCGCCGACGGCTTCGATCTTGAGGATGTCACCGCCCCGGTCCTCGCCGCCATCGATACCGAGGGCGCGCCCGGCCTGTCGCGCGCCTCGGGCCTGCCGGACGATCTTTTCCAAAGCGACGGCCAGATCACCAAGCGCCCGGTGCGCGCCCTGACCCTTTCGGCCCTCGCGCCCCGGCCCGGTCAGCACCTTTGGGACCTTGGGGCAGGGTCCGGCTCGATCTCCGTGGAATTCTGCCTAGCCGCCCCCGGCGCCACCGCCACAGCGCTGGAAACCCGCGCCGACCGGGCGGACAACATCCGCTTGAATGCCCGCAAGTTCGGGCTCGATCACCGGATCACAACCGTGGAGGGCCGCGCGCCCGAAGCGCTGACCGATCTTCCCGACCCCGACACCGTTTTCGTCGGCGGCGGTGCGACGGAGGATATGCTGACTGCCCTGTGGGACAGGATGCCGAAGGGCACACGTCTGGTCATGAACGCGGTCACGCTGGAAACCGAGGCGCTGCTGATCCGTTGGCACGGGGCCTATGGGGGGCACCTTTTGCGCGCGGAACTGGCCGAGGCCGGGCCGCTCGGCTCCATGCGCGGGTGGGATAGGGCGCGCCCCGTTCTGCAATGGGTGGTGACACGATGATCTGGGCCGGGATCGGATTGCGCGCAGAGGCGACAACGGCGGCGTTCGACGACGCGCTTGCCCGCGCGGGCTGCCGCCCCGATGCGCTGGCCTGCCTCACCATCAAGGCAACGCCCGCCCTCTCAGACTGGGCCAAGGCCGAGGACCTTCCCCTTACCCACCTGATCGAACAGGACATCGCGGGCGAGCGAACGCTCACCTGCTCCCCCCGGATCAAGGCGCGTTTCGGCACCGGCAGCGTGGCCGAGGCGCTGGCTCTGGCATCGGCGCGCAAAGGCGGCTACAGGGCACGCCTGATCGCGCCCCGCGTGCAAAGCGCCTGCGGCATGGCCACCATCGCGCTGGCAGAAAGGACTGACATATGACCGTTTACTTCATCGGCGCAGGCCCCGGCGCAGCCGACCTGATCACCCTTCGCGGGCGCGACCTGATCGCCGCCTGCCCGGTCTGCCTCTATGCCGGGTCGCTGGTACCAGAGGAGCTGCTGTCCCACTGCCCCGAAGGCGCGCGGATCGTGAACACCGCGCCGCTCTCGCTTGACGAGATCATCGCGGAGATCAAGGCGGCCCATGCGGCAGGCCATGACGTCGCGCGGCTCCATTCCGGGGACCTGTCGGTCTGGTCCGCCATGGGTGAACAGCTGCGCCGCCTGCGCGCGGAAGGCATCCCTTACGACGTGACCCCCGGCGTGCCCTCCTTCGCCGCTGCCGCCGCCGCTTTGGGCGCGGAACTGACGCTACCCGGTGTGGCGCAGTCGCTGGTCCTGACCCGCACCTCTGGCCGCGCCTCGGCCATGCCCGAGGGCGAGACACTGGAAAACTTCGCCGCCACCGGCGCGACGCTGGCCATTCACCTGTCGGTGCATGTGCTGGAGGACGTGGTGACGCGCCTGACGCCTGCCTATGGCCCCGATTGCCCTGTGGCGGTGATCTGGCGGGCAACATGGCCCGATCAGCGCATCGTCAAGGCAACGCTGGCCACGGTCGAGGAGGCCACGGGCGGCGAACGCGGGCGCACGGCGCTGATCCTCGTGGGGCCTGCTCTCGGCGCGGAGGATTTCGACGAAAGCTGCCTCTACGCGGGCGACTATGACCGCCGCTTCCGCCCCGTGGGCACCGACCCGCGCTTCCCGGAGACCGTGGACTGATGCCGCGCGGCCTCATCATTTCCGCCCCGGCTTCGGGCACCGGCAAGACCACCCTGACGCTTGGCCTGCTGGCCGCCCTGCGCGCGCGGGGCCTGACCGTGCAGCCGTTCAAGAGCGGCCCGGACTATATCGACCCCGGCTTTCATTCCGCGGCGGCAGGCCGGGCATCGGTGAACCTCGATACCTGGGCCATGGGCGAGGACATGATCGGCGGGCTGATTGGCGTTGCGGACGGCGCGGACCTGATCGTTGCCGAAGGCTCCATGGGGCTTTTCGACGGGGTGGCCACCGATGGCGAATGCGGCAACGGGGCCAGTGCGCATCTGGCGGCACTGACCGGCTGGCCGGTGGTTCTGGTGCTGGACACGTCCGGTCAGGCGCAGTCGGCTGCTGCCGTCGCCAAGGGCTTCGCCCTGATGCGGCCCGATGTGCGGATCGCGGGCGTGGTGCTCAATCGCGTCGCCTCCCCCCGGCACGAAGCGATGCTGCGCGCGGGCATGGCGGAGGTGGGGATCGAGGTGCTCGGCACCCTGCCCCGGCAGAAAGAGATCGAGATGCCCTCGCGTCACCTTGGGCTGGTGCAGGCCGGTGAACAGGCGGACATGCCGCGCATTCTGGACGCGGCGGCGCAGTTCGTGGCGGAGAATGTGGATCTGGACCGGGTGCTGGAGGCCGCAGGCGAAACGGTGCTGACCGGTGACACCGCTGCGATTACGCCCCCCGGCCAACGCATTGCGCTGGCCCGGGACGGGGCGTTTTCCTTCGTCTACCCGCATCAGTTGGATGGCTGGCACCGGGCGGGAGCCGAGATTCTACCCTTCTCGCCGCTCAACGATGAAGCCCCCGACGACAGCGCCGATATCTGCTGGCTGCCCGGCGGCTACCCGGAACTGCACGCGGGCGAGCTGGCTGCTGCCACAAGGTTTCGTAGCGGCCTGAAAAGCTTTGCAGACACCCGCCCCGTCCATGGCGAGTGCGGCGGCTACATGGCCATGGGAACGGCGCTGATCGACAAGGATGGCACACGGCACGGGATGGCGGGGCTGCTTGGCCTCGTGACCTCGTATGAGAAGCGCAAGATGCATCTGGGCTATCGGCTGGCGACGCTGCAAACTGCCATGCCCGGCCACGCGGCGGGCACGAGGCTGCGGGGGCATGAGTTTCACTACTCGACCATTCTAGACCAGCCCGACGCCCCCCTGGCCGCTGTGGTCGATGCAGGTGGCGCGGCAGTGCCTGAGACCGGGTCACGTCGGGGCAAGGCCACCGGCACCTTCTTTCACCTGATCGCGGAGGCCGCGCGGTAGCATGACCGGTTTCGTCAGTTTCGTCTCCTCCGGCCCCGGTGACCCCGAGCTTTTGACCCTCAAGGCGGTCGACCGGCTGGCCCGCGCTGACGCGGTGCTGTTCGACGATCTCAGCTCCGGCCCGATCCTCGCCCATGCCCGCGAAGGCGCGGATCTCATCGGCGTGGGCAAGCGGGCGGGCCGCCCCTCGCCCAAGCAGGATCATGTCAGCCGGTTGCTCGTGGACTATGCCAAGATCGACCAGAGGGTCGTTCGCCTGAAATCCGGCGATTCCGGCATCTTCGGGCGGCTGGAGGAAGAAATCACTGCGCTTCGCGCCGAGGGCATCCCCTATGAGATCATCCCCGGTGTCACCTCCGCTTCTGCCGCCGCTGCCGCGGCTGGTATTCCGCTCACCCGCCGCCTGACCGCGCGCCGGGTGCAGTTTGTGACGGGCCATGACGTGACCGGCGCGCTGCCCGAGGGGCTCGATCTGAAGGCCCTGGCCGATCCCGGCGCGACGACCGTGGTCTATATGGGTAAGCGCACCTTTGCGGCGCTTGTGGCCCGTCTGGTGGCCAAGGGCCTGCCCGCCGACACGCCCGCGCTCTACGCCGAATCCGTCTCGACCGAGAACCAGCGGCTGACCCGATCCACCGTAACGGACCTGGCAGCAGAGCTGATGACGTCCGACAGCAAGCTGCCCGGGCTGATCCTCTACGGACCGCTGGCCGATGGCGATGCCTGAGATCACACTAAGCGTCTGCACCAGCTGCGAGCTTGGGGCATCAGGCTTCGCGGACCGGTTGCGCGCGGCTCTTCCCGCGACGCCGCCTGTCGGCGTCAAGACCGTGGAGTGCATGTCAGGCTGTCCGCGCCCCTCGACGCTTTCTGTCCGTGCGATCGGAAAGACGGCCTACCTGTTTGGCGATTTGACCGAGACGGACCTGCCCCTGATCCTGGCATTCGTGCAGCTTTATGCCGACTCGCCCGACGGGAACTTCCCCGATGCCCGTGTGATCGGTGACCTCAGGCTCAAGGCCCTTGCCCGCATACCCGGCTGAGACGCGGATTTTGTCACCGAGGTCGTTTTCAGGCGCAAGCAGGCGTGTTTTGCGCATTGACCCGGCGAGTGCCCAAACGGCATAGTGAATTCGTGGTGTCCCAATAGTGCAAAGCATCGGGACTGAAACGGGAACGGGGAACGGGCGGACCAAGTTGCGGCGCCCATAGCCCCGACCGCCCCCGCGACTGTGAGCGGCGAGCGGCCTTTCATGAACCCACTGCCGGGGCTGTACGGCGCCGGTGGGAAGGGGAAAGGCTCGGCTGTGACCCGCGAGTCAGGAGACCGGCCACGAAACGTGAAACCAGAAATGCCGTCGGGTGTGACGGCAAGGAGAAAAGAAAATGTCGCAACTGATTGCCACCGGCTCCGCCACGCAGTCCAAGGTCCTCAGCATCCTCTTCGTCGCGCTTCTGGGCGCGGGCGTCCTGTTCCTTGCAGGTCACGCGCAATCCGCCGTGCTGCACGACGCCGCTCATGACATGCGCCACGCAACGGGCTTCCCCTGCCACTAAGGCAGCAGCACGTTACATCCCATGTTGATGCGTATGCTGGCCGGCGGGCTGATCGCCGGCTTTGCAGCAGGGTTGTTTGCAACCGTGCTGCATTTCGCTTTTGTGCAGGAGATCATCCTGCATGCAGAACTCTATGAATCCGGCGAGTTGGTCCATTTCGGGGAACCGATGGGCCATGGCGAGGAAGCAGGTCATGACGACCATGGTGGTCATGGCGAGGCGGGCGAGAGCTCTGCCTTCACGCGCAACCTGCTGACCGTTCTGTTCACCGGGCTCATCTATGCGGGCTACGGACTGGTGCTTGTCGCGGGCTACCAGGTTGCTGGCCTGTTTGGCCGCACGATCACCCCGCAGGAAGGCGTGCTTTGGGGGATCGCAGGCTTTGCCGCGTTCCAGCTGGCCCCTGCCATGGGGCTCGCCCCCGAACTGCCCGGCGCGATCGGCGCGGATATCACCCTGCGCCAGTATTGGTGGTTGGGCACCGTGGTGGCGACCGCAGGCGGCTTGGCCCTCATTGGCTATGGCCGGGGTGTGCTGACCGTGATCGCGGGGGCCACGCTGGTTGCCCTGCCCCACGCCATCGGTGCCCCGGTTCTGGACGAGTTCTTTGGCTATGCGCCGCCGGAACTGGCCGCCGAGTTCTCGGCCCGCGTTCTTGGCGTGGCACTGGCGGTCTGGGCGCTGCTCGGCTGGCTCACTGCCCGCTTCGCCGCCCCCGATCCCGACGCGGCCTGAACCGCTGGACAACCCCCATGCCCTCCGGCTACCCCCGGGGGGCATTTTTCGTGAGGCCCCCATGATCGCGCTCGACCTGATCGGCATCGGCACCGGCAACCCGCGGCACCTGACCTTGCAGGCCATCGACGCGATCAATGCGGCCGACCTGATCCTGATCCCCACCAAGGGGGCGGAGAAGGATGACCTTGCGGGCCTGCGCCGCCAGATCTGCGCCGATGTGCTGACCGGTCCTACGACGAAAGTGGTGGAGTTCGCCCTTCCCGTGCGCGACCCGGCGATCACCGACTACCGCGCCCGTGTCGATGCATGGCACGATGCGATTGCCGCGATTTGGGTTGAGACGATCCGCGCCAACCTCGGCGACGGCACCCGGGTGGCCTTCCTCGTCTGGGGCGACCCCTCGCTCTACGATTCCACGCTCAGGATCGCGGAGCGGGTCGCGCGTCTGCTGCCGCTTATGACCCGCGTGATCCCCGGAATCACCTCGATCCAGGCGCTGACGGCGGCCCATGCCATTCCTTTGAACGAGATCAATGGCCCCGTGGTCGTCACCACAGGCCGCCAGATCCGCGACAACGGGTTTCCAGCCGGGGCCGATACGGCGGTGGTCATGCTGGACGGCGAGCTGAGCTTTCGCATCCTGAACCCCGAGGGGCTGCATATCTGGTGGACGGGCTACGCCGGAATGGAAAACGAGATATCCCTGTCCGGCGCGGTTTCCGAGGTTACCGACAAAATCGTAAAGACCCGCGCAGAGGCGCGCGCCGCGCATGGCTGGATCATGGATATCTACCTGTTGCGCCGCAGCGCCCCTGCCTGAGCGGCGCGCGGCGAACGGCCTTGCAAGGCCGTTGAAAGGCCCTTGCAAGGGCCTTCCCCCGCGCAAGTTAAGAGCTCTGGAAACCGATCTTAAGTTGCGCGAAACCTGATGGAAATAAACCCCTTACGCGTATCAGAACGCTCTGGACGCCGCGACGGGGACAGCGCTACGCTCCGCGCCGAACGCATAGCCCGGAGCCACGCCCATGCATCTCGCCCGTTTCCCCCGCCTGCACCTCGCGCACCTGCCCACCCCTCTGGAACCGATGGAGCGCTTGTCGAAGGAACTGGGCTGCGAGATCTGGATCAAGCGCGATGACTGCACGGGGATGAGCACCGGCGGCAACAAGACCCGCAAGCTGGAATTCCTGATGGCCGAAGCGGTCGAGATGGGCGCCGACATGGTGATGACCCAGGGCGCCACCCAGACCAACCACGGCCGCCAGACCGCCGCCTTTGCCGCGAAACTGGGGATGGACTGTCATATCCTGCTGGAGGACCGCACCGGCTACAACAACGACAATTACAACGGCAACGGCAACGTGCTGCTTGACCACCTGCACGGCGCGACGACCGAGAAATTTCCCGGCGGCACCGACATGGTGGCGGAAATGGAGAAAGCCGCCGAGGCAGAACGGGCAAAGGGCAAAAAAGTCTACGTGATCCCCGGTGGCGGCTCGAACCCCACGGGCGCGCTTGGCTATGTGAACTGCGCGTTCGAACTGGTGGGACAAGCCAATGACCGCAGCCTCGTGATCGACCGCGTGGTCCATGCGACGGGATCGTCGGGCACTCAGGCGGGGCTGGTCACGGGGATGAAAGCGATCAATTCGGGCATCCCCGTTCTCGGCATCGGCACCCGCGCGCCGCAGCCGAAGCAGGAACAGATGGTCTACGACCTTGCCTGCCGCACGGCGGAGAAACTGGGTTGCCCCGGTATTGTCACGCGCGAGGACGTGATGGCCAATACCGACTACGTGGGCGAGGGCTACGGCCTGCCCACGGACAGCGGGCTGGAGGCCATCCGGATGTTCGCGGAACTGGAGGGCATCCTGCTGGACCCGGTCTATTCCGGCAAGGGCGCGGCAGGGCTGATCGACCTTGCGCGGAAGGGGGAATTCGACGGCCAGCGCATCGTCTTCCTGCATACCGGCGGGGCCGTGGGGCTCTTCGGCTACGATTTCGCCTTCCGGGGCTGAGCCATGCGCCGGATCGGCATCCTCGGCGGGATGGGGCCGGAGGCCACGATCCTGATGCAGCAGCGGTTGCTTGAGGCTGTTGTCGCAGAGGATGACTCCGATCACATTCCGCTGCTCATCGACATGAACCCGCAGGTGCCCTCGCGCATCGCGCATCTGATCGAGGGCACCGGCGGCGACCCTGCCCCGGTGCTGGCGGCGATGGCCCGGCGGCTGGAAACCGGCGGGGCCGAGGCGCTCGCCATGCCCTGCAACACTGCCCATTCCTACGCCGCCAGCATCACCGCCGCCGTCGATATCCCGCTGCTGAACATGGTCACGCTCTCGGCAGACCGGGCGGGCGCTGGCAAGGTCGGTATCCTCGCCTCCCCCGCCACGCGGATCACCGGCGTTTTCGACAGGGCGCTGGCCACGGTCGGCGCGACCCCGGTCTGGCTCAAGGATGACGCCCCCCTGCTGCACGCAATCCGCATCATCAAGGCCAATGGCGCAACGGTCGAGGCCCGCAATATTTTGCGCGCGGCGTCGGAGGAACTGCTGGCCATGGGCGCGGAAACGCAGCTTGTCGGCTGTTCCGAATTTTCGCTCATCGCAGAAGCCGCAAGCGCAGAAGCGCAGGTGATCGACACGCTCGACGTGCTGGTCGAGGCGGTCGTAAGCTTCGCAACGGCGAAGGGCTGAAACCGACCGAACGGGGGCCTTTCGCGTCGCCGCCCGGCAACCGGCGCCGTCCGTCCCGCCGCTACCCTGTTCCTGAGCACAACAGGAACGCGCCCATGTCCATCGCCATCCCCACCCCTTCCGACGCCTTCACCCGGCTTGCCGATTTCACCCTGCGTGGGCAGCCGGACACGATCCCACAAAGCACGATGGAGCGCGCCGCGCTCCTTTTGCTCGATACGCTTGGCATCTGCGCCGCAGCCGCCCCGATGCAGGCGGGCCAGATCGCCCGCGACACCACGCTGGCGCTCTACGGCACGTCGGATCCGGCCATGTCGGCGCCAATGCTGTTCGACGGGCGAAAGGCAAGCCTCGCCGGGGCGGCCTTCGCAGCGGCCACGCAGCTTGACAATCTCGATGGCCATGACGGCTACAACCCCACCAAGGGGCATATCGGTGTGGCGGTGGTGCCCGCGCTGTCGGTTCTGGCGCAGCACCTGCCGGGGCTGACGGGCCGCGAGGCGCTGGCGGCCCTCGTCACCGGCTACGAAGTGGCGGGGCGGGCGGGGACCGCGCTTCATGCCTCAGTCAGCGACTACCATACCTCGGGTGCGTGGAACACGCTCGGCGTCGTGGCGCTGGCTGCGCGGTTGCGCGGCCTGACGGACGAACAGTTGCGCCACGCGCTCGGCATAGCCGAATATCACGGGCCGCGAAGCCAGATGATGCGAGAGATCGCCAATCCCACGATGCTGCATGACGGGTCGGGGATGGGCGCGCTCGTTGGCCTGTCTTCCGCCATCATGGCCGAGAAGGGCTTCACGGGTGCACCTGCCATCACGCTGGAGGCGCCCGAGGTGGCGTCCCATTGGGCCGATCTGGGACAGGCATGGATCACCGAGGATCAATACGTGAAACCCTACCCGATCTGCCGGTGGGCCCATGCCCCTATCGACGGCGCGAAACTGCTGCGTGCGCGCCACGGGATCGACCACGAAAGGATTGCCCGCATCACGATCCGCAGCTTCGCGGAATCGATCGCGCTTTATCCCGGCATGCCCGACCATTCGGCACGGGCCCAATATGCGCTGGCCTTCCCGGTGGCGTGGATGCTGGTCGAGGGCCATATCGGGCTGGACCAGATTTCCGGCGACGGTCTTTCAGACCCCCGCGTCGCGCGGCTTGTGGACCTGACCGAAGGCGTTGTCGACGATCGCCATCAGGCGAAGTTCCCGGCGCGGGGTCGGTGGGCCGATATCGAGATTGAAATGCAGGATGGGTCCGTCTACGCCTCGGGCGATCTCAACGCCTCGGGCGGACCGGATGCGCCCTTCGATGCGAAAACGATCCGTGAGAAATACATGGCCTTCGCCGGTCCGGTCCTGGGTCAGACCAGAGCCGAGGCGATCCGCGAGGCGGTGCTGTCCCTGACCGCGTCTGACGCCCGCTTTGCCTCGGTCAATGAACTGATCACCCCGGCCATATAGCGCGGAACGGCTGACGGGGCCGCAGGCGGACGCGGGTGGGTGGGCGGGGCGTTCGCCTGCGGCCTCTTTTGCTCACCATGCCGGCGCTGAGCTTCCCAGATCACAGGCCGGCCGGTCCCATCTCATCGGCACCCCGGACAGGACAAGCGGCGGCAGCAACCGGCGCGCCGGTCCCCAATGGGTGGCTTCAGGCTCCGCACTGAACTCCGCCTCCCCGGCAGGTACAAAGCCCCCGCGCGCATCCGCCGGGTACTGCGCCAGCAAGGCCGCCGTGCGGGCGAGTGACAGGCGGGCATTCCTCAGCCCCCTGCCCGCGACCGCATCGCGCAACGCCGCGAGGGCGGCCCCCGCCATCAGGTAGCCCGTCGCGTGATCCAGTGCCTGAACAGGCAATGGCGTCGGCTTCCCGGCCCCAGACCATCCCATGCCAGCCTCGGCAATCCCCGCCGACATCTGCACGAGGCTGTCATAGCCACGACGCAACGCCCACGGGCCGGTCCAGCCGTAGGCGCAAAGCCGGATCTCCATCACCTGCGGCGCGACACTGGCCCGCCACTCTGCCCCTAATCCCAGTTTCTCCAACGCATCCGGGCGATAGCCGTTCACGAAGAGATCCGCCCCGGCCAGCAATTCCGCGAACCGCGCCTGCCCTTCCGGGCTGCGCAGGTCGAGCCGCGCACAGCGCTTGCCGAGCGTCACGTCGGGGGCGAGGCTCGGTTCCTCCCAATCCACCGGGTCGATACGCAGCACATCCGCGCCAAACCCCGCCAGCGCCCGCGTGGCCACCGGTCCGGCCAGAATGCGCGTCAGATCGAGAACGCGCAGCCCTTTCAAAGGCCTCTCCGGCGTCCCACCCCAGTCACGGATCTTCGCCGCGCGCGGGGCCTCCCATGTCACCAGCGGTTCGGAGTTCGCAGCGGAACCCTGCGGGTGCCTGCCCCATGCTTCGATGCTGCGCATCTCGGCCGCAACCCCGCCCTCGGTGACAACTGCTGTCTCCAGCTCCGCCGCGCTCCAGCGCGCTGCGGCGTGCGCCACCGCTTCACGCGTTTCCTCACATCCCAGGGCGCGGATCGCGGCGGCCCGGTGATGGGGCGCGTTTGTGTGCAGCTTGATCCAGCCATCCGCAGCCCGGTAATCTCCGGCGAGGTCATCCCAGGCGGGGGGCAGTTCCCACCCCTGCGGCGCGATGGAGAAGGAAAACCAGAGCGAGGCCAGCCGCCGGTTCACGGCAACCTTCGGGACGTCACCACCAAGGGCGGCCAGCAGAGCCGCCACCCCCTCACCGACCGCCGCCACTGAGGCCGAGGCCAGATCGCTGACCGCGAAACAGGACGGCAGGCTGCCCTGCCCGGTTTCCGTCCAGTCCCCGCTCAGGCCGAGTGCCGCGTCAATCTCTCTCATGCAAACAGATCCCCATACTCACTGCGCAACGCCGCTTTCTGCACCTTGCCCATGGTGTTGCGCGGCAGTTCCGGCAGCACGATCACACGCTTGGGCTGTTTGAACTTCGCAAGTTCCCCGGCCAGCGCCTCCTGAACGCCTGCTTCACTAACCTCCGCCCCGGCAAGGGGCACGACCACGGCCACCACCGCCTCTCCGAAATCCGGATGGGGCACGCCGATCACGGCGCTTTCAAGCACGCCGGGCAGATCGTCGATCTTCTCCTCGATCTCCTTGGGGTAGACGTTGAACCCGCCCGAGATGATCAGATCCTTCGCGCGCCCCACGATGTGAACATAGCCATCCTCGTCGATGCGCCCCAGATCGCCGGTGATGAAGAACCCATCTTCGCGCAACTCCTCCGCCGTTTTCTCCGGCATCTGCCAGTAGCCCGCGAAGACATTGTCACCGCGCACTTCCAGCACGCCGATCTCGCCCTGCGGCAGCGCCTCACCGGTTTCTGGGTCGCAGATCTTCAGTTCCACCCCCGGCAGCGGAAAGCCCACGGTGCCCGCGCGCCGGTCCCCGTCATAGGGGTTGGAGGTGTTCATGTTGGTCTCGGTCATGCCGTAGCGTTCAAGGATCGCGTGGCCGGTGACGGCGCGCCAGCGGTCATGGGTTTCCGCAAGCAGCGGCGCAGACCCTGACACGAAGAGCCGCATGCCCTTCGCGGCCTCGGCCAGCCCCTCTTGCTGCAAGAGCCGCGTATAGAAGGTGGGCACCCCCATCAGCGCGGTGGCCTCAGGCATCGCCGCCATGATCGCATCCGCATCGAAACCCGGCAGGAAAATGCAGGACCCGCCCGCCATCAGCGTCACGTTGGTGGCGACAAACAGCCCGTGCGTGTGGAAGATCGGCAGCGCGTGGATCAGCACATCCTGATCAGTAAACCGCCAGTAGTCGCGCAGGGTTTCCGAGTTCGACGCCAAGGCCCGGTGGGTCAGCATCGCTCCCTTGGATCGGCCCGTGGTGCCAGAGGTGTAAAGGATCGCGGCAAGGTCCAGCGGGCCCCTTGGCACCGGATCGAAACCGGGCGCTTCCGCGTCCCTTGCCTCGCGCAGGCTGCCGGAGCCGTCGGTGGCAATCGTCCTGATCTGCGCGACACCGCACGCTTCTGCGACCGGGGTCAGATCCCCAAGATTCGCGGGATCGCAAACGAACAGAGCCGGGGTGGCATCACCAAGAAAATAACGTATCTCGGACGGGGTATAGGCCGTGTTCAGTGGCAGAAAGACAGCCCCGGCCAGCACGCAGCCCACGTAAAGCTCCAGCATCTCCTGCGTCTTGGGGGCCTGAACGGCCACCCGGTCGCCCGGTTCCACACCCATGTTCCGCAGGGCCGAGGCCATGCGTCCGGCATTGTGGAAGAAGGCCCCGTAACTCACCGCACTCCCATCACTGGCATGTGTCAGGAAGGTCCGGTCCTCTTTGCCGGCAGAGGCGCGGCGCAGCCTGTGGGCAAGGTAATTGCTATCATACATCGGGCTGGTCCTTTCCTGTCGTCACCTTGTTCTGATGCTGCGAAACCGACCCCGACTGCAAGAGGCTCATCCCAGTGAGGTCACCGGGTCGATCGGGCCAAGCGGGCCGCCGCAGGCGGCCTCCACCGCGCGCGCCACCTGCAAAAGCCGCGCCTCGCCTCGCGGTGGACCGATCAGTTGAATACCCACGGGAAGGCCGCCATCCGATAGACCCACCGGCACGGACACCGCGGGCAGACCAACCGTTGGCGACAGGAAGGAGAATTTCAGCCAGTCGATATAGTCGGTCAGCGTCTGGCCATCCATCTCGCGCGGGAATTCCTCCTCCACCGGGCCGGGCATCAGCCCGACAACCGGGCAGGCCAGCACGTCGAAATGCGTCAGGAAGGCCGCCATCCGGTCGAAGAGGTCCGACTTGACCATATGGGCATGGGTCACATCATCGACCGTCAACTCACGCCCCTGTTGGATATTCTGGGCCAGCGTCGGTTTGTAGTGACGCTGGATATGCTCAGGCTCCCGCCCGGTGCCGCTGATCCACAGCAATCCCCGCAATGTCCGATAGGCCCGGTCCAGCCCCGGCAGCTCCGGGCAGTCCTCTTCGACGACACCCCCTGCGCGGGCCACCTGCGTCAAGGCGCGCCGAAGATGCGCCTCTACCGCCTTCGAACAGGGCGCGAAACCACCGAGCGTCGGCGCAAACGCGATGCGAATCTTTTCATCGGCGCGCAGCACGGCCTGTTGATAGGGGTCCTCCGGCGGCGGGAAGGAGATCGCCCAATCGGAATTGAATCCCGCCATGGCATCCAGAAACAGCGCACAATCGCGGACAGAACGCGCCATCGGACCCTGCACCGCCTCGGGGTGGAAGCGGTTGCCCGAGGGTCCGGGACTGACAAGACCGGGACTGGGGCGGAAGCCCACGACACCGCAGAAGGCGGCAGGCGTGCGCAGGCTGCCCGCAAGGTCGGAGCCATGAGAGAGCCACAGCTCTCCGGTGGCCAGCGACACCGCCGCGCCGCCGGAACTGCCACCCGCATTGCGCGACGTGTCCCACGGGTTGCGCGTCCGCCCGAAGACCGCGTTGAATGTGTTGGCGCCCGCTCCCATTTCCGGCGTGTTGGTCTTACCAAGAACCACGCCGCCCCGCGCCTCCAGCCTCGTCACCAGCGGGTGGCTGGCGGCAGGCACGTGATCGGCATAGCCGAGCGTCCCCCAGGTGGTGCGCACCCCTTCGACCGGGGTCAGGTCCTTGATGCCGATGGGCAACCCGGCCAGCCAGCCGGGATGATCTGCCAAGGCGGGGTCCAGAACCGCCGCCCGCGCGCGCGCCTCACAGGTCGTCACCACAGCGTTCACCGCAGGCTCCACCTCGGCGATCCGGGTCATGGCCGCGTCGATCAACTCGCCGGGCGAGACCTCGCCCGCTTTCAGCATCGCCACCACCTCATGCGCGGGTTTCGCGCAGACTTCCGGCCCCGTGAACTGCGTCCCGAACATATATTCGCCTCCCTGTTTCGCCTCACCATGGGCGATGCGTGTGGCAAAGAAAACCATGATGACGCGGGGTCTGGGCAATCGCTGCGCCGCACCGCATAATTGCCGCCCATGGGACGACGCCTGACCAGAAGCTTCGGCAGCACACCTGCCCTGCGATCACTGCTGGTGATCGTGGTACTGGCGGTTGGGATCAGCCTTGC
Source organism: Nioella sp. (assembly GCF_965215655.1). Taxonomy (GTDB): domain Bacteria; phylum Pseudomonadota; class Alphaproteobacteria; order Rhodobacterales; family Rhodobacteraceae; genus Nioella. The sequence continues at coordinate 2,889,697 of NZ_OZ244111.1, forward strand.
CGCCCTGCCACGGCTGGAGCGCTATTTCCTTTTGCAATCAGCGGCGCGAGAGGAGTCGACCCTGCGGCTTGCCACCGAATCCCTGCGCGGCGCCCTCAACCGGACCGATGTGCTGCCCCGGCTGCTGGCCGAACGCCCGATTCTGGCCCGCATCCTGCGCGACCCGGACAATCAGGGGTTGGTGCCCTATGCCAATGAACAGCTGCGCCAGACGGCCCTGACGCTGAACGTCGCCGATATCTGGGTGATGGACGGGGACGGGCTGACCATCGCCGCCAGCAATTACCGGCGCGAGACCTCTTTCGTTGGCAGGCGGTTCGATTACCGGCCCTATTTCACCGACGCCCTGACCGAAGGGCGCGGCCGGTTCCATGCGCTTGGCACCACCTCTGGCCAGCGCGGCTACTATTTCGCCGCCCCGATTCTGGATGGCACCGAGATCGTGGGGGTCGTGGCGGTCAAGATCCTGATGGATGAGTTCGAGGCCACCTGGCGCGATAGCCCCAACACCATCGTCGTGACCGACCCCAGCAACGTGATTTTCCTGTCCGACCGCACCGATTGGCATTTCAACAGCCTCGGGCCGATCCCCGAACCGGCGTTGGACACGATCGCCGCCACGCGGCAATACCCGCTGGACCGGTTACAATTGCTGCAAACCGAACGGCGCGCCCTGACACAAGGCCATGATCTGCTGACCGTCACGGGGGGCAACGGGCGCGAGGAGTTCGTCACCAGCACCGGGCTGATCGCCGCCGTCGGCTGGCGCGTGTCGGTTCTGACGCCAACCGGCCCGGCTTTGGTTCAGGCCCGCCAGACCATGGCGCTGATCGTGCTCGTCTTCCTCTTTGCCGGGCTGGTCGCGGTCCTGTTCCTGCAACGGCGCGCGCGGCTGGTGGAACGGCTGGAACAGCAGCGCCAGCACCGCGAACAATTGGAACGCCGTGTGGCCGAGCGCACCGCCGATCTCAACACGGCCAATGCGCAGCTGGTGCAGGAGGTGGAAGAACGCCGCGCCACCGAGCAGCGCCTGCGCCAGACCCAGACCGAACTGGTGCAGGCGGGCAAGCTTGCCGCCCTTGGCCAGATGTCGGCGGCCCTGAGCCATGAGTTCAACCAGCCGCTGGCCGCCGTCAAAGCCTATGCCGAGAACGCCGCCACCTTCCTCGACCGCGACCGGTCCGAGGACGCGCGCAAGAATGTCGGGCTGATTTCCCAGATGGCCGACCGGATGGCCTCGATTTCCAAGCATCTGCGCAACTTTGCCCGACGGCCACAGGAAAAGATCGGTCCGATTCCTCTGGTGGCTGTCTTGGGCGATGCGCTCGACCTGATGGCGCCCAAGCTGAAGGCTGCCAAAGCAACGGTCCACTACGATCCGCCCGCGCAGGACATCATGGTGATGGGCGGGCGCGTGCGGCTGCAACAGGTTCTGGTGAACCTCCTGTCAAATGCGCTCGACGCGATGGAAACGCTGGAGAAGCCCGAGATCGAGATCGCTGTTCTCAGCGACGGCTCCCGGCATAGGGTGGAAGTGCGCGACCGGGGTCCGGGGCTGACCGAAGACACGCTGACCCATATCTTCGATCCGTTCTTCACCACCAAAAGCCCCGGCAAGGGTCTGGGCCTTGGCCTTTCGATTTCCTACAATATCGTGCGCGATTTCGGCGGCACTCTGGCCGCCCGCAACCATCCCGAGGGAGGCGCCGTGTTCATCGTCGATCTGGCCGTTGCGCCCGTTCAACAGGCGGTGGCCGCCCAATGACCCACGAAACCATTCTCTTTGTCGATGACGAGGATCACTTGCGTTTGGCGGCGGAACAGACGCTGCATCTGGAAGACCTCGATGTGACCTGTTTTTCCGACGCGGCAACCGCGCTGTCGCATGTGGCGCGGGACTTTCCGGGCATACTGGTCACCGATATCCGCATGCCCGGTATGGACGGGCTGACCCTGATGGCCAAGGCGTTGGAAATCGACCCGGAGTTTCCGGTGATCCTTGTCACCGGTCACGGCGATGTGGATCTTGCGGTTCAGTCGATGCGCGACGGGGCCTATGATTTTCTTGAAAAACCCTATGCCCCGTCCCGGCTGGTGACGACCGTGCGCCGAGCGCTGGACAAGCGGCGGTTGACACAGGAAAACCGGGCGCTGCGGCGGCAGGTGGGCGCGCGCGATGTGATTGAATCGCGGCTGACCGGGCGGTCAGAGGTGATGACAAAGCTGCGCGCGCAAGTCCGGGCCATTGCCGCGACCGAGGCCGATGTGCTGATCCAGGGCGCGACCGGCACCGGCAAGGAGGTCGCGGCCCGCGCCATCCACCGCGCCAGTGCCCGCGACGGCAAGCCCTTCGTCCATATCAACTGCGCCGCCCTGCCCGCCGATCTGATTGAAAGCGAGCTTTTCGGGCATGAGGCAGGCGCCTTCCCCGGCGCCACCCGCGCCCGGTTTGGCAAGTTCGAACACGCGCGCGGCGGCACGGTCTTTCTTGATGAGATCGACGCGATGAGCCAGCCGGTGCAGGCCAAGCTGCTGACCGCGATTCAGAACCGGACGGTGACGCGATTGGGGTCGAACGACCCAGTCACGCTCGACATTCGGATCATTGCCGCGTCCAAGCACGATCTGGCGGCTGAGGCTGAGGCAGGCCGGTTCCGCCCCGATCTGCTCTATCGGCTAAATGTCGTCACCCTGCGCATCCCCGATCTGGAGGACCGGCGCGAGGATATTCCACGGCTCTTCACGCATCTGGTGGCCGAAGCCGCTGCCCGCTACAAGCTGCCGATCCCGGAAATTCCCGGTGCCGTGCTGACCGCCGTTTCTGCCCGCAAATGGACCGGCAATGTGCGCGAGCTGCGCAATGCAGCGGACCGCTTCGCATTGGGGCTTGATCTGGATATCGGCGACCCGGTGTCAACTGGCACAGAGGGCCGCAGCCTGGCCGACAGCTTGGCAGAGCATGAGAAATCCCTGATCGCCGCCAGCCTGACGGCGCATGGCGGCAGCCTGAAAGACACCTATGAATCGCTCGGGCTGAGCCGCAAGGCGCTCTATGAGAAGATGCAGAAACACGGGCTGTCGCGCGGGTCATTTACCGACGAGGGCTGACACATCCGCGCGATGTGTCGCCTTCGGAACACCCAAAGGCCCGGTTTGTCCCCTGCGCGACCCATCCGTCAGGTTTTCTTTGCATGGCCGCCATTTCCCGCTTGCAAGGCAGTTGAACCGGAAGCGGCCTTTCCCGCTACTGCGCCGTGCATGGCCCGCCTGGGGGCCCCGGATGGAGAGGAGGCTTCATTCGGACAAAGCCGGAAACGACCGGCATCAACCGGAGGACAACTCACAATGAAATTCACCAAAGTCACGGCGTTCGCGCTGACCACCGCGCTGACCAGCACCGTCGCGTTCGCTGACGGCCACATGGACCGCGAAGGCTGGCCCGAAAGCTTCACCGTCGGCACCGCGTCGCAGGGCGGCACCTATTTCGCCTATGGCTCCGGTTGGGCCAACCTCGTGGCGGAAGAACTGGGCATCACCGGCGGCGGCGAAGTCACCGGTGGCCCGATGCAGAACATGGCGCTGGTCCATACTGGCGAAGCGCAGTTCGGCATGACCACCATGGGCCCGGCGGCGGAATCGCTGCAAGGCACCAACCCGATCGCGCCCGGTCTGCCGATGACCAATGCCTGTGCGATGTTCCCGATGTATCAGACGCCCTTCTCCGTGACGGCGCTGGCCTCTTCGGGGATCGAGTCGATCTCCGACATCCCGGCAGGCGCGCGCATCGGCTTTGGCCCCGCAGGCTCCACCTCGGACACCTACTTCCCGCGCATGATGGAAACCCTGGGTGTAGACTTCGAGCGTCGCAACGGCGGCTGGTCTGACCTCGGCGGTCAGCTTCAGGACGGTCTGCTGGACGTGATCGCCTTTGCCGCCGGTGTGCCGGTTCCCGCCGTCAGCCAGCTGGAAGTGCAGACCGACGTGAACATCATCGAGTTCACCGAGGAAGAGCAGGCCACGATCATGGAAGCCTTCCCGGTCAGCCAGTTCGACATTGCGGCCGACACCTACACCACGCTGGAAGCGCCCGCGCGCTCGGTCTCGATGTGGAACTTCGCCATCGCCAACTGCGACCTGCCGGCGAGCTTCGTTTACGCCGTCGTCGATGTGGTGATGTCGGATAACGAGCGCATGGTGAACATCCACCGTGCCGCCCGGTCCACCCTGCCGGAAAACTGGGACCGCAACGGTGTTCTGATGTGGCACCCCGGCGCGGCCCAGTGGTTCACCGAAAACGCCGGCGCGGAGATCCCCGCCGACATGATCCACGGCGACATGTAATCGCGGCCTGAGGCCTGAAAACCCGTGCCGCGCCCGAACCCTGGGCGCGGCATTTTTCAAACCGGGATCCGCCTGACATCTCTCCCCGGGCGGAGCGGAGGGGACAATGACAAACCAAACTGCACAAGACGAGGACATCATTCTCGCGGAAGGCGTGGATGAAGAGCCCGTCGAAAAGAACCGGCGGCTTTTTGGTGGAACATCCGCCATCGTGCTGGCCACATTGGCAACGCTTTATGCCGCTTTCCACATGCTGGCGCTGAATGGCGTCTCGATCCGTGACTGGACCGGGATCGACATTCCCTTCCTGCCGCAATTCCCGCTGGAAACCTGGAATTTCCGCATCGTCCATATCGCGGGCGCCGTGGTTCTCGGGTTCCTCCTCTTTTCTGCCCGGCTGTTTCAGGATGAGGAGCGTCCGGCAACACCCTTGCTGTCCAAGGCAGGCTATCTGCTGCTGCTACCCGTCGCGGTGGCGGCCTATACGGCCATTGGTTTCGCGAATCTGATCAACTCCGGCACCCTGCAACAGATGGGTGGCCTGACGGTCTGGATTTCCAGCCCGCAAATCCCCGCCGGGGCCGAGGTCTACGCGCAGGAAATCTATTGGTTCGGTCTGCCCCTGCTGATCGCCACAATTGGCGCAATTGTACTTGGGTGGTTCGAAAACGCCCCGCGCGACCGCTTTGCCACGTCCGATATCGTGCTGGCCGCTTCTGGGCTGGTTGTCGCCGTCTATCTCGTGGCGATCTACGGCACCGCCGCGCGCAACTCGGTCGGCACACCCTTCGTTCCCATCGGCGTGGCCTTCGCCGCCACCGCTGGCACCGCCCTGATCATGGAGCTGACGCGCCGCGTGGCGGGTCTGGCCCTCGTGATCATCACCGGCGTGTTCCTGACCTACACCTTCACGGCGCACCTCCTGCCCGGCATTCTAGCGGTGCAGACGCCCTATACCTGGCAGCGCTTCTTCGGCCATGTCTATTCCGATGCGGGCATCCTGGGGCCGACCACGGCGGTGTCATCCACCTACATCATCCTGTTCATCATCTTCGCGGCCTTCCTGCAGGCGTCGAAAGTGGGCGACTACTTCGTCAACTTCGCCTTCGCCGCCGCAGGGCGCGCACGCGGTGGCCCGGCCAAGGTGGCGATCTTCGCCTCCGGCCTCATGGGCATGATCAACGGCACCTCCGCGGGCAACGTGGTGGCCACAGGCTCGCTGACGATCCCGCTGATGAAGAAGGTGGGCTATCACAAGAAGACCGCTGGCGCGATCGAGGCCGCTGCGTCCACGGGCGGGCAGATCATGCCGCCGATCATGGGCGCGGGCGCCTTCATCATGGCCGAGATCACCGGCATCCCCTATCAGGAGATTGCCATCGCGGCGATCATCCCGGCGATCCTCTACTTCGCGTCGATCTATTTCATGGTCGATCTGGAGGCCGCCAAACTGGGCATGCGCGGCATGCGCGAGGATGAACTGCCGAAGCTGAACAAGATGATCCGTCAGGTCTATCTGTTCGTTCCGATCATCATTCTGATCGTAGCGCTGTTCTATGGCTACTCGGTCATTCGGGCGGGCACCCTGGCCACCGTGGCGGCGGCTGTCGTCAGCTGGCTGACCCCCAACCGAATGGGCCTGCGGTCGATCCTGCATGCGTTCGAACTGGCAGGGATCATGTCGATCCAGATCATCGCGGTCTGTGCCTGTGCGGGCATCATCGTGGGGGTCATCAGCCTGACGGGCGTCGGCGCGCGCTTCTCCTCGATGCTGCTCGACATCGCAGCGGCAAGTCAGCTGCTGGCGCTGTTCTTCGCCATGTGTATCGCGATCCTGCTCGGGATGGGCATGCCCACCACGGCGGCCTATGCGGTTGCTGCCTCGGTCGTGGCGCCGGGCCTTGTGAACCTGGGCATCCCGCAACTCACGGCGCATTTCTTCGTCTTCTACTTCGCCGTGGTCTCCGCCATCACACCCCCGGTGGCGCTGGCCAGCTATGCGGCGGCGGGGATATCGGGGTCGAACCCGATGGAGACCTCGGTGGCGTCCTTCAAGATCGGGATCTCGGCCTTCGTGGTGCCCTTCATGTTCTTCTACAATTCGGCCATCCTGATGGACGGAACGTGGTTCGAAGTGATCCGGGCAGCTGTGACCGCAACAGTCGGTGTGTTCCTGCTGTCCTGCGGGATGCAGGGCTGGTTCATGGGCGGGCGCACCGCCTGGTTCCTGCGGGTGGGTCTGGTGGTCGCCGCGCTCTTCATGATCGAGGGTGGCTTGGTCTCTGACATCATCGGCGTCGGTGCGGCTGTGGCGATCTTCTTCGTACAGAAGGTCTTCCACCCCTCACCCGATGCCACCTTCGATGTGCGGGGCGCTGACTGAGCCACGTTTGGCATTCGCCAAAGCAAAGGGCCGCTCCAACCGGGCGGCCCTTTTTCTTTTCCGTTCAATACTGAAACGAAAAACGCGCCCCAAAAGGGCGCGTCTTTTTCTGGCAGATTGTCGGATCTGGTCAGGCGGCTTCGGCCTGGTTGCGGCGTTCGCTTTCCTCGCGCGACAGCGCAACAGAGGTCCGCACTCCGTTGGCAACGAATGCCATCAGGCCATCGACCACACGTTCATTCGGGTCGATACCGGCGCAGGACAGAACCTCGCGCCCATCACGGGACCGGGCCCACCGGGCGATCTGCTCGGGGCCATTACCGTATTTCTTGTCATCAGCGATGGCGTCATCCAAAGCGGCAAGGACCACGGCCGCAAACAGCTTGCGGGACCGCTGGCCCTGTTCGTGGTTGAATGCCGTTCCATCAACGAAATCTCTCATTCCGTCGTCCTTTTTATTGCTCTTGCATTTCCGGCGTGGCGTCCCTTATGCCCATAGTATGAGCGATTCGGGTGTGTAATCTCCGCATACTAGGTATGCACGTAACGCATGCCTGGTGCACAATCCTCTCAATTTCAGGTGTATTGCCACCTCTGCCAACGGCAGATATAGGATCTGCCAAGATTTTCTCAACCTTTCGCCACGGAAAAGACTCATGCCCAAGATCAACGGCAACGAAATTCGCCCGGGAAACGTGCTGGAACATAACGGCGGCCTCTGGGCAGCCGTGAAAGTGGACCATGTGAAGCCCGGCAAGGGCGGTGCCTTCGCCCAGGTCGAACTGCGCAACCTGCGCAACGGATCGAAACTGAACGAACGCTTCCGCAGCGCTGACAAGGTTGAGCGTGTCCGGCTGGAACAGAAGGACCAGCAGTTCCTCTATGAGAGCGATGGCATGCTGGTCTTCATGGATGCCGAGACCTATGAACAGATCGAACTGCCCGCTGACCTTCTCGGTGATCGCCGCCCCTTCCTGCAGGACGGGATGACCATCGTGGTGGAGTTCTACGAATCCGAGGCGCTGAACGCCACCGTGCCGCAGAAAGTGACCTGCAAGATCGTCGAAACCGAGCCTGTGGTCAAAGGCCAGACCGCCGCCAACAGCTTCAAGCCCGCGATCCTCGACAATGGCGTCAAGGTCATGGTGCCGCCCTTCGTGGGCCAGGACGAGATGATCGTCGTGAATACCGAAACGATGGAGTATTCGGAACGCGCGTGACGAGGCGCAGGGAAGATCCTTGAAGGATCTTTCATGAATTTTGCAAAATTATTTGCCGCCCGGATCCAGACATTGGACCGGGCGGCAGGCGTTTCAGCGGGACCCACCCCAGGGCGACCGGCGATCCACCCGGCGCTGTCCCGCTCGAGGGATACGGGTGTTGTCCCCGGTCTCCTCCGGTTCAGACCGTCGCGGCCCTGACCGGGTTGTGTAAGTCCATCTGGGCTCGCTGTTACGCGCTTCATGCGGTGGCAGTCCATGATTGAGCCGCCAGAAGGCCGGTCCGCCCCGCCGCAGCCAGGCGGGCAGGATCAGAACCAGACCGGCGATGAACCCGCCCGCATGGGCCCAGTAGGCCACCCCGCCCCCCGCCGCATCCATCGCCGCGCCATTGACCAGTTGCAGCCCGAACCACAAACCCAGCATCAGCCAGGCGGGCACAGTGATGACCTTGATGATCACGAAGATGATCAGCGCCAGGTCCACCCGCGCCCTCGGGAACAGCATCAGATACCCCCCCATCACCCCGGCGATCGCCCCCGATGCGCCGACCATGGGCACCGTCGAGCCCGGATCCGCCGCCATCTGCGCGAAGGCCGCCGCGACACCCCCGGCGAGGTAGAAGATCAGATAGCCGATATGCCCGAGCTGATCCTCCAGATTGTCCCCGAAGATATAGAGAAACAGCATGTTGCCGATGATATGCATCCAGCCGCCATGCAGGAACATGGAGGTGATGATCGTATGCATCTCCAGCCCCTGAGAGGCCTCGGCCGGGACCAGAGCCCACTCCATGTAGAAGGCCATCAGCAAGTGTTCCTGACCCCCGATGCTGGGAAAATAGCTCAGAAACACCACGACATTGATCGCGATCAGCATCCAGGTGATGAAGGGGGTCCGTTCGGACGGGTTATGGTCACGTAATGGAAACATGAGATCCAGATTGGACTCTCACGCCCCAAGGTCAAGGGCCATGACCCTATTCGATGTCCTGCGCGGCAAGCGCAAGGCGGATTTCACGCCGCACCAGCTTGCGCACGTTGCGCGTGATGCGCACACCCATTTCGCCCTGAAGCTCTTCGCGAACGACCTCGGCAATGATCTCGCGCAGCGCCTCTTCGTCCACGAAACCGTCCCCGTCATCGGGGAAGGCGAACGGGGTTTCGCCCAGATCCTCCACATCGTCGAGCGCGTCCGGAGACGGGCCCGTTACCTCTGCTTCACGCGCGAGGAAATCGGTCACAACTCCGTCTTCGTCAACCGTTTCCGAGGTTTGGTCGGCTTCCGCTTCCGCTTCCACTTCCACTTCGGCTTCGGCTTCGGCTTCGGCTTCGGCTTCGGCTTCGGCTTCGGCTTCGGCTTCGGCTTCGGCTTCGGCTTCGGCTTCGGCTTCGGCTTCGGCTTCGGCTTCGGCTTCGGCTTCGGCTTCGAAAGCCTGTTCCCGGACCAGGTCGGCCGCAACCTGTTCCGCGATCTCGTCCGACCGCTCAGGCTCTGCCCCTGTGGCAGGGCTGCCATCCTCAACGGGATCCGACTGCGCGCGCAGGATCTCAACCTTCACGCGCGGGGCGCTTTCCGCCGGGGGAGCACTTGCTGCGCGGGCCTCGGCCAGTTCCAATGTCGGCGCGGGCAGATCCCCATCGGGCAGCGCGTCGTTATCCTCACCCGGCTCGTAATCGCTGACGCTCGACGTGCTGCGGATGAAGGACAGGGGCACATCGGCGAAATCCTCGTCATCCACCTCGGCGGCGGCCTCCGTCACGTCCTGCAACAAGGCCTCGGTTACATCGACCGGGTCGGTCAGCCCGTCATCCAGCGGGTTGCCATCCGCCACCGCAAGGTCACCCGCCTCCCACTGGTCGGCCTGCAATTGCGGATCCGGCGTGTGCTCAGCCTGCACCTCCGGCACCTGAACGTCGCCGGCAGAGTCGTCAGCCCACAATTCCCTGGCCCAATCGGCCCCATCATCGCGCGCAATGTCCGCGTTTTCGACAGCGGTGCTGTCCGCGCTCTCTGGCTGTTGCTCTTCCCCGGTGCGCGGGACAATAGGAACCCAGGGATCCTCCGGGTCGGTGACGCGCAAGGCCGGTGTCAGCAGCAGGCGGTCACCGGCAGCCGGATTGCTCTCAGAGGGCTGCGCGACACCATCAGGGCGCGGCTCCGGCGCCTCTGCCCTGGCAGGTTCCGATCGCGCCGGGGGCTGGTGTTCGGACACCAGTCGCCTGATAGAGGACAGGACATCCTCGATCTCATCGGATTTCGCCGCGTCTGCCATTTGGACCACTCCGCTCTTGCCGCACCTGCCCCGGGGCACAAGGGTTTGTTTTCCGGGCAGGATAGACTCCGCAAGCCGTTCGGGCAATGGATAGCTAAACTTGTGCCTATCGCGGGCTCAGTCGCGCCCAAGACGGTCCAGAACCGCATCCAGCTGCTGGCCCTGGCGTGAAATCGGCCGGATCGGCGCACCGCTGACCGCGTTGTAATATGCCGTCGGGTCATATTCCGGCACGTCCAGCCCCAGATGCTCGACGGTCAGCAGGCCCATGGCCGCCAACAGCCCGTAGCTTGCCGTGTAAAGCGATGTCTGGGCCTCGATCAGGCCGATGCGCGCCTCCAGCAGGTCCTGTTCGGCGTCCAGCACATCCAGCGTTGTCCGTGCGCCAAGCGATGCCTCTTCCTGAATGCCGCGGAAGGCCAGCTGGCTGGCGCGAATCTGCTGCTGCGAGGCCTGGATAGAGGCCGAGGCGATTCGAATCTGCGCATAGGCGTTGCCGATACCCTGCAACACCTCGCGCGTGGCATAGTTCAGTTCAGCCTGGGTCGCGTGCAGCGTGGCCAGTGCAATCCGTTCCGCAGAGGCAAGCCGCCCGCCCGCATAGAGCGGCTGCGTCAGCTCGATGGACAATCGCGTAGACCCCTCCCCATTCGCCGACGGGGCCGGGTCAAAGCCGGTCGAGGCCGAAATATTGACCTCGGGCCCGTAGTCGGTGCGGGCAGCGGCAAGGCTCAGTTCATCGGCACGGACCTCGTGCTGAAGGGCCAGAATCGCAGGGTGCGACACCCGCGCGATGGAGACGGCTTCGTCCTCGGAGGCGGGCAGAGACGGAAAGCCACCGGGCCCGGACAGCCCGTTTGACCCGCGCCCCACGGCAATCTCGAACAGTTCGCGGTCGATCATCAGCGCGCCCTGCGCGGCCACCAATGCCCCGCGCGCCTGCGCCAGCTGCGCCTCGGCCTGTGCCACGTCGGTCCGGGTGGCTTCGCCGACCTCGAACCGGTCCTCGGCAGCGCGCAGCTGTTGGGTGATCACCCTCACGTTGCTTTCTCGAACCTGAACGACCTGCATGTCACGCCAGACCTGCATATAGGCCGTCACGGCATCGAGCAGCACCCGCTGTTCGAGGTTCACCAAGCCCTGACGGGTGGCAAGCACGGTTTCCTGCGCCGCATCGCGGGCCAGGCGGCGCCCGCCACCGTCATAGACCAGCATCGAGGCCACGAGGCTGAGACGGTCCGTCTGGCGATCAGCCGGGATATCCCATTGCGACGAGGCCACGAAGGACAGAACAGGCCGCAGCCCGGCAACCTGTTGTGCGACGCTTTCATCCTGCAACCGCAGAAGGTACCGGTTCTGTTCCAGAAGATCGGAGTTCCGATAGGCATCGGCCAGCGCGTCGGACAGGCTATCGGCGCTTGCAGCGAAGGGGGACAGCGCCGCCCCGACGGCAATCGCTGTGGCGGCCAGATGTCTCAGGATCGTCGCACGCATATGTTCTTTCCCCCGGTCACACCCCCCGGTGGGAACCCCGGGGCTACAGATTATAAGACGAAACCCGACTGCTTTGTGAAGCCGGGAAGAACGGGTGCCGTCGCGTTAAACGCCATGCGCCAATTCATCTTGCCATCCAATTTGTGCCCGATCCGGCATTCGCCAAGGGGGCCATCCATGAAAATCGCCGCGATGCGGCCACCGTCCTTGAGCTGATCGGTCAGCGCATCGGGCACGGTCTCGACCCCGCCTTCGATGCAGATCACGTCATAGGGGCCGTGCTTGGCGCTGCCCTCGGCCAGCGCACCCTCGATCACGGCGACATTGTCGACGCCCTGCGCGCTGAGCGTGGACTGTGCGTCTTCGGCCATGCCCGCAACCTCTTCCACGGCCACGACAGCCTCGGCCAGATGCGCCAGGACCGCCGCCGAATAGCCAAGACCGCAGCCCAGATCGAGCACCAGTTCGTCCTGACCGACATTGAGCGCGTCGAGCATCTTGCCCTGGCTGCGCGGCTCCAACACCACGCGACCGCCTTCCAGCGTCACGTTCTCGCCCATATAGGCCACGTTGCGAAGCGCCTCGGGCAAGTAGGCCTCGCGCGCGACGGTCAGCATGGCTTCGATGATGTTGAACTTCGTCACGTCCTGCGTGCGGACCTGAGTGTCGACCATCACGGTGCGGAGGGTGGCAAAATCTTGCATGTTCGAACCCGGGAAGCTTGTTGTTTCGCCCCTCTTGCCACAGTGGGCCAGCAGGGGCAACGGACAAGCCGCCGCGCGCATCCGGTGCGACCCTCGCCGATGCAGAAACAGCGCATTCGCAAGGTGTATCTCAAGGATCAATCAAGCGAGATGATTGGTAGAAGGTCGGGCGCGTTTGCGGCGTGGTCGCGCACCGCGGTTTGCAAAACCGTAGTCCATCACCGGTTCGCATCCCGGACCCGCCTCCTGGTCAAGACCGGTCTGCCGTGTTCTCGCGGCCAGTTCCGACGCACATGATGCCCGTTTGCGCGCAGGCGTCATTGCCCCAAAAGAGCCGCTTGCACAAACCCCGAGAATGGGGCAAAACGCGCCAACACCACCGGCGGCGAGTTGGCGGAGTGGTGACGCAGCGGATTGCAAATCCGTGGACACCGGTTCGATTCCGGTACTCGCCTCCAAAAAAAATCAAAGGATTAGACGGAAACGTCTGAGCCTTCCTTGCTTCTTAGTCTCTTCTTAGTCTCTTTTTTCGCGAGCATTTGGTAGGTTCTGAAAACCCTCCAGTCCCTCATTCACATCAACTCGCTGAAAAATACGCACTTGTCCCTGGTAGGGGTACTTACCGTGGTCCGGTACTTGGACCTGGTGACAGCCATTCGGAAGTTCTTTCTTGCCTGGCCTAGGTTGTCATCGTCAACATTTCCACGAACGAACCGACCGCTATTTCGAACCAATCCTACACCTCTAGCGAACACCGGCGCGTCTTCGAACAGAACTGTTTCATCAAATTGTTTCCCCTTAGCTTTGTGGAGGTTCATCACAACAACTCCGCGCTCCGGATTGCCAGCATTTGCGAAGTGTTCCTGGACAAACGCCTCTTTGGTTAGACCGAACGCGTTTGGGTAAGCAAAGCGTCCATCCCAATCTACAGCGAGCCCCAAACGCATCTGAGCGCCTCGGTCCAGAAATCGAAGATCTCGAACCTCTTGCGCAATATCTCGCAATTGCACGCACACGCCGTTCTCCTAAACTGAGGGGCCCCTAGGGTCGGCTACCCTCACCGGTGCGGCGCTCGATTTGGCTCGCGAATGGCAAAGCCACGCGCTGGATCGGATGTTTCCCATGGTGCTTTTTGACACGCAACGGGTGATGAGAAGCAATGAGGACAGTCGAACGCTCGAAAAAGACCACTTACTCTTCCTCGGCAAAGGTGGTGGAGCGTGACTCTCTCGGCTTACTGCTTGCCAAGGTGAACAAGCAGCAGCTCCAAAGCGAGATCCTGCAGTCCATGGGTCAGCTCGATGACAATCTGCCCTGACAAATTCGAGCGAACCAGCTTGGTGATTGAGTTGCTCAGTCCGCAAGTTTGGCCTGAATGACGCCCGGTGCGCGACGTGACAGAACCACGATGACTAGAACCGCAGACCAGCCGACAAAGATTCCGCCAAACCACCATGATGACCCCGAGGGCGCGATCACTGACACGAGACCAGCTGCACCAATCACCGCTCGAGCCGCCCAGCCAAGCGATCGGCCACACCAGCCCCCGAAAGCAATCGCCCAGAGCGCTGTCGAAAGCAGTAATGCCGCCGCACCAAGAGCGATCTCGGCAGCAGTGCCTTGCCACAGGACCGCCGAGTCGAATACGAAACTGAAAGGAACGAAGAAGGCGACCAGGCTGAAGCCGAAGGCTGACATGCTTGTCTTAATGACAGGAGCATCACCAACTCCGGCCGCAGCGAAAGAGGCCAGTGCCACCGGCGGCGTTACCATGGACAAAACACAGTAGTAGAAGATGAAGAAGTGAGCGGCGAGCGGCTCAACGCCCAAGTCCTGAATCGCAGGCACGAATAGGACAGCGCCGATGATGTAGGCGGCCACCGTTGGAAGGCCCATGCCCATGATGATGCAACCAAGCATTGCAATTGCAAGGGAGAGGAATATTGAACCTTCTGCCATGTCCACAAGAGAGCCTGCGAACTTGAGCGCGAGGTTAGATTGAATCGCCACCGCGATGACCAAGCCGATCCCGGCAATTGGCACGGCGACTTCGGCAGCCTGTTTCGGAGCGTCGCGAAGACCGGTCACAAGCTCCTCCCATCCGATCCAAGTGTGCCGAGACAGGAACGGAACAACAAGACAGGATACAGAAGCGACAACGGCGGAATAGGCTGCGGAATAGCCGGAGAGGAGTGCACCGATCAGGATCAGCGGCGGCAGGAGAAGGTGTAGCCGCGGCAGGATAGGGTCTACGCTGCTAACCTCTTCGGCGGTGAGGGCCCGGATCCCGCTGCGACGGGCAGACAGATCGACCACGGCCAAGAGCGCAAGGTAGAAGGCCAAGGCGGGGATCAGCCCCGCAAGAGCGATGGTAACATAGGGCACGTTCAGCATCTCAGCCATGACGAAGGCGGCGACCCCCATGATCGGAGGCATCAACTGGCCCCCAGTGGAGGAAATGGCCTCGATCCCTGCAGCGCGATGTGCCGATAGTCCTGTGCGTTTCATGAGAGGAATGGTCAGCACGCCGGTCGAGACCACGTTTGCCACGGCGCTTCCGGAGATCGACCCCATCAGGCTTGATGAAATCACTGCGGCTTTCGCCGTGCCCCCGGTGGCGCGCCCTGCACCTCGGATCGCAAGGTCGATGAACAGCTGCCCGCCACCCACCGCTGCATAGAACGCGCCGAAGAGGATGAAATAAAAGATGAAGCTTACCGAGGTGGAGGTTGTGATACCAAGCACCCCGGCCGTGGTCATAGTTGAGATCTCGATGGCTTCCTCAAGTCCGAAGCCTCGGAAAGACATCCAGCCCGGCAGAGCGTTACCCCAAAAAGCATAAGCAATTGACACACCCAGAACTGCAACAAGGATCCAACCAACCGCCCTACGAGCGCCTTCTAGGAGCAGTCCAACCAGAAGAACTCCCGCATAGACGTCGAGGTCAAACACAGGTGAGACGTTCTCCATCCGCGTTGTAAGGCGACCAAACTCGGTCAGGTAGTATGCACCAACGGAAATCGACCCTAGGATGGCCAGTCCGTCCAAACTGATCCGGATCGGACGGGGAATCCAGAATGCGGTAAGCGGGCGATAGAGAAACAACAGCACCAATGCCACGCTGAGATGGATCGGGCGCTCAAAAAGCGGCTGTTGCGGTTCGAGCAGGATCCAGGTTTGAAACAGGACAAAGCCGACACCCACGAGGAAGGCAGGCGACAGGACAGTCTTTCGCATGGTGAGGGCGGACATTCGGATTTCCTTCGGAATTACGGCGTGGACAAACGACTATCGGCGATCGAGCGCCCGGCGCCAGCTAGTCGGCGCCGGGCACGATGGGTTACTCGATCCAGCCGCGCTCGCGGTAGTAGCGCTCTGCGCCCGGATGCAGCGGAATGCCGACATTTTCGGGCTGCCACGCGTTTTCGGGATTGAACCGACGCCATGCTGCGTGTGCCTCGCCCATTGCGGCAGCGTTTTCGATCAAAGCGCGGGTGATCTGATAGGCGGTTTCGTCATTCAGCGACGCGTTTGCGATCAACACCGTCCCAAGGTTTCCGCCCGAGGTTGGGCCGTCCTGACCTTCGAACCACGGTCCCCAGGTGCCAGGAGTCAGACCGTTTTCCGCCAGCGCATCAAGCGCTGCCTGAGGAAGATCAAGGTAGGCCATATCATTCGTCAGTGCGACCTCGGTGATCGTCGGATGACCGGGGATCATGGTGTCGATGTAGATATCGGCCGAACCGTCGCGGATGACCGCCGGAATTTGCGGCGCGCCGACCTGGACGATGTCGCCACCATTTTCGCGCACAGCCTCGAAGCTGGAGCCGAGCGCCTCAAGGATCATCTCGGCGGTCGGCACGGCGCTGGATCCCGCTGGTTTCATTAGGATGCGGACGGGTTCTCCCGACGCAAGGATTTCGCCAAGGTCGTTAGTGCCCATTTCATCGAGGAAGGACTGCCGTGCCATTACGCCGACATAGACGCTGTTCAATCCGCCGACGAGCGCGCGGATGTCGGGGGCTGAGGCACCTTCGTAGGCAGGGTGGCCCGTGAACGCCCAAACCGCCGTTGCGGTGTTTGACAGAGCAATTTCGGCGCGGCCAGCCTGAACCACCATCGGGTTGGCGACACCGCCGCCACGGGCGACGACCTCGACCGAATTGTCCCCCAGAATGGGCTCGATAAGCTGTTCCAGCGTGGCGGCGAATACATACCAGGACGTGCCTTCACGCATGGCGCCGATGCGCACGTCTTGGGCTGGGGCGACGGTTGCAGTCAGCGCGAGTGTCGCGAAGCCGATCATCGCCATTCGGATGTTGATCTTGAGGTTCTTGAGCATGGATTATCCTCCCTATGCATAGCTATGCCCCTGCGCCATGCGCGGGGGCAACGGTTCATTCAGCAGCCAGCAAGTGCTCGACCCGGCCTATTCCGGCGGCCTCAAAGGCGGCCTCAATCTCACGCTCAGCAGCCTCCCCGAGATCTTTTAGCGGCTCCCGGATCGTGGCATGTTCCAGCAATCCTCGGTGGCGCAGACCGATCTTCAGTGCGACCGTGCCCTCCATATGCGAGCTACGGTGGTAGACGGCACGCGTCACCGGCAGAAGCTGTTCGAAGACTTTTCGGGCAGTTGGGTAGTCCTGAGCTTTTCCTGCGTTGATCAATTCGATCAGCAATTCCGGCGCGATGTTGCCATACCCGACCAGCAGGCCATCGACATCGAACATGGTGGGCAGCAACCATTCGTCGTGGCAGGACAGGATCTGCAAGTCGGGTTGCGCTTTTTTCAACTCAGGAACTTCCACATACCAGCGCTTCATGTTGCGCACGCCGTTCTTGGTGGCGACAACGCCTTCCTGCGCAGCCAATTCCAGCTGGGTGTCCAGGTCGTAGCTGGCCTTGGTGGTATCGGGATACTGGAACAAGATGCACTGAAGGCCCGAGTTTTCCCAGATTGCCTTGTAGCGGTCCTGCGGGGCACCCTTCTGAAAGCCAAAGCGCAGCCAGCCATGGTTCGGGTAAACCAGTGCTCCCGTCGCGCCTGCATCCTTGCACTTGCGGGCCTCCATCGCGGCGACTTTAGTGCCTTCGCCGGTGATGCCTGCTATGATCGGCACATCGACGGTGTCGGTATACGCGCGAATAAGCTCGAGACGTTCATCTTCGGTCAGGAATGTGCCTTCACCGGCATGGCCAAGAATAACCAGCGACTTCACGTCGTCGAAACTGGCCAGCCACTTCGCAATGCGCACGTTCGCCGCGATATCAAGCGAACCATCTTTGTTGAAAGCTGTGACGGGGGCTGGGCTGAGCCCTCGAAGATCCATGATGTCCATTCTATTCTCCTGTTTCAGGATCGTTATTGCAATCGTTCCCGATGTGAGGTGTCGTTTTTTCTTGCGATGCACCATCACCCATGCAAGAACGTTTGTGGGAACGTTCCCATCTATGGCTGGATGCAACCGCTCGTCAAGTGAAAAAATCAGAGACGTGACGCGCGATGCGGCGCAGGCTATGACAGGAGGAAACCAGTGAGGTTTCGAAGTTTGACGAGCGATCAGAACGATAGCAGGCGCGGACACCGCGTAACTTTGCACGATGTCGCCTCGGTGGCGGGTGTTTCGAAATCAACGGTGTCCCGTGTGCTCGACGAGCGACTGCCGTGGTCAGATAGCGAAACCGCCCGCAAGGTCCGGCGCGTCGCGCAGGATCTGGGATATATTCGCGATGTTGCCGCCGCCAGCTTGCGCAGGGGCCAGAGCATGACGATCGGTGTGATCGTTCCGCGGCTGACGGATACCGTTATGGCCATGCTATATGAAGCTCTTGCTCGCTCGAGTGCGCGGGTAGGACGTTTTGCGATGGTGGCCACGACCGAGGATGATCCAGGCCAGGTTAGAATTGCTGCTGAGTCTCTCTTGCGGCGAGGAGTCGATGGCCTGGTTCTAGCAACGGCGCGGGAAGGTGACGATTTCCCAGACGAACTCAAGGACAGGGGGGTGCCGTTCGTTCTTGCTCTTCGGACAGATGGGAGCAATCCCTCATCAGTAGGCGACGATCAACTCGGCGGATATCTTGCAACCCGCCATTTGTTGGACCTCGGTCATAGACGGATAGGCCTAATCGCGGGTCCGGACTACGCGTCCAGCGCTCGCCTGCGCAAGGCTGGCTATCTGCAGGCCATGGAAGAAGCAGGCATTCCCCCAGACCCAACGTTGATCGTTCAGTCAACCTTCGGCATCGAGTCTGGTGCAATCGCGGCGAAAACCCTGCTCGAGCAGCCGGATAGACCGACCGCCGTGTTCGCTATGAATGACAACACCGCGATCGGAGCGATGACTGCCATGCTTCGCCTTGGGCTGTCGGTTCCCGAGGATGTGTCGTTGGTCGGATACAATGACATCCCATTGGTCCGTTTGTTGCCGACACCGCTTACAACGGTCCGCGTTCCGTTTGATCAGATTGCATTCGAAGCCATTGACCTTCTATGCGGCACTGTCCCAAGAAAGGAGTCTGACGTTCGCAAAGCAACACCAACTGTCATACCAAGGCAGTCTACAATACGCAGACCATGACACGAGCGTGGTATTCTGAAGTGGTCCCACCTTTTCGGACAGCTTTGCAGCGTTTCTTTCGGGCAGCTTTGCAGCGTTTCTAAGGTGTATCGGGTTTAGGTTTCATGCTGCGTTTCGCTCTTCCAAGCCTGCCCAATATGCGTCGTCCGGCGTCTGCCGATCAAGCGCCGAATGGGGCCTTCTGGTGTTGTAGAAGACCATCCAGTTCCTGACGACGCGCCGGGCCTGGAAGCCATCGGAGATTTCCTCGAGGTATATGGCCTCCTGCTTCAAGGATCGCCACAGGTGTTAGATGAAGATGTTGTCGAGATATCTTCCCCGACCGTCCATCGAGATGCGCGCGCCCACCTCGGTCAACGTGGTGATCCAAGCCGACCCGGTGAACTGGCTGCCCTGATCCGTATTCATGATCTCGGGCAGGCCGTGCTTGGCGATGGCTTCGTTCAAAGCATCGACGCAGAAGTCGGCGTGCCTCGTGTTCGACAGCCGCCAACTCAGGACCTTGCGCGTGGCCCAGTCCATTATGGCGACCAGATACAGGAACCCATTCCTGACCGGCACAAAGGTGATATCTGCGCACCAGACCTGATTGGGGCGGTCAATCTGCATCTTCCTCAGCAAATACGGATAGGCCGGATGCTGGGGGTGCGGCTTGCTGGTTCGAGGACGCTTGTAGATCGCTTCCAAGCCCATCTTCGCCATGAGGCGACGGACGCGATGACGACCAATAACGATCCCTTCCCGGCGCAGATAGGCCGCGATCTGGCGTGATCCGAAGAACGGGTATCGGGTGAACACCCGGTCGATCTCTTTCATCATCGCCAGCGTGTCCACATTGACCCCGACCGGCGTGTAGTAAATTGCCGAACGGCTCAGCTGCACCAACTTGCATTGTTGGCCCCCTCTCGGGACATTGCTGCGCAATGCCCTGCCGGGCAGTGGATGCTCAGCTCGGGGTGATCCAGCCTGATCATCGCGCGTTTCTTCTCGGGGCTCAGCTTTTTTGAGCCCTTCCGACAAAAAATCGTTCTCGACCGCAAACCTCCCGATCTTGGCGTGCAACTCCTTGACTTCGGCTTCGGTGGGGCCGCTCTGCTTGCCGCCAGAAAACACGTCCGCCATCCCGTCAATAGCTTGTCGCTTCCATGTGCTGACCTGGTTCGGGTGCAGTTGATGCTTCGCTGCGATCTCCTGCACGGTCTTGTCGCCCCGCAGCGCTTCCAACGCCACCTTGGCCTTAAACTGATCTGTAAAGTTCCGGCGCTTTGCCATCTTCGCATCCCTTCAAAGGTTTGGGATACACCTTAGCCGACTGTCCAGTTTTCTGGGACCACTTCACAGACTCCCGACGGCGGGCCGAAGCCGTGCTCGCTCTCGATGCGCAATGCCGGGAAGAAACCGGCTAAGACTGTCCGCGTTGCGCGTCGTCGAAGCGGTGCCGGTGGGGGCATACCCGGGATATGCTCGCACAAACAGCGAGCGTCGGCTTAGTAACTACTCGTGGCTTCTGGCTCTTTCGACAGGGCGACATGGGCAAGGGTTGGGAAGCAGAAAAGCTCGTCTAGCCCCGGAACGCCATCCCGGCGCACAGGTGGGCAGTAAGGTGGATAGAAAAAGCCGATACTAAATCATGCTACAGATCTATTTGGATAATTTTAGATTTAATGGTGCCCGGGGGCGGAATCGAACCACCGACACGAGGATTTTCAATCCACTGCTCTACCCCTGAGCTACCCGGGCACGGGAGCAGGAGAGTCTCCTGCGGGTGGGGGCGTTCTAGGTGGTTCGGGCGGGGCTGTCCATAGGGTTTGAGAGATTTTTTGCGGCCTTGCCCGATGTCGGGAAACTCAAGCTGGCGGTTCCGGATCACGGGCCTGCTAGTGCCCTAGATTCTAAGGGAAAGGACCGCGGATTGCGCCGCGGTCTATTGGCCAGAACAGGCCTGAGATCAGGCCGTTTTCTGTGGGCGCATGTCGGCGGCGTCGATGCCCGCCACGGCGACCGGTTTCTTCATCGCGTCGCGGCGGAAAGGTTCGCCCAGTTCCTGGTTGATCATCGCCTCGATCAGCGTAGTCTTGCCAGCGGCCTGATCCTTCAGCGCCTGCTCCAGCGCCTCCGACAATTCGTCCATCGTGCGCGCCACAACGCCTTGAAGCCCGCAGGCCTTGGCGATGCCGGCGTAGCTGACCTGTTCATCGAGCTCGGTGCCGACGAAGTTATCGTCATACCACAGGGTCGAATTCCGCTTCTCGGCCCCCCACTGGTAGTTGCGGAACACCACTTGCGTGATCGCGGGCCATTCGCCGCGGCCGATCGCCGTGAGTTCCGTCACCGCGATGCCGAAGGCCCCGTCGCCGGAGAACCCGACAACCGGCGTGTCCGGGCAGGCGATCTTGGCGCCCACCACGGCGGGCAGGCCATAGCCGCATGGGCCGAAGAGACCGGGGGCGAGGTATTTGCGACCCTCTTCGAAGGAGGGGTAGGCATTGCCGATGGCGCAGTTGTTGCCGATGTCGGAGGAGATGATCGCCTCTTTCGGCAGGGCGCGCTGAATGGCGCGCCAGGCCATGCGGGGGCTCATCCAGTCGGGTTTGTCGGCGCGGGCGCGTTCGTTCCAGGTGGTGCCGGGATCGTCATCTTCATGATCCATGGAGGAGAGCTGCTGCGCCCAGGCCGATTTGGTCTGCGCAATACGCGCCTTGCGCTCGGCCCGGCCCTCGTCGCCTGCCGTGTCGGACAGCTGCGCGAGGATCGACGTCGCGACTTTCTTCGCGTCCCCCACGATACCGACGCTCACTTTCTTGGTCAGGCCGATGCGGTCGGGATTGATATCGACCTGGATGATCTTGGCATTTTGCGGCCAGTAGTCGATGCCATAGCCCGGCAGGGTCGAAAACGGGTTGAGGCGGGTGCCCAGACACAGGACCACGTCCGCCTGGCTGATCAGCTCCATCCCGGCTTTCGATCCGTTATAGCCAAGCGGACCGGCGAAAAGCGGGTGAGAGCCGGGGAAGGCGTCGTTATGCTGGTAGCCCACGCAAACCGGCGCATCGAGACGTTCGGCCAGTGCCATGGAGGCGGGGATCGCGCCGCCCAGAACCACGCCTGCGCCATTCAGGATGACGGGCGACTTGGCCTCGGACAGCATCTTGGCAGCCTCGGCCACCGCTTCCTCACCACCGCCGGGGCGTTCGAATTCCACGATCGCGGGCAGGTCGATGTCGATCACCTGCGTCCAGTAATCGCGGGGCATGTTGATCTGCGCAGGGGCGGAGGCGCGCTTGGCGTTGATGATCACCCGGTTCAGCACTTCGGCCACGCGTGACGGGTCGCGCACTTCTTCCTGATAGGCAACCATATCCTTGAAGGCGGCCATCTGCTCGACCTCCTGAAATCCCCCCTGCCCCAGGGTCTTGTTGGCGGCCTGCGGCGTCACCAGCAACAGGGGCGTGTGGTTCCAGTAGGCGGTTTTCACGGCGGTCACGAAATTGGTGATGCCAGGGCCGTTCTGGGCGATCATCATGCTCATTTTGCCCGACGCGCGGGTATAGCCATCGGCCATCATCCCGCCCGAGCCTTCGTGGGCGCAGTCCCAGAAGGAAATGCCCGCCTGCGGGAACAGGTCGGAAATCGGCATGAAGGCGGAGCCGATAATGCCAAAGGCATCTTCGATCCCATGCATTTGCAGCACTTTTACAAAGGCTTCTTCGGTGGTCATTTTCATTGGCGGCATCTCCACGGAAAAGGATGGGCACTGTCTGTGCTTTGACGTCGGTTGTAGCGCCCTGCCCTGCCCTGCGGTTAGGGCCAGTTAGCGCGGCTCGCTATGGCCAAAGGCGGCGATCTCTTCGGCGATCCGGCGAATGCCTTCTGGGATCTTTTCAGAGGGGATGGAGCTGTAGGCCAGCCGGTAGAACCGCCGCGCATCATCCGCAGGGCTGAAAAAGCTGCGCCCCGGTTCGATGACCACGCCGCGATCATAAAGCCTGCGGGCCAGAATCTCGGTATCCACACGCGGCGGCGCTGCCATCCAGAAGCTGGAGCCGCCGGTGGCAACCGCCCCTGAAATGGACAATCCATGGCGTTCGATCGCGGCGGCCATGACCGTGCGCCGAATCTCGTAGGCCTTGCGCATCCGGTTGATCTGCGCGTCGTAATGGCCAAGCGACAGGAAATAGGCGACGGTGCGCTGGATGTGGCCGGGCGGGTGACGCAGCACCAGGGCGCGCAGGGCGCGGGCCTCCCGGATGAACTCCTCATCCGCCACCACATATCCCAACCTCAGCCCGGGAAAGAGCGACTTGGAGAACGAGCCGATATAGATCACCGCCCCGGTGTCATCCATCGACTTCAGCGCGGGCGATGGTGCGTTCTTGAAGGAGAGCTCGAATTCATAGTCGTCCTCGACCACCACGAACCCACGCTCGGTCGCAAGATCCAGAAGCCGCCTGCGGCGGTCCACCGGCATGGTCATATTGGTCGGGCAATGATGCGACACGGTGGTAAAGACCACATCCGTATCGGGCGGCAGCGCCTCGGGCGGCAGGCCCTCGTCATCCACGTCAATGGGCACCAGATGGCATCTGGTCTGGGTCAGGATTTCGCGCAGGCCGGGATAGGTCGGGTTTTCCAGCACCGCCTTGCGCCGCTGCGTCAGCAGGATCTGCGCCGTCATCCAAAGGGCGTTCTGCGCGCCCATGGTGATCAGGATCTCTTCCTTGCGGGCGGCGATCCCCCGGCGCGGCAGGATATGGCGCTGGATATGTTCCAGCAGGCGTTCGTCGTCTTCCTCGTAACGGTCGGCGGTCAGGATCTTGAAATCCTTCTGCCCAAGCGCCTGCAACCCGCATTGCCGCCAGGTCTGATGCGAAAAGAGCGTCGGGTCCGCCTGCCCGTAGATGAACGGATAGGGGTATTCATGCCAGTTCAGCGGGCGCAGCGGCAGGGCCGGGCTGTCAAACCGCTGCCCAATGGCCCGCGACCAGTCGATCCCCGGTTTTTCCTTGCGGTTGCTGAGATCGAATTCAGGCGGGGTCGGCGCGGTATCGGACACGAAATAGCCGGATCGTCCCCGCGAAATCAGGTAATCATCGGCCACCAGTTCGGTATAGGCATTGGTCACCGTGATCCGGCTGATCCCCAGATGAATGGCCAGTTTTCGGCTGGATGGCAGCTTCTCCCCCGGCCTGAAACGCCCGGACAGAATGCCCTCTGCCACCAGCCTTTGCACCTTCTGTTGAAGGGTTCCCTCGGCCTGGGTATCGAGAAAGAAGGACTCCACCGGAATGGGCACGGCTGGACTTAACCTCTGGTTAACTCTGGTCACACCACATGCGCGGGGCACAGGGTGCTTGTCAATCCACTGGCGCTATGCATGGATAGGCTCTGGCCCTATCTGGTTTCCCTGCAACCCGGCACTGTGATCCCAGAGACCGTTTTCCGGTGGAGAGAGATATGAACACCCCCTTCAACCCCAATGATATCAGCCATGTGATCGAGGCGGATCGCGCCAATGTCTGGCACCATCTGATCCAGCACAAACCCTTTGAAACCGGCGAGCCCCGGATCATCGTCGAGGGCAAGGGCATGCGGGTCTGGGATGCCCATGGCAAGGAATATATCGACGCCGTCTCCGGCGCTGTCTGGACCGTGAACGTGGGCTATGGCCGCAAGCGCATTGCCGATGCCGTCCATGAACAGCTCATGAAGATGTGCTATTTCGCACAGGCTGCGGGCTCGATCCCCGGTGCGCTTTTCGCCGAGAAGCTGATCGAGAAGATGCCGGGCATGTCCCGCGTCTACTACACCAACTCAGGGTCTGAGGCGAACGAGAAGGCCTTCAAGATGGTCCGCCAGATCGCGCACAAGAAATATGGGGGCAAGAAAACCAAGATCCTCTACCGCGACCGCGACTATCACGGCTCCACGCTGGCGGCGATGTCGGCAGGCGGCCAGGATGAACGCAACATGCAATACGGCCCCTTCGCGCCGGATTTCGTGCGCGTGCCCCATTGCATGGAATACCGCAAGGAAGAACTGGGCCTTGGCCATCTCTCGGGCCGGGAGTTCGGCATTGCGGCGGCCAACCTGATCGAGGAGGTGATCCTGCGCGAAGGCCCCGAGACCGTCGGCGCGCTCTGCCTCGAACCCGTCACTGCCGGTGGCGGCGTCATCGAAGCGCCCGAAGGCTACTGGGACCGCGTTCAGGAGATTTGCAAGGAATACAACGTCTTGCTCCATATCGACGAGGTCGTCTGCGGCGTGGGCCGCACTGGCACCCAGTGGTTCGGCTACCAGCATTACGGCATCAAGCCCGACTTCGTGACCATGGCAAAGGGCGTCGCCTCGGGCTATGCGGCCATCGCCTGCATGGTGACGACGGAAGAGGTGTTCGATCTGTTCAAGACCGACCCGTCGGACAAGCTGAACCACTTCCGCGACATCTCCACCTTCGGGGGCTGCACCGGCGGCCCGGCGGCGGCGCTGGAGAATATGGCGATCATCGAGGAAGAGGGCCTGCTGGAAAACTGCACCCAGATGGGCGCCCGGATGATCGGCAACCTCAGGGCGCTGATGGACAAGCACCAGATCATCGGCGATGTGCGCGGCAAGGGGCTTTTCCTGGGCGCGGAGCTGGTAAAAGACCGTGAGACCAAGGAACCGGTCGAGGAAAAGGACGTGATGGCCGTGGTCGCGGATTGCGCCGCACAGGGCGTGATCATCGGCTCCTCCAACCGCTCGATTCCGGGCCGTAACAACGTGCTCTGCTTCAGCCCCGCGCTGATCGCCACGGCAGAGGATATCGACGCGATCACCGATGCGGTGGACAAGGCGCTGAGCAAGGTTTTCGGCTGATCTGATCGCCCGACAGCGGTCCCAAAGGCCCCGGCGTGCCACAGTGCTCCGGGGCTTTTCTGCGGCCTGAACACCGCGGTGCCATGCGTGCACCCCCTGTACACCCCCCGTACACCCCCCGTGCAGACAAAACCGCCAAGAATGCCCCGTTTCTTTCAGTTTGGTTCAAATACCTCGGGGTTTGGGGCAGAGCCCCAAGTGGCCCGGCGCGGCCCCCGCCATAGCGGGGGGTAAGCCGGGCCACCCCGGTCGACGCGCCAAAGGCGCGGCGAAATCGCCTTGCCCCTGTAAGCTTTCCTACCAATTCCTTGCGGGTGAATTCCTTTGCAATTGGTTGACGCAGAGACATGGTGCGCGCGCTGGCGGCCCGGTGAAGCCCCCGCGCTAGCGGGGCAAACCGGGCCGCCCCCGGTCGACGCCGTAGGCGGCGAAACCAAAAAGGCCCCCGGAACACCGGGGGCCTTTTCGCAACAATCATCACCTGGCACTCAGACCTTGCCCTTCCAGGGGACCAGAACCCGCTCGGCCCAGCGCATCAGCATGTCGATGCCATAGCCGATGATCCCGATCAGGATGATCCCCATTATCACGATATCAGTGAGCTGGAACTTCGACGCGGCCACGATCATCTGCCCGGCGCCCTGTTCGGCGGCAACCAGTTCGGCGGCAACCACCGTGCCCCAGCAGACGCCCATCGCCACCCGCGCGCCGGTGAAGATTTCCGGCAGGCTGTTGGGGATGATCACATGGCGCATGATCTGGCTTTTCGACGCCCCCAGCGAATAGGCCGCGTGAATCTTGGAAATCGACACGCCCGATACGCCCGCCCTTGCGGCAATGGTCATGATCCAGAGCGCAGCGAGGAACAGCAGGAAGATCTTTCCGCTTTCATCGATACCGAACCAGATGATCACCAGCGGGATCAGGGCCAGCGGCGGCACCGGGCGCATGAATTCGACGATCGGGTCGAACCAGCCGCGGAACCAGTTGGACAGGCCCATGGCATAGCCCAGCGGGATGCCCACGGCGGCGCCCAGGGCGAAGCCTGCCAGCACCCGGAACAGCGAGTAGCCCAGATGCTCGGCGAGGGTGAAATCGCGATAGCCTTCCCGCGAGATTTCGATGACCCGGCTCCAGACGGCCTCTGGCGGGGGCAGCCAGATCGGTTCCATCTGCATGCCCGCATTCGGTGTGAAGCGCACGGTGCCCCGGCGGCTGAGCGTCACGACCCCGTCGCCGGTATCGACCTCGCCCACCTCCGGCTCCAGCGGTTGGCCATTGATGGCGACCACGCGGAACCCGTCTTCATCGGCGCCGATATCGTTATTGCCGGTCCGGATCAGGCTGGACCGCCCGCCGCTGATGGCGTCCACATCGTTCAGCGCAAAGCCGTCGCCGGGGTCGATTTCGGGCAGGTCCACTTCTTCGCCTACGGGACGGACAAGCACGGTCACCGTGGCGTCATCGCGTTCGCCGGCGGCGTTTTCGGCGGTGTAGGTAAAGCTGGTGTCGCCAAGGAATGGGCCCGGCACGTGAATGGGCGAGATCACCGAGCCGGTGAACGCCCCCCAGATCAGGAAGATCGAAATGACCGAGATGACCGAGGCCGCCCGCGTCGGGCGCACGGCGCTTTCATCACCGAAGGTCACGGTCTTGAGCGAGGTGAAATCGTGGCGCGATTCGCGCATCGAATTGAACGCCTTCACCGCAACGAAGGCGACGATGAAAATGGCGGCATAGATGGCTGCGATCAACATGTTATGCGGCCCCCTCTGTCCGGCCCATGATCTCTTCTTCCATGTCCCAGATCATCGACAGGATTTCCTCACGCCGCTCGCTGAATTCGGGGTGTTTCTTGACCTCTCGCAGATCCGCGTTCACGCCCATATCGGCGAAGGGCAGGTTGTATTCGCGATGCAGGCGGCCGGGACGGGGGGCCATCACGATCAGCCTTTCGCCCAGAAGCAGCGCCTCTTCCACGGAGTGGGTGATCAGGATGATGGTCTTGCCGGTTTCCTTCCAGAGCTTGAGCACCAGCCCTTGCATCTTCTCGCGCGTCAGCGCATCGAGCGCGCCCAGCGGCTCGTCCATCAGGATCACATCGGGGTCATTGGCCAGGCAGCGGGCCAGCGCCACGCGCTGCTGCATGCCGCCCGACAGTTCATAGACGGCCTTTTCCTTGAAATCCTGAAGGCCCACGGTTTCCAGCAGGTGATCGGTGATCTGGTCACGTTCGGCCTTGGGCATGCCCTTCATGCGAGGGCCGAAATCGACGTTCTGGCGCACGCTCATCCATTCGAAAAGCGCGCCTTTCTGGAACACCATGCCGCGTTCGGCATCGGGGCCGGTCACGTAATGGCCATTGAGCTCGATCTTGCCCTCGGTGGGCGCGAGAAACCCCGCAATGATGTTGAGAAGGGTGGTCTTGCCACAGCCCGAGGGGCCGAGGACAGACAGGATCTCCCCTTCCTTGATGGTCAGCGATACATCCTGAAGCGCCTGCACGACCCCGCCATCCGGCAGATCGAAACGCATGGAGATGCTGTCGAGCACAAGCCCGGTCATACTGCCCTACCTTCCAAGTATATAAGAAAATCTGCAGAAAGGACGGCGCGAAGCACTGCCGCGCCGTCCGTGATGTCGGGATTACATCCCGTCATGCACCATCTGCAACGGGCCGGTATTGACCGCGCTTTCGTAGGACTCGCGGGCGGCGTCGATATTGCCGGTCTCGACGAAGAAGTTGGCCACTTCCAGAAGGAAGGTCTGGGTGCCACCACCGAGCCAGGCTTCGGACAGTTGCTCTTCAACCGAGGGGAATTCGAAACCGGCCAGCGTCGCGGCGGTCGCGTCTTCATCCATACCCGCGTCGCGCGCGATCACCGGCAGCATCTCGTCGGTGTGCTCGCCCGAGTTCCACATGGCGTTCATGTCGGCGGTCACGGACAGGAAGGCGGCCAGCAGTTCCGGCTCTTCTTCCGCGAAGGAGGCGGGGACCGAGGTCACGTCGAAGACGTAGATGCCCAGTTCCTGCTTTTCCGCGCCAGTCAGCAGGGTGTTGCCATGTTCCATCATGCGGCGCAGCGCACCGCCCCAGCCACAGGCCATGCCAAGCGAGCCCTGCGCCAGTGCAGCGGCGGAATCGGCGGGTGCCATGTCGACCACTTCCAACGTGCTGACGTCGATGCCGAAATGCTCCATCTGGCGGAGGAAGCCGTAATGGGCGGCGGTGCCGATCGGCACACCGACCCGCTGGCCTTCCAGATCCGCGACGTTGGAGGCGTCGATTTCAAGCGACTCGTGAACCACGCAGTTGTCATTGTCGGAGTAGCTGACCGCCACGTCGACAACCTGGATGTCCTGCCCGGCAGAGGCCGCGACCACGAAGGGCGGCACGCCCTGGCTGACCGAAATATGCACGTCGCCCGAAGCCATGGCGGCGGACATGGCGGTGCCGGTGTCGAAGGCGCGCCAGTTGATGGTCACGCCCATCTCTTCTTCGTAGATGCCCATCTGCTTGGCGTATTCGAACGGCATCGGCCATTCGAGGAAATAGGCAACGGTGATCTCGTCCAGTCCCTGGGCGACGGACGCCTGGGCACTCATCACCAGACCAAGAGCCGTTCCAGCAAGTGCAAATTTCTTCATTCGTAGTCTCCCTGTTCTCAGCGCGGTCTTGCCCGCGCCCATGCTTTTTGCATGTTGCAGCTTGCGAGGGTGAAAGCGCTTACGTCAAGGAAATCGTTCTGGCTGGACTGATGAAGTTCTCAGTCTGGACTGGTAGATTAAGCTCTGGATTATCCCGGATTTCAGATTTCCGAAGAGCCGTACATTTTCTTGGCACATCGCCCGAATTTCAGGCCTGCCAGGAACGAAACAAGGCGCGAGTCAGTGCAGCCGGTCACTGTCTGTGGCCAATGCCTCGGCCGCCGCTTCCAGGTCTTCGAGGTCCTGCGAGGGCACCGCGTAGCTGCCATTCAGCCAGCGGCCAAGATCCACATCGGCGCAGCGGCGCGAACAGAAGGGGCGGTATTTCTGATCCGTGTCTTTGTTGCAGATCGGGCAGGACATGAGGCGCGCTCCGTTGTGACGGGACATCATATTGGCATCAAGCGCGCCGGGATGCCAGCCATGCTTGCCGCCTGTTGCCACCTGCCCTAGCGTGAAAGCACGGGAGAGGGGAATTTCAAATGGCTGCATCCATCCGCGACTTCGACCTCAACGGTATCGGGCGGGATTTTATCGACAATCCCTTCCCCACCCTGCGCGCCTTGCGCGAGCAGAGCCCGGTCCATCGCAACCCGGATGGCTCGGTCTACCTGACGCGGCATGCCGATTGCCTGAAGGTCTATCAGTCGCGCGCGATGCTGTCGGACAAGACGGAAGAGTTTGGCAAGAAGTTCGGCCCCGGCCCGCTTCTGACCCATCACACGACAAGCCTGATCTTCAACGACCCGCCCTATCATACGGTGGTGCGCAAGCTGCTGGCGGGGGCCTTCACGCCGCGCAAGCTGGCCGAGATGGAGCCGCTGATTAACGGGATCGTGGATCGGATGCTGGACGATCTGGAGGATTTGGGGTCCTTCGATCTGATCCCGGCCTTTGCCATGGTGCTGCCGACCGAGATTATTTCCTTCATGTTGGGGATTCCAGAAGAGTATCGCCGCAAGCTGCGGGGCTTTTCGCTGGCCATTCTGGGCGCGCTCGACCCGGTGATTTCATCGGAGCGGCTGCAGGCGGGCAATGACGCGGTGGCGGAGTTCGGGGCGATTCTGGCCGATCTGATTGCACATCGTCGGGCAAACCCCGAGGGCGCGGGGCAAGGCGAGGTGCTGGACAGCCTGATCTTCGGCGAGGTCGACGGACGGCGGCTGACCGAGGAAGAACTGGTGCAGAACTGTATCTTCCTGCTGAATGCGGGTCATGAGACGACGACGAGCCTTGTCGGCAATTCCATCGGCATCCTGCTGGACAATCCCGACCAGCTGCGACTGTTGCAGCGGGAGCCGGAGCATATTTCAACGGCGGTAGAGGAGTTTCTGAGGGTGCAAAGCCCGCTTCAGATCGGCAACCGGCTGGCGGGGGAAGATATCGCGCTGACGGATTGCGTGCTGCCCAAGGGCACCTATATCCACACCTCGATCGCCGGGGCGAACCGCGATCCGGCGATGTTCGACGACCCCGAGGCGGTCGATATCACCCGCAATCCCAACCGGCATCTGGCCTTTGCCACGGGTATCCATGTCTGCCTTGGCGCGACGCTGGCGCGGATCGAGGGGCGGATTGCCATCGGCAAATTCGTGGAGCGGTTCCCGCGCCTGCGGGCGGATGGCCCGGCCGAGATCATGGGGCTGGCCCGGTTCCGGGGCTATAACAGCCTGCCGGTCAGCGTGGCCTGATCAGATCAGGGCCGTCAGCGGCCAGCGGTCACGCTTGCGTTGCAACTCGTACATGCCAAGGGGCGTCCAGCCTGCCAGCACCGTATCGGTGCCATCGGCCCGGAAGGCGCGGCGCAGGGCATCTTCGAACTGGCGGCGGTCCTTCTTGGGCATGGGCGCTACATCGAGCGTGATCTGACCGCCAAGCCCGCGCAGGCGCAATTGGCGCGGCAGGTCTTTTGCGGCGGCGAGGTTGGCTTTGAGCCCCGCCGCGAGGGAGCTGTCAGGGCCGGTGTTGACGTCAACCGCGACGAGGGCGGAGGTGGGTTCGATCTTCATCGAGGCACCGGAGGTGAGTGGCACTTCCGGGGTCAGCGCCGCGTCGATTTCTTCCAGCACGCCCAGATCGGCGAAGGCCCCGTCGCGGGAGATAACTTCGTCCGGTTCCGGGGTGGCCCAGTCGCGCCAGGCGGTCATGTGGGCGTCGGGGGCATCGACCAGCAATTCCGGCTCACCGTTCAGATCGGCGGTGACAGCTTCGGCCAGCTCGCGCATCGCGGTGATGTCCTCGGCCAGCGCGTCCTCGTCCACCTCATCGGCGGCGCTGCGCAGGATCAACCCGAAACGCTCAGACGCGCCCGCCATGGCCTCATGCGCAATCTCCAGCAGCCGGTCGCGTTCGGC
Source organism: Nioella sp. (assembly GCF_965215655.1). Classification (GTDB taxonomy): domain Bacteria; phylum Pseudomonadota; class Alphaproteobacteria; order Rhodobacterales; family Rhodobacteraceae; genus Nioella. The sequence goes on from NZ_OZ244111.1 coordinate 2,921,609, forward strand.
TTCATCCCTGATCGAGCGGGCGATGTTCAGCCCCGGCGCGTCGGGCGTGACGATGGCGTAGCGCGATTTGAACAGAAGCCGCGTGGTGACGGGCGTCGCTTTGCCATCCGCGCCCATGCCGGTGACCTGCACCAGAAGCGGTTGACCGGGGGATAACCCTTTGCCCTGCCGCAGAAACGCGGTCTGTCCGTCGGGAAGGCGCAGCATCATGCCGCCCTGCCCTTTCAGGGGGCGGTCGCAGACCCCGCGTAGGATCGCGCCGATGCCCGGCGGGCCGTCCTCGGGCGGGTCAATCAGCAGGTCTTGCAACCGTCCGTCCACCATCAAAGCGGCGGCGGGGCGGTCGTTCAGCGTGTCGAGCAGGACAATACGGCCTTTCATGAGCGTCTCCAGACCGGCCAGCCAGCGGCCGTCAGCAAATGCGCCGTTTCCGGCAGGGGCAGGCCCATGATGGCGTGAAAACTGCCGCTGATCCACGGGATGAAGGCCCCGGCAGGGCCTTGGATGGAATAGCCACCCGCCTTGCCGCGCCAGTCATCACTGGCGAGATAGGCGTTGAGTTCATCATCCGAGAGCCGCTTCATCTGGACCCGGCTTTCGACGGTCCGTTCCCAGAGCTTTTCCCCGCGACGCACAGCGACCGAGGTATAGACCCGGTGACGGCGACCCGAGAGGGCGGTCAGAAACGCGGCGGCTTCCCCCGCATCCGCAGGCTTGCCCATGATCCTGCGGCCCATGGCAACGGTGGTATCGGCACAGAGCACGATGTCATCTGGGTCAGCCGTGACCGCCAGCGCCTTTTCCCGCGCGACGCGTTCCACGTAAGGGCGCGGCAGTTCGCCGGGACGCGGGTCTTCGTCGATATCGGGGGGCAGAATCGCATCGGGCTGAACGCCCAAGACCCCCAACAGCTCCAGCCGCCGGGGGCTTCCCGATCCGAGAACAAGTCGCATGAAGCGATTACTTGAAGCGGTAGTTGATCCGACCCTTGGTCAGATCGTAGGGGGTCATTTCAACTTGCACCTTGTCGCCAGCCAGAACGCGGATGCGGTTTTTCCGCATCTTGCCTGCCGTGTGCGCGATGATCGTATGGCCGTTTTCCAGCTCGACCAGGAATGTCGCGTTCGGCAGGAGTTCCTTCACGACACCGGGGAATTCGAGCAGTTCTTCCTTGGCCATGGTCTCTCCTATAGTGGTTATCCGCGTCAAATGCGCGGAAGTGGCGGTTAAATGCGCCTGATCGCCGGGTTTTTCAAGGCGAATCTCACTTTCGGGGCGGAACTTGCCGGGGTGTGACCGTTTCGAGCCCCTCTGGCCAGTGAGAGAAATTGCCGACCTGGCCGGTAAGGCGCGGGGCGGCAATGGCGGCGGGGTCGACCTCGATAGTCACGGGACCGGGCTCATCGGTCTCGCCCTGGGCCAGAATCCCGTCCGATGGCAGGCCGTGATCGGGGGGGCAGAAGAACCCCGCGCGGCCGGTGGACCGGTCGATGATCTCGCAACCGGGCACCTCGCCCACCAGCGGGGCCTGCACGATGAGGCACTGGTTTTCGATGGCCCGCGCCCGGCAGGACTGGCGCACACGGGTCTGCCCGGCGGGGAAGTCGGTGCAGGAGGGGACGACGATGAATTCTGCCCCGGCCTCGCACAGCGCGCGGGCCTGAAGGGGGAATTCGCTGTCATAGCAGATGAGAAGGCCGATCTTGCCAAGCGCAGTGTCAAAGACGCGCAGATCGTCGCCGGGGATCAGGCCCATCTCCTCGCGTTCATAGGGCAGCAGCAGGCGTTTGTCCTGATGATCGACGCTGCCATCGGGGGCAATCAGCCAGCTGCGGTTCACGACGCCCTTGTCGGTCCGCACAGGGCCGGACCCCGCCACGATGTGGCAACCATGCATCTGTGCCATGTGCCTAAACTGGTTGACCCAGTCGCCCGCCCGCTCCGCCGCCAGATCGCGCCATTCGGTGACGGTGGCACTTGGCGGCCCGGCGATCAGCGCCGCCTCCATCGCCGCGTATTCGGGGAAAACGACCAGATCGGCGGCGGCTTCCTTCAGGATGCGCTCCAGCTTGATCTCATGCGAGACCCAGCCGGGGTGACGTTCGCAACGATAGGAAACGGCGGCGATTTTCATGGCGACGGCTCCGGCTTCGGGGTATCCCACCTGCTATAGCCGGAGCCGCAATATTCAGAAAGGGTCAGTTGGCCGTGGTCGGGTCGATCACCGCGGTGATTTCGGTGATGGAATTGGCGGGAAAGCCGCTGAGTTCCGAATGCTCGCGGATCGCATCCTCATCCTCTGCGAGGTAAACGCAGAAGGTCTTGTCGCCCGCGACATAGGAATGCTGCCACTGGATCTTGCCCGCAAGCTTGGCCAGCGCTTCGTTCGAGGTGCCGGCGGCGCCGCGCAGCTCTTCACCGCTCATGCCGCCAATGCCGGGTACGTCGCGTTCGATCACGTATTTCTTCATGGGTCCATCCTTTCGCTGTAGGTGGGGGCAGACTGCCAGCGGCGCGGGCAACGCAGCCAGTTCAGAAGGTGAATCGACCCGGTACAGTTTCTGAACTGGCCCGATGCGGGTTTGCGCGGCTAGGCTGGACCCAGCACAGGAGGACGCTTCATGACCCAGCACAGCTATAACCAGTTCTGCCCCGTCGCCATGGCCTCCGAGATCCTCGGCAGCCGCTGGACCATCGTTCTGCTGCGAGAGCTTTGCGCCGGATCGACGCGGTTCAATGACCTGCGCCGGGGCGTGCCGCGCATGTCGCCCGCGCTGCTGTCGAAGCGGCTGAAGGAGTTGGAGGATCAGGGCGTCGTGGAGAGGCGGCTGGTGCGCAAGACGCCCGAGACCTTTGAATACGTGCTGACCGAGGCGGGGCGAGAGTTGCGCGAGGTGATCATGGCCATCGGTGCGTGGGGCCAGAAATGGGTGGAAACCGCACCCTCGCTAGACAAGGCGGACCCCGGCCTGCTGATGTGGGACATGCGGCGCAACCTGCGGGTGGACCTGATGCCGCCGCGCCGGGTGGTGGTGCAGTTCATTTACGAAGACCTGCCCAAGGCCTCGGGGCATTGGTGGATGCTGACAGACCCGGACAAGGGGGCCGATCTGTGTTCGGAGGATCCGGGCTTCGACGTGGATCTTTACGTGCGCTGCGACCTGAAAACGATGACCGCGATCTGGATGGGGATCGACACGGTGGCCCGCGCGGTGGATCAGGACAGGTTGCTGCTGGTCGGTGATGCGGATGTGATGGCGGGGATGCAGGATTGGCTGGGGCTGAGCCCGTTCGCCCCGATTGAAAAGCGCGCGTCCTAGAGCGGTTTCATCCAGAATTGCAGGGGCTTTTCGGCTTCGGTCTCGTCCCCGAGGTCTTTCCACGCGAAATGGGCGATGGCCCCCGGCACGGGAGTATAGCCGCGTTTGTGCCAGAAGGCATCGAGTGGGCGGTAATCGGCAGGGCGCGCCGGGTGATCCGTGGGACGCTGGACGCCGCAAAAGGCGGAGTGGGTGAGGCCAAGGCTGCGGCCGTGATCCTCGCGCGCATCGAAAAAGGCGTGGCCCGCGCCCTGCCCGCGATAGCCCGGCAAAAGGACGGATTCGGCGCAGTAGAAGATCGTCTCGAGCGGCACTGCGATCCCCGCAAGCGCGCTGCCGAAATCGTCGTCATGATCGGTCAGCGGCATACCGGTCGCCGCGCCGACCATGTGCCCCCCGTCAAAGGCCCCCACCACGATGGCGCGGGGGTTGGTATACAGCTCCAGATAGCGCCGCTCATAGGCGAGGTCGCCGTCATAGAGATAGGGCCAGTCGCGGAAGACGGCGATGCGCAGGCGGGCGAGGTCATCCAGAACCGCGCCCACATCCGCACCGATGAAGCTGCGGAACGCCAGGCTCATGCCGAGACCTGGGCCGTCCAGTCCGCGAGGTTGTAATAGGTCACGACGCGCGAGATCTTGCCGCCCTCAAGCGAAAAGAACGTCCCGGCGGGCAGAACGTAGGTTTGCCCCTTGGCCTCCGGCAGGCCCTCGTCCGTCGCAAGGTATTCGCCGTTCACGGTAAACTCCGCCGCCGCGCGGGTGCCGTCCTGAGAGATCATCACCACGATGTCGGTCAGCCGTTCGCGATAGCAGCGGCTCATATGCGCGCAGAAATCGCGGAACTTGTCAGTGCCCACGCGAATGCCACCCTCGTTCACGTGATGGGCCACGTCAGGGGTCAGGCAGGCGATCATGCCCTCGGTGTCGCCCGCGTTGAAGGCGGCGTAATAGGCGTCGATGGTGGCGCGGCTCATTCCTGTTCCTCCGTTGGTAGACCGAACCGGTCCTGCATCCGCTTGATCAGCATGTCCCGTGTCTGGCGATAGGCATCGAGCTTGGACTCGCGGTTATTGCCGATCCCCGAGGGATCGAGGATCTGCCAGTGTTCCACGTTGACATGGAAATGCCGGGTCAGTTCCTGCGCCCGGCGCAGGCTGGCAGGGGAAAGCGCGATGATCAGGTCGAACCCCGACAGGTCATCGCCCCATTGCTCCATTTCATCGAAACTGCGGGACCGGTGGCTTTCCAGCTCCACCCCCAGTTCGGCGCAGACGGCGATGGCGAATCCATCGATTTCGAGGTCGTTATGCACGCCCGCCGACTGCACATAAGCGCGGTGTCCGTAGAACCGTTTCATGAGGCCTTCGGCCATTGGGGATCGGATTGCGTTGTGGTCGCAACAGAACAGGACGGAATGGGGGAAGTCCTGCGCCACGCCGCTCACCCGCCGAAATGCAGAACGCAGACAAGGGTGAAGAGGCGCCGCGCGGTGTCGTGATCGACCTCGGCCTTGCCTTCCAGCCGTTCCTGAAGCACGCGCGCGCCTTCGTTGTGGATGCCGCGGCGGGCCATGTCGATCGCCTCGATCTGGCTGGGGGGCAGCTTCTTGACCGCGTCGTAATAGCTTTCGCAGATCTGCCAGTAATCCTTGACCACCTGCCGGAACGGGGACAGCGACAGGTGAAACTCGGCCGCGTCCTCGCCTGCCTCGGTATCCACGTCGAAGACCAGCCGCCGTTCGCGGATCGCCAGACCCAGACGATAGGGACCAGCAGGCACCTCACGCCCGTCGCGTTCTGGCAGGGTGAAGCTGTTGTCTTCCAGCAGGTCGAAGATGGCGACCTTGCGTTCCTGTTCGATCTCGGGCGTTGGCGCGGGCAGGCCACTGTCGTCAATCTCGATATGACAGATGTCGGTACTCATTCCCCTGCCCCTTCATTCAATCGGTCGAGCCGCGCCCGTACTGAAAGACCATGTGCCTCAAGGCTTTCGGATTTGGCAAGCGTTTCCGCCGCCGGGCCGATGGCCTTCAGCGCCTCGGGTGTCATCTTGGCAATGGTTGTGCGCTTGAGGAAGTCCATGACCGACAGGCCGGAGGAGAACCGCGCGGATCTGGCCGTGGGCAGCACATGGTTGGGGCCGCCCACATAATCACCGATGGCCTCGGGCGTCCATTGACCGAGGAAGAGCGCCCCGGCATGGGTGATCTCTTCGGCCAGCGCCTCGGGGTCGGCGACGCACAGTTCCAGATGCTCGGGCGCGACGCGGTTTGAGAGCTTTGCCGCGTCACTGAGGGTGTCGACTGTGATCACCGCGCCATAGTCGCGCCAGCTGGCCCCGGCGATGGCGCGACGATCGAGCGTTTCAAGGCGTATGTCCACCGCCTCGGCCACGGCGCGCCCAAATGCAGCGTCATCGGTGATCAGGATGGATTGCGCGCTTTCATCATGCTCGGCCTGGCTGAGAAGGTCGAGCGCGATCCAGTCGGGGTCATTGTCCTTGTCGGCGATCACCAGAATCTCGGAAGGGCCCGCGATCATGTCGATGCCGACCTTGCCGAAAACCCGGCGCTTGGCGGCGGCGACGAAGGCATTGCCGGGGCCGGTGATCTTGTCGACAGGCTGAATGGTTCCGGTACCATAGGCCATGGCGGCCACGGCCTGTGCCCCGCCGATGCGGTAGACGGTATCCACGCCAGAGAGCCGCGCGGCCAGCAGCACCAGCGGGTTGGCCTTGGCGTCTGGCGTGGGCGCGCAGATGACCAGCCGTTCCACCCCCGCGACCTGCGCGGGGATCGCGTTCATCAGGACTGACGAAGGGTAAGAGGCGAGGCCACCGGGCACATAGAGGCCCGCGGCAGACACCGGCGTCCAGCGCCAGCCAAGGGTTGCGCCATCAGGGTCGGTCCAGCGCGCATCCTCTGGCATCTGGCGGACGTGATAGGCGCGGATGCGTTCTGCCGCCAGTTCCAGCGCCGTGCGGTCTGCTGCGGGCACCTCGGCGATGGCGGCGTCAATCTCCTCTTGTGTAAAGGCCAGCGTCTCGGGCGTCAGGTCCATCCGGTCGAACCGTGAGGTCAGCTCGATCACCGCCGCATCCCCGCGCGCCCTGACATCCGCGATGATGCCTGCCACGATGTCATCGACCTCGGGCGCGTCCTCGCGTTTCATGTTCAAAAGCGCTTCGAAGCGTTCGGCAAAATCGGCGTCACGGGTGCTGAGGAACTGGGGCATCTTGCGGCTCTCCTGACTGGCCGGGACGGGATATCGCTTAGGCGCAGGGGGGACAAGCGTTGCTTGGCCGCATGGGGCAGAGCCTGTGGCCTGGGATTGACCGCGCAGGGCAAGCTAGGGGTGCACAGGAAACACCGCCCATAGGTCAGACCAACTCGGTTCGTCGTTGACGCAGATCAATGCATCCCGTTCGACAGAGGCAAATGATCGCAATTGGTGACTCAGTCAATCGTAAAACAAGTCAACTGTTACCCATCTGAGATGGAGGAAATCAGATGACCCACCTACCCCTGAAAGCCGGTCTCGCCGCCCTTGCCCTGTTTTCGCTCGGAGCGTGCAGTGCCTATGCACAATCCGTCGGAGAACAGGAATACATGCGATCTTGCGGGACTTGTCACGGTGTCGATGGCACCAGCAACACGCCCTTCTCTGATCTGCTGACAGTGGCGCCACCCGATCTGACGACCCTCGCGGCGAACAATGATGGCGTCTTCCCGATGCTTCAGGTGATTCACATGATCGATGGTCGGTCCGGCTTGCGTGGTCATGGCTCTGAGATGCCGATCTGGGGCGACCGATACGCAGATGACGCCGATCTTGCGGGCACCTATGGTGCAGAGCTTATCGTGCGCGGTCGGGTATTGGAGCTTGCCGAGTATCTTGCCTCGATCCAGCAATGATCTAACCAGCTTGTGATGGGTTCGTGTCCCACCCGTTACAATTCCATCGTCATTGTGATGAGATCGAGCAATTGGCCGTCACGTGCCAAGGCGCGTGACGGCCCTTCCGAGCGGAGAAACCCGGCCCTTTCGTAGAATCTTATGGCTGGCCGATTGCTGTCCGCGACTGTCAGGTAAAGCTTCGAAACGCCCTGCTGCTGAGCCAGCCGCTTCTGTGCTTTCAGCAACGCACGTGCGACACCCCTACCCCGCCAGTCCTGACGCACATAGACGGCAGTAATTTCTCCTCGCCCCCTCGCGGAATCAAGGGCCATGCAACCCACCAGACTCTCCGCCTTGATCGCGCCGAGAATACAGGCATGCTCCAACCGATCCGCGAAGTCGGACAGGGGCCGACTGGCCCAATCGTCATGGGTCGACCCAAAGGCTTCCGGGTGGTTGGCCAAGGCTTCCAGCCGCAGGTCACGCCACTGCGTGGCATCTTCGGCGCGCAGCCGCCTGATGCGGACCCGCTGCCGAGGCCAAAGGCTCATTCCCCGTGATCCGGCACCTTGCGCGAGGGTGCCACATAGGGGCGCGTGACATCGCGCAAGGTGACGTCGATACATTCCACATCGACCGCCACCGCGCCATCCCCGGCCAGAACCAGCGTGATCCGCCCGGTGCCATCCTCGCCCGCCGCCCAATCGAGCGCCAGAAGCGACAGCACGGTTTCCGGGTCACCCCGGTCGATGCCTTGCGAGGCCACGGCCAGCGCGTCCTCGATCACCAGCACCGCCTGCACCCGTTCCGGCGGATGTTCACGGATGCGTGACCCGTCTTCCCACCGAAACCGGTTCACCAGCAGCGCAAAGCGGCGCTTCTTGCGGTCCCAGGTCATTTCGGTGATCGGGAAGATGGCATCCTGAATGAGGGCCGACAGAACGTTCAGATCGTCGCTGTCCAGCGCCTTCAGACGCAGCGGCTCTTCGCCGCCATCTTCGAACCGTGCATCATCCATCGCCATGAACCCGTTCGATATGTGCCCCGCAGGCGCGCAGTTTCTCCTCCACCCGCTCATATCCACGGTCGAGATGGTAGACCCGGTTCACCACGGTTTCACCTTCGGCGGCCAGCGCCGCGAGGATCAGCGACACCGACGCACGCAGATCGGTCGCCATCACCGGCGCGCCGCGCAGACGGTCCACCCCGGTCACCGTGGCATGACCGCCATGCACGTCAATCTGTGCCCCCATCCGCACCAGTTCCGGGGCATGCATGAAGCGGTTCTCGAAAATCTTCTCTTCCAGCACAGACGTGCCCTCGGCCGTGCACATCAGCGCCATCATCTGTGCCTGCAGGTCGGTGGGGAAGCCGGGGAACGGCTCTGTCACCACATCGACGGCCTTCACCCGCCCATTGGCGCGGCGCACCTTCAGACCCTTGGCAGTCTCCTCGACGTCGATCCCCGCCTCATTGAGCTTCGCCGTGAAGCTTTCCACGAGGCTGAGTTTGCCGCCCAGAAGTTCCACCTCGCCGCCGGTAATCGCCGGGGCCAGCATGTAGGTGCCCAGTTCGATCCGGTCCGTGACAACAGGATGGGTCGCGCCATGCAGACGATCGACACCCTGAATTTCGATGGTGGAGGTGCCCTCGCCCGCGATCTGCGCGCCCATGGCCCGCAGGCATTCGACCAGATCGACGATCTCAGGCTCGCGGGCAGCGTTTTTCAGCACCGTGGTTCCCTTGGCCAGGGTCGCAGCCATCACCACGTTTTCGGTCGCCCCCACGCTGGCAAAGCGCAGCTCATGCACCGCGCCTTTCAGCCCGCCGGGGGCCTTGGCGTGCAGATAGCCGTCGCGCAGTTCGATCTCGGCACCCAGGGCCTCCAGCGCGGTGATATGAATATCCATGGGCCGCGCGCCAATCGCACAGCCGCCGGGCAGCGACACCTCGGCCTGACCATGCCGCGCCAGAAGCGGGCCGAGCACGAGGTTCGAGGCGCGCATCTTCCGCACGATGTCATAATGCGCCATATGATTGTCCGCCCCATGGGAGGACATGGCGATGACCTTGCCATCATTCATCGCCGTGACTTCCGCGCCAAGCGAGCGCAGAAGCTCCGTCATGGTGCGGATATCCGACAGGCGCGGCGCATTGGTCAGCGTCAGCGGTTCCTCGCTCAGCAGCGTCGCAGGCATGAGCGTGAGGCAGGCATTCTTGGCGCCCGCAATGGGAATCGCGCCGTTCAGCTCGCTTCCGCCCTTGATGATGATCCGATCCAATGCCTTGCCTCTCTGATTATGTCCGGGGCCGTCCGGTCATTCCGGCTGGCCCTTGTCCTGCTCCGCCCCCGACGCGGCCCGTGCCCGCGCCTGCGCCTTGCGCCTGCCCATGTTCGCCTTGAGCGCCGCTTTCAACCGGTCTTCGCGGCTTTGCGGCGCTTTTTTCGGGGCGGTTTGCCCTGCTTTCACTGGGGGTTTCTCGGTGCTCATGGCCCCTTCCTTACTACCAAGGCGAAAAAGGGTCCAGATTGCCCTTGCACCATGCTTCGATTGAGTCTAATTCACCGCCCACACGAAGCGGGCCGCAGTAGCTCAGTGGTAGAGCGCGTCATTGGTAATGACGAGGTCGGGAGTTCAATCCTCCCCTGCGGCACCATCTCGCTTCTTGAGCCCGAAATCCCCCTGAGCATCTATACAAGGGAAGGATTATTCGGGAGGTCCATACACCTAATTCAGGCCATATCGCAGCAGTTCCGAAACTGCCGATCCGCGCATAGTCCGGCGCAAGCAATAATTCACAATTTATACATATACTTCAATGACTTGATGGATGCTTCAGGGAGGACAATTCTCTCCTCTAGCCGTCCCTTTGGTGCGATGGAATTTGCAATGCGCACCTGACGCACGATCTTGTCGTGTTCCAGCTTTTCGATTCTGAATTCACAGCCACTGACAACGGACGCGCCGTTTGCTTCACCGATCTGTCCCGGCATGATTTCAACCTGCGGGCCACGGTCTTCGGACTGCTTCCTTGGCGCCTTATTGTCATTATGTGCGGGAGCGAGGTTCATGTTCCACAGGTCCCGCAACATGGCCTTTGCCAAATCGAAGAGCCCATGGGCAGGCCTCATCTTCCAGAGGATTTCTGCAAAGCCATCTTCCAAGCTTGCCATCGGAACCGAACGACTTTGAGGCAATGCAACCGTCATAGCATTGTCACCGAGGCCGCAAGCCAGAAAGCCTCGTGTCGGAAAGCTATCATATTAACACGTTTCGAGCAGCCCTTGCAGGACATGGAAGCTCGGGCAGGAATTCAGGGCGCGATCCACTGAATAGGTCAGCCACAGCCCTGGTCTTGCAGCAAGACGACCGGGCCATCAGAAACGCGGCCCGGTCGATCTCTTGGCTGACTGTCGGTCAGCCGATTATATGAATGTCATGTACCGCAATCTCGTAGAACGGGTGCACGTCGACATTAGCGAAACGCCCGTTGGAGTGGTTGAAGACCGACCGCCAGTAAGGCTGGATCATCACGCCTTCTTCCTGCATGATCTGCTGAATCCGGGTCATGATCTCTCGCCGTGCGTCGGCATCGGCCACAGCCATGGCCTGATCGAGCAGCGCATCGAACTCGGCATTCGCAAAACCCGATTCATTCCAGGGCACGCCCGATTTATAGGCCAGCGCCAGCACCTGAACGCCAAGCGGGCGGGGGCCCCATTCCGTTGCCGAGAACGGATATTCCGTCCAACCGTTCCAGAAGGTCGCGCCGGGCATGATGCGGCGTTCCACCGTCATGCCCGCGTCACGCATCTGGGCCGCGACAGCCGAGCAGGTGTTGGACTGCCATTCGGTGTCAAGCGAGATCAGTTCAAACACCGTATCCGCGTGGCCCGCTTCGGTCAGCAGCGCCATGGCCCCTTCGGGATCGGCCTGAAGCGGTGGAAGTTCGGCATATTCCGGGTGGATCGGGCAGACATGGTGGTTCTCGCCAAGAAGGCCCAAGCCGCCAATGCCCAGTTGCAGGATGGTTGAATTGTCCACTGCCATCTGCAATGCCCGGCGCACGTCGCGATTGTCGAAGGGGGCAGAGTTCTGATTGAACCGCACCGCGAGCGTGTTGGCTGTAACGGCTTCCGTCGAGGTCCAGCCGATGGAATCGAAGGCCGCAACATAGTCGGAATCGGTGCGGTAGGTCAGGTCGATATCCGCTGCGTCCGCCGAGGCGAGGACCGCCGCCATGTCGGTGCCGAGGTCGATGAACTCGATCCGGTCCAGCCAGCCGCCCTCGCGCCAGTAATCATGATCCGGGTTGCGCTCCAGCACCTGCAGCACGCCGACCTCGTTATGCACGGGCAGGTAGGCCCCTGTTCCAACGGGATTTTCCGAAGGATCGCCACCGGTGTAGCTGGTATGGACAATAGCCGCCGGATAGTCCGACAACGCCGCCATGATCGCGATGTCCGGGCGTTGCAGGTTCAGCTGCAGGGTGTGGTCATCGACAACCACCACCGCACCTTCGGCGAGCTGGTTGGTCTCTGCATCCTGCAAGGCCCCGACGCGGGTGGCCATCGAATTGCCCTCGACCGTGCTGTCGGCCCAGCGTTCAAGGTTGAAGGCCACGTCGGACGCGGTGAAGGGATCGCCATTGTTCCAGCTGACCCCCTGTCGCAGATGCAGGGTGTATTGGGTGGCATCCTCGTTGGCCTCCCAGCTTTCGCACAGCGCGCCGGTAACGGTGCCGTCCCGGTTGAACTGGGTCAGGTAGTCCAGCCAGCCACGGCAGAAGTTGGCATATTCCGTCCAGTCCCAAAGGCGCGGATCCTTCAGCGCCTTCGTTTCCATGTTCACCCGCAGGGTCCCGCCCCGCATGGCTTGCGCATGGGCCGGGGCGGGCATGGTCAGCCCGATCATCGAATAGGCTGCGGTGGCCGATACGCCGAGCATCGTGGCGCGGCTCAGGAATTCGCGGCGACTGAGCTGTCCGGCCTCATACTCTTGGGCGTAGAGCGCTGCAACGGGGTGCGTCTTGCGGGTCATTGACTGGGATCTCCCTTGTTGAACGGGGTGCCGTGATTCTGTGGACACAACTGTCCATAGGATTTTCCATCCCTGCGATTCCGTCAATCTCTTTCAGAGGCACTTTGGAAAACCGTTATAAATCAGGAAACTATTGCAGGCTTGGTTTGACTTTCCGGCAAGAGCAAACCTCTTGACGAAAGAATCTAGACAGTGTTGTCTAGAGAAACGAGCACCGGTTTTGGCAGCCGATATCTGCAAGGGAGAAGAAGATGAAATCTCACTACAGGGCCGTGATCATCGGCGGTGGCGTCGTCGGGGCTTCGGTACTTTACCACCTCGCGAAATTCGGCTGGAAAGATGTCTGCCTGATCGAGCGCAAAGTACTGACGGCGGGGTCCAGCTGGCACGCGGCGGGGGGGTTTCACGCACTGAACGCGGACCCGAATATTGCCGCGCTGCAGGCCTATACCATCGACCTGCTTACCGAAATCGAGAAGGAATCGGGCCAATCGGTTGGAATGCACATGACCGGCGGCATGACGCTGGCTGGCACGCCCGACCGGTGGGAATGGCTGCAATCGGCCTATCGCACCTTTCAGTCCATCGGGATCGACGATGTTCACCTGATCTCTGCCGAGGAAGCCGGAGAGCTGAATCCCCTGATGTCGACCCATGGCATTCTGGGTGGCATGTATGCCGACCGCGAAGGCTATGTCGATACGACGGGCACGGTGCATGCCTATGCCGGCGCGGCCCGCAAATACGGCGGCGAGGTAATCGAGCACAACCGCGTTCTGGAACTGGTGCAGACCGGGGACGGATGGGACGTCGTCACCGAAAAGGGCACGATCCATACGGAACATGTCGTCAATGCTGCCGGTCTCTGGGCCAAGCAGGTCGGCCGCATGGCGGGGATCGAGCTGCCCGTCTCGCCCCTCAATCACCACTACCTCATCTCCGACACGATCCCGGAAGTGGCCGCGCTGGAAAAGGAGATGCCGCTGACGGTCGATCTCGAAGGCTTCACCTATATGCGGCAGGACCAGAAAGGCATGTTGCTGGGCATTTACGAGATCGATCACCAGCATTGGATGATGGATGGCGCGCCCTGGGAATACGGGTTCGAGCTTCAGCAGGAAGACCCCGACCGGATCGAGAAAGAACTGATCCTCGGATTTGAACGCTATCCCGTCTTGCAGAATGTCGGCATCAAGACATGGGTCAACGGAGCGTTCACCTTCGCGCCCGATGGCAACCCGCTGGTCGGACCGGTGCGTGGCAAACCGGGCTACTGGTGCGCCTGTGGCGTGATGGCGGGCTTCCTTCAGGGCGGCGGCGTCGGGAAATCGCTGGCGGAATGGATGATTCATGGTGAGCCGGAGGCCGATGTCTTCGGCATGGATGTGGCGCGCTTCGGCGACTATGCGCAGAACAAACGCTTTATCCGGGAAACCACCGGCCAGTTCTACACCCGCCGGTTCGTGATGACCTATCCGAACGAGCAACTGCCTGCGGGCCGTCCGTTGAAAATGGCCCCGGCCCATGACGCGATGACGGCAGCGGGGGCACGATGGGGGGCAAGCTACGGGTTGGAACTGCCGCTCTACTTTGCGCCGGACGGGTTCGAGGAAACGCCAACCCTCAAACGCTCCAACGCCTTCCCCATCGTGGCCGAGGAATGCCGCGCAGTGCGCGAAGCCGCTGGCTTGCTGGACATATCGGCCTTCTCACGCTTCGAGGTAACGGGACCGGGGGCCGAAGCCTGGCTTGATCACATCATGGCGTCGAAACTGCCGGCACCCGGCCGCGCTCGGCTGGCCCCGATGCTGAGCGAAACGGGCAAGCTGAAGGGCGACCTCACAGTGTTCAACTGGGGCGACGGCACTTGGTGGATCATGGGCAGCTACTACCTGCGCGAATGGCACATGCGCTGGTTCGCCGATCACATAGGCACGGATGTGAACGTGGCCGATATCTCTGACGCGACGGTCGGCTTCTCGCTCTCCGGTCCCAACAGTCTGAAGGTGCTGGAACGGCTGACCGACGGGCCGATTGCCGAGTTGCCCTTCATGGGCTGTGGACATTTCGATGTCGGGTTGGTGCGGGCGAAGATCGGGCGGCTCTCTGTTGCGGGGGAGCTTGGGTACGAGATCCACTGTTCCGCCGCCGATCACATCGCGCTGCGCCGGGCCTTGCTGGAGGCGGGCGACGGGCTCGGGCTGCGCGAGGTCGGGTTCAATGCTCTGCTTAGCCTGCGGTTGGAGAAGAGCTTCGGCATCTGGTCGGCGGAGTTCACCCAAGGCTACACGCCGGGCATGACCGGCATGGATCGCTGGATCGCCTGGGACAAGCGAGATTTCGTCGGCCGCACGGCGGCTCTGGCAGAGCGCGACGCGGGGGCCCGACAGGTGATCGTCACGCTGGAGGTCGACGCGACCGACGCGGATGCCAGCGGCTATGAACCGGTGTGGCAGGATGGCCGGCGCGTGGGCTTCGTCACCTCCGGCGGCTATGGCCACACGGTCGGGAAATCCCTGGCGCTGGCGATGGTGGATCGGGCCGCGGCGGCAGAGGGCACAGATCTGTCCGTTCATATCGTCGGGCAGGCGTGCAAGGCGACGGTCATCGCACCATCGCCCTATGATCCGGTGGGCGGCGCGATGCGCGGGCAAAGGGCAAGGTCATGACTGGACTGGTCGAAACCGGTGGTCGGCGGAAACGGCGGCGAGGCGGCGAGGCGGGCGCGCCTGTGGGGCGTATCCCCCAGTATCGCCTGCTGAAAAACCCCTTCCCGGCGGTCCCTGCCGTCAGCGAAGACCGGGTGGAGGCCATCCATCAGACCGCCCTGCGGGTACTGGAGGAGCTTGGCGTCAAGGTGCTGCTGCCCGAGGCGCGGGCGATCTACAAGGCGGGCGGTGCGCGGGTCGACGAGGCCAGCGAGATGGTCTTCATCGGGCGCGACATGGTCGAGGCGGCGCTGGCCTCGGCCCCGCGCAGCTTCCGCCTGCATGGCGCAACGCGGGACCGCGATCTGCAAATGGAGCTTGGCACCCTCAGCTTCCAATCCGGCGCGGGGGCGCCGAACGTGACCGACCGGCTGCGCGGTCGCAGGCCGGGGGCGCTGTCGGATGTGATCGAACTGACCAAGATCGTCCAGCATTTCGACGCGATCCAGATGCTGTCGCCCGGGGTGGAGCCGCAGGACGTGGACGTTTCGCTACGCCATTATGCGTTCACCCGCACACAACTGACCCTGTCGGACAAGATCCCCTTCGTCTTTTCGCGCGGCACGCCGCAGGCGCTCGATTGTTTTGAGATATTGCGGGACTTCCGGGGCCTGTCGGATGAGGAATTCCTGACCCAGCCGCATTGCTACACCATCATCAACACCAATTCCCCGCGCCAGATCGACATTCCCATGGCACAGGGGCTGATCGACTTTGCCCGCCACGGCCAGCCCGCGATCGTCACGCCCTTCTGCCTGATGGGGGCGATGGCCCCGGTCACTGTGGCGGGCGCGGTGACGCTGAGCCATGCGGAGGCGATGGCCGCGATCACCCTGACGCAGCTTGCACGCCCCGGCGCGCCGGTGATGTACGGGGCCTTTGCCTCCAACGTCGATATGAAATCCGGCGCGCCCGCCTTCGGCACGCCCGAACAGGTCAAGGCAAGCCTTCTGTCAGGCCAGATGGCGCGCCACCTCGGTCTGCCCTGGCGCAACGCGGCGGGCTGCGCGGCCAATGTGAACGACGCGCAAGCTGCTCATGAAACGCAGATGAGCCTCTGGGGCGCGGTGCTGGCGGGCGCGACGGTCGTCATCCACGCGGCGGGCTGGATCGAGGGGGGGCTGTCCGTCTCGATGGAAAAGCTCATCACCGACATGGAGGCCGTGCAGGTCATCGCCGAACTCTGTAGCGGCACGCCCGCCGGGGATGCGGATATCGCCTGGGACGCGCTGGCCGAGGTGCAACCGGGCGGTCATTTCTTCGGCTGCGCCCATACGATGGAGCGATACGCCACGGCCTTCTACGAGCCGCTCGTTGCCGACTGGTCGAATTTCGGTACCTTCACCGAACGCGGATCGCGGGACGCGAACACCCGGGCCACGGATGTCTGGCAGAAGATCGTCGAAGATCACCAGCCCCCGACCTGCGCAACCCAGGAGCGTGTTGCCGCATTGGATGCCTTCATCACCCGCCGAACCGCCGAAGGTGGCGCACCACCGGTCAGCTAGCCCCCTCGCAATTCCCCATACCGCGCGATAGCCTCAGGCAAACGCACAAACGGACCAGACCATTGACCGAGAAGCCACGGACCACCCCCCATGAACCCCGTCCCGTCGCCCATACCAAGGTGACGCGCGAGGATTGGCTGAATGTCGCCCGCGACATCCTGATCAGCGACGGGGTGGACAGCGTGAAGGTTCTGACCATCGGCAATCGGCTGGAGGTCTCGCGCTCCAGCTTCTACTGGTATTTCAAAAGCCGTCAGGACCTGTTGAACCAGCTTCTCGCCGAATGGGAACGCACCAATACCGGCATCATGGTCGCCCATTGCCGGATGCCCGCCAAGACGATCACGGCTGCGGTCAACAACTTCTTCCGCTGCATTGTCGATCCCGACGGGTTCAATCATCAGCTCGATTTCGCGGTGCGCGAATGGGCGCGGCGGGATGGCAAGGTGCGCCGCGTGATCGACCGCTCCGACACCGCACGCCATGCCGCGATTGCCGAGATGTTCACGCACCACGGCTACGACCCCGCCGAGGCCGATATTCGCGCCCGCGTGCTCTATTACCAGCAGCTTGGCTATTACGCGCTGGAACTGGCCGAGACGCTGGAAGAACGTCTGACGCGCGTGGCGGGCTACCTCTACTGCTTCACCGGCGTGCACCCGAGCGCGGAGGAGGTCGAGGAGTTCACGCGCTTCGCGCTGTCCTTCGCCGATCCGACGCCGGAGCGCTCCCTGTCATGATCCGCTATTCCGCCTTTTCCCTGCTGCGCGAGGGGCTGCGAGGCCACAGAGGCTGGCAACCCGCCTGGCGCAAGGCGCGGCCCAAACCGGCCTATGACGCGATCATTATCGGCGGTGGCGGGCATGGGCTGGCCACGGCCTATTACCTCGCCAGAAACCACGGAATGCGCCGGGTCGCGGTGCTGGAACGGGGATGGATCGGGGGCGGCAATACCGGGCGGAACACCACGGCCGTTCGCTCGAATTACTTCTACCCCGAAAGCGTGGCGCTCTACGATCTGGCGCTGAGGCTCTACGAAGGCCTCTCGCAGGAGCTGAATTATAACGTCATGCTCTCGCAGCGCGGCATGCTGATCGCGGCCCATACCCCCGCCCAGATGGAGATCTGCGCGCGCATCGCCAATGCTATGAGGCTGAACGGCGTAGATGGGGAGTTGATGGGCGCGGAAGAGGCTTTGCAGCGCATTCCTCTCCTGAACCAGACCGCTGACGCGCGCTATAAATGCATGGGCGGCATCTGGCAGGGCCGCGCCGGGATCGCGCGCCATGACGCGGTGGCCTGGGGCTATGCGCGGGGGGCGTCGGATCGGGGCGTCGATATCATCGAGAATTGCGCAGTGGAGCGCCTGTTGATTGAGGGCGGGCGCATCACCGGTGTGGAGACCAGCCTTGGCACCATCCGCGCGGATCGGGTGGGCGTGGCCGCCGCTGGCGCGACTCCGGGCATCGTGGCCGAGGCGAGCGTGCGCCTGCCCATCCACACCTATGCGTTGCAGGCCTTCGTATCCGAACCGGTGAAGCCCTGCCTCGACACGGTGCTGCTGTATCTCGGCACCGGCACCTATGTCAGCCAGTCCGACAAGGGCGAACTGGTCTTCGGCGGCGGGCTCGACCGGGTGCCGACCCATGGGCAGAAGGGCAACCTGCCCGCGCAGGAGGTCGTGATTTCCGGCCTGCTGGAGATGTTCCCGGCCTTCGGGCAACTGAAACTGCTGCGCCAATGGGCGGGGGTGGTGGACGTGGTCCCAGACAGCTCGCCCGTGATCGGCCCGGTGGGGCCGGAGGGGCTCTACATCAACTGCGGCTGGGGCTCCGGCGGGTTCAAGGCGATCCCTGCCGGGGGCTGGCTGCTGGCGCATTTGATGGCGACGGGCCAGCACCACGAGATCAGCCGCCCCTTCGATCTGGACCGGTTTGCGCGCGGGCGTCTCATAGACGAGGCCGCAGGTGCCGGGATTTCGCATTAGGGGGGACCGATCATGCAGCTTTTCACCTGTCCCTTCTGCGGCCCGCGCGAGGAAACCGAATTTCACTTCGCCGCTGAGGCAGGCAAGCACCGCCCGGAACCGGCCGAGGTGGTCAGCGATGCAGACTGGGCCGATTACCTCTACCTGAACGACGCGCCCAAGGGGGCGGCGCGAGAGGTCTGGGTGCACGCGACCTGCGGCGAGTTCTTCGTTATGACCCGTGAAACGGTCACGCGGGAAATCACAACCGTGACGGCTCTGCCGGGGAGGGACGAATGAGCGGCTGGCGGCTTCCCTCTGGCGGCAGAATCGACCGCGACAAGCCGATCGGGTTTACATTCGACGGGCAACCCCTGACCGGTTTCGAGGGCGATACGCTGGCCTCTGCTTTGCTGGCCTCCGGCCCCCGCGTCCTCGGTCGCAGTTTCAAGTATCACCGCCCGCGTGGGCTGTGGGGGATGGGGGGCGAGGAGCCCAATGCGATCCTCGACGTGACGGGGCCGGACGGGGTCACGCCCAATGTGCGGGCCACGCAGATGCGGCTGCGGGAGGGCATGGCGCTGGCCTCGGTCAACGCGGCCCCAGATGCGGCGCGCGACCGGTTCGGGATCATGGACCTTGCACATCGGTTCCTGCCCGCAGGGTTCTACTACAAGACCTTCATGGCCATGGGCTGGATGCGATGGGAGCCGATGATCCGCCGCATGGCCGGGCTTGGTCGGGTCGATCCGGGGCACCATCCGGCGGCGGATGCGGTGCCGATGAACGCGCGTTGCGACCTGCTGGTGATCGGAGCGGGACCTGCCGGTCTGACGGCAGCGAGGGCCGCTGCGGGTCAAGGGCGTGCGGTCTGGCTGGTCGACGAGGCCGGTGAGGTCGGCGGCAGCTTGCGCTGGCGCGGCGGGCAGATCGACGGCGGCGACTGGCGGGAGTTTGCCCGCGATACGGTGACGGCGGTCGAGGCCGCCGGGGGCCGGGTGATGACGGACACGACGCTCTGGGGTGCGTTCGATCACGGGCTTTTCGCGGCATGGCAGCGGCGGGAGGACCAGCCGGACCGGCACTGGCGCATCCGGGCCGATCAGGTCGTGCTTGCCGCCGGTGCCATCGAACGGCCCCTATGGTTCGCCAATAACGACCTGCCCGGCGTGATGTCGGCCGAGGCGGCGCTGCATTACCTTCGGCTTTACGGGGCTGTGGCCGGTAAGCGGATCGTGCTGGCCACCGGCAATGATGCAAGCTACCCGGTCGCGGCGGCCATGGCAGAGGCGGGCGCGCGGGTGACGCTGGCCGATGCACGGGCGGATGGCCCCGCCGCGCCCGAAGGGGTGGAGTTGCTGCGCGGCGTGTGGCTGACAAAGGCCAAGGGTCGGCGCGAGGTCGGCGGTGCGGTCGTCGAAGGCGGCCATGTGGATGCCGATACGGTTCTGGTTTCGGGCGGCTACACGCCCTCGGTCCATCTGTGGTGTCAGGCGGGTGGCAAGCTCGACTGGAACACCGGGGTGGATGCGCTGGTGCCGCGACCGGGGACGTGCAGCATGGCCGTGGCAGGGGCCGCGAACGGGGGGTTCGGGCTGCAACGTGCGCTGGAGGAGGGCCACCGGGCCGGGGGCGGCACTGGGCCTGCGCCGCGCGCGGCGACCACGGGCGATTGGGGACTTATCCCGATGCGGCCCGACCCGAAGTTGAAAGGCCGTCAATGGCTCGACCCGCAGAACGATGTGACGCTGAAGGATGTGAAGCTCGCCGCGCAGGAGGGCTATCGCTCGGTCGAGCATCTCAAGCGCTACACCACGCTCGGCATGGCGACCGATCAGGGCCGCAGCGCCAATTTCGCCGGGCTGGCGGCGATGTCGGCGATCACCGGGCTGTCGATCCCCGAAACCGGCACGACCACCTATCGCCCGCCTTTCACACCGGTGCCGCTGAAAACCATAGCAGGGCTGAGGCGCGGGGAATTGTTCAACCCGGTCAAAAGACTGACGCTGGAACCGGCGCATCGAACGCATCGCGCCCGGTTCCGCGAATACGGCGGCTGGCTGCGCCCCTCGGTCTATGGGGACGGCGAGGAATCCACGCTGGCGCAGGCCGAGGCCAAGGCCGCACGCGACACGGTCGGGCTTTACGATGCCTCGCCCCTTGGCAAGATCGAGGTGATCGGGCCGGGCGCGGCGGAGCTGCTGGATTTCTGCGGCTATATTCGAATGTCGACCCTGAAGCCGGGCCGCGCGCGTTATGGCTTCATGCTGTCGGAAACCGGGATCGTGCATGATGACGGGGTGGTGTTCCGGCTGGCGGAGGATCGCTTCATCGTCTCGGCCTCGTCCAGCCACGTGTCCAGCGTGCGCATGATCCTCGAAGAGGCGCGGCAGGACCGGTTCGATCCGCGCCGCAGTTATATCCACGACGTCACCGCGAACTGGGTGACGATCACACTCACCGGCCCGCGCGCGGGCGATCTGGCCCATGCGGCGGGGCTGCCCGACCGGATGCTGGCGCTGCCGCATATGGGTGTGGCGGAAGGGCTCTGGAACAACCAGCCTGTCCGCGTGGCGCGGGTCAGCTTCACCGGCGATCTGAGCTATGAAATCTCGGTGCCCGCCCGCCATGGCGCCGATCTGCACGCCCGGCTGGACGCTGTGCGCGCGACCCACAAAGGTCTTTGGATCGGATTGGAATCGGTGATGATCCTGCGCGCGGAAAAGGGCTTCATCCTTGTCGGCAAGGACACCGACGGGCTGACTATGCCCCATGATCTGGGCTGGGGCGGCCCGCGCGACAAGCGCAAGGATGAGTATTTCGGCCGACGGTCGCTCTTCACCCCCGAGGCAAACCGCGATGATCGGCGACAGCTTGTCGGTCTGGTCGCAGACGGCCCAGACCCGCTGCCTGTGGGGGCGCATCTGGTGGCCAGCGATGGCCCGCGCCGGTCGCTCGGGTTCGTGACCTCCAGCTATGTCAGCCCGACGCTCAAACGCCCGATCGCGCTGGCCCTGTTGGAAGCGGGTGGTTCCCGGATGGGCGAGGCGCTGACCGCATTCCACCTGGGGGCAACGCGATCCGTGCAGGTCACCCCCGCCTGTGCATTCGACCCGGAAGGAGGGCGGCTGAATGGATGAACGTCGCTGGTCCAATCCGAGCCCGGAACCGGGACAGGTGGCGGAGTATCCCGGTCTCTCGGTCACCTGCATCGCCCCCGGAGGGGCGCTTATGATCTCTGGCGATCTGGATGCTGCGCTCTCGGCACTGGTGCAAGGGGCCCCCGTTCTGGGCTGCGGGGCACCGGCACCGGAGGGGCCGCACGCGATCCGCATCGCGCGGGACAGGGCGTTGCTGGTCACGGACGCGCCGCTGGACGTTGTGCCCGGCTGGCACGGGTCCTATGCGATCAGTCTTGCCGATGATCTCTATACCCTCATCTCGCTGGAGGGCCCTCGCGCCGAAGAAATTGCCGCCGCCTGCACCGCAACGCCGCTTGATGGCAGCTCGCCATCGGCCACAACGCTGTTCGGCGGTCTTGGCGCTCATGTCACGCGCAGCGGCAACCGTCTGATGATCCGGGTCCAGTCGCCCGATGGGGCGGCGCTCTGGTCCTTGCTGGCTCGGCTGGCAGGGGCAACGACAGGTGATCCCTCCTCCCCGACGTGATCCGGCAGTTTCTTTGTCGCCTCGCGCCGCTGGCTTGGGCGCTTCCTGATAGCCCCCCAGCCCGGCGCATCGCCGCCCGCCGCTTTTTCGGTCCGCCCGTGGTCCTATCTCCGGTTGAGGATCGCCTCGGCCTCGATCTCGACCCGGTGATCGCCGATCAGACCGGCGACCCGGACCAACGTGTTGGCGGGTTTGATGTCGCCGAAGACACGGCCATGCGCGCGGGAGATTGCCAGAACGTCCACCTCATCGGTGATGTAGATCCGCGTGCGCGCGATATCCTCTACCCGCCCGCCAAGCGAGATCACGGCTGCGATGATCCTGTCGAGGATATAGGTGGTCTGCGCGCCTGCATCCTGCGGGGCGACGGGCCGGTCGAGCCCCGCAATCGCCGTGGTGCCGGAGACAAGAACCCGATCCCCGACGCGTTGCGCCCGGCAATAGCCGGCCTCGTCTTCCCAGTAGGAGCCGGTCAGAACCCGCGTGGCCGATCCGCCTGCGGGCTGCGGGGCGAAGGGACTGGGGATCGCATCGAGATGATGGGACAGGTCGCCAGAAGCGGTCAGGAAAGGCGGTTTGCGGTATTCGTCGCCGCAGTCGCCTGGAATAGGCGTCGTTTCCGCGAAGGCCGCGTCCAGAACCGCGCGATCCTCGTCATCCAACGCGAAGGAGAAGAGCCGCAGGTTGTCTTCCGTATGCACCGCCTCGCCCAACCGTGCGCCGATGATCACCCCCGCAACACGGGCCTGTTCCAGCACCCAGCGCGTGGCCACGTTCGAGATCGACACACCATGCTTGCGCGCCACATTGGCAGCCGCGCCCAGAACGGACTGAAATGCGTCCCATCCACCGGCGGTCTGGATGAAACGGTGATATTTCATCTTCGACCAGTCGGAAATCTGCTCTGGCTCGGGCTTGCCCAACCACTTGTCGGAGAGGAACCCGCCGTTAAGCGTTCCATAACCCAAAAGCCACGCCCCATGCCGGTCGCAGACCTCGGCCAGATCGCCTGCCGCGCGCCGGTCGATCAGCGAGAAGCTGACCTGATTGGTCAGGATCGGGACACCATCGGAGAGGGCAAGATTGAGGTGAGCCGCATCGAAATTGGTCACGCCAAGCTCTGCAATCAGCCCTTCCTCTCGCAGCCGCGCCAGTTCGTGCAGCGCGTCGAGCCATTCGGGGTGTTCGAAGGTCCACCAGTGGAATTGCAGCAGGTCGATCCGCTCAACATTCAGGCGCTGCAACCGTTCCTCCACCCCTGCCCGCACCACCTCGGCCGTCATCGGGCCGGGGACGGGGCACCATTTTGTGAAGGCCAGCGGACGGGGCGCGCCGCCCCGCGCCAAAAGATGCCCTGCGATGATTTCGGAACTGCCATAATGGTCGGCCATGTCGAAGCTGTCGAAACCCTGATCGGCATAGGCCGCCAGCCAATCCGCCCCGGTATCAGGGTCGATGATCGCCCCGTCCTTCTCGATATCCGCCACCTGCCAAAGCCCGGTCAGGACGCGTGAGATTTCCAGCCTGTCGGACAGATGCAGGCGGTCGGGACGATCGGGCATGGGGTCACTCCGGGGGCAGAAGGAAATTGAAGGACCGGGTGATATCGGCCTTGAGCGCGGCATGGGCGACGTCCCGATCCCCACGGCGCAGCGCATCCATCAGTTCGAAGTGATGCACATGCTCCTCGATCTCGGAAGCAGCCGGGCGATTGATGATCAGGTTGAGATAGGCGCCGTATTGCAGCCACAGCGCCTCGACGATGGGCAGCAGCACCTCGGACCCGCCAATGCGGTAGAGAGTGAAGTGAAACTCGTGGTTCGTGACCAGATCCGGCATGTTTCCCGGCGTGTCGGGCACCCGCGCGAGGATCGCATCGAGCGCCGCGAGATCGGCCTCTGTCATCCGGTCCATCGACTGATCGAGCGCAAGAGCCTCCATCGCCAGCCGCGCCGCCATCAGATCGCCCGCCCGGCGCGCATCAAAGGCGGGCACCATCAGCTTGCGCGTGGGCGTGTCAACCAGCGCCCCTTCCGCCACCAGGCGGCGCACCGCTTCCCTGACGGGGGTCATCGACACGCCCAGTTGTGCCGCCAGATCCCGCAGGGTCAGCACATCGCCGGGCGCGAAGGCCCCGCGGGTAAAGGCATCGCGCAAGGCGAAATAGGCGTTTTCACGCAACTTCGTGGGATCGAGCGGGGCAATGGCGGGTGCAGACATGGGCGCTTGACAGAATCGGTGAATACTTGTGATTAAATATCACAGATCGCAGATCACACGGCAAGACCGGAAAGGCGGGACGATGGAAAAGGACGGGGAGCGGGGGTTCTGGCTCTATGACTTGCGGGTCGATACCGTGCTGGACGGTCGCGCGCCGGTGTGCCGCCACGTGGAAGGGGAGTCCTTTCGCGTGATCGGCGAAAACCTCCTTTTCGACCAGCCGCACAAGCTGTCCATGTATGCGCTGGCGGCCCTTCTGCCGCTGCTGCCCGCCAAGCAGCGCCTGACCGACGAAGATGACTGGATGAGCACCGACGCCGAGGTCGCCTGCCCCGATCCCCATTGCGGCGGGCGTTTCCGCATCATCCGCGAGGGCAAGCGCTGGTATTCGCACGCGGAAACAACCGGCCTGCCGGACCAGCGGGGCGACCCTTACTGGAAGGGGGCAGAGAATTGACGGTCGAAACAACCGAGCTGCGCCCCGGGCATCGCATTTCGCGCGTGATCAAGGGCGGCTGGCAGCTGGCTGGCGATCATGGCGAGGTGCGGCGCAAGCAGGCCATCGCGGATATGGAGGCGTTCCTGGATGCCGGGATCACCACCTTCGACTGCGCCGACATCTATACCGGCGTCGAAGAGATGATCGGCCATTTCATTGCGGATGTGCGCAACCGGCGGGGGGCGGAGGTAGCCGACCGCGTGATGGTGCATACGAAATTGGTGCCCGATCTGGGGCGGCTGGCCGATATCCGCCCCGACGAGGTGGAGGCCATCGTCGACCGCTCACTGAAACGCTTGCAGATCGAGCGCATCCCGCTGGTGCAGTTCTACTGGTGGGACATGTCCATCGGCAACGCGGTCGAGGCGCTCGACGTGCTGAGGGACTGTCAGAAGAAGGGCAAGATCGCCAATCTGGGCGCGACGAACTGGAACACGTCGGTGATGGACAGGTTCTGCGACGCGGGGTTCGACGTGGTCTCGGCGCAGGTGCAGTATTCGGTGCTGGACCGCCGGCCTGCCGGGGCTTTCAGCGACTGGGGCGCGCGGCGTAATGTGCAGATCCTGGCCTATGGCACGCTGGCGGGCGGGTTCCTGACCGAAAACTGGCTCGGCCAGCCCGATCCGGGCTTTGAGTTCGAGAACCGCAGCCTTGTGAAGTACCGGCTGATCATCGACGAATTCGGACCATGGGATCTGTTCCAGGCCCTGTTGCAGACGCTTCAGGCCATCGGGGACAAGCACGGGGTGGCGCTGTCTTCGGTCGCAACCCGTTGGGTGCTGGACCAGCCGCAGGTCGCCGCCGCCATCGTCGGCGCGCGCTATGCCCGCCACCTGCCCAAGACGCTGGAAGTGTTCGGCTTCCAGCTGGATGCAGAGGACCGGGCGAAGATCGACGCCGTTCTGGCTCAGGCCAGCGGCCCGAACGGCCCCGTTTACGGGCTGGAAGGAGACCGCAGCAGCCGCCATGGCCGGATCATGAAATACAACCTCAACACCAACCCCGCCGACAAGGTGCATGGATCATGACCGACGCGGCCCTGTCCCTTGCCGGGCTGACCCGCGATTTCGGCCCCTTCCGGGCCGTGGACGGGGTGACGCTGGACATTCGCAAGGGCAGCATCACGGGGCTGATCGGCCCCAATGGCGCGGGCAAGACGACGCTGTTCAACATGGTCGCGGGCAGCCTGAAGCCCTCCAGCGGCAGCGTGACCCTGAACGGGCAGGACATCACCGGCAAACCGTCGGAGGCACTGTTCGCGCTCGGCCTTGCCCGCACCTTCCAGATCCCGCGCCCCTTCCGGCGGATGAGCGTGCTGGACAACCTGATGCTGGCCCCGCCCGCGCAGGTGGGTGAAACGGTATCCGGTGCGCTCTTTCGCCGGGGCCGCGTGGCCGAACAGGAACGCATGCTGCGCGCGAAGGCAGAGGAGATTCTCGATTTCGTGACGCTTTCCCACCTTGCCGATCATCCGGCTGGCAAGATCTCGGGCGGGCAGATGAAACTGCTGGAGCTTGGCCGTGCGCTGATGGGCGATCCCTCGGTCATCCTGCTCGACGAACCGGCGGCAGGCGTTAACCCGTCACTGACCAATATCCTGATCGACCGGATCGAGCAGTTGAACCGGCGCGGCGTGACCTTCGTTGTGATCGAACACGACATGGATTTCGTCATGCGCCACTGCGATCCGGTGATCGCACTGGCCGAAGGCAAGGTGATGTTCCAGGGCACCGCAGAGGAGGCTCGCGTGAACCCGGAGCTTCTGGACGCCTATCTGGGGGCACCCGCATGACCGCGCTGCGCATCGAACAGCTGGAGGCGGGCTATGTCCGCGATCTGCCGATCCTGCGCAATGTGGACCTGACGGCGGAACATGCCAAACTGACTGTCATCATCGGCCCGAACGGGGCCGGGAAATCAACGCTCATCAAGGCGATTGCGGGATTGGTGCCGGTCAGCGGCGGGCGCGTGATGCTGGGCGAGACCGACATCACCGGGCTGCGCCCGGACCTGATGGGGTCACATGGGCTGGCCTATGTGCCGCAGACCGACAACATCTTCCGCCACCTGACGATCCGCGAGAACCTGATGCTGGTCTTGCGCAAGTCCACGGACCGCACCGCACGGCTGGAGGAGCTATACGATCTGTTCCCCGCCCTGCGCGACAAGCGGGGCGACCGCGCGGGCGCTCTATCAGGCGGGCAACGGCAGATGCTAGCCGTGGCCATGGCGCTGGCGAACCGGCCTTCCGTGATCCTGCTCGACGAGCCCTCTGCCGGGCTATCGCCCAAGATCGCGGGCGAGGTGCTGGACCTGACGCGCGGCCTGACGGAACAGGGCGTGACGGTGCTGCTGGTCGAGCAGAACGTGAAGCAGGCGCTGCGCGTGGCCGACCACTGCTACATCCTCGCCGAAGGCCGCAACCAGATCGACGGGCCCGCGGCGCAGATCGCGGCCGATCCGGTGGTGGGCGAGATCTATCTGGGGGGCAAACGCATGGTGGCGTCATGATCCAGAGCATTCTTGACGGCATTCTGACCGGCGCAATCATTTCGCTTGGCGCGATCGGGCTGACCCTGATCATGCATATGCTGCGCTTCGCGAATTTCGCCTATTCGGAACTGCTGGCCATCGGCGCCTATGCGGCGCTGGTCTTTGACCGGTTGTTTTCCGCGCTGGTACCGGTACTGGACGAGGCCTTCGCGCCCCTGACCCTGACCGGCGCGCTGGTTCTATCCATGGTCATCGCCATGGTGCTGACGGGGCTTTCTGCCGTGGTGATCGACTGGCTGGTGTTCCGCCGCATCCGGCAGAAGGCGGACCCGCTGTCGATGGTCTTCGCCAGTTTCGGCGTGGCGCTGATCGTCCGCAACGTGATCGTGCTGATCTTCGGCCATCACGCGCAGCTCTATTCGCAGGAGATCGCCCGCGCGACCATCCTCAGCTTCGATCCGCTGATCCTGATCAAGCCCGATCAGGTCTTCGTGCTGGTGCTGGCGCTGGTCCTGATGCTGGCCCTGCACCTGGTTCTGACCCGCACCACCTTCGGCTTCGCCCTGCGCGCGGTGGCGGAAAACCCGGCTCTGGCGCAGGTTGCCGGGGTGCGCCTGACAACCGTCATCGCGGCGGTCTGGATCATCGCGGGCAGTCTGTCGGCGGCGGCGGGCACACTTTATGCGCTGACCAACCAGCTGAACCCGATGATCGGGCCGGTCTTCCTGCTACCGGTCTTTGCGGCCACCATCGTGGGCGGCATCGGCAGTGTCTACGGCGCGGTTCTGGGGGGCTTCATTGTCGGCATCGCCTCTGGCCTTGCGCTGCTGTTGTTGCCTTCGGGTTACGCTCCGGCGATGCCGTTTCTCATCATTCTGGCGGTGCTGCTGGTGCGCCCACAGGGCCTTTTCGGGGAGGATCAACGATGATCGGCGTGGTGTCCTACCTGACGTTCTTCCTGACCATGGCCGGGATCATGGCTATCATCACCCTCGGGCTGAATCTGCAATGGGGGTATACGGGGCTGTTCAATGGCGGCGTGGTCGCTTTCTTCGGGGCCGGGGCCTATGGCACGATGATACTTGGCGGGCCTGCCGAGCCTGGCCAGTTCGGCGGATTCGGTCTGCCCTATCTGGTGGCGCTTGGCGGCGGCATCCTGCTGGCGGCGGCGCTGGCCTGGGTGGTGGGACTGCTGACGCTGCGGCTGAGGCACGACTATCTGGCCATTTCCACCTTTGGCGTGGCCGTGGCGCTGGAATCGCTGGCCCGCAATTCCCAATGGCTGACCGGAGGCGCGCGCGGCATGCGCGGCTTTCCACGCCCGTTCGAAGCGGTGATCGAGAGCAACTTCCTCTTTGGGGTCGTCTTCCTGCTGATCGTGCTGGCCGTTCTCGCCCTGGTCTGGTGGGGCATCGAGCGGCTGGTGCATTCGCCCTTCGGCCGCGCCCTGCGTGCGATCCGCGAGGATGAGACCGCCGCCCGCGCGCTGGGCAAGAGCCCGACGCGGCTGCGCCTGTGGTCGCTGGTCATCGGTGCGGCAATCATGGGCGCGGGTGGCGGGCTATATGTCTCCTACACCGCCTTCGTCAGCCCCCAGGACCTGCTGCCGATCCTGACCTTCCAGATCTGGGCCATGCTGATCGTTGGCGGCGCGGGCAACAATCGGGGTGCGGTGCTTGGCGCGGTGCTGATCTGGGGGGCCTGGACGCTCAGCGGCTTTGCCCTGACCCGGCTTGTGCCCGAGTCGATGCAGCTTGACGCGGGCTCGATCCAGTACATCCTCATTGGCACCCTGATCGTTTCCATGTTGCTCTGGCGGCCAGAGGGGCTGCTGCCGGAACGCATATCCAACCCCCGAAACACGACGGCCGGCAAGGCTGCACCCACATCCAACAAGGAGTAAACTGACCATGAAACGACATATTCTCGGACTGGCCGGTGCCTCGGCGCTGGCAATCGGCCTTCAAACCGGCGCCGCACTGGCGCAGGATTGCAGCGTGAATGTCGGCACGCTTTACCCGACCTCGGTCGACTGGGGCCGCCCGATCGCGGAAACCGCCCTTTGGGTCGGCGAGATGATCAACGAGGCCGGCGGCGTCGATGGCTGCGAGGTCAACATGATCCTGCGCGACGACCAGAACGACGGTCGTGTCGGCGTCGACGCGGCGCGGGCACTGGTCGATATCGACCAGGTGCAACTGCTGATCGGCACCGTATCCTCGGGCATCACCATTCCGATCCTGACCTCTGTCACCGCGCCTGCGGGCGTCATGCAGATGTCGTGCTGCTCGTCCTCGACCCGCCTGACGGAAATCGCCGCCTCGGGTGAAGCGCGCGGGCTGTGGTTCCGCACCTTTGCCACGGCGGATGTTCAGGCCGCCGTGGCCGCGATGCTGGCCCGCGACGCGGGGATCGAAAGCATCACGGTTGTCTACAAGAATGACGACTGGGGTCAGGATATCGGCCGCATGGCCGCCGCCGCGTTCGAGGCTGTGGGGATCGAGGTGCATGCCTCCATCGCTCTGAACGACGCGCAGCCAAGCTATCGCGCCGAAGCCACGCAGGCCCTGCGCGACCAGCCCGGCGCGCTCTATCTGGCGCTCTATCCGACCGAGGGGATTTCCTTCGTGCGGGAATGGCTTGGCCTTGGCGGCACGTCGGTCATGATCGGGGCGAACTCGCTGCGCTCCGACGATTTCCGCACGACGGTCGGCCTGGCCAATCTCGGTGATTTTGTCGGCACCGACACCTCCAGCCCGCGCGTGCCAAGCGCCGAGGCCTTCGTCGATGCCTATGCCGCGCATTTCGGGTCCGCCCCGAGCGGACCGGGCCTGTCCAACAGCTTTGACGCGGCAGCCATCGCGCTACTGGCCTACCACGCGGCAGGCCGCGACGCGACGGGCACCGAGATTGCGGCACAGGTGCCGCGTGTGACCGACCCCGATGGCGAGGCGATCCCCGCCACGGTCGAAGGATTTGCCCAGGCCATGGCGATCCTGTCCGAGGGCGGGTCCGTGTCCTATCAGGGCGCAACCGGCGCGGTGACCTTCGATGCCAACGGCAACGTGTCGGCCCCCGCCGTATCCTGGGTCTTCGATGACAGCGGCATGGCTGAACAGCGCTACATCTCGCTGGAAGAGGTCTCTGGCTTCATGGCGTCGATCAACTGACCCCCCTGCCCGGCCCCATCGCGGGGCCGGGCGCAGTCTTCGCGCAGCGGATGACCCATTCCCCAACCAAGCTGGTCCTGATCGGACGCGGCCTGATCGGCAGGGACGTCACGGCCCAGTTGCCAGCGCTTCACGGCTACTGCGTCGAGGCGATCCTTGGACGCGATGCCCGCCACCTTCCCCAGGCCGACATCACCATCGACATGGCCGGACCGGACGCCCTGCGCCAATTCGGCGAAGAGGCCCTGTCGCACGGGGATTTGTGGACGGTCGGTGCCGCCGCACTAATCGACCCCGACCTGCACGACAGGCTGCATCGCGCCGCGCTGCAAAGCGGCCACAGGCTGAGACTGTTCACCGGCTGGATTTCCGGGCCGCTTCTGTGCCCTCCGGGTCTGCCTGCAAAACTGCTTGTCCGGCAATATGCGCCCGGTCTCGCGGACCGCCCCGGCCCGGTGTTTCGCGGGCCTCTTGCCGAGGCGGCGGATCGCTTTCCCGATCATCTCAACACCGCCATGGCCAGCGCCATCTGCGGCCCCGGCATTGAAGCGACCCATGTTACCCTGATCTCCACCCCGGAAGGTGGCGCGCATCGCATTGCCGGGCGGTTCGGCATGCCGGGCCAGACCATCCGCACGGATATCCGTTTCGACAGGCCCGGCCCGCATCCGGTGGCCTCGGCGATCCTCGCCGCGCTTGCGCGCAGAGCTACGCCGCTCACCCTTGGCGGATACTGAACGCCCTCCCCCGCAAAGGCGGGTGCAGCGGATCGTTTCAGCGCACCCAGATCGCCTGGTTGCGGACCATGCCTTCGGTGTCGAAACGGTGATGAAAGCTGAGCCTGTAGCCCTGCGCCGTCAGACCGGCATTGGTTTCGGCGAAGCTGCTGTCGGATTGGCCATGGCGGGCAACCCATGACATGCCAGCAGGCGTGCGCGCGAATGTCGCCTGATAGCGGACATGGCCATAGACGAGCCCCGCCTCCACCGAAACGGGCATATATCCCGCCGGAACCACGCTGTCGAAATAGGCCTGGTAGTCCTGACTGGTCAGCCAGTCGGTTGTGGTCTGGGCGCTTGCGACACTGCCGAACAGGGAAAGCGCAAGCACAAGCGAAAGTCTCGTCAGGAAGCTGCGGGGCATGAATATGGTCTCCGGGAAAGGCTTGAACGTGGCAAATCGTATCAAAGCCTATCACGAAAGGCGGTGACACGCATGCGCCATGTGAGGGCCTGCGCGACGCGCGGCTAGATCCGCGCCACGCGCCAATCCGGGACGATACCAGATCGCTGCTCATAAGGGCCGGTCTTCTCCCCGGCAAAGAGCCCGTCAGCCGTCACCAGCACGCTGCGCCAGCCCTGTGCCGCAGCGCCCAGAATATCCGTGTGCAAGCTGTCGCCGCACATGGCGATCCTGTCGGCGGGCACCCCGGGCAGGGTGGCGGTCACGAGGTCGTAGACATCCGGGAAGGGTTTGCCGAACAGCCGGACATCGCCCGGCAGTCCGCGCGCGTAATGCCCCGGCTCCAGCGTCAGGCCGGTCTCTCGCGGCGCGACCAGATCCGCGTTGCCGATCAGGACCGGCCGGGGTTGGCGGCCAAGGCTGGCCTGCAAGAGCGTCTGCCGGTGGTCAGACCAATCGCTGGTAGACAGGAACAGGATTCCCTCCGCGCGGTCGTAGGCTTGTGCGGCCTCCCCCAATCTCAGGACCGGGAATGGCAGGTCTTCCAGCGCATCTTCCGGTGCCGCGATTACCCCCCAAAGCCGTTCATCCATCGCGCGCAAGGTCGCGTCACGGCTGGTGACCAGTTCGTCCTCGGCAAGCGGAAATCCTAGCCGGGAGAACTTGGCAAAGGCCGCCGCGCGGTCATAGCTGGCAGCGTTTGACAGCACCCGGATCAGCTTGCCTCTTACCCGCAATTGCGCCACGCGCTCGGCGGCACCGGGGATCGGGCTGTCACCGACATTGAGCACCCCGAACGCATCGAAGACAAACGCATCAACTCCATCGGCGATGTCCATAATCGAGCCGATATCCTGACCCGCACCCGCAGCGGGCATGGCTGGCAGAAGATGCCGAATGGCCTCGTAGGCGTCGAACGCATCGGCGGCGGTCTTCATCGCGGTCCTTTCCTCTGTGGCAACGCGGTTTGCGCTTGCGAAGGCGATGAACGCCCGTGGTGCGCAGTTAGGGGCTGTTCGGATAGAGGGTCAAGCAAGTTGCGCCCTGCGCCCGCTGGATGTGCAGACCGGCACAAGGCCGCGTGCACGAGCGCCTGTTGCAGACCCCTTTGCCGGGTCAAAACGCCCTGCAAAACCGGTTGCCGGTTCCAAACGGCCCGTCAGTCGGTTTAGATGATCCTGACATCAGGCCCGAACAGGCAGGACGAGATCCTTGGCAAAGCTGAAACAGAACCCGCATCGGCAGGCAGATGACCGCGAAAAGGTGCTGGAAGTGGCCATTGGCCGCGAAGTCCGGGGGTTTCGGCTGCAACAGAACATCACCGTTGCGGAACTGGCCGGGCTGACCGGCCTGTCCATCGGGATGCTGTCGAAGATCGAAAACGGCAATACCTCGCCTTCCCTGACCACGCTGCAAACCTTGGCCAATGCCCTGTCGGTGCCGTTGACCGCCTTCTTCCGCCGCTTCGAGGAGCATCGGGAAGCGGTTCACACCAAGGCAGGCGAAGGGGTGGAAATCGACCGGGAAGGCACACGGGCCGGGCATCAGTACAACCTGCTTGGTCATATCGGAGCAAATGCAAGCGGTGTCATGGTGGAACCCTACCTGATCACGCTGACCGAGGAATCCGATGTCTTCCCCACCTTCCAGCATGGCGGGATCGAGACGATCTACATGCTGGAAGGCGAGGTGATGTATCGCCATAGCGACCGGCTCTATCATCTGCGCCCCGGCGATACGCTGTTCTTCGATGCCGACGCGCCACACGGGCCAGAGATTCTCAAAGTGCTGCCCGCGCGCTACCTGTCGATCATTTCCTATCCGCAGACGACCTGACCACGCGCGCTGATTCCGGGCACATCCCTGATCATGGGGCGTATCCCCGCCCATTTCCCGTTCATTCCCCGCATCATTTGCCTGATCTGACGGCAAAACTGGTTCCGATGTCGGATTTTCCTTGCAAATTTGCCCCTTGTGAAAAATTTATTCCCTACGGTTTATGTGACCGCCGACTGCTGATAGCCTATCGGCCAGACCACTCTTTGAAAGGAAGATGCACAGATGTGCGGGATCGTTGGATTGTTCCTGAAGGATAAGGCGCTGGAGCCACAGCTCGGCGCGATGCTGACGGAAATGCTGATCACCATGACCGACCGGGGGCCGGACAGTGCCGGGATCGCGATATATGGCGCGGCGGGGAACCGGGCCAAGCTGACGGTGCAATCGGACCACCCCGATCAGGATTTTGCGACATTGGCAGAGGATCTGGAGGCTTCCCTTGGCGCACCGGTCACCCTGCGCGCCAATGACACCCACGCGGTTCTGGAACTGCCCGCCGATCAGGTCGAGGCCGCTCGTGCCGCGATTGCGGATCGTCCTGGCCGCATCCGGGTGATGAGCGATGGCGATGTGATCGAGATCTACAAGGAGGTCGGCCTGCCGCGCGATGTGGCCGCCCGCTTCGACCTGCCCGCCATGTCCGGCACCCACGGCATCGGCCACACCCGCATGGCCACCGAAAGCGCCGTCACGACCGAGGGCGCACATCCGTTTTCCACCGGGCCGGATCAATGCCTGGTCCACAATGGATCCTTGTCGAACCACAACAGCTTGCGCCGGAAACTGCGGCGCGAGGGCGTGCGGATCGAAAGCGAGAATGATACCGAGGTGGGTGCCGCCTATCTGACATGGAAAATGCAGAACGGCGCGACCCTGGGCGAGGCGCTGGAAGCGTCGCTGACCGATCTGGACGGCTTTTTCACCTTCGTCGTCGGCACCAAGGAAGGCTTCGGCGTGGTCCGCGACCCCATCGCCTGCAAACCCGCCGTCATGGCCGAAACCGATCAATACGTCGCTTTCGGCAGCGAATACCGCGCATTGGTGAACCTGCCGGGCATCGACGCCGCCCGCGTCTGGGAACCCGAGCCCGCCACCGTCTATTTCTGGAGCCACTGACATGAGCCAGATCGACCTAGCCACCACCTCGCTGCGCGAGTTGAACGAAACCCTTCAGGCGCAGTCATCAGGCGTGACCGCGCCCACGTGGGAAGTGCTTAACCCGCGTGGCAGCCATGCGGTTGCCGTTGGCCTCGATGCCCCGATTGAAGTGACCGTGAAGGGCCATACCGGGTATTACTGCGCGGGCATGAACCAGCAGGCGACCGTGCATGTGGAAGGCTCCGTCGGGCCGGGTGTGGCCGAAAACATGATGTCAGGCGCGGTGATCGTCGAGGGCGATGCAAGCCAATATGCCGGGGCCACCGGGCATGGGGGCCTTCTGGTGATCAAGGGCAATGCCTCGTCTCGCTGTGGGATTTCCATGAAGGGGATCGACATAGTGGTTCAGGGCAATATCGGCCATATGTCTGCCTTCATGGCGCAGGCGGGCAATCTTGTTGTCTGCGGCGATGCGGGCGATGCGCTTGGGGACTCGCTCTATGAGGCGCGGCTCTTTGTGCGCGGATCGGTCAAAAGCCTCGGCGCGGACTGCATCGAGAAGGAAATGCGCCCCGAACATCTGGAGATTCTGGCGGACCTGCTGACCAGCGCGGGCGTGGACGCCAAGCCGGAAGAGTTCCGCCGCTATGGCTCGGCCCGCAAGCTTTACAATTTCGACATCGACAACGCCTATTGAGGACGAGGACCATGAGCGATCAAGACCACAAGATCCCCCGCACCGTCCCCATTCAGTCGGCGACATTTTCCAACCCGATCAACGCCGAGATCCGCCGCGCGGCGGCGACCGGTATCTATGACATTCGCGGCGGCGGCGCGAAACGGCGGGTGCCGCATTTCGACGACCTGCTGTTTCTTGGGGCGTCCGTCTCGCGCTATCCGCTGGAGGGCTATCGTGAGCGCTGCGACACCTCGGTGACGCTTGGCACCCGCTTCGCCAAGAACCCCATCAAACTCGACATCCCGATCACCATCGCAGGCATGAGTTTCGGCGCGCTGTCGGCGCAGGCGAAAGAGGCGCTTGGGCGCGGGGCCAGCGCGGCGGGGACATCCACCACCACAGGCGACGGCGGCATGACGCCAGAGGAACGCGGCCATTCCAGCAAACTGGTCTATCAATACCTGCCCTCGCGCTACGGGATGAACCCCGATGACCTGCGCAAGGCCGATGCCATTGAAATCGTCGTGGGTCAGGGTGCCAAACCCGGCGGCGGCGGCATGTTGCTGGGGCAGAAGATCAGCGATCGGGTGGCCGAAATGCGCACGCTGCCCAAGGGGATCGACCAGCGATCCGCCTGCCGTCACCCCGACTGGACCGGCCCGGATGACCTAGAGATCAAGATCCTCGAACTGCGCGAAATCACCGGCTGGCGGGTGCCGATCTATGTGAAAGTCGGCGGCACGCGGCCTTATTTCGACACCGCTCTGGCGGTGAAGGCCGGGGCCGATGTGGTGGTTCTGGATGGCATGCAGGGGGGCACAGCAGCCACCCAGGATGTGTTCATCGAACATGTGGGCCTGCCGACGCTGGCCTGCATCCGCCCCGCCGTGCGGGCCTTGCAGGATCTGGGGTTGCACCGCGAGGTTCAGCTTGTCGTCTCTGGCGGGATCCGCACCGGGGCCGATGTGGCCAAGGCACTGGCGCTTGGCGCGGATGCGGTTGCCATCGGCACCGCCGCACTGGTCGCGCTTGGCGATAATGACCCGAAATGGGAGGCCGAGTATCAGAAGCTCGGCACCACCACCGGCGCTTATGACGACTGGCACGAGGGGATGGACCCGGCGGGCATCACCACGCAGGACCCGGTGCTTGCCACCCGGCTCGACCCCGTCGAAGGGGGACGCCGGTTACGCAACTACCTCAAGGTCATGACGCTGGAGGCCCAGACCATCGCGCGGGCCTGCGGGCACAACCACCTGCACAATCTGGAACCGGAAGACCTCTGCGCCCTGACGATGGAGGCCGCCGCCATGGCGCAGGTGCCTTTGGCGGGCACCGACTGGTACCCCGGCAAACCGGGCAGCGGATATTGAGATCAGGCGGCGCGGGGTGTGACCTCGCGCCGTTTTCACGCATAAAGACAGCAACAGGGAAACGGGAAAAGACGACATGACACTTGATCTGGCAGCCTACGCAGCAGAGCGCGGCATCAAATATTTCATGATCTCCTTCACCGACCTTTTTGGCGGGCAGCGGGCCAAACTGGTGCCCGCGCAGGCGATTGCCGACATGCAGGCGGATGGCGCGGGGTTCGCGGGCTTTGCCACATGGCTCGACATGACGCCTGCCCATCCCGACATGCTGGCGGTTCCCGATCCATCCTCCGTCATCCAACTGCCCTGGAAGCCAGAGGTCGCCTGGGTCGCCTCGAACTGCGTGATGGAGGGCGCGGACGTCGCCCAGGCCCCGCGCAATGTGCTGCGCCGTCTGATTGCCGAGTCAGCGGAAATGGGCCTGCATGTCAAAACCGGGGTGGAAGCCGAGTTCTTCCTGCTCACCGCCGATGGCGAGCAGATTTCCGATGAATACGACACCGCCGCCAAGCCCTGCTACGACCAGCAGGCGGTGATGCGCCGCTATGACGTGGTGCGCGAAATCTGCGACTACATGCTGGAACTTGGCTGGGGACCCTACCAGAACGACCACGAGGACGCGAATGGCCAGTTCGAGATGAACTGGGAATTCGACGACGTGCTGGCCACCGCCGACAAGCACAGCTTCTTCAAGTTCATGGTCAAGTCGGTGGCTGAGAAACACGGGCTGCGCGCGACCTTCATGCCGAAGCCAGTCGAGGGTCTGACCGGCAATGGCTGCCATGTGCATGTCTCTGTCTGGGACGCGCCGGGTGATGCCGCACGCGTCAATGCCTTCGCCGGCGATGGCGACGGACCGACCGGCGAACTGGGTCTCTCTGCCCCGGGCAAGCATTTCCTGGGCGGCATCATGAGCCACGCCAGCGCATTGGCCGCGATCACCAACCCGACCGTGAACAGCTACAAGCGCATCAACGCGCCCCGCACCATGTCGGGGGCCACATGGGCGCCCAATACCGTGACATGGACGGGCAACAACCGCACTCACATGGTCCGCGTGCCCGGTCCCGGCCGGTTCGAGCTGCGCCTGCCCGATGGCGCGGCAAACCCCTACCTGCTGCAAGCGGTGATCATCGCGGCGGGGCTTGATGGCATCCGCAATGAAGCCGATCCCGGCAAACGCTATGACATCGACATGTATGCCGAAGGCCACAAGGTGCGCGGTGCGCCGAAACTGCCGCTGAACATGCTGGACGCCCTGCGCGCCTATGATCGCGACAAGGGGTTGAAGGCGGCCATGGGCGAAGAGTTCTCGGCGGCTTTCCTGAAGCTCAAGCATCAGGAATGGAACGACTTCGTGTCCCATTTCAGCCGATGGGAAAAGGATAACACGCTGGATATCTGATCCGGCAATCTGGGAGGAACGCAAGGATCATGCCCCGAGACAAGCCAATTCGCTTCGGTTTCCTGCTGCTGCCGGGCTTTCCCATGTCCTGCCTGACCTCGGCGATCGAGCCCCTGCGGGTGGCCAACGAGATCGCCGAACGCAAGGTCTTCGACTGGTGCCTTGTCAGCGAGGATGGTGGGGCGGTCCGGTCCAGCGCGCGGGTTGGCTTCGATGCCGACTGCGCCCTGCCCGACGTGGCGGGGCTGGACTACATGTTCCTTCTCAGTGCCCCGGACAGCGCGTTTGCAAGCAGATCCGCCAGCCAAGGCCGGCTGCGGCATCTGGCGCGGCACGGGTCGGTGCTCGGGGCGATTAGTGGCGGTGTTTTTCCGCTGGCGCGTGCCGGTCTTCTGAACGATCATCGGGTCAGCGTACATTGGTGCTATCGCGCCGCGTTCGTGGCCGAGTTTCCGGCCATCGAGTCCTCCGACGAGGTGATCGTTGTGGATCGCGCCCGTCAGACCGCCTCCGGCTCGGCGGCGGCGTTCGACCTGATGCTGCATCTGATCGCGGACCGGCTCGGCCCGGATGTGTCCACCGAGGTGGCCTGCTGGTTCCAGCATCCGATCATCCGCAGCACCGGCGTGCAGCAACGGGTGCCGACATTATACGCCGACAGCACCGTCGATTGCGTACCGGAACCCGTGCGCCGGGCAATCGCGCTGCTCAATGACCATATCGAGGACACGATCAGCATCTCCGAAGTGGCAGACCGCATGAACATGTCACAGCGTCAGCTGGAACGTCGGTTCAAAAGCGCCACGGGACAAAGCCCGTCCGTCTATTACCGCACGCTTCGAATGAAGGCCGCGCGGCAGCTGGTGCGGTTTTCGACCCGGTCCATCACCGATATCGCCATCGAGGTCGGATGCACGAATGCGTCGCAGCTGTCGAAGAATTACAGGTCCGTCTTCGGTCTGTCGCCGTTTGAGGATCGTCGCAACAACGTGGCCTTCCGCGACACCGGGCCGACGAATGGCCAGACGGCCAGCGCGTTCACGCGCCCGGCATTCTCTCTTCGGCAGTAACCAAGCAGGGAGTGCTTGAAACTGCCTTCCTGTTCGCCGTGGATCATCCGCCCATGGCATCGACCCGGACCGGCGACATCAGAGAAGCCGTCACCTCGACCAGAACCGGCGCATTGCGGGGCAGGCTCTTCACGCCGACCACGGACCGCGTGTGCCGTCCCTGATCGCCAAGCATCTCGATCAGGTAGGTGGAGGCGCCGTCGGCAACCGCCGATATGTCCTGAAACCCGTCCTCATGGGCGATATAGCAGGTCAGTCGCAGAATCCGTCTCAGGTTCTTCAGCCCGCCCGCCGAGTGGTTCAACCAGGCCAGCGCCTGTTCCGCACAGATGCGCGCGGCCATGGCGGCCTCGGTGCAACCGACCTCGATGCCAACCTTGCCGACAACCGCAAGCTGCCCCGCCTGCTTCGGGATCTGACCGGCCAGAAAGGCAGTCGTGCCGTCGATGATCACCAGCTCATAGGGGTATTTCGTCCCTTCCGGTTTGGGCAAGCGACGCGCGACATCGGCAAGATCACCGCGAGGGCCCGTCAGCATTGTTCTCATCCGGCTTGGGTTCGGCTCAGTCACGGGGCTCTCCTTTCAGGCGATGCAGGGACCAGCCCGACCACTGGATCGACCAGACGCCGATACACAGGAAGATGGCGACTGCGCTAAGAACATGGTTCGGGGCGATCAGCAGGGCCGCCGCGAGCAACAGCATGCCTCGACCGATCCAGCCAAGCGCCCGGCCGCCAAGCCACCCCGTCAGGGCGATGGACAGACACACGATGGCGGCCCCGGATCGTGACAACACCTCCAGCAGTTCACCCCATCCGCCCTGCCCCAGAAGCACCGGATTGGCGACGAACAGGAAGGGGATGACATAGGCGGGCATGCCCAATGCGAAGGCGCGCCACCCGACCGAGGTGGAACTCGATCCCGCTATCGGCGCGGCAGCGAAGGCCGCCACCGCCACGGGCGGGGTGATCTGGCCCAGAACAGCATAGTAGAACACGAACAGATGCGCCGACAGCGGCGTCGCACCAAGCTCGACCAGCGCGGGGGCAACCAGCGTGGCCTGGATGATATAGGCGGGCGTCGTCGGCATCCCCATGCCGAAGATGAAGGCCGCGATCATGGCAAGAAAAAGCGCGGCGTAGAGATTGCCATTGGCGAAGGCGATCACAAGGCTGCTGAAGCGGAACCCGAGACCGGAAATCTGGACGATGCCAACGATGATCCCAGCTGAGGCGCAGGCAATGGCAACCGTCACGGCGGCACGGGCCCCGAGGTTCAACCCTTCTGCCAGCACCATGGGCGACACCCAGGTCGAGCGCCGCAGGAACGGCGTCACCAGCGTTGCCACCACGCCGTAGAAGGCCGACAGGCTG
The DNA here is from genome assembly GCF_965215655.1 of Nioella sp. Lineage (GTDB taxonomy): Bacteria > Pseudomonadota > Alphaproteobacteria > Rhodobacterales > Rhodobacteraceae > Nioella. Next base: position 2,962,121 of record NZ_OZ244111.1, read on the forward strand.
GGGGTGTAGCCCATCATGAGGAACGAGGTGATCACCACCAGGGGCAAGATGAAGGTCCAGCCCGCCGAGAATTCCCGCATCGTCGCGCCCTTTTCGACGCGCTCCAGCGGTTGCAAACCGTGCTTGAGCGCTTCCCAGTGGACCGCCACGAACAGTGACAGGAAGAACAGAACGGCGGGCAATGCGGCGGCGGTGATCACCTCCTGGTAGTTGATGCCCAGAATTGCCGCCATCAGGAAGGCGGCGGCGCCCATGATCGGCGGCGTGATCTGCCCGCCGGTCGATGCCACGGCCTCGACAGCGCCCGCGAAGGTCTTGGGGTAGCCGAGTTTCTTCATCATCGGGATGGTGATCGCCCCGGTGGTCGCGACATTGGCCACGGAACTGCCCGACATCATGCCCATCAGGGCACTGGCCACCACGGCCATCTTGGCCGGACCGCCCCGCGTCGCGCCGGTCGCGGCCTTGGTGACATTGACGAAGAAATCGCCGCCGCCGATCACCTGCAAGAGCGCGCCGAACACCACGAAGAGAAAGATGAAACTGGTGGACACCCCAAGCGCGACCCCGAAGATGCCTTCGAAGCTGAAATACATCTGGTCCACGAACTCGTTGAGGTCCACGCCGCTATGGGCCAGCGGTCTGAGAAACCCGATATGGCGCAGTTCCGGTCCGATGAAGCCGTAGAGAATGAAGATCAGGCACAGCGCCGTAATCGCCATGCCCAGCGCGCGCCGGGTCAGTTCCAGCACCACAACGATGGTGCCGATTGCGACGAACAGTTCAATCGGCGCCGCATCCCGCGTCCAAGGCGGACGCACAACGATCGACGCGTGATTGACGACAAGGTAGCCCAGGCAGACGACCGAAAGCGCGATCAGGGCGAGGTCGACCGCCTTCCGAACCGTACCTCCCTTCATTCCATAGATCAGGAATCCGATCACCAGCGCCAGCAGCAGATGCGTCCCGCGCACGATCAGATCGGGAAACAGGGTCAGGGGCGAGGCGACGAGAAGATGGAAAAGCGCCATCGTCACCGCCAGCACCGTCACCGTTCTCTCCAGGGGGATGGGCATTGGGGTCACCTAAGCTTCGCTGCGGGCATCACTGGCCCGCCAGCCGTAAACATCGGACATAAGGGGGGCAGAGGTCACGAGCGGCAATAGAGCATCACCGCTCGTGACCCGATCTGTCTCAGTTCAGTTGCGGCGCATCCATCGGGATGCCCTGCTCTTCATAGAACCGGGCCGCGCCGGGGTGGATCGGCACAAACATGCCACGTCCTGCGGTGTCCTGCTCGATATATTGCAGCAGGGCATGGGTCTGCTGGAACCTCTCGAGGTTGTTCCAGATCGCAGAGGTTACCCGGTAGGCCGTGTCGTCGCTCATGTCGTCGGAGGCGAACAGGAAGGTCGTGGTCCCAACGGTCAGGGCCGGTTCGCTCTGGCCTTGATAGAGCCCCACGGGCAGGGTGACTTCCGCGAAGCCCGCACCGTGCAGGTCCAGGTATTCCGCCACACGCGCCTCATCCAGCGACAGCACCCGGATCTCACGCGCCGTTTCCGTGGCCAGAACCGTGGAATGGGGATAGAGCGCAACCCACATCACCGCATCCAGCTGGCCGTCCCGCAAGGCGCTTTGCGACTCCGCCCAGCTCAGCGGATGCACCTGGCCGCCACCGGCCTCGATATCCTCGATGCTCATGTCATAGACCGACAACAGGTTGTTGAAGGCCAGCCACGATGTCTGGCCGGGCTGGCCGGCGCTGATCTGGCGACCGACCAGATCCTCGACCGAGTGAATGTCGGAATCGGCATCGACCCAGATCTGGATCGCGCTCGGGAAGAAGGTCATCAGCCCGCGCACATTCTGGATCGGGCTGTCAGGGGTCGCCGGGTCGCGCCCGGCCCAGGCATCCGCCGCGTTGCTGGCAGAGGTGATGCCCAGATCGACATCGCCCGACGACACCCGCAACAGGTTGGGGCCGGATCCGCCGGGCTGCACGCCGATGATGCTGTCTGCAAACTCGCCGCGCAACAGATCGCCAAGGCCGGTTGCGACCACGTTGAAGGTGCCACCGCTTGGGCCACCGCCGATATTCAGAAAGTCAGGATCCTGCGCAAAACCCGGTGAGGTCACGGACAAGGCGAAAGCGAAGCTGCCTGCCGCAGCAAGCAATCCGCGTCGATTGATCGAATTAGTCATGGGAAGTCCTCCTGGTTCGGATACCCCATGGGACACATGATTCAACGAATTGTGCTAAGTATTTTATGAGCATTTCTAATATAAAATGATCATCTATAAGCAAATCGAATAAAAAGATAACCCGCCGGTATCAATGCGCCGCCGGTTTTTCCCATCTGGGCCTGAGCGTTTCCTTCATATGCTCCACGAAATGCTCGGCTGCGGGCGTCAGGGATCGCCCCTGTCGGGTGATCAACCCAAGCTCGCGAAACAGCGGCGGGTTCAGAAGGGTTCGGAAAACCACGTCGTTCTCGATCGGGTTCACCGACATTTTCGGCAGCGCTGCAATCCCCAGATTGGTCTTCAGAAGCGACAGAACCGTCGCGATATTCGACACCTCGATCCAGGGAGAACTGACGTTGTCAGGCTGATCGACCAATGTGTCCAGCAACGGTCGCAACCCCGTATCGGCGGCGAAGGAGATGAACGGATACCCGGCCAGGTCTTTCCAGGTCAGCGGGCCCGTTTCCCCGGCCAGGGGGTGCGACTTGTGAACGACCGCCCCGAACGGATCGCGCAGCAAGGGTTCGAACTGCACCCCCGCAACGTGATCGGTCCGCCCTGCCACCCCCAGATCGACCTCGCCGCTGAGCACACGGTCACACACACCTGTGGAATTGTCATCGCGCAAGGAAATGCGGGTCTTGGGAAAGGCCGCGGAAAAGCTTTGAATCGTGCGCGGAAGAACAACCGTGGCGACCGAGGGCAGCACCGCCACCGCGACACTGCCTTGTGTCCCGTCCGCGGCGGCGTGAAAATCGGCCAGCGTTGTATCGAGGTCGTTCAGCGTGCGCTCGATCCCCGGCAGAAAGGTCGCGCTGGCCTTGGTCAGGGCCAGAACTTTCGTGGACCGGTCGAACAGCTTCAGGCCAAGGGCCTCTTCCAGTTGCCGGATCGCCATTGTCACCGACGGCTGCGAGGTGCCAAGCCGCTCTGCCGCGCGGGTGAACGACCCTTCCCGCGAGACCGCCACGAAGGCCCGAAGCTGTGCGAGGGTAATCTTCATCCTGTTCGCGCCGTCCTTCAGTTTCGCGGGGGATGTCCCCGCGACAAAGCTGACGGCAGCAGGCCGGATTGTCGATTCCTTCTTTGCGCCTCTGCGCTGGCCCTCATCCCGACCACGCGTGTTTCAGGTCTCTTGGGCGCATGTAACGGCAGATCGGACTGAGAGGCGTGATGCACTTGTGCAAGGTCACACGCTCTGGAACAGTCGCCCGGTGAACACAGGGAGCAAAGCGATGACCGACGTGACTGGATTGACCGCAGGCATGTACCTGACCCGCCTTCTGGCGCTTTACGGGGTGGATACGGTGTTCGGCATCCCCGGTGTGCATACGGTGGAGCTCTATCGCGGCCTGCCCGGATCGGGCATTCGCCACGTGACGCCGCGCCATGAACAGGGCGCGGGGTTCATGGCCGATGGCTATGCGCGGGTCAGCGGGCGGCCCGGCGTGTGCTTCATCATCTCGGGCCCCGGCATGACCAATATCGCCACCGCCATGGGGCAGGCCTATGGCGATTCCATCCCGATGCTGGTGATCTCGGCTGTGAACTCCCATGGCCGCATGGGATCGGGCGAGGGCTGGCTGCATGAGTTGCCGAACCAGCAGGCGCTGGTCGCTGGCGTGTCGGCCTTTTCCCGCACGATCCACACGGTCGAGGAGCTGGCCCCGGCGCTGGCGCAGGCCTTCGCGGTCTTCGAGGGCGGCAGGCCGCGCCCTGTGCATCTGGAAATTCCCATCAACATCATGACCGCGCCTGCCGATCACCTGCCGCTGCCCAAAGCGCCCATGCGGATTGCGCGGGCGGCCCCCGACGCAAGCGCGCTGGCCGAGGCGGCAGAGCTGCTGAACGAGGCCGAGGCGCCGGTCATTCTGGCAGGCGGCGGCGCACGGAACGCGGTTGCATTGCGCGCGCTGGCCGAGGCGCTGGACGCCCCCGTTGTCATGACCGCCAATGCCCGTGGCCTGCTGCCGCCCGAGCATCCGCTTGGCGTGTCGCTGACCGCCTCGCAACCCGAAACGCGGGCGCTGGTGGCCAATGCCGACGTGGTGCTGGCGCTTGGGACCGAGATGGGGCGCACCGATTACGACATGTACGAGGATAACGGATTTCGCATTCATGGCCGCATGATCCGCGTGGATGTGGACCCGGTGCAGATGGCCCGCAGCGCCACGCCCGAGATCGGGATCGTGGCGGATGCCGCTGCCACCACCGCCGCCTTGCTGGAGCTTGCCACGCCCGACCAGCACAAGGATGGCGCGGCGAGGGCGATGGCGGCTTCAGCCGGGCGAATGGTGCTGGATGAGGCCATGCGCGGCGATCTGGCGATGCTGGACCTGATCCGCGATACGCTGCCCGATGTGGTCTTCATGGGTGACAGCAGCCAGGCGGTCTATGCGGGCAATCTGGGTTTTGCCAGCGCCAAACCCGGGCATTACCACAGTTCCACCACCGGGTTCGGGACATTAGGCTACGGCCTGCCCGCCGGGATCGGCGCGCGGATTGCCAGTGGCGGGCCGGTCGTGGTGCTGTCAGGGGATGGCGGGTTCCAATTCTCCTCGCCCGAGATGGCCAGCGCGGTCGAGGCAGAGGCCCCGGTGATCGTCATGCTCTATGACAATTCCGGCTATGGCGAGATCAAGAGCTACATGATCGCCAAGCAGATCGGGACCGTGGGCGTGGACCTCTATACGCCTGACCTGAAGGCGCAGGCGGAGGCCAGCGGGTGGGCCGTGGCGCATGTCGCGGACCCTGCGGAGTTGCCTAAGCTGTTGACGAAAGCCGCCGCCGATACCCGCCCGACGATGATCTATTACACCGACACGCTGCGTGAGGCGTTTCAGGCGGCGCTCTGACCCCGCCCATGCGGCGCTGACCAGTCGATGACCGGCCCCGCCGGTACGATGCCAAGCGGGTTGCGCAGGTCTGACGGGGAAAAATAGCCCTGTTTGTAGATGTCGAAACGCACCGTGTCTGCCACGCCGGGCATGGCATAAATCTCGCGCGCATAGGCCCAGAGATTGGGGTAATCCATCAGCCGCCTTATGTTGCATTTGAAGGCGTAGTGATAGGCCACGTCGAAGCGGGCGAGTGTGGGGAAGAGCCGGATATCGGCCTCGGTGAACCTCTCGCCCATCAGATAACGGTTCGTCGCCAGATGCGCCTCGATCTCATCGAGCAGCGCGAAAACCTGCGTCACCGCCTCATCATAGGCGGCTTGGGTCTTGGCGAACCCGGCGCGATAGACGCCGTTGTTCACGTCTCGGTAGATGTGGGCGTTCCATGCCTCGATACCGTCGCGCAAGGATTCCGGTGCGAAATCGGGGCCGGGGAAGGCGTCGTTCAGCATCCGCACGATATCGGCGCTTTCATTGGACACCGGCTGGCGCGTTTCGCGGTCCCACAGAAGCGGCACGGTGATGCGCCCGGTGAAAGGCTGCGGCGAGCGGGCATAGACCTGATGCAGCGCGGTGACGCCAAGGTCCGGGTCCGCGTATTCACCATCTGTGTCGAAGACCCACCCGTCCGGTGTTCGGCGCGGGCGGGCATAGGCCACGGAAATCGCTCCTTCCAGCCCTTTCAAAGCGCGGATCAACAGCGCCCGATGCGCCCAGGGGCAGTTCCACGCGGCATAGAGGTGATAGCGCCCCGGATCGGGGGTGAAGGGGCCATCCCGAGTGATCCAGTTGCGGATCGTCGTCTTCTGTCGCTGAAATTTGCCGTCTTCGGACGTGTTCGGGCCGGGGTCTTCGGCGTGGTAAATCCCGTCGATCATCAGGCCCATGGGTGGTCTCCTTTCATGTCGCTTCCAACCTAGCTGCACTGATCGCGTGATCAAGCGCCGCCTCTGAACAGGCCCTGTGCGTCAGAATGACGGCACGGAAGGTTAGAGAATTGGCGCGATCTGCAAGTGACATGCGGCGGGGGCGTTCCTACCTATCCTGAAAGCCCCAATGCAAATTCGAGGATGACCATGCGGTTCACGGTAAACGGTGTCCCCCGAGAGGTGGATGTAGAAGGCGACATGCCCTTGCTGTGGGTGCTCAGGGACGAACTGGGGATCACGAGCGTCAAATATGGCTGCGGCATCGCCCAATGCGGGGCCTGCACCGTGCATGTGGACGGGATTGCCATGCGGTCCTGCCAATTGCCTGCGGACAGTCTGGAAGGGGCTCAAATCACCACGCTGGAAGGTTTGGCATCGGGCGAGGCCCTGCACGCAGTGCAGGAGGCGTGGATCGCTCATCAGGTCGCGCAATGCGGCTATTGCCAGTCGGGGCAGATGATGCAGGCCGCCGATCTGCTGGCCACCGTGCCGGAGCCCACGGATGCCGACATTGACGATTTCATGGGCGGCAACCTCTGCCGCTGCGGCACTTACCCGCGCATCCGCGCTGCCATTCACGACGCCGCCGCGCGTCTGCGGGAGGGCTGAGCCATGTCGCGTGTTGGAACGATTGCCCGCCGCAGTTTCCTCATTGGCTCCGCCGTGCTGGCGGGCGGGGTGGCCTTCGGCATATACACCGTGCGTCGCCCGCATGAGAACCCATTGGAGGCAGGGCTGGCCGAGGGCGAAGTCACCTTTAACCCCTGGGTTCTGGTCGGGCCCGAGCGGATCACCCTGATCACCCCCCATGCGGATGTGGGGCAAGGTGTGGCGCATATGCAGGCCATGCTGCTGGCCGAGGAAATGCGGCTGGAGCCGGGGCAATTCGAGATCAGCTTCGGCGACCCGTCGCCGGCCTATTGGAACACGGCCATGGGCGAGGAGGGCGCGCCCTTCCTGTCCAGCGACCAGGGCTTTGCCGCGCGCACGACCCGCACGGCCATGGGGGCCGTCATGAAGGTCCTGGGGATGCAGGTGACGGGTGGCTCCACCTCGACGCCGGACAGTTTCGAAAAGCTGCGGCAGGCGGGTGCGATGGCGCGGGAAACGCTGCGCCGCGCGGGCGAGATCCGCACCTCGATCCCCATGGACCAGCTGCGCTGCGAGTCTGGCGCGGTGGTGCTGACCGACGGCACCCGCATTCCCTATACGGAGCTTTCCGCGCAGGCCGCGACAATCGACCCGGTCGAGGACGCGCCCCTGACGCCACGAGCCGAATGGCGGCTCATCGGGCAGGAGACGGAGCGGCTCGATATCGTTGCGAAGTCGACCGGGCAGCAGGTCTACGGGATTGATGTTTCGGTTCCCGGCATGGTCCACGCCGCCGTGCGGGTGAACCCGCGCCGGGGCGTGCTGAACGGCTATGATGCCAGCACCACGCGCGCCATGCGCGGGGTGTCGGACGTTGTCGAAGTGACGAATGGTGTGGCCGTTATTGCCGACAACACCTGGCGCGCCTTTCAGGCGGTGAACGCGGTAGACTGTGACTGGGGGCCCGCCCCCTACCCCGCCGAGCAGGCCGATCACTGGGCCGAGGTGGCCGCCAGCTTCACCGGGGACCGGCTCGACCGGGAATGGCGGGCCGATGGTGACGTGGAGGCGGCGCTGAGCGGCGATGTGATCGAGGCCGAGTATCGCGCGCCTTACGTGGCGCACCAGCCGCTGGAGCCTTTGAATGCCATTGTTCGTGTGACGGAGGCAGGCGCAGAGGTCTGGACCGGCCACCAGATGCCGCGTTTCCTGCAACAGCAGGTGGCGGCGATCACCGGGCATGAGGCCGATCAGGTGACGCTTCACAACCAGTTTTCGGGCGGCAGTTTCGGCCACCGGCTGGAGTTCGAGCCTGTACGGCTTGCCACTGAAATCGCCCTGCAGATGCCCGGCGTGCCGGTCAAGCTGACCCTTCAGAGGGAAGAGGATTTCGCCCAGGACTTCCCCCGCCAGATCGGCATGGCGCGCGGGCGCGGCGCGGTGGCGGGTGGCCAGGTGCAGGCTGCTGATATCCAGATCGCGACCGTGTCGTCCTCACGCAGCCAGATGGGGCGCATCGGGCAGAACGTACCGGGTGCCGACAGCCAGATCCCGGCAGGTGTGTGGAACGCGCCCTATGCGATCCCGTCCTACCGGGTGCGCGCCTACGCGGTGCCGGGGCTTGCGCCGACCTCGTCCTGGCGCTCTGTCGGGGCGTCCTCGGGCGGTTTCTTTGGCGAGAGTTTCCTAGACGAGTTGATCCACGCGGCGGGGGCCGATCCGCTTGCCGAACGGCTGCGGCTGGCCAATGACCCGCGCGCGGTGGCGGTGCTGGAGGCCGTGGCCGAGATGTCGGGCTGGGGCCGGTCCCCGGGCGAAAACCGGGGGCTTGGCGTGGCCATGGTGGAAAGCTTCGGCGTGCCCACGGCAGAGGTGATCGAGGTCGAAAACACCGCAGGCGGCATCCGCATCCACGACGTCTGGGTCGCGGCAGAGGTCGGTACGGTGGTGGACCCGATTGCCTTCGAAAACCAGGTGCAGGGCGGCGTGATCTGGGGCCTTGGCCACGCGATCAACTGCGAGATCACCTATGCGGACGGCATGGCGGAACAGTCGAACTATGACTGGCACGACGGCATGCGCATCTGGCAGGCGCCTCGGATCACCGTTCGCGGCGTGGAACTGGGCGGCCCCGTGCGCGGTATAGGGGAACCGCCGGTACCCCCTGCCGCCCCGGCGCTGGCAAACGCGATCTTTGCCGCCACCGGTCAGCGCCTGCGGGAGATGCCGTTTAACAGGGCCATGGATTTCGTCTGACGCGCGGAACACGCTTCGACGCAGGACGAAGCGTCCGCTATTGACCTTCCCCGCCCCGCCCTGTCTGGTGCGCGGGGAAGGAGCCCCCTGATATGACCCCCAACATCACCCGCGCAAGCTGGCTCATGATCCTCGTGCTAGGCCTGACCTGGGGTGCGACCTTCATGGTGATCGAGATCGCCCTGCGCGGTATCACGCCCTTCTGGCTCGCCGCAGCGCGGATTGGCTTTGCAGCGGCACTGATGACGGCGGTCTGGCTGGCGCGCGGCGGGCGGCTCTTTCTGGAAGCGACGCGGGACTGGCCTGCCATGGTCATCATCGGGGCGCTGAGTTCCGCCGTGCCCTTCATGCTGCTCAGTTGGGGCCAGCAATACACCACTTCGGGGTTCGCGGGCGTGTCGATGGCGGCTGTGGCGCTGATGGTGCTGCCCCTGGCGCATGTGATGGTGCCGGGCGAGCGGATGACGCTGCGCCGGACCGCCGGGTTCCTGATCGGCTTTGCGGGGGTCGTGGTGCTGATCGGGGCGCAGGCCTTTTCCTCGACCGGGGCGTCGCTGGAACCTTTCGGGCGGCTCGCCTGCCTTGGGGCGGCGGGGTGCTATGCGCTGAGTTCCGTGTGGATGCGCCGCTTGCCCGCGATTGATCCGATCGGGCTGGCGACCGTATTGCTGATCTTCGGGGCGGCGATGGTATTGCCTGCTGCATGGATCATCGAAGGACCACCGCCGCTGGTGGATGGGCAGACACTGGCCGTGCTGGCGCTGCTTGGGCTGGTGCCGACCGCAGCAGCCAATATCCTGCGGGTCGTGGTGATCCGCACGGCGGGCCCCACCTTCATGAGCCTGACGAACTATATCGTGCCGGTCTGTTCCGTGGTGCTTGGCGCGTTGGTGCTGGCCGAGCCGCTGCCGCCCTCGCTGCTATGGGCGCTGGCGCTGATCCTTGCGGGTGTGTTTCTGAGCCAATGGGGCGCGTTGAAACGGCTGTTCGGCGGCTGATCCGACGCTCGATTCGGAGGAAACCCCTAAATTGTGCTATAATGGTTTCTTTCTCGTCGAGAAGGAGGACGTTCATGCACCGTCGTCTGTTTTCTGCCGGGCTGGTTGCGGGGGCTGTTTCAGGGCTGGCCACGCCGTCCCTCGCATTTCCCGTTCCGAACGCATATCTGAACGATCTAGAGGAAGAGCAAGCCATTGATCTTCTGCAAATTCCAAACCTCAGACGCCTGCGAACGCTGTTCAGAGACGCGCCCAGGGTCCTGCGGGAGGTTGATCTGGCAGGCACTGGCGGACCCGGACTGTCCCTGATCCTGACCCCGGATCTGAACACGCAACAAGGCACGATCCGGCTGAACATCCGCGGGGAAATCAAGGACATCTCCCGCCCTCTGCTGACCTCTGACGGAACGGCTGCCGGGGCGCCGCGTGTGGGCGACACCTATCTGGAGTTTTCGGGCAATGTCTATGCCACTGGCGATCCCGGCATTCTGGTTCGCAGGGCGCGAACACAAGTGACCGTGCGCGATGGCGAGACCCTGATTGTCGGCGGGCTGATGCATCAGGTGCCGGAAAATGGGGTGACAACCGACCTGTCGCTGCCGTTCCTTGGGGAACTGCCGGTCATAGGCCACGCGTTCCGGTCAAGCGCCAATACCAATCGGCACAGTGAATTGGTGATCTTTATCACGGCGCGGCTGGTGCGCCCCGAAGACTAGGATCAGACGACGGATTCCACCGCTGCCACAACCTCGCCCACGACATTGCGCAACAGGCCCTCGTCTTCGCATTCCGCCATGACGCGGATCAGCGGCTCGGTCCCCGATTTGCGGATCAGGAGCCGACCCGAGCCTCCCAGCCGCGCCTCTGCCTCGGCGATGGCCTGCTGTACCCCGGCCTCTTCCAGCGGGGTCTGCCCGGCGGAAAAGCGGACATTTTGCAACAGCTGCGGGACACGTTCAAAGCTGCGGGCAAGCTCGCTCGCACGTTTTCCGGTGCGCGTCATCTCGGCCAGGAATTGCAGACCCGCAATCAGACCGTCGCCGGTGGTGGCAAAGTCGGTCATCACGATATGGCCCGACTGCTCACCGCCCAGGTTCAGCCCGTGTTGGCGCATTGCCTCGACCACGTAGCGGTCGCCCACGGGGGTGCGGTGCAGGTTGATCGCGCGTTCCGCAAGGTAGCGTTCCAGCCCGAGGTTCGACATAACCGTCGCGGCCAGCGTGTGGCCTTTCAGGCGACCCTCTTCGGCCCATCTGTTGGCGAAGAGCGCCATGATCTGGTCGCCATCCGCCACCTCGCCACGCTCGTCGATGATCACCACCCGGTCGGCGTCACCATCAAGGCAGATGCCTACATCAGCCCGCGTTTCGCGGATCATCGCCTGCGCGGCGGCGGGTTTGGTCGAGCCCACGCCATCGTTGATGTTGAAGCCGTTGGGGGCGACGCCGAGCGGGATCACCTCGGCCCCCAGTTCCCACAGCACCTCGGGCGCGGCCTTGTAAGCGGCGCCGTTGGCGCAATCTATCACCACGCGCAGCCCGTCGAGGCTAAGCCCATGCGGGAAGGTGCCCTTGACCCGCTCCACATAGCGTGACCGACCGTCGTCGATCCGCTTGGCGCGGCCGATGTTTTCCGCCTGCGCAGGCTGGATCTCGGAAAAGACCAGCTCTTCGATTTCCTTCTCGGCCTCATCCGAAAGTTTGAACCCATCGGGGCCAAAAAACTTGATGCCATTGTCGGTGGCCGGGTTGTGGCTGGCGGAAATCATCACCCCTAGATCGGCGCGCATCGACGTGGTCAACAACCCCACGGCGGGCGTCGGCACCGGGCCCAGAAGCAGCACGTTCATGCCGGTCGAGGTCAGCCCCGCCGTCAGCGCGTTCTCGATCATGTAGCCCGACAGCCGCGTGTCCTTGCCGATCACCACCCGGTGGCCGGGGCTTTGGTCGCGGCGAAAATAGCGCCCTGCTGCGGCCCCCAGTTTCAGCGCCAGTTCCGCCGTCATCGGGTAGCTGTTGGCGCGGCCACGCACGCCGTCGGTGCCGAAGAGTTTGCGAGTCATGCCTGTCCTTTTTCCGCCGCGCGCCAGAGCGCGATCATTTGCCTGTGTACTTCTGTATCATGAACCCGCAGCATCTGGACCCCCTGCCCAAGCGCCCATAGGCCGATTGCTGCCGATGCGGGGCCTCTGTCGTGAGGATCGGGGATATTGCCGATGCGCCCGATGCTGGCCTTGCGCGACACGCCAAGCAGGATCGGGCAGCCAAGCGCGTGAAAGAGCGATATGCGCCCGATCAGCGCCAGGTTGTGCGGATCGCGCTTACCAAAGCCGATGCCGGGATCGACGAGGATTTTTCCACGCGGGATACCGTCGACCTCGGCTGCGGCGACGGATGTTTCAAGGCTGTCATAAACGTCGAGCAACGCGTCGGAGTAATCCGGGTTGTCCTGCATGGTTTCGGGCAGGCCCTGCGCGTGCATCAGGCAAACGGGTGCACCGGTGTCTGCCGCCAGCGCTTGCATTCCCTTGTCGAAGGTGAAGGCCGAGACATCGTTGATCAACTGCGCCCCTGCGGACAAAGCGGCCCGCGCCACCGCGGCCTTGCGGGTGTCGATGGAAATGGGCGTGCCAATGCCTTCCGCGCGGATCGCGGCGATGACCGGCGCGGTGCGGGCGATTTCCTCGTCCACTGGCACTTCGGCGGCGCCGGGGCGGGTGCTTTCTCCACCGAGGTCGAGGATATGCGCGCCTTCGTCCAGCATCCGGCGCACCTGCGCCATGGCGGCCTCGGGATTGTTGAACTCGCCGCCATCCGAGAAGCTGTCCGGCGTCAGGTTCAGGATGCCCATGATGCGCGGCACGTCCAGCGTCAGCCCGGCAATCGACGCGCGTGGCGCGGTCAGGCGGGTCAGTACCTGCGACGGCACCGCATCGGCGGGGATCACTCGCGGGGGGGCGTGGCGCGACAGCTCCTCCACATGGGTGAACCAGGCCCAGGTTCCCGCCAGAGGCAAGGCGGCGGCAGGCCGGGCCGGGTCGGTCTGAGCAATCGGGCGATAATAGAGCGTCATCGGCGCCTCCTTTGGCGTCCCGATACCGTCATGGGGCCTTGCGGGCAAGGCTCAGAGCGCGGGCATCGCGGTCGGGGCCAGTACAGTCAGCGCGATATCGGCCTTGGGTGCGTCGCCACCGAGGAACAGCATCCCCTCCGCCTCGAAGCTCTCCGCCAACCAAAGCGCCAGCGCCTCGCCCGAGCGGACCGAGGTTTCGGGGCCGTCGACGCTGTCCAGAACCAGCTTGGACGGCGCCCACACGGAAATGCGATCATGCTTCATCGCCCAATCCAGTTCGGTCCGGGTCTCGACCACCACGCAGCGGTCGTCATGGCTGGCCAGGATCCAGGCGTTCTGTTCGATGGCCAGCAGGTCGATGCGCCGCTGCGGCATGGCGTGATCGGCCTGAGGCACCCCGGTATCGGGGCGGCCCACACAGAGGATCACCGGCTTGCCCTGCGTCTCCAGCCGGTCCAGCAGCGCCGCCAGATCGGGGCGCGCGATGGCCTCGTTCGAGAGATACACCACCAGCGGGTGCGGCGCACCATCCTTCAGCAGCGACAGGCGCGGGCGTTCGGGTGCTGTCCGAACGATCTCGACCCCAAGCGCAAATGGCCCCCGGTCAAGCTTCTCGATGCGCACGAAGCAACGCGCCGCCAGCGGATGGGCCAGAATGCGCTCGGCGATACGGGCGGCGAGCGTTTCCAGCAGGTTCAGGCGTTCGGCCTGCAATTCGTGGTCGATGGCCTCGGAAATCGTGTCATAGGACAGGATCCGGTCCACATCATCGGCATCGGGATTGGCGGCAGAACGAACCTCAACCACGACGTTGAAGCGCACCCGCTGCAACAGCCCGCGTTCCTGTTGAAACGCGCCGATCTCAACCTCGCGTTCATGGTCAGAGAGGCTGATCCGGTCCAGCGGATCGTTACCGGCTGTGGCCTTGGCACGTTCGGAGGGGTGCGCAAAGGCAAGGCGGGTTTCATCGGACATGGGGCTTGGCCTCCGGGGCCGGTCAGGACAGTAGCGACCTTTTAGCAGGCCAGCGCGCAGGATGCACGGGCCTGAGGCGTCACTGTTGGCCGGGAATGCGACGCCGCGTCAGCGACCGCGATAGAAGAGATGCACACCGATTTCAGCGGTCTGCGGAAATTCCCGCGCCCAGGAGGGGTTGACCCAGTTGGCGTGGTAATGCGTCGCGCCCGAGGTCAGGTTGCGCGGACCGCCGTCAATCATGATGCGGGCGATACGGCCAAGCCGTTCATGGATCGCGTGATCGGTCACGGTTTCGGGGCGGCCATCGCAGGTATAGGTGAACTGGCAGGCCCAACGCCGCCCGGTGCCCTGATTGACGACATCGCATATCGTGTCGGGGTAATTTGCGTGATCGACGCGGTTCAGGATGACCTCTGCTACCGCGAACTGACCCGCCACGCTTTCGCCGCGCGCCTCGAAATAGAGCGCTTCGGTCAGACATTGCCATTGCCGCCCGCCGCGGGCGCGGCCCATGGCGTCCAGTTCTGCCGCAGTGTAGGGGGCCTCTCCGGCCTCATTCAACTGCTGACCGGTATAGGGCGAGCCAAGTGCTGACAGGCGCAGCGGGCTGACCGCGCGCATGCCGCTATGTTCCTGCCCCATGACCGAGGTGAAGAGCGAGCCGAGCGTATGGGTCGGATCGGTGGAGGTTGACGCCACAACATCGGCCTGCGCGAGGCTGGCGGTGAATAGCAATGCGGTGGCAGCGGCCTTCACGGCGCGCACAATCTTCGGCTGTCCCATTCTGGGCATCCCCCATTGACCGGGTTTTCCCGGCTCTGCTTCGACCTCATACGTGTACCGGACAGATCGCCAATCGACCAAACCGGTGCTCAATCTAGTGACATCCCCTTAACAGACCCCCAACGGATAGGGGGTGCGGTACAGAGAATCATTTAACGTCGGCTTATAATGGTCTGGAATCGCGCCGATTATATGTCAGCAATGGACAGTTGTGCGGCCGCAAGTTTGGCAACCGGCACCCGGAAGGGCGAGCAGGAGACATAGTCGAACCCTGCGGATCTGCTGAAGGCGATCGAATCGGGATCGCCGCCATGTTCGCCACAAATCGACAGGGTGATGCCCTGCCGCGCCGCGCGTCCCCGCTCGGCACCGAGCAGCAACAACTCGCCCACCCCGTCACGGTCCAGCCGCTGGAACGGGTCCTCGGGATAGACACCCTGATTGACATAGGCCGACATGAACCGCCCCGCATCGTCGCGCGACAAGCCATAGGTCATCTGCGTCAGGTCATTTGTGCCGAAGGACAGGAAGGCGGCATGTTCAGCGATCTCACCCGCGCGCAGCGCCGCGCGTGGCGTTTCCACCATGACGCCCAACCGGTAGGTGAAATTCACCCCCGTCTCATTGCGCACCGCCGCCGCAACCGCGTCGACGCGGTCCTTGATCAGTTCCACCTCGCGCTTGGCGCTGACCAGCGGGATCATGATTTCCGGCACCACCGGGTCACCGCCTTCGGAGGCGGCCACGGTCGCCTCGAATATGGCGCGGGCCTGCATTTCGTAGATGCCCGCCACGGTAATGCCAAGCCTCACGCCCCGCATCCCCAGCATCGGGTTGAACTCCTGCAAGGCCTCGATCCTGGCAGAAACGCGGCTGACGGGCAGGTCCAGCGCCTCGGCCAGCGCCCGGATGCCATCGCGGTCGCCGGGTAGAAATTCATGGAGCGGCGGGTCGAAGAGGCGGATGCAGACGGGCTGGCCCTGCATCAGCTTGAAGAGCTCGATGAAATCGCCGCGCTGCATGGGCAGAAGCCGTTCCAGCGCCGCTTTGCGATCCTCGGGATCTTCGGTGAAGATCATTTCCCGCATCACGGTCAGGCGGATGGGGTCGAAAAACATATGCTCGGTCCGGCACAGGCCGATGCCGTCGACACCGAAAGTCTGCGCCAGCCGCGCATCCTCGGGCGTGTCCGCATTGGCGCGGATGCCGATATCGCGCGCCGCGTCGGCCCATTTCAGCAAGGTTGCGAACGCCCCACTCATGTCGGGTTCAATCATCCTGACCGCACCGACCAGAACCTGCCCGGAACTGCCGTCGATGCTGATGATGTCGCCTTCATGGAACACCCTGCGACCCGGCACGGTCAGGGTCTTCTTGCGATGGTCGAGCTGCAGATCGGTGGCGCCGGACACGCAGGGCACACCAAGGCCACGGGCGATCACCGCCGCGTGGCTGGTCATGCCGCCGCGTTCGGTAAGGATGCCTTCGGCGGCATGCATGCCACGGATATCCTCGGGGCTGGTTTCGCGACGCACGAGAATGCAGGGTTCATTCTGCGAACTCGCGGCCTGCGCCGCGGCGGCGGTAAAGACGAGCTTGCCGGTTGCCGCACCGGGGGCCGCGGCAATGCCGCGAGTCAGCACGTCGCGCGGGGCCTCCGGGTCGAGCTGGCGGTGCATCATCTGGTTGAGCGTAAACGGCGCGATGCGCATCAACGCCTCTTCGCGCGGGATGACCCCGTCCTCGGCCAGATCGACAGCGATGCGCACATCTGCGCGGGCCGAACGGGGCACCCGCACGGCATCGAGAATGGCAAGCCGGCCCTCCATCAGGGTGAACTCGATCTGCATTTCTTCGCGCAGGCGGGTGCGGATCAGATGGCCCGCATCGCGCAGCGCCGCGACCTGGTCGGGGTGGCGATCCTCCAGCGCGGTGCCGCGCGGGTCGGTCTCGATGAACTGGGCATCCGCCTCGCTCAGCGCCGCGCGGCCCTGACTTTGCGGCAGGTAGCGCCCGGTGATCTGCGGCTCTCCGGTATCGGTGGACACGAATTGCAGGACGCCGGCGCCGGTTTCCTCCTTGCCGATGGACAGCGCCATGCGCTGCACGACAAGGCCAAGCCCCGCATCCGCAGGCGCGCCCTTGGCCTGACGCAGCAAGCGGGCCGACGTGCCCTCCCACGCGCGGGCCATGGAGCGCAGGACCTCGGTCAGCTGCGTTTCCACGTCCTGCGGGAACGGCTCCTCCATCTCATCCTCGAAATGGGCGAGCGCGATGCGCGGGGTGATGGGGTCGGCGAAGAGGTCTTCATCGAGCCGAAGCACATCCACCGCATAGGCACGGATGAAGGACAGGTAAAGCTGGTCCGCCGCCGATTGTCCGTGTTCCTGGGCGATGCGCGCGGCCACGGAATCGTTCATGCCGATATTGAGCACCGTCCCCGGCCCGCCCCAATCTGGGGCCTCGCTGGAGGACCGGACAGACAGCAGATCGCCCTTCTCGAAGATCGCCGACAGGGCGCACATATCCGGCACATAGCCCTGCGCCAGCCTGCGCACCGTGTCGAAGGACAGCGCGACCGAGAGCGGAACCGGCAGGTCGAGCCGCACCAGCCGCTGAAGGCATTTGGCGCGGTTGCCATGCATGTCCTTCTTGATCGGCGCGGTGGCAGTGATCTGGATGATATCCGGGCGGTCGGGCATTTGTTTCGCACTTGCAGAAAAAAGGGTTGAAGGGACCATACAGCGGAATCGCGCCGGGTCCAGTGCGGCGTTTGGGTGTCGGGGTGTTTCGCCGTGCCATTGGCACGTCGACCCGCGCGGCCCTTGCGGGCCGCGTGAAACGCTTTCGCAAGAGCTGGTCCGGGGGGCTCTGCCCCCGTCGCCTTCGGCGACTCCCCCGAGGTATTTTCACCAAGCTGAAAGGAACGCTTAACCTTCGATCCGCGACAGGTCCGCGATCTTGCCGCAGCTTGCGGTGATCTCGTGCAGCAGATTGAGGCGATTGCGGCGCAGGATCGCGTTGTCCGCATTGACCTGCACGGTGTCAAAGAAGGCGTCGATGGGCGCGCGCAGAGCGGACATGGCGGACATGGCGGCGGGGAAATCATCCGATGCAAGCGCCGGGGCTACAGCAGCCTCGGCCTGCGACAGCGCCGCGAAAAGCGCCTTTTCCTCTGCGGTCTCGGCGTATTTCACATCGGCACCATAGCGGTACTCGACCCCGTCCTTTTCCTCTGCCTGGGCCAGGATATTGGCGGCGCGCTTGTAGCCTTGAACGAGGTTTTCGCCATCCTCCGACGCAAGGAAGGCCGCCAGCGCCTCGGCCCGGTTGACGAGCAGAGCAAGGTCGTCGCTGCCGGGAAGGGCAAGACAGGCGTCGATCACGTCATGGCGAATGCCCTGATCGCGCAGGTGGACCTTGAGCCGGTCATGGGTGAAGCGCAGCAGATCATCGGAAGCGTCCGGCACCTTGTTTTCCAGTGCAAGGAAATCGTCATGCAGATCATCGAGACGGTCCTTGACCGCGTGGAAGGCCGCGCCGAAGACGCCGTGATCGGCGATCTCTGTCAGCAGTTCCTCCAGTGCGCTGTCGTCGAGGTCATGGTTCACGGCAGCCTCGATCCGGATCAGCTGCGCATCAATGAAGCGATCCAGGTTCAGGCGCAGCCCGTTCACCAACACCAGCCGGATCACCCCGAGCGCGGCGCGGCGCAGCGCGTAGGGGTCTTTCGACCCGGTGGGTTTTTCGTCGATGGCCCAGAAGCCTGCCAGCGTGTCGAGCTTGTCGGCGAGCGCCACGGCGACGGACAGGGGCGCGGTTGGCACATCATCCGACGGCCCAAGCGGCGAGTAATGCTCCTGCGCGGCGGCGGCGACCTCGGCCGGGTAGCCTGCGGCTTCCGCATAGTAGCGGCCCATCAGGCCCTGCAATTCGGGGAACTCGTAGACCATTTCCGAGGATAGATCCGCCTTGGCAATCCGCGCGGCGGTTTCGGCCTGATCGGGGTCGGCCCCCACCACCGGGGCCAAGTCCCGCGCCAGTGCCGCGATGCGGTCGATCCGGGCGGCTTGTGTCCCGAGCTTGTTGTGGAAGGTCACGTTTTCCAGGCTGCGGGTCCAGGCGGACATGTCCGACTTGGCTATGCGCAGGTCGTTTTCCCAGAAGAATTTCGCATCCGCCAAACGTGCGGACAGCACCTTGCCATTGCCCGCCAGAATGGTCGCGCCATGATCGGCGGTTTCGCGGTTGGCGACGGTGATGAAGCGTTCGATCCGGCCCGTGGTCGGGTTCTTCACGGAAAAGAATTTCTGATGTTCGCGCATGGAGGTTTGCAGCACCTCGGGCGGCAGGCCCAGGAACTCTTCTCCGATCGCGCCCATCAGGACAACCGGCCATTCCACCAGCCCCGCGACCTCGGCCAGCAGGCCCTTATCCTCGACCACCTCCAGCCCGGCGGCGAAGGCCATGTTGGTGGCGTCGTGCCAGATGTGGTCCGCCCGTTCCTCGGCAGAGAGGATCACATGGGCCTTCTTCAGTTTGGCGGCGTAGTCGTCGAAGCCGGTGACTGCGAAGCGACCGGGAGCCATGAAGCGGTGGCCCTCGGTGGTGTCGCCGACGGCGATCCCATCCACGTCGAAGGGGACCACACGGGCGCCGTTGTCATCAGACAGGATGCACAGGATCGAATGCAGCGGGCGCACCCACCGGAGATTGCCGGCGCCCCACCGCATCGACTTGGGCCAGGGGAAGTTGCGGATCGTGGCGGGGATGACGTTTGCCAGAATATCCTCTGCCGACCGGCCCGGCTTCACGATCTTGGCGAAATAGGTCTGGCCCTTCTTGTCGTCGCGGATCTCCAGCTGGTCCTTGCTGAGCCCCGTGGCGCGCAGAAAGCCGTCCAGCGCCTTTTCCGGCGCGTCCACGCGCGGGCCCTTGCGCTCTTCGGTCACGTCGGGGCTTTCCGTGGTCAGCCCTTCCAGCGCCAGCACCAGACGGCGCGGGGTGGAAAACACCCCGGCACCCGCATAGGTCAGCCCCGCCTCGACCAGCGCGTCGGTCACGAGTTTCTTCAGATCCTCAGCCGCGCGGCGCTGCATCCGCGCGGGGATTTCCTCACTGAACAGTTCCAGCAGAAGATCGGGCATGTCAGTTCCTCTCGGGCGCGGGCGGGCAGTCTTCGGGGACGGGATCGCCGCTATAGGCCGCTTCCCCGCAATGGTTCAGTTGATGCCAGGCATAGCCATGGCCGTCTTCGGTGATCATCACGATCTGGTCGACGCCATAGACAATGTTGGCCTCGCCCAGAAAGGCCAGACCGCTGCCAGTTTCCAGCGCGCGGGTCAGGGTGCCCGCGTCATAGCAGTCGAACCATCCGGGCGTGTTGAGCGGCGTGGCCCCCGCATAGGGCTGATAGGTCTCGGTCATCAGGGCGAGGCTCAGCGGCGTGGTGAAACAGGCCCGGAAGCGCAGGGGCGAGGTGTCGGCGTCGATGCCCTCGAAATCGGCGATTGGCAGCGGGTCGACCACACCGTTGAAGGTGGTGGCGCTGATCGTCACGGCATCCATGCTGATCGGTTCATAATAGGCGCGGGTTTCCGTCCACCACAGGAGGGAACCGGCAACGGCGGCGGAAAGAAGAATGGCAGCTGTCACGAATTGTCCCCGGGTCATCGGTAGCCGATCTGCAGTTCTGAAATCAGGAAGCTGATGGAATCGACATGCGATGCGGTCATCATGATTGATGTTGGCAGTTGTTGAAATGCCGCGCCGATCGCGTGCTCACTGCCCATAGGAAGCGTCAGGCTTGCGCGTGGGGGACTGGCGGATGCCCACAGGATTCCCGAATTGGGTATCTTGCCCGACACCTTATATTCCTTCACCGTCGGTTCCAGATCCGCGAAGTGCACATCGATCAGGATATCCGATGCACAACCGGCATGCCGATCTGAGAACGGACCAAGGAATTCATTTGTTGGCCAGTCTCCCTCGCAGTCACGCATAATGAGGCGCAGCTTCGCCTCTAGTGTCCATGTGGACAAAAAGCTTCTCGCCGGCTCTTCCGGCGGCTGTTCCAAAAATGCATCCGAGACCACATAAGCCTTGGCCCTTGCCGCCGTAATCTGGCCTTCGAACCGGGCGTCTATCCATCTTGCGTCAGACATCAGAAACAGCCCATCCCCCTGCCCCGGTCTGCACGAAGGCATCGGCGCATTTCTTGGCCAGCGCCCGGACGCGGCCGATATAGGCCTGACGCTCGGTGACCGAGATCACACCGCGCGCATCCAGAAGGTTAAAGAGGTGGCTCGCCTTGATGCACTGGTCATAGGCCGGGTGCGCCATGATGATGCGCTTGCCGGTCTTGGGATCGTCGTGCGGGTGGCTCAGGATCGCCTCGCATTCGGCCTCTGCATCCTCGAAATGGCGCAGAAGGATCTCGGTTTCCGCCGTGTCGAAGTTGAAGCGGCTGTATTCCTCCTCCGTCTGGCGGAAAACGTCGCCATAGGTCAGCGGGATCGGCGCATCGGGGTCGTTGAAGGGCATATCCATCACATGATCGACGCCGAGGATGTAGATCGCCAGACGTTCCAGCCCATAGGTCAGCTCACCCGACACAGGCTTGCAGTCATGGCCGCCAACCTGCTGGAAATAGGTGAACTGGCTAACCTCCATCCCGTCGCACCAGACCTCCCAACCCAGACCCCAGGCCCCCAGGGTGGGGCTTTCCCAGTCATCTTCCACGAAGCGCACGTCATGCAGGTCCATGTCGATGCCAATGGCCTCCAGCGAGCCCAGGTAAAGCGCCTGCAGATCGGGCGGGCTGGGTTTGATCAGCACCTGATACTGGTAATAATGCTGCAACCGGTTCGGGTTCTCGCCATAGCGCCCATCCGTCGGGCGGCGCGAAGGCTGCACATAGGCGGCGGCCCAGGGCTGCGTGCCAAGGCTGCGCAGGGTCGTGGCCGGATGGAAGGTGCCGGCGCCGACCTCCATGTCATAGGGCTGCATGATCGCACAGCCCTTGGTGGCCCAGTAGGACTGGAGCCTCAGGATGATTTCCTGAAAACTGCGCGGCGGCGTGATGTTTTCGGCCATGTCATTTCCCGGGTGGTGAAAGGCAGGGGTGTGATAGTGGTCCCTCCCGCCATGGTCAATTGGCCGAACACGCATATTTCTGGTGCATCGGCTGGTGTGTCTGATAGGTTGCCGCCGATCGTGAACGGGCGAAGCCCGCAGGAAACATGGGGTTAGGAGAAAGAGGATGGCAGCACGCCGGATTGTTTTGTGTCTTTTTATCATACTGGGCACGGCCGTATTCGGGGCCAATGACGCCCAGGCACAGGACCGGGTTTGGGTCCAGATGGAGGCCCATCCCGATTTGGCAACCGCCGAAGGGCGCGTGCGCGCCTACGCGCGGATCCTGCCTGCGGTGAATGGATACCGGTTGCGCACCGGCTGGTATGCCATCGCGCTCGGGCCCTACACGCCCGGTGAAGGCGCGGCGGTTCTGAACCAATTGCGCGCACAGGGGGCCATTCCGCAGGACAGTTACCTGTCCGAAGTGGACATCTACCAACAACAGTTTTTCCCCATTGGTGCCAATACCTTGGCCCCCGGCACCGTAACCGAGGCCCCCACCATCGCAGAGGCCCCTCAGCCTGCTGAGCCGGTGCTGCCCGAGGAAACCGTGGCCGAGGCCCGGCAAAGCGAACGCCAGCTCGACCAGCAGGGACGCGAGGCGCTGCAGATCGCCATGCAGTGGTTCGGATACTACAATTCTGGCATCGACGGCGCTTTCGGCCCCGGCACCCGTGGCGCCATGTCCGCCTGGCAGGCGGCGCAGGGCTATGAGGAAACCGGCGTCCTGACCACGCGGCAGCGGGCCGAGCTGCTGGCCAGCTATCAGGCGGAACTTGATGCGCTTGGCATGCAGACCGTGCGCGACGAACGCGCGGGAATCGAGATCGACCTGCCCTTGGCGATGGTCGAGTTTGCGCGCTACGAGTTTCCCTTCGCGCAGTTCGATTCCGTGGGCGATTCCGGTGTTCAGGTTCTGCTGATCAGCCAGGAGGGTAGCGAAGCCACGCTTGGCGGGCTCTACGAGATCATGCAGACGCTGGAGATCGTGCCGCTGGAAGGTGAACGCAACCGCCGGTCCAACAGCTTCGTTCTGACCGGTCAGTCCGATACCCTGCGCAGCCATACCGTGGCGCGATTGGAAGATGGGCAGATCAAGGGCTTTACGCTCATCTGGACCCCGGAACGGGATGCGCAGATGGCCCGTGTGCTGGACATGATGGAAGACAGCTTCTCGACCTATGGCGGCACGCTCGACCCCGGTGCAGTCGATCCCGGCATGGAGCAGGGCGTTGACCTGATGGCCGGTCTGGAAGTGCGTCAGCCCGACCGGGCGCGCAGCGGCTTCTACCTCGACAACACCGGCACCGTGCTGACCACCGCCGAGGCCGTGGCCTCTTGCACGCGGGTTCTGGTCAATGACCGCTACGAGATGACCGTGGCCCACTCCGACCCGGCCCTTGGACTGGCCGTCCTGCGCCCGACGCAGTCGCTGGCCCCCTCGACCTATGCGGGCTTCCCGACAATTCCCGCCCGCATCCGCACGGATGTGGCGGTTGCCGGTTACCCCTATGAGGGCGCGCTTGGCGCGGCGTCGATGAATTTCGGCACGCTGGCCGATATGCAGGGGCTGAACGGCGAAGACACGATGGCGCGGCTTGAAATGTCTATCGAGCCGTCCGAAGCCGGTGCCCCGGTGCTGGACGCCACGGGTGCGGTGATTGGCATGGTCCTGCCCGAGCCTGACACCGGCCGGGCCCTGCCCGAAGGCGTCAGCTTTGCCCTGCGCGGCGACCGGATGGCGGAATTCCTCGGCACCGCCGGGGTCCGGGTCAACGCCGCCCCCGTGCAGGCCGATGCGATGACCCGCAACGCGCTGGCCCGCTACGGCAGCGATCTGGCGGTTCTGGTGACCTGCTGGAACTGATCGCAAGGCTCTTTTGAACAGAAAAGGGCGGTCCGCAGGGGCCGCCCTTTTTCTGTAGGGCGCGACCTGTTCACCCCCGCCAAAACTGGGTGGTGAACAGGACAAAAACCGCCATCAGTTCCAGCCGCCCGACAAGCATCGACACGGTCAAAATCCACTTGGCTGTGTCATTGAGGTTGGTGAAGCTGCCTGCCGGGCCGATCTCGCTCCCAAGGCCCGGCCCGATATTGGCCAGCGCCGTGGCCGCGCCCGACACAGACGTCACGAAATCCAGCCCGGTCAGTGCCAGCAGCATCGCCACCACACCGAGGCTGACGAAGAACATCACGAAGAAGGCCATGACCGAGGACAGGACCTCCTCGCTGACCTTGCGGCCCTCATAGCGCGGCTCGAATATGCCATGCGGGGCATAAAGCCTGCGCAGCTGCGTCGAGATCGACGCCATGAGCAGCTGATAGCGGAAGATCTTGATCGAACAGGCGGTTGAGCCCGCGCAGCCGCCAATCAGGCCGATGAAGAAGAAGACGACAACTGCGATGGCGCCCCATTCCTGATAATCGACGCTGGCATAGCCCGTGCCCGAGATGATCGAGGTCACGTTGAAGATCGCCTCTCGGAACCCGTGTTCCAGGTGGTCGCCATTCACCACCAGCCGGTAAACGGCGAAGAAGATCGTCAGCAGCAGGATCGTGGTCAGATAGGCCCTGACCTGCGTATCGACCCACAGCGGCCGGGCGCTGCCGGCCAGCATCTGCACGTAGCGCACGAAGGGCAGACTGGCGAGGATCATGAAAACGGCGGCGGCATATTCCATCGGCCCTTGAAACGCTCCGAAAGAGGCATCCGAGGTGGAAAACCCGCCGGTCGAGACGGTGGTCATCGAATGCACGATCGCCTCAAACGTCGGCATCCCGAGCGCCACATATGTGAGCGAGCAGATGATCGTGAGGCCCAGGTAGATCACCGAGATCTGCTGCGCGATCTCGCCTGCGCGGGGCAGAATCTTGCCCATAGTATCGAAGGCTTCCGATTTGAAGATCTGCATGCCGCCCACGCGCAGTTCCGGCAGGAACACCATGGCCACGACAATGATGCCGACACCGCCGAACCATTGCAGCATCCCGCGCCAGAAGAGCAGCCCCTCGGGCAACCGTTCCAACCGGATGAAGACGGTTGATCCCGTCGTGGTCAGGCCCGACATGGATTCAAAGAGCGCGTCGATGAACGTTGCGTCGGTCGCCCCGAATATGAAGGGAAGCGCACCGAAGATGGGCAGGGCCAGCCAGACACCCGTGGTCAGAAGAAAAGTCTGCTGGATGGATAGTCGCCTGCTGACTCCGCTGGACGCAGCCAGCGCCAGCATCGCGCCGGACAGCACCGTCAGAATGGCGCTATCCAGGAAGGCCCGCCAATGCCCGTTCTGATAATAGAGATCGACGCCCATGGGGACCAGCATGGTCACCCCCAGCACGAGGACGAGCAGTCCGATCACATATCCAATGGGCCTGAGGTCGTACATGGGCCGAAGCGTTGGCCCGGCCCGCGCGTGCTGTCAACCGGTGAAGCTTCGCACGGGCGCTTTCGCGGCGTCCCTCAGATATACAGGATATCGCGGAAGACGTAGCGCGCGATATCTTCGCGCCGCAGACCGATGCGGGCCAGTTCGGCGTCGGTCATCCCGTTCAGGCGCTGCACCTGATTGGCGCGCGACTGCGCGGCGTCATAGGCGGAAAAGACGCGCATGAGCGCGGCGAAGAAGCTGCGGATCGGGGTTTCTGTGCCGGTTGCGGCGGGGGACAGGGCGATGGTTGCCATGGGACTACCTCTTTAAATCTGCGACGGGCACTTGCCCGGTTCGACTTGATAGGTATGCCTTCCTGACCCGTTTGCCCAATGCCGATCCGGAAACCCCGGGTTGCGTCAGGCGAAGGGCTCAGCCCACGTGAAAAAGCGTGGTGAACAGTTTGGGATCGAGGCTGGTGGCGGCAAAGGTTTCGCCCTCGGTCAGCACGCTGACCGCATCATGGCTGTGCAGGCTTTCCTGGTGGCTGGCGATGATGCGGAAATCTCCCACACGGGATTCGTCATGCAGGGCCTGCGCAAAAAGGCGCGCGGCATCCTCCACGAAGATCGGGTTGGCGGCGTTCAGTTCCGCGAATGCCTGTTCATCCTCGCGTTTGACCATAACTTGTGTTTCCGTCGGCACCGCGTGCCGGGCCAAGTCTATCAGATCCTCGAACCACAGGCAGTCACCGCCAAAGGGCACTTCGACCGATATCCGCGCCACTGAGCGTTGCGAATGTGGCGTGGCCAACTGGTTGCGGAACTCGCGGGCATGTTCGCTGAGTTCCAGTGAGCAGGGACATGTGGAACTGTAGACATAGTCCAGATGCAGGATCTTCTTGCGGCTGCCGCCCTGTTCCACCAGTTCCAGCGCGATGTCGTAATACTGGTACCCGGTCAGGCCCGAGCGCAGGCTTTCGATCTTCATCGGGAAGGAAAAGCGCATCTGGATGCGGGCATCAAAACTGTCGAGATCGGTCTTGTAGGCATCAAGGGCCGCTTCCATCACCTCGAAGCTGAAGGTCCGCTCCGCGTGGTTGTAAAAGCTACGCATGATCCGGGACATGTTGATGCCCTTCTTCTCCGCCTCAAGGCTGACCGTTCCTGTGACCGAGGTTTCAAGCGTCAGATCGCCATCGTCGCGCGTGCGATAGCGGATCGGCAGGCGGAAATTGGAGATGCCCACATGCTGGATCACCCGATTCTGACCCTTTATCAGCGAGGCGGGGCCGTTCTGCAGGTCGGGCAGGCTGTCCTTGTAATCGGCGTCAACGGTGAAATCCTGCGGGTAGTCGCGGCTGAAATCCGGATAGTCCGGGGCATTGCGCAACAGGCCGGTGACGGACGGGTTCAGCGCCGCCAATTCCTCCTCCGACGCGGTGGCAGCCCATGCGCGCAGGGTGTCCAGGGCCTTGCGGGCCTCGTCGCTGTCAGGCGCGGTGGCAAGATCGTTGAGCTGCAGGTTCATGGCGCGGGCCTTCCCAGGGCGGTTGGAGACTGACAATATGGGCCAGCCGCTGCCCTATTCCAAGTTTTCCGTTGCGAGAGATAGGTGAGACAGGGTGGAGCGGACCCGCCCAAAACGTCAACATGTCGCGATCCCGCGTCAGAATGGCGGACGGCTCAACCGGGGCGCGGGAATTTTCTTGCAAGAAAATTGTCAAAGCTCTTCGAAGAGCTTTCCCCGCACGTCTCTCAGCCGGCGCGGTAGCGGTTGACGAAGTTCTTCAGCACCAGCTCCGGCACGGTGATCTCTTCGGCCAGACAGGCTTCGGTCAGGCTGTCGGCCTCATCGGGGTGGAAATAGCCCTTGTTGCGGTAGATGCGGATGCGGGTGGCAAAGCTCTGGCCATCCGCCTCGGGGTGGAACTGGGTGGCGTAGACATTCTGGCCGTAGCGGATCATCTGGACCGGGCAGGTTTCGGCCGCCGCCAGATGCACCGCGCCGGGGGGCAGGTCCTGCACGGCCTCTTTATGCCCCACGAGCGCGCGGAAGGTTTGTGGCAGCCCGTCGAACAGCGGATCGGCGGCGCCCTCTTCCGAAAGCGTGCAATCGACCCCGCCGATGGCCTCGCCGTAACGCGCCTTGCTGACCTCACCGCCAAGATGATGGGCGAGGATTCCAAGCCCGTAGCAGCAGCCCATGAAGGGTATGTCGGCCTCGGTGATCCGGGGCATCAGGCCGAGGATCTCCGCTTCGATCTTGGCCTCCTGCGGGGTCTTGTCCTCGGGCGCGTCCGACACGCAGCCGGGGCCGCCCCCCACGATCACGCCGGAATAGTCGGCCAGGACGAGCCCGCCGGGCAGGTCACGCTTGTCGAGCCGGATGCGATGGACCTCGTCCTCCGACAGCCCGCCCTTGGCGAGGAAGCTTTGAAACTCCTCGTCGGCGGCCTCGTCTTCGGGGCGCAATTGCAGGATCAGAAACGGTTTCATGCCGCCCGTTCTAGCGCAGGTTTCAGCGGTTTTGCCATGGGGTAATTGTGCAGGGTGACGCCGTGGCGCTCCACCTGCTGACGCGGCCCGTCCTGCCAACCCTGCTTGAGGAAGAAGGGCCGCGCCAATTCGCTGGCATCGGTGCTCAGCTGTGCCACCCCATGCCGTCGCGCGCAGCGTTCCAGAAGACCATAGAGCATTGCCGCCACCCCCTGCCCCTGCCATTCGGGCGCGACGAAGGCGAGGTCGAGATAGCCGGTCACGGGATCAAGCGTCATGAACCCGGCGGGAAGCTTCCCGGCCCAGGCCACCAGCGTCACGGCCCCGGTCAACCGCGCCTCCCAATCCGGGCCGCTTGGCGGCTCCGGGCTCCACGCCGCACGTTGCGCGGCATCATAGGCCCCAACTGTGCCCTCATGAACGGATCGGTGGAAGAGCTGCCCCAGCAGGTCCCCCTCCCCCGCCCGAACGCGGTGAATGGTGATCTCGGTCATTGGGCCGCTGCAAGCGCCTGTTCGAGATCCGCGATCAGATCCGACGGATCTTCCAGCCCCACAGACAGGCGCAACAGCCCGTCCGAGATGCCAAGCGCGTCGCGCTGTTCAGGCGTCAGCCGCTGATGGGTGGTGGTGGCCGGATGGGTGATGATCGACTTGGCATCGCCCAGGTTGTTGGAAATCACGATGACCTGCAATGCGTTGAGCATCTTGAAGGCTGCCGGTTTGCCGCCCTGCAGCTCTATGGAAATCATCGTCCCGCCCGCTTCCATCTGCGAAATCGCGAGGTTTTGCTGCGGGTGATCGGGCAGAAAGGGATGAATGACGCGGGCCAGACCAGGCTGACCATGCAGCGCAGTGGCGATCCTGTAGGCATTGTCGGCCTGCGCCCGCACACGCAGGTCCATCGTCTCCAGCGCCTTCAGCATCACCCAGGCGTTGAAGGGCGAAAGCGAGCCGCCAGTATGCTTCAGGTAAGGCTCCACCACCTTGCGGATGAACTGGCGGGTGCCGCAGATGACCCCCCCCAGACAGCGCCCCTGCCCGTCGATATGCTTGGTGGCGGAATAGACGATGACATCGGCCCCCAAATCGCCCGAGCGTTGCAGGACGGGCGTGGCGAAGACATTGTCAACCACGACAATCGCGCCGACCGCATGGGCCAGGTCACTGACGCCCTTGATGTCGATGACTTCCAGCGTCGGGTTCGACATGCTCTCGAAGAACACCGCCTTGGTGTCGGGACGGATCGCCGCCTTCCATTCGTTCAGGTCGGTGCCGTCGACAAAGGTGACCTCCACTCCGAACCGGGTCAGCACCTCTTCGAGGATATAGAGGCACGACCCAAACAATGCCTTGGCAGAAACCACATGGTCCCCTGCCCTCAACATCGAGGTCAGCGCGCCGTTGACGGCAGCCATGCCGCTTGCGGTGGCGAAGGCGTCCTCGGTGCCCTCCAGCGCCGCAATCCGTTCCTCGAACATGCGCACGGTGGGGTTGCCGTAGCGGGCATAGATGAATTCATCATCGCCCGATTCAATGAACCGCGCCTCGGCCTGCTCGGCATTGTCATAAACGAAACCCTGGGTCAGGAAGATCGCCTCGCTGACCTCTCCGTACTGACTGCGGCGGGTGCCGCCATGGACGGCGCGGGTGCGGGGCTTGGCGTCGGCGGGAAGCTGTTTCGGTCCCATTGTCATTCACGGTCCTTTGCTGGCCCGAGGCATGAAAAAACCCCGAACCGGGTGAACGGTCGGGGGCAAGGGCCATGACTGGCGCTGCTCGACCTCTTTAGCGGCTTGTTTAACGTGGCCCGCAATCCGGTTAACAAATCGCCACGGTGGGTACGGGATAAGCCAGCGCGTGGGACTTGGCAAGAGGGAACCCGACGCGGGGAAAGGCGTGACAAGCGCCGCCCCAAGCGATTATTGAGACGAAGAGACCCGGCAAGAGCCCGGAAAAAGCGATAGATCAAGGCGACAGAAAATGGCTGATATCCTGACCCTCGAAAACCTCGGAAACCTGGTGATGCTGTGCTTCCTGCAGGCGGTTCTGGGCTTCGACAATCTTCTTTACATCTCGATCGAGAGCCAGCGGGCCCCGAAAGAAAGCCAAAAGAAAGTGCGGTTCTGGGGAATCATCATCGCCGTGGCGCTGCGGGTCGTCTTGCTCTTTACAATGGTCCAGCTGATCGAGAGCCTGTCAGAGCCCTTCTATGTCATGAACTGGCCCGGCGTGCTGGAGGGTGGCGTCAACTTCGCAACCTGCGTCTTCGTCTTTGGCGGGGTGTTCATCATGTACACGGCGGTCAAGGAAATCGGGCACCTTCTGTCAGTTCATGACTTCGACCACGAAGGCCCCGAAAAATCAGGAAAATCCGCCGTTCAGGTGGTTGTGCTCATCGTTTTGATGAACCTGATTTTCAGCTTCGATTCGGTGCTGTCGGCCCTGGCCATCACCGATGTCTTCCCGATTTTGGCCGCAGCAATCCTGCTGTCTGGTCTGGCCATGCTGCTGCTGGCCGATGGTGTCACTGCCTTTATCGAAAAGAACCGGATGTATGAGGTTCTGGGCCTCTTCATCCTGCTGATTGTTGGTGTGGTGCTGCTTGGTGAAGCGGGCGTTGCCGCCGAACATGCCACCCACGATCCGGCCATGGCGGTGCATATCTTCGGTTACGCGCTGATCCCGATGTCGAAGACAACCTTCTATTTCGCGGTTGTGGTGCTGTTTGTCGTCGAGTTCATTCAAACCGGCTATAAACGTAAGCTCGATGCTGAACGGGCGCGCGGGGCATTGGCGGAAACCGTCCCGGTGCACGATTCCAAGCACTGACATCTTTTTTTTACGCCTCTGCGTGCTTATCGTATTGGGCGGAAAGGGGTTCCTACATGAGTTCAAACGGTCTTCAGGGTGTCGCCTTCGTGGCGCTTGTGGTCATCATCGTGATGGCGATCTTCGGCGGCTTCGGGGTGGTCTGAAATGGCACAGCGTTATGGCGGACAGTTCAGCCCCGACCCGGACTCGACCGAGGTTCAGGCCCCGGAGACCCGACCGCTTGAGGCCAGCTTTCGCGGCCGCAGCCCGGCGCGTTATGGCGCGCGGATCAACATCCTCTTTCTGCTGCCCCTTCTGGTCTTCCTGACCGCCTTCTTCCAGCCGGTGACCGAGATGATCACCGATTTCGCGGGCGCCGCTGTGCTGTTGCTGGCCGCCTGGCTGCTGCGTGACGGGGTGCGGGCGGAAGACGCCTATAACGAACGCAAGGTCGCCCGCCGCCCGGCGATCCCGCGCAAGATCTTCGCCTCGGTTCTGACCGGGGTGGGCGTCGGCCTGCTGATCTTCGGCGGGCAATGGACGGTTCTGAATGCCGGTCTGGTCGGCACGCTTGCCGGCGCGCTGCATCTCTTCTCCTTCGGGCTGGACCCGCTGAAAGACAAGGGGCTGGAAGGGGTTGATCGGTTCCAGACCGACCGCGTGGCGCGCAAGATCGAAGAGGCCGAGGCGCTTTTGGCAGGCATGTCCGACGCGATCAAACGCGCCGGGGACCGGCAGCTTGAAACCCGTGTCGAAGCCTTCCAGTCCACCGCCCGCGACATGTTCCGCACGGTCGAGGAAGACCCGCGCGATCTGACCCAGGCGCGCAAATATCTGGGCGTCTACTTGACCGGGGCCCGCGATGCGACGGTGAAGTTCGCCGATCTTTATGCCCGCGACCGCGACCCGTCGGTGCGCGCCGATTACATCACCCTTCTGGATGACCTCGAAACCAATTTCGCGGCCCGCACCAAGCGCATGCTGGTGACGGATCGCAGCGATCTCGACGTTGAAATCGACGTGCTGCGGGACCGCCTGAACCGTGATAATCTGCATATTGAGACATAAGGACCAAAAACAATGAGTGACCAGATCCGCCAACAGGCCGAAGCTGCCGCGCAGCTTGTCGATGAAATCAACGCCGTTGTTCTGCCCGAACCCTCGACAGAACTTGTGCCGCTGGCCGAAGCGCCGGCCCCGACCGCCGAAGAGATTCGCACCCGGATGGCCGAGCTCGACATGACCGACACCAATTCGATCGTCACCTTCGGGTCGAATGCGCAGGCGGAACTGCAAACGATCAGCCAGGCCATGCTGGAAGGGGTCAAGAACAAGGATGTCGGCCCGGCAGGCGATAGTTTGCGCGAAATCGTCGGCACCATTCGCGGGTTCTCCGTCGATGAACTGGATCCCAACCGCAAGCGCAGCTGGTGGGAACGGCTCTTTGGCAAGGCCAAGCCGGTCCATGATTTCCTTGCCCGTTACGAAGATGTGCAGGGCCAGATTGACCGCATCACCGACAGCCTGCTGGCGCATGAGCATACGCTGATGAAGGACATCAAGTCGCTCGACCTGCTCTATGACAAGACGCTGGCCTTCTATGACGAGCTGGCGCTTTACATCGCCGCCGGTGAAGAGAAGCTGAAGGAACTGGACGAACAGGTCATCCCGGCGAAAGAGGCCGAGGTGGCCGCCGCGCCCGAGAATGAACAGGTGATGAAAGCGCAGGAACTGCGCGACCTGCGCGCCGCGCGTGATGATCTGGAACGCCGGGTCCATGACCTCAAGCTGACCCGCCAGGTCACCATGCAATCGCTGCCCTCGATCCGGCTGGTGCAGGAAAACGACAAATCGCTGGTCACCAAGATCAACTCTACCCTCGTGAACACCGTGCCGCTGTGGGAAACCCAACTGGCGCAGGCGCTGACCATCCAGCGCTCGACCCAGGCCGCGCAGGCCGTGCGCGAGGCCAATGACCTGACCAATGAGCTGCTGACTCAGAACGCCGCCAACCTGCGCGAATCGAACAAGATGGTCCGCGAAGAGATGGAGCGTGGCGTCTTCGACATCGAAGCGGTCAAGCAGGCCAATGCCGATCTTATCGCGACCATCGAAGAAAGCCTCGCCATCGCCGATGAAGGCAAGCGCCGCCGTGCGGCTGCCGAGGAAGAAATGGAAAAGATGGAACGCGACCTGCGCGATACGTTGGCCTCGGCCACGGCGCGGGGCGACGGTACAGGCGACAATGTCGGCACCGCCGTGCCGCGGACCTGATCCAAGACCCGGAGGCGCGAGGCCGCATGCGCAAGGCCCTGTTTCCAGCCCTGATGGTGGCCGCCCTGGCGGTCCTGTCAGGCTGCGAGGAGACGACCCAAACGCCCGCTTCGCGCCCCTCTGCTCCCGTTGTCGCACCGCCGTCTGTAGAACCTTCGGAAGAAAGCCTTGCCTATGCGCGCTACTATGCCGGCGTTCAACAGCGGCTGCTGACCCAGGGCCTGCTGCGCACCGATGGCGGCGGGCCGGATACACCCATAGTCGCCCGCAATCTGGTCGCCAATTTCGAACGCATCGCGCTTTACAACGAATACGCCATTTCCGGCGGCCGCTTCGTGGCGCAGCAGACTCCCGCAGAACTGCGCCGTTGGGAAAGACCCATTCGGCTGCAAGCGCATTTCGGCGGCTCGGTGCCCGAGGACACGCGCGACGAGGATCGGGCGGAACTCGCCCGCTATGCCGACCGTCTGGCACGCATCACCGGCCATTCGATCCGCGCGGTGGGATCGGGCGGCAATTTCCATGTGCTCTATCTCAATCGGGATGAACAGCGCGCAGCGGCCCCCCTGTTGCGCCGGATCATGCCCAATATCAGCGACGCCACGATCCGGGAAATCACCTCTCTGCCCCGCCATGAATTCTGCGCGGTCTATTCTATCTCGAACGCAGATGCGCCCAATGTCTATGTCTCCGCCATTGCCCTCATCCGAACGGAACACCCCGACCTGCAACGCCGGTCCTGTGTGCATGAGGAAGTGGCCCAGGGTCTCGGCCTGCCCAATGACAGCCCCACCGCGCGCCCCTCGATCTTCAACGACGACGAGGAGTTCGCGCTGCTCACCACCCATGACGAGATGCTGCTCAGCATGCTCTACAACCCCCGTCTCAGCCCCGGCATGACCCCCGACGAGGCCCGCCCGATCCTGCAAGAGCTTGCAGACGGGCTGGTTGGTGGGCCAAGCTGACCCCCAAGGTCTGATTTTCAACAGGAGGACCAGATGTCCATTTTCGATTTCCTCTCCGGCCAGTTCATTGACGTCATTCACTGGACGGACGACACCCGCGACACGATGGTCTGGCGTTTCGAACGCCACGGCCACGAAATCAAGTACGGCGCCAAGCTGACCGTGCGCGAAGGCCAGACGGCGGTCTTCATCCATGAAGGCCAGTTGGCCGACGTGTTCACCCCGGGCCTCTACATGCTCGAAACGAACAACATGCCGATCATGACGACGCTGCAGCACTGGTCGCATGGCTTCCAGTCGCCGTTCAAATCGGAAATCTACTTCGTCAGCACCAACCGGTTCACCGACCTCAAATGGGGCACCAAGAACCCGATCATGCTGCGCGACGCCGATTTTGGGCCGACCCGCATCCGGGCCTATGGCACCTACACCGTCAAGGTGAACGACGCCGGCAAGTTCATGACCGAAATCGTGGGCACCGACGGCGAATTCACCACCGACGAGGTCACTTCGCAGATCCGCAACATCATCGTGCAAGAGTTTTCGCGCGTGATCGGGTCCTCCGGCATCCCGGTGCTGGATATGGCGGGCAATACCGGCGATCTCGGCCGGATCATGGCCGAAGCGATTTCCGGCACCATCGCGCAATACGGGCTGGAACTGCCCGAGCTCTATATCGAGAACATCAGCCTGCCGCCCGCGGTGGAAGAGGCGCTCGACAAGCGCACCTCGATGGGGGTCATTGGCGATCTCAACAAATACACCCAGTTCCAGACCGCCGAGGCCCTGCAGGCCGCCGCGACCTCTCCCGGCAGCGGGGCATCCGAGGGCATGGGGCTAGGCATGGGCATGGCGATGGCCCAGCAGATGGCCAATGCGATGAACCAGGGCGGCCAGCAGCAACAGGCCCCCGCGCAGGGTGGCGGTGCCGCCGTGCCCCCGCCGCCGCCGGTCGAACATGTCTGGCACCTTGCCGAGAACGGCCAGACCACCGGCCCCTTCTCCAAGGCCGATCTGGGCCGCATGGCCAGCGCCGGACAGCTCAAGCGGGAAACCTATGTCTGGACCGCCGGTCAGGACGGCTGGAAGAAAGCCGAAGACGTGGCCGAGCTGGCGCAGCTCTTCACCGTCATGCCGCCCCCCCCGCCGCCAGGCGTCTGATCCCCGACAGCGACGGAAATCCGGTCCGGCCCCGTGAAAAGGGCCGGACTGTTTGTTTTAGGAACCCCCCATGTCACACGCCCCCGCTTATTCCCGCCTGCAAATCGCGCTGCATTGGCTGATCGCCCTGCTGATCCTCGCGACCTGGTTCACACATGAGGCCATGGAAGACGCGTTCGAGACCCGTCTTGAAAGCGGCATCCTGACGCCCAATCCCCACGCCATTCTGGGCCTTGCGGTCTTCGTGCTGGTCCTGATCCGGGTGATCGTGCGCCACCGTCAGGGCGCGCCGGGCCCGGTGCCGGGCAGTTCCGCCATGGCCGAGACCGCCGCACTTTGGGGTCACCGCTTGCTGTACCTGCTGATGATCCTCACGCCCCTTGGCGGCGCCATCACCTGGTTCGGCGGCATCGAGGCCCTGGGCGAAGGACACGAACTGCTTGGCAATGCGCTGATGATCGTGGCGCTCGGCCATGCGGTGGTGGCGATCCTGCACCAGCTGGTGCTGAAGGATGGCACAATGACCCGGATGCTGCGCCCGCGCAGCTAGGATCGCGCGGCTTATTCCCTTGAATTACGCCCTGCCGCGGTCGAAGATGCGGCAGGACATTAACCGATTTTCAGAGAGCCATGAGCGATTTGCCCCCCACCCCGCCCGGATCTGACCCCGAACCGGAGGCCACCGAGGCCGCCGACGCCCTCGCCAATGAGGAACACCGCTTTCCCTGTAACCAATGCGGGTCGGATTTCCGCTTTGACCCGGAAGAGGGCAAGCTGATCTGCGACCATTGCGGCAATGAGCAGGATTTCGAGACCGCCGACCTGCCCGAGATCCGCGAGATGGATTTCGAAACGGCGCTGCGCTCGGGCCTCGACAATGCCGAGATGGAGGAAATCCGCGTCACCCCCTGCCCCAATTGCGGCGCGCAGGTGGAGTTCAACTCGGACGTCCATTCCACCGAATGCCCCTTCTGCGCCACCCCGGTGGTGACCGATACCGGCACCCACAGGCATATCAAGCCCAAGGCCGTTCTGCCCTTCAAGCTGGAAGAACGCGATGCCCACAAGGCGATGACCGCCTGGCTTGGGCGGCTCTGGTTCGCGCCAAACGGGCTGAAGGAGTATGCCCGCCAGGGCCGCAGCCTCGATGGCATCTACGTGCCCTACTGGACCTATGACGCCCAGACCGCCAGCCGCTACCAGGGCCAGCGCGGCACGATCTACTACGTCACCAAAACGGTGATGCGCGAAGGCAAACCAACCCAGGTCCGCGAACAGAAAATCCGCTGGACCAATGTCCGGGGCCGCGTCAGCCGCTTCTTCGACGATATCCTGATCCTCGGCTCGCGCTCGCTGCCGAAAAGCTATACCGACAATCTCAAGCCCTGGAACCTGAGCGAGCTGGAGCCCTATCAGCCCCACTACCTCGCAGGCTTCATGGCCGAGGGCTATACGGTCGATGTGGAGGAAGGGTTCGAGGAAGCCCGCGATATCATGGACGCGCAGATCCGCCGCGACATCAATGCCGATATCGGCGGCGACCGGCAGCGCATTAGCCATGTGAACACGGATGTCTCCGAGATCACCTTCAAGCATGTGCTGCTGCCGGTCTGGATGGCCGCCTACAAGTACAAGGGCAAGAGCTATCGCTTCGTGGTCAATGGCCAGTCCGGCAAGGTGCAGGGCGAACGACCCTGGTCGGCGATCAAGATTGCCATTGCCGTCGTCATCGGGGCGGCGCTGGCCGCAGGCGCGGCCTATCTCTACATGATGACCCAGCAATGAGCGACGCCGAGGCGCTGACACACATCCTGGATGCCCGGTATTCCTGCCGGGCGTTCCGGTCTAATCCCCTGCCGCGCGACCTGATCGAAGAGATCGTGAGCGACGCGCAAAAGGTGGCCAGCTGGTGCAATGCGCAGCCCTGGCAACTGGTTGTCACGGGCGCAGAGGAAACGGACCGCCTGCGCGCCGCGCTGGCCGAGGAGATGACCTCTGCCAGCCACAGGCCCGATATCCCCTTCCCGGAGCGGTATTCGGGTGTCTACAAGGAGCGTCGCTCCACCTGCGGCTGGCAACTCTATGGCGCGGTCGGGGTCGAAAAGGGCGACCGCGACGGATCGCACCGGCAGATGATGGAAAACTTCCGCTTCTTCGGTGCGCCACATGTGGCGGTCCTGACATCTGAGGCGGAGCTTGGCCCCTACGCGCTCGTCGATTGCGGTGGCTTCCTGACCGCGCTGACCCTGGCGGCAACCGCACGCGGCGTCGCTACCATCCCACAGGCGGCGCTGGCGAGCTACGCGCCCTTACTGCACCGGTTCTTCGACCTGCCTGAGACCCGTACCATCGTCTGCGTCATCAGTATGGGCCGGGCGGATAAGGACCACCCGGCCAACAGCTTCCGCACCACACGCGCGGGCCTAGACGAAACGCTCCGCTGGCAAGGCTAGGCGCGGCCAACGTCCTTGCAAGGACGTTATAAGGGGCTTGCAAGCCCCTTCCCCGCGCCCGGCCTCATCCTTTGCGCACCTCGATCCTCTTGGTCTCGGGGCTGGTGGGCAAAGATTTCGCCACCGAAACCGTCAGTACCCCGTCTTTCAGATCGGCACTCACCGCCCCCTCATCGGCGTCAGGCGGCAACCGGAAACTGCGGGAGAACGCCCCATATTGCCGTTCGCTGAAATACCAGGTCTCTCCCTTCTCCTCGCGGCTCGACTTCTTCTCACCCTTCACGGTCAGCACCCCGTCATGGACGCTCACCTCGATATCCTTGTCCTCGACACCCGGCAGTTCCACCACCACCCGATAGCTGCCCTCATCGACGGCCGCCTCTGACGCCGGTGCGAACCAGTCGGCCACCTGCCGACCCATCGTGCGAAAAGGCTCAAAAACCGAGGGCCACCCGCCGGACGTATGCGATTTCTCAACCATTGCGATCCTCCTTGATGCGCGGCAGCTCACACCTCTGCCTGCGTCCCGGAGTCTCTCCGATCCCGCTTGGATTCGCCTTGATTCCGGTCAAGAAACCCGCACTCTCCCCCCGGATCAGCGAAAGGACCCATCATGCGCGCCCTCATTCAACGCATCAGCGAAGCCGCCGTCCGCGTCGACGGAGAGCTCATCGGCCAGTCCGGCCCGGGCCTCATGATCCTCGTCTGCGCCATGCAGGGCGATGGCGAGGCGCAGGCCGAAACGCTCGCCACCAAGATCTCGAAGCTCAGGATCTTCACCGATGAGGCGGGCAAGATGAACCGCTCGATCCTTGACATGGGCGGCTCGGCCCTCGTGGTCAGCCAGTTCACGCTGGCCGCCGACACCTCGCGCGGCAACCGCCCCGGCTTCTCCACTGCCGCCCCACCGGCAGAGGGCGACAGGCTTTACCAGCATTTCGCCGCCCATCTGGCAGGCCTTGGCATCCCTACCGAAACTGGCCAGTTCGGGGCCGATATGAAAGTCTCGCTCATCAATGACGGCCCGGTCACGATCTGGATCGACACCGAGGCCAGCTGACCCCCTGCCCTTCTTCTTGGCCCAAATACTCCCGCCGGAGGCATCCCGCCCGAGCAACCCGCGCAGGCGACAGGATCGACACACCAGACCCTGACGATATCCCGCGGCAGCGCGGCCCGGCGAGGCCTCCGCCATCCGGGGGCAGGTTGAGCCGGGCCGCTCCCCGCCGCTCAGATCACCCCGTCGCGCGCCAGCCGTTCCAGCTCTGCCGTATCCAGCCCGAGCGCACCGAAGACCTCCTCCGCATCGGCCCCGAGTGCAGGTGGCCCATCCGCCACCTCGGGCGCGGCCCCATCCAGTTTCACCCCCGGTCGCAGCACCCGTACCGGCCGGTCCACGCCCGGCACATCCTCGAATGAGGCCACCAGCCCACGGTCGGCCACCTGTGGATGCGCCAGCGCCTCGGGCACCGACAGAACCGCCCCGGCAGGCACGCCCAATGCGTTCAACTCGCGCGCCCAGTCCCGCGCCGATTTGTCCTCCAACCGCGCCTCGATGAGCGACCGCAGCGCGTAGCGGTTGCGCTTGCGATCCTCGCGCGTGGCATAGTCGGGGTCGTCCAGCAACACTTCCAACCCCAGATGCCGGGCCAGAAATTCCCATTGTTCGTCCTTGTTGGCGGCGATGTTCACGAGGCCCCCCTTGCAGCGGAAGGCACCCGAAGGAGCAGAGGT
The DNA here is from genome assembly GCF_965215655.1 of Nioella sp. Classification (GTDB taxonomy): domain Bacteria; phylum Pseudomonadota; class Alphaproteobacteria; order Rhodobacterales; family Rhodobacteraceae; genus Nioella. The sequence goes on from NZ_OZ244111.1 coordinate 3,001,275, forward strand.
GGTATTCTCATTGCCATGGGCGCCGGGTTCCACCCCCGCGATCAGGTAGTTCGACACCGCCCATCCCATCGTCGCCAGCACCGCCTCCAGCATCGACACGTCGATAACGCAGCCCCGGTCCGGCGCGTTCAGGGCGGATGCAATCGCCATCGCCGCCGTCAGCCCGCCGATCGTGTCGGCAATCGGATAGCCCACGCGCAAAGGCGCGCTCTCTGTATCGCCGGTGATCGACATGACGCCCGAGACGCCCTGCACGATCTGGTCATAGGCGGGGCGGTCGACCCATGGCCCGTCCTGCCCGAACCCCGAAATCGCGCAATAGATCAGCCGGGGGTTTTCGGCCCGCAGCACTTCTGGCCCCAGCCCCAACCGATCCATCACCCCGGGGCGGAAGTTTTCCACCAGCACGTCGGCCCCGCGCACCAGCGCCTTCAGGATCTCCCTGCCCTTGGCATGTTTCAGGTTCAGAGTGACCGATTTCTTTCCGGCGTTCTGCGCCAGGAAAGACACGCCCATGCCCTTGGCGTTCAGCGCCGGATCGGCCCCCAACTGCCTTGCCAGATCGCCCCGTCCCGGCGCCTCCACCTTGATCACCTCGGCCCCCATATGGGCCAATTGGTGACAGGCGAAGGGACCGGCCAGCACATTGGTCATGTCCAGCACGCGAATACCGTCAAGGGGCTTGGGGGCGGTCATGTCTCGGGCTCCGATCTGGGCAGGAAGGCGGGCACGAGGAAGGTCAGCAGTAGGATGCGGAATGCGTGGTGGAAGGCCACGAAAGCCGGGTCCGCATCCAGCATCACCGACATCGCCGCCATGGTCTCCAACCCGCCGGGGGCATAGGCAATCAGCAGGTTGGTGACCGGCAGGCCCAGGGCCCAGTGCATGGATAGCGCCGCCCCCACGGTGGCGATCAGCGCCAGAGTCGTCAGCACCGCCGCCGCGCCAGAGGCACGCCGGATCTGGGCCAGCGAGATGCCTGAAAAGCGGGTGCCGATCAAAGTGCCCATGATGGCAAATCCGGGGATCGTCACCCATACGGGCACCAGCCCCGGGGTTGCTCCGGTGCCATGGCTGACCGCCGAGACGATGAAGCCGCCCATCAGGAAGGCCGCAGGCATGTTGAGGCGTTTCAGCACCGTGCCGAGCGCCGCGGCCAGCACCATGATCACCCCCAGATGCACAAGCGACATCACCGCGTCGGGGCGCGCCGACATGCTCAGATCCACATCGGTCAGCAGGGCCACAGCCAGCGGCACCAGCAATGTCAGGATGAGCACCCGCAGGGATTGCGCCACGGTGATGGTCGAAAGCTCCGATTTGGTATCGGCAGACAGGGACAGGATATAGCTCAAATGTCCGGGCGTTGCCGCCAAGAGGGCCGATATGCGGTCGAATTCAAGCCAGCGTTGCAAGAGCGTTGCACCGCCCAGAAAGATGATCAGAAGCGCCGAGGCAAGCGCCGCGAGGCTCAGGGGCCATTGCGCCGCAGCGGCCAGGATCTCGGGGTTCACGCCGGCCCCCATGGACGTGCCGATGACCAGAAAGCAGCCGTCCCTCAGCGGCAGCGGCACCCGCGTGCGCAGGCCCAAGACTCCCGCCAGCGTCACCAGCGCGGCTGGCCCCGTCAGGTAGGGGGCGGGGATGTGCAGCCAGACCGCGGCCATCGCGCCAATAGCGCCCACGGCCAGCGTGGTGGCGAGCGTTGCGGGATCTGGGGGCAGCCAGGTGTTCATACCCCCCGTGATACGCCTGTGGAGGGGCCGCGCAAAGAGGATGAGACCGGCGTTGCGCATCGTGCAACGGATTTCAAGAGCACTTGACGGAAAAGAAAAAGACGATGCCCGGTCCGGGGGAGGACCGGGCATCGGGGCACCGAACTAAGGACGGGGGGTGTTCAGCGCCGGGAAAGCAGCCGTCAAACGGAAAACAAGTGGCTGCGATATTGGAAAATGATTTCGTCATCACCACTGATCGCCTGGCCATAACAAGCGGGCAGCGGTTGCCAGAAATCCAAGGCAATCGGGGAAGGAACGCGTTTCACACTGACCGAGACAAATGTCAGCATGCACTTGAGAAATCGTGACACGTTGTGCTCCCTCACCTGCAGCGCAGACTATCTGCGCAATACAGGGATAGGTCGGGGGGCGCGTCGACTTGGTTCAAAGTTTTTTCCGTTTTTTTTCGATCCACGCGCCGAGCTGGCGGAGCCCGTACAAAAAAGGCCCGCACTCTTGAAGAATGCGGGCCGGAAAGGTGCCGATCAAAGCGGAAAAGCGGGATCGGTCAGACGAGGGACAAGCCCGTGGCAAGTGACGGTGGCCACGGGAACACCGATGGTTCAGCCCTGAATGGCGCGGCGGAAATTGGTCAGCCGGGCGCGGGACGCAGGCGCGGTGTCAAGGGTGGGCACGGCCACCAGGTCACGCTGCGACCCGGCTGCAATGCTGCGGACCTGAAGATGATCGCCTGCGATGGCGCGGCGGGCGGCAGAGGAAAAGGGGGCAAGAAAACGGTTCATGGCTTGGGTCCTGATCGCTATGGCATCCGGCGGGAAAAACCGCCCTTATACCTGTTGGTCGGACGGTGGGCGGCCTCGGTTCAAAATCCCTTCCCGATTGCGCCGTGACAAAAGCCGGAAACGCAAGAAACCGGCCTGCAACAGGCCGGTTTCCCAAGGCTCACTCCTGCAATATTCGGTTTCAGCAGCCGCCGCGCACAAGACCCCAACCGAACTCCGAATCGAAGCCATCCGGCCCAAGATCCACCGCCGAGCCGCGCAGGCGGTCACGAATCTGACTCAGGCTCAATCCGCCGCCTGCCCCCAGCCGGGCCGCCAGCGCGGTGACGATAGGGGCGGCATAGGAGGTGCCGGAGGCATAGTTGCCGCCGCGCGAGGAGGCGACGTAGAGATCGACACCGGGGGCCGAGAACTCGATATGGTCGCCGTAATTGGCATCACGATACCGGCGGAAAGCGGCGTCGACGGCGGTTACGGCGATGACCGAAGGGTGAGCCGCCGGATAGGCCGCCCGTTCCCGACCGTCATTGCCCGCAGCGGCGATCATGATCGCCCCGCGTGCGGCAGCGCTGTCCAGAACAGCCGTCAGCACAGAGTTTTCCGGCCCCGCGAAGGACATGTTGATCAGCCGCACATCCTGTTGCAGCAGCCATTCGATGGCGGTGGCAATGCGTTCGATATCCGCGCCGACGTCACCGCGCGACTCCGTAAAGGCCGACACGGCATAAAGCGCGGCACCGGGGGCAAAGCCGCCAAGCGCGCCGGACGGGTCCTGCCCCACGATCAGCGCCGCCACGGCGGTTCCATGATTGCCGGCAGGCGGGCGTTCCCCATCGCCAAGGAAGCTCTGCGTCACGATCTGCGCGCCGGCAAGTGCCGGATGGTCGGGGTCAACCGGCCCGTCGATAAGACCAATCGACCGACGCCCCACCGGGCAGGCACCGGGGGAAGCATCCCCAATCATGTCGGCGGCGTAGACGCGGGGGCGGGCCTGCGACAGCTCATAGATATGGTGACGCCCCACCTGGGTATTCGGGGCCACATCGTCGAGAATCAAGTTGGCCCGGCGCACACCAAGGCGCAGGCGGAAATCGTAGATGGCAATGCGGATGCCGAGCAGAGGCAGATCACGATAGCGCAACAGTTGCGCCCCGGCTTCGGTCAGACCATTCCGCGAGGCGTCGAATTCCGAGATCGGGCCGCTGACGATGTATTCGGGCAGACCCGATGGAGATGTCACCACACGAGGTTGGGCCGAATTGTCGGCATCCACCCGTTCATCTTCATGATCATATCCGTCTTGGTAATCGTCGGGGTAGCACGGCCCGTCACACTCTCCGGGGCTGGTCGGCCCCCCGGTTGTCGGGTCGGTGGGTTCGACCTGGGCTTGCGCAGCCCCCACCTGAAGCATGAGCAGAAAAGCTGCGGCGACAAAGATGATCAGACGAAACATAAGCAGGGCCTTCAAAAGGGACTATTGCACGTCCTCGACAATAGCCGAAGCCGACAGGGCTGCAAATGCGGCATCCGAGGTTTCTGCGTCAATGAGGCCAAGCCCGTAGATGCCAAGCGCCGAAGGGCCGGAAACGATCTCCAAACCGGCCTGCAGCAGAAGGGCACGCAGTTCCACCTCGGTGGCGTCGGGGGCGAAGACCACGGTGAAATCGGCCGCGGCACCGCCACTGGCCAGGGTGAACCCTGCGGGCTCGGCGCTATCCATGGGCGCAGAACCCGGACCGAATTGCGGCAGGTTGAACCCGATGCCCACAGCCAGCACCACGGCGGCGGCGACCTGCCAGATGCGCAGGCGCATCAGCGGCACCACGTTGTCATTGGCGGCGGCAGGGGCCGGGGTCGACAGGCGTTCGCGCTGTTCGGCATCCACATCACGCATCAGCCGGGCCAGTCCGAATTCGCCGGGGCTGGCGACCTCTTCAGCCTGCATGGTGTCGCGGATGGCCGTCAGTGCGGCCAGTTCGGCGCGCAGGTCTGCATCCTCGGCCAGGGCTGCATCGACAGCGGCCAGATCGGCGCCTTGCAGGGTTCCGTTTGCCCGGAAGGGCAGGAGTTCGTGGATTTGCTCGTTGGTCATGCCACACCTCTTTCCACGCGGCCCGACAGGCAGCGCATCAACAGTTTCTTGGCATGGAAGATGCGGGTCTTGATCGTACCTTCCGGCACCCCCGACACCTCGGCTATCTCGCCATAGGTCATGTCCTGGTAGAACGCGAGCGTGATCGCCGAACGGTGATCGTCCTTCAGCGTCTCCAGGCAATGCCTTACATGCTCGGCCTCCTGGCCGGCTGCAAGGCAGGTCTCCTGATCGGGGCCGTCATCTGCCATGTCCGGTGTTTCATCGGTCAGGTCCATACGGCCGCGCTTGCGCATCGCGTCGATGCTCTTTCTGTAGGCTATTCCGAAAATCCAGGTCTGCACTTTCGATCTCCCTTCAAAGCGGCCGGCGGAACGCCAGACATCCATGAACACTTCATGGAGTATGTCGTTTGCTTCGTGAGGATCGTTCAATCTGGAGACGATAAATTTGTAGACGGGCCGTTCGAGCGCACGATAGAGCGCCGCCAAGGCCTGCTTGTCGCCCTGCGCGATCTGCTCGATCAGGAACTTGTGGTCTGCACTCATGTCTAAAGGCCCGTCCTGCCTACAAGAGCCAGACTTAACCGGTTTGGCTGGCCGCGCCAAGTGGGACTGAGGTCAGGTTTCCCCGACACTTGTGCCGTTTCATAGAAGACCCGAGCCGCAACAGGTTTGTCGAAGGCAGATCGATCAAGACGGCGCGGCAGTTGAGATGGCCATGGGTGTTCAACTCCGGCATCTGCAAGATCCGGACATCAGAGTCAGGCAGCCTCGTCCTCGACCCGATCCACCAGATGCCGGGGCTGAACAGGATACAGCGACGTCCCGAACTGCTTGCCGGACTGTTTGGAAGCACCAAAGGGCCCATTCAGGCAAGGGCACTAACGCCGGATCGCCCGCTTTGGACAGAGGGTAAGGACTCCGGCCGATCCGGGTCCGGCCACGCGCTTTGAGGACGGGGGCCTGTCTCCTGCCAGCGTAGCTTCCCATGGTATCGGAGGATGGTACCGCCTCCCCGGCTTGAACGGGGGACCTCTGGATCCACAATCCAGCGCTCTAACCAACTGAGCTAAGGCGGCACTGGCGGGGTGGATAGCCCCCGTTGCGCCGGAATGCAAGCCTCTCTGTTACGTCAAATTCAGCTTCCATGTCTGTTCTTCCAGCCGCTGCCCGAAGGAGGTGACGGGATGGCTGTCGATGCAGGTGAACCCGGCCTTTTCATACAGCGCACAGGCGGCCCGGTGGCTAGCATGGGTCCAAAGCACCATCTCTCGGTACCCCTTGTCGCGGGCATAGGTGATGCAGGCATCGAGAAGCCGTTTGCCAAGCCCTCTGCCCCGTGCTGCCGGGGTCAGAAGGAAGAGGCGCAGCTTGGCCTGACCCGGTTCCGGCCCTTTGACACAGAAAATGGAGCCGAGCCTCTGCTCCCCGTCCCAGGCAATCCAGGCGCGTTCGCAGGCGGGGTCGCGGGTATGGATATATTCGGCCAGGATCTCGGCCACGAGCGCCTCGAAACTGGCATCGAATCCCTCGTCTCGCGCGTAAAGCTCCGCGTGCTGCTGGATCAGCCAACCGGCGTCACCGATGGCCAGATCGCGCAGGTCGATCCCGTCAGACATGCGATTTCCCCTTTGTGGACCCTGTATCGTTCCAGTATTTTGCCTTGTATCGCCACGGGCAAGGGTCTAGGCCGCTTGCCAGCCCCTTATCAGGGGAAAACCGGGTTCTTGGAGGACACGCATGGGTATCGACAGCGAAAGCGATATTGCCGCCAATCTGCAGATCGGCCCCACCACCCTGGGCATGGTCCGCATCTATATCGAAGCAGACGGCGTCGATCTGCCGCTGGATTTCGACCCGGAGGAAGCCCTGGAGATTGCCGAGGAACTGCGCGTCGCGGCGGAAACCATCCGCAAGGGCACTAGGGGCTGAACCCCTGCGCGATGGCGTCGCCGCTTGATGGCGTGTCATACGAGGGGCGCTGCCCCTCGCGCTCCCCGGAGTATTTGGGCCAAGAAGAAGGGGTGCGAACAATTTTGGTCAAATGCTGCCCGGTTTGGGGTCGCGATATCCGTGCAGACGCTGCGCAGCGGTCCGGGCGAATTTCTGGGTTAGCACCTTGCGCCGGGCGGGGGGCAGTTTGGTCTCGGGCCCAAAACGCAGGATTTCCGCGTCATAGGCATCGGCGATGATCAGCCCGGTGCCCTCGGGCAGCAGATCGGTCGGAAATTCCTGATCCACCGCCCAGAAATACCGGTCGCACCATTCCAGGTAGCCATCCCATTTCGAATCGGAGGTGAAGTCGACACGGCTCGATTTGCACTCGATCACCCAGATTTCCCCTTTGGGGCCAAGCGCCATGACATCCACCCGCTTGCCCCGCTCTGGCACGAATTCCTCCAGGCTGGCGAAATCATGCTGGCGCAGATGACGGCAGACGCCCCGGGCCAGCAGCTGGCCGGGCATGAGATCGGGAAGGAGAGCGTCGTTTGCCATGCTGCCAGACTGGAACAATTCAAGAACAAATGCAATTACCTGCATTGCCCTTGTCGGAATCCGTGGAAGGGCCTATGTGAGGGATCGGCGGGGTCTGCCCTTCTCGTATCGGGTAATATTCCGGTGGCCTTAAGCAAATCCGAGGGAGCTGGCTCTGTGCGGACCGTGGTCCGTTTACCTGGCGCCCACCTGTATATACAGGTCCTCGGGAATTGAATTCCCAACGGTTGTGGTGGTCCCGTCACCTTTGAAAGACCAAGGCCCGGAGCGGATGCTTCGGGCCTTCTTTCTTGCGGGGTGTCTAGCGGTCGGTGATCCGAACCGGGATCGCGACCGGATCGGCCACGGGCAAGGCATCGCGCTTGCCACCGCTTTGGTCATCATCCTCTTCGCCCATGGACATGATCTTGTAGCCGATCTGCGCCGAGCCGAAGGTGATGGTGCCGAACACGATCAGCATCAGCACCGCCACCGGCCCCTCTGCCGTATGGGTCACCAGATGCCACAGATTGCCCACGTTGAAGGCGAGGATCATCGCCGTGAAGGCGACCGAGATCCCGAAGCCGATGAACCCGTGACGAATGATCATCCTGATATGGTCTGGCATGACGTCCTCCTTGACCTTGTCAAATATGTTAGCACGGCCCGGCCGCTCTGCAACCCTCAAGCCTGCGGCAGAGCCGCCCTTGGGCCACAATTCGCCCGTCTGAAAAGCGCTTGCCTGCCATGGGGGCAGCATCCTAGCGTCGTGCTGAAAACGGAGGCAAGGCATGACGGCGGCAAAAGACACGGCGCGGGCAACGGTCAGGACGCGTATGGGCGAGATTTCCCGCTGGACGCGCGACATCTGGGATTTCGGGGAAACCGCGTGGCGCGAATATCGGTCCAGCGCCTATTACGTGGACCTTCTGCGACGCGAGGGCTTCACGGTCGAGGAGGGCAGCGCCGGCATGCCCACGGCCTTCTGCGCCACCTGGTCAAACGGCGACGGCCCCACCATCGGCGGCTACGCCGAATATGACGGCATCCCCGGCAACTGCCAGGCGGCGGAGCCAAGGAAAGCCCCCCGCCCCGGCCTTGGCCCCCATGCGGGCGGCCATACCGACCCACATTCGGCGCTTGGCATGGGATCGCTCGGCGGGTTTCTTGCCGCCAAGGCGGCGATGGAGGCACATAGCATCCGCGGGCGGCTCAAGTTCTTCGGCGAACCGGCGGAAAAGGTGCGGGGATCGAAGCCCATTCACGCGGCTGCGGGCTATTACGACGACCTCGATGCCGCGATCAGCTTTCACCCGTTCTACATGGCGCCCTTGTGCAACACCGTGCGGTGGGACACCCATTGCGGCGTGGGCTATGGCGTCATCTACGAGTTCACCTGTGATGCACCCGAAACCTGGATGGCGGGCGAAGATGCCTCGCCGATCCCCGCCAGCCACGCCGCCGCCCGTGCACCGGGGGCCACGGATGCGATGGTGCAGATGTATCAATCGGCAAAGGCCCTGCGCGAACATGTGATGGCGCCGGGGCAAAGCTGGTCGATGAACGAAACGATCCTGAGCCACGGGCAGGCCACCGCCGACAACATCCCCGCGCAGATCGCGCAAATCCAGTATTTCATCCGCATCAGCGAGGTCAGCGAGGCCGAGCATATCATCCGCGGGCTGGACCACTTCGCAGACGCCGCCGCAAAGCTTTGCCATTGTTCGTGGCGGCGGCACTGGGTGGCCAAATCGCGCCCCGGCCTGCCCAACCACGCCATGGCCCGCGCGACCTATGCCAATCTGGAGGCCGTAGGCGCACCTGTTTGGGGAGAGGAGGCCGCAGACTTCGCCCGCGCGATTCAGACCGAACTGGGGCTGGAGCCCATGGACGCCCCGTTCCTCCCGATGATCTCCAAGCTGACCCCGCCGGAGGACGCCGAACGGCAGCTCAGGCAGAACCTGCCGCCCTCACAGCGCCATTTCACCTCGGACGACTACACCGAGTATTGCTGGCACGCGCCGACGGTACGGCTCTATATCGGGCGGCCTGCGCTGACCGCGCCCGAGGGCTTCGCCTATCCGGCCTGGGCGATGAACGCGCTTGGTGGCCACCCGGCAACGATCGACCCGATGAGCGAGGTCGCGGCGCAGGTCATCGCAATGACGGTGCTCGACTGCCTGACCGATCCCACGCTGCTGGAAACGGCACAGGCCGAGTTCCGCCAGCGCACCGCCGAAGAGCATATTCCGCCGCTCTGCGACTACGCCCCTCCGCTGCATTTCCGATGGCCGGAATACGTGACCACCGCGCGGGGCAAGGACTGGGCGATCCCATCCGGGGCATGAAGAATTTTCCAGAAAATTCTTCCGAACCCCCAAATTTTTCTGGAAAAATTTGCAGACTGGAAAACTCTTCTGGAAGAGTTTTCCAGCTCAGAACGCCTCGGGCCGGGCTTCGCGCGCCATGTGGTCAAGAACGGCATTCACGAATTTCGGCTCGCGCCCTTCGGGGAAGAAGGCGCGGGCGACGTCCACGAACTCGGTAATCACCACCTTGGGCGGTGTCGCCGAGTCCAGCAGCTCCGCGCCAGCAGCCCGGAACAGGGCCCGGATGGTCGGGTCAATGCGCGCAATCGGCCATTTCGCGACCAGCGCCCGGTCGGTCATCTGGTCGATCTTGGCCTGCCAGTTCACCGCGTCATCCAGCAGCTTGGTGAACAGGTCGGGATCGGCCTCGGCCAATTCCTCGCCCGCCACTTCCTGGCCAAAGCGGAAATCGAAGAACTCGCGGCGCACCTTCTCTACCGTCTGCCCCGCGGCCTCCATCTGAAACAGCGCCTGAACGGCATAAAGACGGGCGGCAGATTTCATCTGGCGCTTTTCGTCCTTCGTGGGGCCCTTTTGGGTGGTCATGCGCGGCTTGGTCCTTTTGCATCGCCGGCAATCAGCATCTCGCTGCCCGCCGGTTTGAATCCGATGCCGCCTTTAGGCGCTGCGAACTTCCGCGTCAACGCGATAAGGTGGAGCGCCGCCGCCGCCGCGCCGCCGCCCTTGTTCTGATCGGCAGGATCGGCGCGCACTTCCGCCTGTTTGCGGTTCTCTACCGTCAGGATGCCATTGCCGATGCAGGCCCCTTCCAGCCCCAGAAGCTGGATCGCGCGGGAACTGTCATTGCAGACCGTATCGTAATGGGTGGTCTCGCCCCGGATCACGCAGCCGATGGCAACGAACCCGTCGAAATTGGCCTGCCGATAGGCGATGCGGATCGCCGTGGGCACCTCCAGCGCGCCGGGCACTTCGATGATCTCATGATCCGCGCCCGCCTCTTCCAGCGTCGCAATCGCACCTGCGATCATGTTGTCGGCGATATCCTTGTAATAGGGCGCGACGACGATCAGCACTTTCACCGGCTTGTCAAAGGACGGCAGGGGCAGCGTGTAATGGGTTTCAGATCCGGCCATGGTTCAGCCCTTCATGATCGGGCGCGTGCCCACGATGGAAAGCCCGAAGGCGTCGAGACCCAGATAGCGGGTCGAGGGGGAGTCGGTCAGCAGGATCAGCTCGTTCAGGCCCATCTTGGACAGGATCTGCGCGCCCAAACCGGTGCGCTTGATGGTCCGCGGCCCGTGCTCGTCCTCTATTGCGAAGGCCTCTTTCCGGGGCGCGCGGATCAGGCAGATCGCCCCCCGGCCTTCCTCTGCAATGATCCGCATGGCGGTCGGCAGCTCTGCGGTCGGCTTCGGTCCCAGCCCCAACAGATCCGCCCCGGCCTGCAACGCGTGGGTGCGGATCAGAACCGGCTCATCCGTGGTGATGTCCCCCTTCACCAAAACCACATGTTCAACCCCATGGGTCTGGTCGGTGAAAATCCGCATCTCCCATTCGCCGCCAAACTCGGACGTCACCGTATCGCGGGCGGTCTCGACCACCAGATTGTCGCTGCGCGAACGATAGGTGATCAGGTCCGAGATCGTGCCGATCTTCAGCCCGTGTTTCCCCGCATATTCCACCAGATCGGGCAGCCGCGCCATGGTGCCGTCTTCCTTCATGATCTCGCAGATCACCGAAGACGGGTAATGCCCCGCAAGACGCGCCACGTCGCAGCCCGCCTCGGTATGGCCAGCCCGGACCAGCACCCCCCCGCGCCGCGCGCGCAGCGGAAAGACATGGCCCGGCGTGGCGATATCGGCAGCGGTGCATTGCGGGTCGATGGCGGTCTTTACGGTCAGCGCCCGGTCGGCGGCGGAAATGCCGGTCGACACGCCCTCGCGCGCTTCGATCGACACCGTAAAGGCCGTTTCATGACGCGAGGAATTGTTCACGGCCATCATCGGCAGGCCCAGTTCCTCGACCCGTTCCGCAGGAAGCGTCAGACAGATCAGCCCACGGCCATGGGTGGCCATGAAGTTGATCGCATCCGGCGTCGCAAAATTTGCAGGGATCACCAGATCGCCTTCGTTTTCACGGTCTTCATGATCGACGAGGATGAACATGCGGCCCTGACGGGCTTCCTCGATGATCTCCTCTATGGGCGAGATCGCGTCCTTGTAATCGGTCTCGACGGGCCCTGGGGTCTCGAATGTCATAATAGTCCCTTTGTGCCTTGGCTTGGGCAGCAGATACCGCAGCCCGCCTTACGATACCAGTGAAGACCCGTCGAAACAGGCGCTGGACACGACGTCATAACGCAGCCTAGCCTCCGCAAAACCGCACAGGAAAGGCCCGCGATGCGCTTCTCTCGCATGATCACTGCCGTTGAGGCGCACGCCGAGGGCGAACCGGGCCGCGTCATCACAGGGGGCCTGCCGCCGATTCCCGGACGTTCGGTTTTCGAAAAGATGCAGTGGATGCAGGCAAATGCCGACGATATCCGCCTTCTGATGCTGCGCGAACCGCGCGGCAACCCGGCGCTGTGCTGCAACGCCATTGTGGAACCCTGCGACCCGGCGGCAGATGCCGGTTTCATCATCATGGAGCAGACCGAATACCCGCCCATGTCCGGGTCCAACACCATCTGCACCGTGACGGTCCTGCTGGAAACCGGCATCCTGCCGATGGTTGAACCGGTGACCGAGCTGACGCTGGAGGCCCCGGCGGGCCTGATCCGGGTCCGTGCCGACTGCCGTGATGGCAAGGTCACCCGCGTCACCTTTCACAACGTGCCGTCCTTCGCCCTGCATCTCGATGCGGAGATCGAGGTTGATGGCCATGGGCCAACCCGCGTCGATGTGGCCTGGGGCGGGATGTTCTATGTCATCGCCGACGCGGCCCAGTTCGGGCTGGACCTGACCCCGGAAAACGGCGCCGAAATGGTGCGCCTGTGCGAGGCCCTGCGGCGCGCAGCGCGCGACCAGCTGCCCGTTACCCACCCCGACAACCCGGCCATCACCGGCCCCACGATCTCGCAACTGACCGGCCCCGCGCAGCAGGCCGGCAACCACGGACGCAGCGCCGTCACGGTCTCGAACAGCGTCTCGGCCCCGCCAAGCCCCCTGTCCCTTCCCGGTGCGCTCGACCGCTCCCCCTGCGGCACCGGCACCAGCGCCAAACTGGCCTGTCTGCACGCGCGCGGCCTGCTGGAACCCGGTGAGGACTACATCAATGAAGGCCCCATCGGCACCACCTTCACCGCAAGGATCGAGGGCCTGACCCAGGTCGGCCCCTACCCCGCCATCATCCCCAGCATCACAGGGCAGGCCTGGATTTACGGCACCAGCCAATACATGCTCGACCCGACCGACCCGTTTCAGCAGGGGTTTCGCGTGGGCGATATCTGGGGCTGACGCACAGATCCCCTGCGCCAATCGGCATTTGGCTTTGACCGCGTTTGGGCTACCATCCCTCCAACAGAAGGGGAGATTAAGTCAATGCGCAAGCTACAGGTTCAGGGCGTTCACCACATCACGCTGACCGGCGCCGACCGGCAGACCTCGATCGATTTCTGGGAAGGGGTGCTCGGCATGCCCTTCATCTTCGACCAGCCCAATCTGGATAATCCGCGCGAAGGGCACCTCTATTTCGATCCCGGTGACGGGCGGCTCATCACCATCTTCACCAATGAAGACCGCACCCCCGATCCGCGCCGCACCCCCACGGAACCGGGCTGCGTCCACCATATCGCCTTCAATGTCAGCAAGGCCACCTTCAGCCAATGCGTGACCCGGCTCGATGAGCGCGGGATCAGCCATTCCGGACCCAAGGATCGCGGCTTCATGGATTCGATCTATTTCAAGGATCCGATGGGGCTGATGATCGAGCTGGCCTGCTACCGGTTCGAGCCACCCGTGGGCTGCACCCATGCCGATGTGATGATCGAGGCGCACAGGATGCGCGTCGCGGCGGGCGACTACAACATTCAGGAAAAACATCTCGCCGATGCGATTGAGCTTCTGGTTGAACGCCGCCAGCAAACCCTGTCCGCCGACCGTTCCGCGAAGAACCCCTACTGAGTTTCTTCTTGGCAACAAATACCTCCGCCGGAGGCACAAGACAGCGCCCCCGGCGGATCGTTTCATTGTCGCGACTCTCTCACCACGCAACCGTGGCAACGCGGCCCGAGGATGCCCCCGCGCAAGCGGGGGTTGAGGAGGGCCGCCCGCGGGTCGATGCCGAAGGCAGCGAAACCGCTCAGTCGTCCGCGACCCCCTCTGCCCGCAGTCGCGCCCGCCGGGCCCGGTAACTCGGCACCACCACCAGAAGCAGCGCCAGCACCAGCAGCCCGAGCGTCATGGGCCGCTCAAGTATGAACCCAAGCCCATCATAAAGCTGCATCGCCCGGCTGAAATTATCCTCCAGCATCGACCCCAGGATGAAGCCGATCAGCAACGGAGCCAGCGGATAGTCGGCAAACCGCAGGATCGTCGCGACGAAGCCGAATCCCACGAGGATCAGAAGCTCGGTCGCATTGTTCTGCCCGATATAGGCCCCCATCAGCGTGAAGAAGAGGATGAACGGGATCAGGTAGTTGCGCGGCACCGCCAGGATCTTGGCGATATAGGGAATAAGCGGCAGGTTCAGGATCAGAAGAACCAGGTTGCCGATATACATCGAGATGATGACGGCCCAGAAGATCTGCGGGTCATCCACCATCAACCGCGGCCCCGGCGTGACGTTCAGGGCAATCAGCGCCCCAAGGAGAATGGCGGTTGTGCCCGACCCCGGAATCCCAAGCGTCAGCAGTGGCACGAAAGACCCGGTACAGGCGGCGTTGTTGGCGGTTTCCGGCGCGGCGAGGCCCTTGACCGATCCCTTGCCGAATTCCTCCTGCTCCTCGCGTGGGGCAATATTGCGCTCCACTGCGTAGCCCAGGAAGGACGCGATGGTCGCCCCCGCCCCCGGCAGCACGCCGATGAAGAAGCCCTGGATCGACTGGCGCCCGATGACCGGCGCGATCTTGCGGGCTTCCTCGCGGGTGATACGCAGGTCCTTGATCTCGCCGCTGTCCTCGCCATCGCCGGTCTTGGACCGGGCCGGGTTCAACACCAGGTACATCGCTTCCGGAAGGGCGAACATCGCCATGGCCAGCGTGATGAAGCCAAAGCCCGATTGCAGGTCCATCAGCCCCATGGTGAATCGCGGCATGTTGTAAAGCGCGCCCTCACCCACGGTGGCCATGATCAGCCCCAGAAGCGTCATCAGCAGCGCCTTGGCCACGTTGCCGGTGCCCGCAAAGGCCGCGATGGCCGACAGACCCACCACCATCAGCGCGAAATATTCGGCCGAGTGAAAAAGCAATGCCACGGTGGACAAAGCCGGTGCAAAGATCATCAGCAGCAGCGCCCCGATGGAGCCGCCCGCGAAACTGGCGATGGCGGCGATGGTCAGGGCCTTGCCCGCCTTGCCCTGTCGCGCCATCGGGTAGCCGTCGAAACTGGTGGCCACGGTCCCAGCCACGCCCGGCGCGTTGATCAGAATGGACGAGGTCGAGCCACCAAAGATTGCCCCGTAATAGACGCCCGCCAACAGGATCAGCGCCGCCGAGGGATCGCCGATGGTGATCGCCACCGGGATCATGATCGCGATGATGGACATCGGGCCAAGGCCCGGCAGCATCCCGATGAAGGTGCCGATCAGGCAGCCACCGATGACCATCAGCAGGTTGGTAACGGAAAAGGCCGTCGAGAGGCCGATCATCAAACCTTCAAGCATGTCCTTACACCCCCATGAAGAACGGCCAGGGCCGCAGGAAGATGCCAAGCACCTCCTGCACCAGGTACCAGATGAACCCGGCCGCGATCAGCGAGACGGGAAGCATGATGTGAAACTTGCGCTCGCCCAGGATCATCGACCCGCCGATGAGAAACCCGGTGGTCGAGATCAGGAACCCGGCGGGCCGCAGCAGAAGCGCATAGGCCACCATCAGCGCCAGAAGCGCCAGCGCCTGCCCGACCTTGTAGTCGCCAAGACGCCGGTAGTTGATATCCATCGGCTTCGGGTCGGCGGCGGGCTTTTCCAGCCCCAGCACGATAATCAGCGCGGTGACCGACCCCAGCACGGCCAACACCTTCGGGAAGGTCGAGGGCCAGACCGGGTTGCGCTGCATGAAGGGCGGCAGGCTCGCATCCATGGTGAAAAAGGCCCCGTATCCGTAAGCGAGGCATATCAGCAGGATCACCAGTGCGATCCATCGGTCCAGTGCCATCTGTCCCTCTCCGTTTCTGTCAGATCCCTGCGGGCGTTACCGGCCCGGCGCGAAGCCGCCTCGAAGCGGCTTGTCTCACGCGGCTTGCAAACCGCGTCTCACGGGCTTTGCAAAGCCCGTCACGAAAGGCGCTTCTAAGCGCCTTGGTGGCCCCGCACCCCATGAGGCGCGGGGCCGGGAAGGCCTCAGAGGAAGCCCAAGGTCCGCATCAGGTCGCCGATGGCGGTTTCCTGTGCTTCCAGGAAGGTGCGGAAGTCGTCACCGGAATTGTGGATGTTCACCCACCCGTTGCGGGCGCGCACGGCCTCCCACTCTTCGGTGTCATACATCGCGGCCAGCACGTCACGATAGGCCTGCGCTTCCGCGTCCGTCAGCGACGGGGCGCCAAAGAAGCCGCGCCAGTTGACGAATTCCACGTCGATGCCCTGCTCCATCATGGTCGGTGCATCTTCATAGGCCCCCACCCGGTCGGGAGAGGTCACGCCAAGAATGCGCACTTCACCGGCATTGGCCAGATCAACCGCTTCGGAGAAGCCGGTGGACAGCGCCTGGATCTCGCCAGACAGCAGGCCCGCCATGGCCGCGCCGCCTGCGTCATAGGGGATGTAACGCACGTCGAGCGGGTCTTCGCCCGCCGCCTGCATCACCATCGCGGCAACCAGGTGGTCCATGCCGCCGGGTACGGAACCGCCGCCGATGGCCACAGCGCTGTTATCGGCGCGATAGGCGGCCAGCAGGTCGTCCATCGACTGGATCGGGCTGTCGGTGTTCACGACGAGCGCCGCATAGTCACCGATGGTGCCAGCAATCAGGGTCAGGTCACGGAAGCTTTGCGGGAAAACGCCGGTCAGCGAGCGGATCACGATGGGGGTGGAGTTCACCATCAGCGTGCCGTGCTGGCTTTCGGAGTTCTCGATCATGTAGGCAATGGCCACGCCGCCACCGCCGCCGGACATGTTTTCGTAGCTTGCGCTGCCCACCAGACCGGACTCGGTCAGCGCCTCGCCGGTGCCGCGCGCGGTGCCGTCCCAGCCACCGCCGGCGCCGCCGGGGATCAGGAAGTGGATGCTGTCCATCTGCTGGTGACCATCTGCAAGTGCAGGGGTGCCGAGGCTCATCGCGGCAACCGCCGCAGCCGCAAAGGCCCGACGGGTCAGGTTCATTTTCATCATTGTCTCCTCCCAGTTTGACAAAGAGGGGCGAGTGCCCATGACTGAAGGAAAGCACCCAAACCTGACATTCACCTGTCACGCGCACAGAAAGGCCCGCCCCGCCGATGAGGTTCCTCCTTGTGGAAGATAACCAGCAGCTCGCCGCTGCCGTGCTGGACCGACTGTCTCTGGATGGGCATGTCGTGGATCACGCAGGCGATCTGGGCATGGCCGAGGACTACATCTCCGCCACCGATTACGATTTGATTTTGTTGGATATCATGCTGCCAGACGGCGATGGCCGCGACTTTCTGAACGCGCAGCGGGCGCGGGGAAAGGACACGCCCGTCATCGTCCTGACCGCGCGTTCAGAAGTGTCGGACAGGGTCGGCGCGCTCGACATGGGGGCCGATGATTACATCCCCAAGCCCTTCGATTTCGCGGAACTGGAGGCCCGCTGCCGCGCCGTTCTGCGTCGCCGGACCGGCACCGCGACCAATGTGAAACGATTCGGCAATGTCGCGTTCAACGCGCTTGAGGGCACGCTGACGAATGGCGACAGGGTCATCCCTCTGCGCAATCGCGAACTGCGCCTGCTGGAGGTCTTCTTCGGCGCACCGGGCCAGATCATTCCCAAACCCAAGCTGGTGGACCGGCTGTTTTCCTATGACGAGGACGTGTCCGAAAACGCCATCGAGGTCTATGTGGGCCGCCTGCGCAAGAAGCTGGAGGGCAGCGACGTGTCCATCGTCACCGTGCGCGGGCTTGGCTACCGGCTGGCGGTGCCGTGATGTGGCCGTTTCGCGCCCCCGGCTCGATCCGTCTTCGGCTGACGCTGCAACTGCTGACCGGCGCGGCGGTGATGGCGCTGGTTCTGTTCCTGATTGTCTACAGTTTCGCCCGCCAGATCGGCGCGGAATCGCAGGACCGGATCCTGTCCGCCTCGGCCACCTCGATCCTCGACGCCACCACCGTCCAGTCGGGCAATATCAGCGTCGACATCCCCTATTCCGCCTTCACCATGCTGGACAACTCCGTCGATGACCGGGTGTTCTATCGCATCACCCAGGACGGTGCCGGGCTGACCGGCTATGACGACCTGCCAAGCGCACGGCAGGATCAGGGCACCGGCCCGGCCTTCGATACCGTCACCTACCGCGGAGAAGAATTGCGCATCGCCACGCTGACCCGCCGCGTATCGGTCGGGGGCACACCCACAAGGATCGACGTGACCGTCGGCCAGACCCGTGATGCGCAGGCCGAAGTTCTGGCGCGCATTCTGCGGATGACGGTGCTGCTCGGGCTTGGCTTCTTTGCCGCCTCTGCCCTGCTGGCAGTGCTTGCCGCGCGCAGCACGGCGGCATCCCTCTCCCGCCTCGCCGGATCGGTCTCGCGTCGCGGGCCGCAGGACCTGCGCCCGGTGGTGGCCGAGGTACCAAGCGAGATGCGCCCGCTGGTGACCTCGCTCAACAGCCTCATCGCCCGGCTTTCCGCCGCCCTGACCCGGACAGAGGATTTCATCGCCGAGGCCGCGCATCGCGTCCGCACGCCGCTGGCCACCGTGCGTGCCCACGGGGAAAACACGCTGCGCCGGGTCAGCAAGGAGGAAAACCGCGTGTCCCTGCGCGAAATGATCCGCGCCATCGACGAAAGCAGCCGCGCGGCGGGGCAGCTCCTGGACCACGCTATGGTGTCGCTGCGCGCCGATCAACTGGAGCTATCACCCGTCGCCCTGCGCCCGCTGGTGGCCGACCTCGTGGACCGTTTGCGACCGGTGGCGGAGCTCAAGGACATGGACCTGCGCTTCGGGGCCAGCGAAGAACAGGAGGTAATGGGCGACACGATCCTGATCCAGAACGCTGTTCGCAACCTTCTGGACAACGCCATCAAATACGCCCCGCCAGAGACCCCCATCGACGTGTCCCTCACCAGGGACGGAGCAAACGCCACCCTGACCATCCGCGACCGGGGTATCGGCTTTCCCGCAACCGGGGCCGATGCCCTGACAGGCCGCTTCGCGCGGGGCGAGAACGCCACCGGCGTCATCGGCTCGGGCCTTGGCCTGACCATCGCGGACGAGGTCGCCCGCGCCCATGGCGGCACCCTGACCATCGCCAATATCGAAGGAGGCCCCGGCGCATGCGTGCGTTTATCTCTTCCCTTGCGCTAATCCTGCTGACCCTGCCGGCCCTCGCCTTCGAGATCGAGGAACATGTGCAGTTCCCGGCGGCAAACCAGACGGCTGAGCTGCGCGTGATCTCCACCGCCGATGCGGATCTGTTCGCCCCCTTCGTGACCGCCTTTCAGGCGCTGAACCCCGGCATCGCGGTGGACTATTACGTGGTCAGTTCCTCCGAGATCATGGTCGCCCTTCAGGACGAGGGCGAATCCTTCGACCTTGCCATTTCCTCGGCCATGGACCTGCAGATCAAGCTCGCCAATGACGGGCTGGCCCTGCCCTACCGCTCCGGTGCCACCGGCAGCCTGCCGGAATGGGCAATCTGGCGCGACCGGGTCTTCGCCTTCACACAGGAACCGGCAACCATGGTGCTCTCGCGCGCCGATTTCGCGGATATCGACCTGCCCCGCACCCGGCAGGAACTGATCACCGCGCTGCGCGACCATCCCGACCGGTTCCGCGGACGGATCGGCACCTATGACGTGCGCGAAAGCGGGCTTGGCTACCTTTTCGCCACGCAGGACGGGCGGACATCGGAAACCTTCTGGCGTCTGGCGCAGGTGATGGGAGGTCTGCAAACGCAGCTTTATCGCGGCTCGTCGGACATGATCGAGGACGTGGCATCCGGCCGGATCGCGGTGGCCTATAACGTCCTTGGCAGCTACGCGCAGGTGCGCGAGGACCTGCATGACCGCATTCACATCATCGCACCCGAGGATTTCACCACCGTGATGATGCGCACCGTTCTGATCCCCGCCAATGCAGAAGCGCCAGAGGAGGCCGGGCGCTTCATCGACCATCTGATCGAAACCGCCTGGACAGAAGGCGGCGGTCGTTTCGCCTTTCCCGGCATCACGCCTGCCCGCCTGTCGGAAAACGCCAGCCTGCGCCCCATCCAGCTTGGCCCCGGATTGCTGGTCTATCTCGACCGGCTGAAGCGGCGGCAGTTCATCGAGGAATGGGAAGCGGCGATGGTACAGCCGGGTTAGGCCAGCGGATAAACCGCCAGCGCCTCGTAGCGCGCGCCCTGATCGGTGAGGGTGGAGCCCTGCATCGAGAAACTGGTGGCGCGGGCCACGGGCACCTCCACCACCGGCGGCGCGGCGAGGAACCCCTGCAACGCCGCCGCTTCCCCCTCCGACATATGCCGCCCAAAGCGCACCAGCGTCACATGCGGTCTGAACGCGCGCCGCTCGGGTTGCATTCCTACGCGGCGGGCCTGCTTTTCCACCTCCGCCTGCAAAGAAACCAGTTCCGGCGCCGGCTCCACCAATGCCGCCAGCATCCGCGCCTTGCCCGGCCCGAACCAGTCGATCCCCGCAAAGCGCAACTCGGGCGCGGGCAGCCGCAGCGGCTCCAGCGCCATATGCAAATCCTCCAGCCGCTCCTCTGGCTGATCATCCAGAAACGAGAGCGTCACATGCAGGTTCTCCCACGGCACCACCCGCCCGGCCCGAAGCCCCCCCACCATCCGCAACAGCGGATCGCGGCAGGTGTCGGGCAGGTCAAGGCTGAGGAAGCTGCGCATCATGTGGGATCGTCTTAAGGGCTGCGGTCAGCGGCCACTCTCCCCCCGACAAGAGGGAGAGACAAGGCCCTTGAAGGGCCTTCCACCGGAACAAAGCCGGGCACAAGGCCCGGCTTCGCATATGCCGTTCCGTCTGTACGGGGGGTGTACAGGGGGTGTACGCCCGGTGTACGGGGGGCACCCCCCTCTTTTCAGCCCACGATGTTGAAGCCGGGACCGTAGGGGTAGCCGGTGATGTTCTCGGCCCCGTCCTCTGTGATGATCAGGATATCATGCTCCCGATACCCACCCGCGCCGGGCTGGCCTTCGGGGATCGTGATCATCGGCTCCATGGAAATCACCATGCCCGGTTCCAGCACCGTGTCGATGTCTTCGCGCAGCTCCAGCCCCGCCTCGCGGCCATAGTAATGCGAGAGCACGCCGAAGCTGTGGCCGTAGCCGAAGCTGCGGTATTGCAGCAGGTTCCGCTCAGCGAAGAAGTCATTGATTTTATGGGTAACTTCCGAGCATGAGACACCCGGTTTCAGCAGGCTCATGCCGTATTCATGGGCGCCCACATTGGCCTCCCAATAGGCCAGCGAGGCGTCGTCGACCTCCTCGACAAACATGGTCCGTTCCAGCGCCGTGTAATAGCCCGAGATCATCGGGAAGGTGTTGAGGCTGAGGATATCACCCCGCTGCAAAACGCGCCCCGTGACAGGGTTATGCGCGCCGTCTGTGTTGATGCCGGACTGGAACCAGACCCAGGTGTCGCGGTATTCCGCATCGGGGTAGCGGCGGGCGATTTCCAGCTCCATCGCGTCGCGGCCCGCGATGGCCACATCAATCTCTCTAACGCCTTGTTTTACTGCGTCTTTGATGGCGTATCCGCCCACGTCCGCCACGGCGGCCCCGGCCCGGATCAGCTCGATCTCGGCGGGCGATTTGCGCATCCGCTGCTGCATGGTGTGGCCCGCGATATCGACCTCGGAAGACGGGTTGAGGAAGGACCGCATCTTGCCCTGTTGAAGCAGCGTCAGGTGGTCGGCCTCATAGCCGATAACCTTTCCTTCACCTGTCACATGTAGGATCGCCCGCCAGAAGTTGTCGCGCTTCCAGTCGGTATAGGTGATGTTGTCGGTCGCACCCCGCCGCCAGGGCTGACCGGCATCAATGCCGGCACTGATGGTCACGGCCTCGGACGCGGTCACGACCAGCGCATAGGGCCGCCCGAAAGCGCAGTAGAGAAAGCCCGAGTAATAGGCGATGTTGTGCATCGACGTCATGACGGCAGCATCGACGCCATGGGCGTCCATGATCGCGCGCAGGCCCATCAGGCGGGCGTCATATTCGGCTTGGGTGAACTGAAGGGCAGGTTTGTCGCCATTGTGCAGGCGGTAGAATTCGGGACGGTCCATGGGAAATTCCTTCATATGACCAAGGCCCCGGCGTACAGGGCGGTCGCGGGGAGGGCCCGCAGGCAAGCGGCCATGCCGCCGGGGCGACGCCATCGCCCCTGCCTGATCCGCGCTATAGCGTGATTCAGCCCGCGCCCGCTAGCCTTTTTGCGACACGATCAACTCGCGCGCTTTCGGCCCCTCTGCCCAGGCCAGCAGCAGGTCTTGCACCACCGCCACCGCCCGCTTGGGCCGCCCCTCTGCCCGGCCCAGAAGCAGCCGGATCGGAGGCAGGTCACCCGTCAGCGGCACCGACGCCACCCCGTCGCCCGCATAAGACCGGTCGGTTCGCGGCCGCATATTGAGCACCGCAAGCCCTGCCCCCGCGCCCACCAGGCTGCGCACCATTTCGGTCGTGTTGGCACGTGCCGCGATCCGCGGTGCAAGGCCCCGGTCGCGGAACAGGGCCGTCACATAGGGCTCTGCCACCGGCCGGTCGAGCAGCACCAGCGGATGGGCCGCGACATCAGAAAGCGACGCCGCGCGGCCCGTGATCGGATGCCCGAGAGGGGCCAGCACATAAGGCGGCAGGTCCAGCAGTTTGCGGCTGACGATCCCGGCCCGGACAGGCGCGGCGGCAAAGAGGATCAGGTCGAGCCGCCCGGCCAGCAGCGCCGCCTGCGCCTCGTCTGCGGAACAATCGGTCAATGTGACCTCCAGCTCCGGGTTCGCCCGCTGCAACGGGATCAGCAGCCCGGGCAGGAAGGCGGGCGCGACGGGTGCGTAATAGCCGATCCGCAAGTGGCCCGAGAGCGTCGCCGCCCCGGCGCGCGCATCCTCAAGCACGCTGTCGCAATCCTCCAGCAACGCCCGGAACCGCACCGCAAGCTCCCGGCCTTCCCCGGTCGGCGCAATCCCCTTGGCCCGTGTCCGCACAAGCAACGCCGCGCCCACCTCGGCCTCGACCTGATCCACCGCCGCCGCCACGGCAGAGGCCGCGATGTTGAGCTGCCGCGCCGCGCCCGCGATGGAGCCTTCCTCGACCGTTGCGGCAAAGGCCGCCATCGCGCGCAGGGAGAGGCGGGGGGAGGAGGGCATATCATCTCCGAATCAGGGTTTCATGACCTGATAATACTGATTTTCCGGTGTTTGACCGCATGGCAGGATAGGCCTGCGCAACAGGAGACGCCCCATGCAGGACAAGACCGAGCAGATCCCCGGCTGGAACCACGTGCCCGAAGTTCCAATTCAGGTGTCCCCTTTCTTCAGCTGGCCACCCGACCCCATCCGCATGGCCCGCTGGATCGCCGCGCGCTGGCTTGGCATCGCGGAAAACGTTCTGGTGCTGGCCTTGGCCACGATCAGCTGGCTCTGGTTTCAGCCGCCGCTGGAGGTCACGGCCACGCTGGCGCCCGGCTGGATCTTCGGCCTGTGGCTGAAGAACATGGCGCTGATGATCCTCGTGGCCGGTTCGCTGCACTGGTTCTTCTACATGCGCAAGGCACAGGGCGACCGGCTGAAATTCGACCCGAGAGACTTGATGGTAAAAGGCCGCCAGTTCACCTTCGGCGGGCAGGTGCGCGACAACATGTTCTGGAGCCTTGGCAGCGGCGTCGGCTTCTGGACCGCCTATGAGGTGCTGATGTTCTGGGCCATGGCTAATGGCTATGCGCCGCTGCTGTCGCCCGCCGCGCATCCCGTTCTGTTCGTTCTGTGGTTCCTGCTGACGCCGGTGTGGATTTCCTTCCATTTCTACTGGGTGCACCGGGCGCTGCACTGGGGGCCGCTCTACCGGATCGCGCACGCCCTGCATCACCGCAATGTCAATGTCGGACCTTGGTCGGGTCTCTCGATGCATCCGGTGGAGCACCTGATCTTCTTCAGCTCGATCCTCATTCACCTGATTGTGCCATCGCATCCACTGCACATCCTCTTTCACATGCAGCATCAAGCGCTGACCGCAGCGACCTCTCATACGGGCTATGAAAGCCTGCTGGTGGAGGACAGGAAACGCCTCGCGCTTGGCACCTTCCACCACCAGATGCACCACCGCTATTTCGAGGTGAACTACGGCAATCTGGAAATGCCCTGGGACAAGTGGTTCGGCACCTTCCATGACGGCACCAAGGCGGCACACGAACGGCTGAAATCCCGTCGAGGACGACGCGCTTAACCCCTTTCCAACCGCTGCCGTTTCTCTAAGGTGGCGACCATGCTGCGCTATATCCTTGGCCGCCTTCTCTCGCTGAGCCTCAGCCTGATCGTCGCGAGCCTCGTCATCTTCACGGTGATCGAGGTCATTCCCGGCGACCCGGCGGCGTTCATGCTCGGGCTCAACGCGGATGAGGCGACGGTGCAGGCGCTGCGCGCCGATCTGGGGCTCGATGGCTCCAAGGCGGAACGCTACCTCGCGTGGATCGCGGGCATGGTGCAGGGCGATTTCGGCACCTCTTACACCTATCGCGTTCCGGTGGCCGAGCTTGTGGCGGACCGGCTGTGGGTCTCGCTGCCGCTGGCCGTGCTGTCGCTGATCCTGTCCACGGCCATTGCCTTCCCGGTCGGGCTGCTGGCGGCGGCGAACCGGGGCCGGGCGGCGGATTACGGGATTATGGGCGGCACGCAGCTCGGCATCGCGATTCCCAATTTCTGGTTCGGGATGCTGCTGGTGCTGGTCTTCGCCGTGAACCTGCGCTGGTTCAGTGCAGGTGGATTCCCGGGATGGGAAGAACCTTTGCTGGCCCTCAAGTCGCTGCTGCTGCCCTCGGTCGCGCTGGCCCTTCCGCAGGCGGCGATCCTCGCCCGCGTCATGCGCTCTGCCCTCATTGAGACACTGGCGCAGGACTACATGCGCACGGCGCGGGCCAAGGGCCTTTCCCGCCGTCAGGCGCTGCTGCGACACGCGCTCCGCAATGCGCTGATCCCGGTCCTGACCATCATCGGCTTGCAATTCTCGTTCCTGCTGGCGGGTGCGATCATCATCGAGAATGTCTTTTTCCTGCCCGGCCTCGGGCGGCTGATTTTTCAGGGGATCACGCAGCGCGATCTGGTGGTGGTGGAATCCGTCACCATGCTGCTGGTCTTCGCGGTGATCGTCGTCACCTTCCTCGTCGACATCGCCTATGCGGTGGCGGACCCGCGCCTGAGGCGCCGCGCATGAGCCGCCTTCCGGTCCCCCTGATCCTCGGCGCGATCCTGTCGTCCATTTTCCTCGCCATGGCGCTGCTGTCCTTCGTCTGGACACCGCATGACGTGGAGCAATTGGTGATCGCGAACCGCCTCCAACCGGCAAGCGGTGAGTTCCTGCTTGGCACCGATCAGTTCGGGCGCGACCTCTTGTCGATGCTCATGGTCGGTGCGCGGGTATCGCTGGCGGTGGCCCTGGTCGCCGTAGGCATCGGCGTCGCCATCGGCGTACCGCTCGGCCTAGCGGCCGCTGCCACGCGGGGCAGCCTGCTCGATGAGTTCATCATGCGCGGCAATGACCTGATCTTCGCCTTCCCCAGCCTTGTCATCGCGATCCTGATCACCGCCGTTTTCGGCCCCTCGGCCTTCAACGCGATCCTCGCCATCGGCATCTTCAACATCCCCGTCTTCGCGCGTGTCGCGCGGGGTGGGGCGCTGAGCCTCTGGACGCTCGACTACATCCTGGCCGCCCGGGTTGCAGGCAAGGGCAAGGCGCGGATCAGCGCGGAACACATCCTGCCCAATATCGCGAACCTGCTGATCGTGCAGGCGACGATCCAGTTTTCCCTTGGCATTTTGGCCGAGGCGGCGCTGTCCTATGTCGGCCTGTCAGTTCAGCCGCCCACCCCAAGCTGGGGCCGGATGCTGTCGGACGCGCAGACCATGATCTACACCCACCCGATGCTGGCGGTACTGCCGGGGCTCGCCATCGTGCTGATGGTGTTGGGGCTGAACCTGATGGGCGACGGGCTGCGCGACATGCTGGACCCAAGGCTCAGGAGGGTTCGGCAATGATCGAGGTCGACCGCCTGTCGCTGGATATTCATGGCACGCCAATCCTGCGGGATGTCAGTTTCTCGATGCAGGCGGGCAAGACCTTCGGGCTGGTGGGTGAAAGCGGATCGGGCAAGTCGATGACGGCGCTTGCGCTGATGCAGCTTCTGCCGGACGGGTCGCGCACCAGCGGCAGGGCCAGCCTTGACGGGACCGACCTGCTGAACCGGCCCGAGGCCGAGATGTGCCGCCTGCGGGGCAATGAACTGGGTATGATCTTCCAGGAACCGATGACGGCACTCAACCCGGTGCGCACCATCGGGGATCAGGTGGCCGAAACCCTGCGCATCCACGGGGCGGCCAGCCGCGCCGATGCTCTTGACGTGGCCCGGCAGAAGCTCGACCGCGTGGGTCTGCCGCAAATCGCGCTCGACCGCTACCCGCACGAATTGTCGGGTGGCCAGCGCCAGCGGGTCTGTATCGCCACCGCCATCGCGCTCCGCCCCCGGCTGCTGATCGCGGATGAGCCAACCACAGCGCTCGACGTCACCACGCAAGCGCAGATCCTCGACCTCCTGCGCGGGCTGGTGGAGGAGGAGGACATGGCGCTGCTGCTGATCACCCATGACCTTGCCGTCGTGGCAGACATGGCGGACCATGTGGCCGTGATGAAGACGGGCGAGATTGTCGAGCAAGGCGCGACCCGCGACGTGCTGAGCCAGCAAAACCACGCCTATACACGCGCATTGTTCGAGGCCTCTGACCACAAGCCAACTCGCCATATCCGACAGGCGGACACGCCTTTGCTGACCGGGCGCGAGATCGACCGCCACTATCCCGGCCCGCGCAAGGGATTGTTCCGCCGGGGCGACCCTGTGCGCGCCGTCAACGGGGTCAGCCTGGCATTGAATGAGGGCGAAAGCCTGGGGCTGGTCGGCGAATCCGGCTGCGGAAAGTCCACCCTCACCCGCGCCATCCTCGGCCTTGACCCCATTCAGGGCGGCGAGATCCGGGCCCTTGGCAACGCCATCTCCCCCGCCATGCCCCATGCCATGCGCGCGGGCATTCAGGTCGTGTTTCAAGACCCTTACGGCAGCTTCAACCCGCGCTGGACGGTGGAGCATCTGGTGGCCGAACCCTATCACCTGCTCCCGGCAAAACCTTCGCGGGCAGACAGACGGGCGGAGGTCGCCAAAGCGCTGGAGGCCGTTGGTCTGCAAGCCAGCGACATGGACAAGTACCCGCACGAGTTTTCCGGCGGCCAGCGTCAGCGCATCGCCATCGCCCGCGCGCTGATCACGCACCCGAAAATTCTCGTGCTGGATGAGGCCGTCTCGGCCCTCGATGTCCGCGTCCGTGCCCAGATTCTGGACCTGCTGGCCGATCTTCAGGACCGGATGGGGCTGAGCTATCTGTTCATCTCCCATGATCTCACCGTGGTGCGCGCGATCACCGACCGGGTGATGGTGATGCAGGCGGGTGAAATCGTGGAGGAAGGCCCGACGGAGCGCATCTTCGACGCCCCGGACCACCCCTATACACAGGCGCTTCTGGCCGCGGCGCCGCGCCTGCCCGATTATGCAAGAAAGGACTGACCCATGCAGCTTTGGTTCGACCCCGCAGAAGTTTTTATCGGGGGCCGCTGGTTCCTGCCCGCAAGCGGCGAGACGCTGCCGCTGGAAGACCCGTCGACCGGCAAGGAAATCGGCCGGATCGCGCGGGGCAATGCGGTAGATATCGACAACGCGGTCAGCGCGGCAGAGGAGGCTTTGGCGGGGGAATGGGGGGCGCTGACAGCGGCGGACCGGGGCCGGATCCTTATGCGGCTGTCGTGGCTCATCACCCAGAAATTGGACGACCTGGCCGAGATCGAGGCCACCGATGTGGGCAAGCCGCTGGCGCAGGCCAAGAACGACGCCATCGCGCTGGCGCGCTACATGGAGTTCTACGGCGGTGCAGCCGACAAACTGATGGGTGAAACGATCCCGTTCCAGAACGGCTTTACCGTCTATACCTTGCGCGAACCGCACGGGGTGACGGGCCATATCGTGCCGTGGAACTATCCGATGCAGATTATCGGCCGGTCCGTGGGTGCGGCTCTGGCCATGGGCAATGCCTGCGTGCTGAAACCAGCCGAGGAGGCCTGCCTGTCGGCCCTGGCCTTTGCCGATCTGGCGCGGCAGGCGGGGCTGCCGGATGGCGCGCTAAATGTTGTGCCGGGACTGGGGGAGGAGGCGGGCGCGGCGCTGACCGCCCATAAGGGTGTGAAACACCTGTCCTTCACCGGCTCCGTTGGCGTCGGCAAACTGGTGCAGACGGCGGCGGCGCAGAATATCGTGCCGGTGACGCTGGAGCTTGGCGGCAAGTCCCCGCAGGTCGTGTTCGAGGATGCGGATCTGGAGAAGGCGCTGCCTTTCCTCGTCAATGCGGGCATCCAGAACGCGGGCCAGACCTGTTCGGCTTCCTCCCGTATTCTGGTGCATGAAAGCCTTTATGATGAGCTCTGCACCCATATGGCGGCGGCCTATGACGGGCTGAAAGTGGGGCCTGCGATGGATGATCTGAACGTCGGCCCGCTGATATCAGCACGCCAGAAAGAGATCGTGGAAGGCTTTCTCGCGATGACCGATGAGAACCACATTCTCAGCCGGGGCCGCATCGTCGAAGACGCGCCGAAGGGCGGGCATTACGTTGCCCCAACCCTGATTTCCGGCGTAGGACCGGATCACAGCCTGTCGCAGGACGAGATTTTCGGGCCCGTTCAGGTAATCATCCCCTTTCGCGACGAGGATCATGCGATCGAGATTGCCAATAGCACGGAATACGGGCTGGTCGCCTCGGTCTGGTCAAGGGATGGCGGGCGCTGCATGCGGATGGCGAAGAAGCTGCGCGCGGGGCAGGTGTTTATCAACAATTATGGTGCCGCTGGCGGGGTGGAGCTGCCCTTCGGTGGTGTGGGCCACTCGGGGCACGGGCGCGAAAAGGGGTTTGAGGCCCTTTACGGCTTTTCCGTCCTCAAGACCGTCGCAGCCCATCACGGCTAGGCGCGGGGACGGGCTTTGCAAAGCCCGTGACAAGCGGTTTCGAATCCGCTTCCAACGGCTTTTCGAAAAGCCGTCCCCCGCCCTTGATCAAACCGCGCGCGGACGCTAACCCCGGCTCAACCGCTCCCAAAGGACGCTGCCCATGCCTTTCGACCGCTCCATCAAGATCGCTCCGTCGATCCTTTCCGCCGATTTCGCCAATTTCGGGGCCGAGATCCGTGCCATCGAGGACCAGGGCGCCGACTGGGTCCATGTCGATGTGATGGACGGGCATTTCGTGCCCAACCTCACATTCGGCCCGCCCGCCGTGAAAGCCTTCCGCCCGCATGTGACAACCTTCATGGACGTCCACCTGATGATCGCGCCCGTCGATCCCTATATCGAGGCCTATGCCGAGGCAGGGGCCGACATGATCACCGCACATGTCGAGGCTGGGCCGCACATCCACCGCACCCTTCAGGCGATCAAGGCCACGGGCAAGATGGCCGGCGTCAGCCTCAACCCCGGCACCCCGCTCGACAGTATCGAACACGTCCTCGACCTCGTCGACATGGTGCTGATCATGACGGTGAACCCCGGCTTCGGCGGGCAGAAATTCATCCACTCCGGCGTCGAGAAGACCCGCCGGCTGCGCCAGATGATCGGCGACCGGCCGATCCATATCCAGATCGACGGCGGCGTGACGACCGAAACCGCGCCTCTTGTGGCGGCAGCGGGGGCCGATGTTCTGGTTGCGGGATCGGCTGTTTTCAAGGGCGGCTCGGTTGCACAACCGCAGGTCTATGGCGAGAATATCCGCGCGATCCGGGCTGCCGCGGAAGCAGCTCTCTGACAGTTATCCCGCAGCCTCCAGCCGGGCCTGCGCAGCGGCAATCATCGGCAGGAACCGGTCGAAGGCCGCCTGCCAGCTGCCCTGCATCTCCGATGTAAACGCGTCCCCGAGACAGTCATCGAACGCGCCCAGAATGGCCATGGCCATGTGGCGCAGCTGTCGTTCAGAAATGTGAAACCGGGCATGAGAGCGCGCGAGCCCCTCTGCCAGGCGGATCAGGTCCGCATCCGAGCCCATGGCCCGCACAGTGTAGGACAGGGCCTGCATGATCTTGGCCCGTTGCCCGGCCAGGTCGGCACTGAACAAATGACGCGTCTGCGGTTCCAATTCGAAAAAGCGCTCGTAGACCCGCACCGCGAGCCGCGCCTTCACAGGAAGCGCCCGCGCAAAGCTTTCGCTGATCAGGGCCGTCTGGTCGGGCGGCAGCGGTGCGGGGGGCTGTGCTACATCGGTCATGGCCCCGCCAGACTGGCAGAGCCGCCTTTCCAACCCCTTAACGGGTCATCAGTTCATTGCCAGCCCAAAAGGCATATCCTCGCCTACCGCACGATACCAGCGGCGAATGAGGGCGCGTTCCTCCTCCTCCATATAGGACACATTCGCAGGCGGCATCGCGTTGGTGACACCGGCCTGCAAATAGATTTCGCGCGCCGCGCGGGCAATATCGGCAGGCGTTTCAAGCAGGATGCCGCGCGGGGCCTGCCGGATACCGGGCCAGGAGGGTTCACGTGCATGGCACATGGCGCAGCGGCCGGGGATGGTCCAGCTTACATCCTCGAAGCCGTCGGCGGCCATCAGCATCTCTTCGCGATGCGTCAGGTCGCGGGCCTCGCTCTCCTCGTAGCTATCGTATTCCGTGCCCGCAGTGGACAGCCACGCGATGCAGATGAACAGGATCACGGTCACCGCCCAGGTCCACCATGGCATGCCCTTGCGCGCATGCATGGAGTTGAAGAAGTGCCGGATCGTGACCCCCATCAGGAAAACCAGTGCCGCGATGATCCAGTTATACTCGGTGGCGAAGGCCAGCGGGTAGTGGTTCGACAGCATCAGGAAGACCACGGGCAGGGTCAGGTAGTTGTTATGGGTGGACCGCAACTTGGCGATCTTGCCGTATTTCGGGTCCGGCTTGCGGCCTGCCTTTAGGTCCGCCACCACGATCCGCTGATTGGGCATAATGATGAAGAAGACATTGGCGGTCATGATCGTGGCCGTGAACGCCCCCAGATGCAGCATCATTGCGCGGCCGGTGAAGATCTGGTTGTAGCCATAGCCCATGATGACAAGCAGCACGAACAGCAGCAGCATCAGCACCGTGGGCTTTTCGCCAAGCGGCGATTTGCACAGGAAGTCATAGACCAGCCATCCAATGGTCAGCGACGCCGCAGAGATCAGGATGCCCTGCCATGTGCTCAGATCCGCCTTGGCCGGGTCGATCAGGTACAGCTCCGCCCCGGCCCAGTAGACCAGCATCAATAGCGCCGCGCCGGAGAGCCATGTGGAATAGCTTTCCCATTTGAACCAGGTCAGGTGGTCGGGCATCGCCTCGGGCGCCACAAGGTATTTGCGGATATGGTAGAATCCGCCACCATGGACCTGCCATTCCTCACCATCGGCCCCGCGCAGGTCGCCTTCGCGCCGCAGTCCCAGGTCGAGCGCGATGAAGTAAAAGCTCGATCCGATCCAGGCGATTGCCGTGATGACATGCAGCCACCGTACGGCGGTCTCCAGCCAGTCCCACATGATCAGGAAATCCTGCATCCCCGCGCCCTTTTCTTTGCTTGAGTCCAGTTTAGACCTATCGCAGCGTTTGTTTAGCCGGTATTGCAAGAAATTACCGAGCTGTTTCAAAAAAAGGCTACGAATTTACATGGCCTATCTGGACAATATACGCACCTTCGTGCGGGTGTTCGAACTCGGGTCGATGTCGGCCGCGGCGCGCGATCAGCGGATCTCGGCGGCGGTGGCCTCGTCTCGCATCTCGCAGCTTGAAGAGCACCTGAATGTGCGTCTTTTCCAGCGAACGACGCGGCAACTGAACCCGACGGAACAAGGGGTGATCTTCTATCGCGGGGCCTGCAAGATCCTCGAAGCGGTGGAGGAAGCCGAGGCCGAGATCAACAAGGTCACGCAGACCCCTCGCGGGACGCTGTATATCGCGGCGCCGCTTGGGGTCGGGCGCCGGCTGGTCGCGCCTGCGATGCCGGCCTTCAAGGAGAAATACCCGCTCATCGACATCCGTCTGCGCCTGTCGGACCGGCGGCTCGACGTGGCCAAGGAAGGGCTCGACGTGGCCTTCTTTCTGGGGGTGCCCGAGGACAGCACGCTGCGCATCCGCAAGATCGCCGATTGCCCCAGGGTGCTGTGCGCCTCGCCGGATTATGTCGCGCGGAAGGGCATGCCCCGAAGCGGCGCCGATCTGATCGGGGGGAAACATGACTGCCTCAACCTGCGCTACCCCGGTGCGCCGGAGTTCCAGTGGCCGCTGCAAACGCCCGACGGAATCAGGCGGATTGCCGTGAAGGGGCCCTTCGAATCGGATGATGGGGATGTCCTGACAGGATGGGCTCTTGCGGGACAAGGGATCGTGCTGAAGCCGGTCTTCGAAGTGGCCGAGCACCTGGCTGCCGGAACGCTGGTGCCGGTGCTGGAAAACGAACCGCCTGTGCCGATCCAGATGGCCTGTCTCTATATGCACCGCAAGCGGCAGGACCCCAAGGCGCGCCTGCTGATCGACTTCATGTCAGATCACATCAGGCGCGAACTGCCGTAAGGGGCGCGCGGAAGGATCTTCGAAGATCCTTTCAATGCCCTTGCAAGGGCATTCCCCCGCCTAGCTGCCCCGGTAGGTGGAAAACCCATAGGGAGAAAGCAGGAGCGGGACGTGGTAATGCGCCTCTGGATCCGACATGCCGAATCGGATCGGCACCTGATCGAGGAACAGCGGCTCATCTCCGCCCTGCCCCGATGCACGCAGATAATCCCCCGCAAAGAACACCAGTTCATAGCTGCCGGTCGCGAAGCTCTCCTGGGGCAGGATCGGGCTATCGGTGCGGCCATCGTCATTGGTGACCATCTCGACCAGCAACGCCGGGGCGTCCCCGTCGATCGAGTAAAGCGCAATCTTCAGCCCCGCGGCGGGGCAACCCCGCGCCGTGTCCAGCACATGTGTCGTCAGATATCCGGCCATCGCCCTCTCCTTGGTCCATGCGCCTGTTTATGCAGCGTTGCGACGCTCTGCGCACTGCCGCTCCGACAACAGCAGTTTCAAAAATCTCCAGAAAGTCAAAAGGCATTCCCTATTATATGGTAACAAAAACGCGACAAGGACAGACCCCCCGTGACACGCTACATCAGAGACATGCGCGGCCATGGCCCCGACGCACCCGATCCGAGATGGCCGGGCGGCGCGAAGATCGCCGTGCAGATCGTGCTGAACTACGAAGAGGGCGGCGAGAACTGCATCCTGCATGGCGATGCGGCGTCCGAGGCCTTCCTGTCCGAAATCGTGGGTGCTGCCCAATGGCCGGGACAGCGCCATTGGAACATGGAATCGATCTATGAATATGGCGCGCGCGCCGGGTTCTGGCGGCTGCACCGTCTGTTTACCGGCATGGGCATCCCTCTCACCGTCTACGGTGTGGCGACCGCACTCGCGCGCAACCCCGAACAGGTGCGTGCCATGCAGGTGGCGGGCTGGGAGATTGCCAGCCACGGGCTGAAATGGGTCGAACACAAGGACATGCCAGAGGAGGAGGAGCGCGCGCAGATCGCCGAGGCCATCCGCCTGCATACGGAAGTCACCGGCGACGGGCCACGCGGCTGGTACACGGGGCGCTGTTCTGAGAACACCGTCGCCTTGGCCGCTGAGGCGGGGATGGACTATATCTCCGACACCTACGCGGACGACCTGCCCTATTGGGTGAAGATCGCGGACAAGGATCAGCTGATCATCCCCTATACGCTCGACTGCAACGACATGCGCTTTGCTACGCCGCAGGGGTTCAATTCGGGCGACCAGTTCTTTGCCTACCTTAAGGACAGCTTCGACGCGCTCTATGCCGAGGGTGAGGCGGGGCAGGCGAAGATGCTGTCCATCGGCCTGCATTGCCGTCTGATTGGCCGCCCGGGCCGGGTGATGGCGCTGAAGCGCTTCCTGGATTACGCCGCCGGGCAAGAGGGCGTCTGGTTCGCCCGCCGCATCGACATCGCGGATCACTGGGCACAGGAGCATCCGCCGGTGGAGCGCCCCCTGCCCTCGCAGATGAGCCGGGAGGATTTCGTCGCAGCCTATGGCGGCATCTTCGAGCATTCCCCCTGGATCGCGGAACGGGCCTGGGGGCTGGAGCTTGGCCCCGCCCATGACTGCGCCGCCGGTGTTCACAACGCACTGGCCCGTGCTTTCCGCAGCGCCAGCCGCGACGAACGGCTCGGCGTGCTGCGCGCCCACCCCGATCTGGCCGGGAAACTGGCTGCGGCAGGGCGTTTGACGGCGGAATCGACCTCGGAACAAGCCGGTGCCGGGCTCAACATGCTGACGGATGAGGAACGGGCGGACTTCACACGGCTCAACACGGCTTACGTGGACAAGCACGGCTTTCCTTTCATCATCGCGGTGCGAGACCACGACAAGGCCAGCATTCGCGCGAATTTCGAACGCCGCATCGACAATGACACTGAGACCGAATTCGCCGAGGCCTGCCGCCAGGTCGAACGCATCGCGGAATTCAGGCTGATGGACCTTCTGCCGTGACCACGCTGACCCCACGCCCCCTGACGCAGGCCGAATTCGCGCCCTTCGGGGAGGTGATCGAGCTGAAGGACGCGCCGGACAAGATCATCAATCAAGGCATGTGCGGGCGTCATCATGACCTTGGCGCCCTCGATTTCGCAGATGGCCGCGCAGGGATCAGCCTGTTCGACGCCGAGGCGCGGCACCTGCCCTGCGAGGTGGCCCTTGTGGAACGTCACCCTCTGGGAAGCCAGGCGTTCATTCCGATGTCCGGGACGCCGTTTCTGGTTGTCGTGGCCGAGGATGACGGCGGCACGCCCGTCAACATTCAGGCGTTCATCACCCATCCCCGCCAGTCCGTGAACCTCCATCGCGGGGTCTGGCATGGGGTACTCTGCCCGCTTGGGGAACGCGGGCTCTACGCCGTGGTCGACCGTATCGGCCCCGGCAACAACCTGGAGGAGCATTGGTTCGATCAACCGCTGAAGGTCGGCCCGATGATCTGAACCCGCCGGCAAGAGCGGGAATTTCGGCACCATTCAACAATAGGGAAACGAGAGATGGCTGACACGTCAATCGGGACCGCAGAACAACTGCGCGATCCCAACTACACACCACCGCTGGCCAAGGCTGTGCCACTCGGCATCCAGCATGTGCTGGCAATGTTCGTCTCGAACGTCACACCGGCGATCATCGTCTGCGGCGCGGCGGGCTTCGGCTTCGGGTCGAACTCGCCCGACTTCCCGCAGATGATCTACATGATCCAGATGTCGATGTTTTTTGCGGGCGTCGCGACACTGATCCAGACGATCGGGATCGGCCCCATGGGCGCGCGGCTGCCGATTGTGCAGGGCACGTCCTTTGCCTTCATCCCGATCATGATCCCGCTGGTTGCGGGCCAGGGTGTCGATGCGATTGCGGTGCTGATGGGCGGCATTCTGGTCGGTGGCCTCTTCCATGCCTGCCTTGGCCTCTTCATCGGCAAGATCCGCTTTGCCCTGCCGCCGCTGGTGACCGGTCTTGTCGTTACCATGATCGGTCTGGCGCTGGTCAAGGTCGGCATCCAGTATGCCGCGGGCGGCGTGCCCGCCATCGGGACCGAGGAATATGGCTCGCTCCAGAACTGGACGGTTGCAGGCGTGGTGATCCTCGTCACGCTCGGGCTCAAGTTTTTCACCCGGGGCATGCTGTCCGTGTCTGCGGTGCTGCTCGGGCTGATCGCTGGCTATGTCGTGGCCATGGCCATGGGAATGGTCAACTTCAGTGGCATCGGCCGCGCAGCCAGCTTCGCGCTGCCCAACCCGCTCCATTTCGGGCTGGAGTTCAGCGTCGCCGCCATCATCGGATTCTGCCTGATGAGCTTTGTTTCGGCGGTCGAAACCGTGGGCGACGTCAGCGGCATCACCAAGGGCGGTGCGGGACGCGAGGCGACCGACACCGAGATCCAGGGCGCAACCTTCGCGGACGGGATCGGCACGGCGGTGTCCGGTCTGTTCGGAGCGCTGCCGAACACCTCGTTCAGCCAGAATGTGGGTCTCATCGCCATGACCGGCGTCATGAGCCGCCACGTGGTGACCATCG
Organism: Nioella sp.; assembly: GCF_965215655.1. Lineage (GTDB taxonomy): Bacteria > Pseudomonadota > Alphaproteobacteria > Rhodobacterales > Rhodobacteraceae > Nioella. Next base: position 3,037,388 of record NZ_OZ244111.1, read on the forward strand.
GGGCGATCTTCCTGATTGCCTGTGGCCTGGTGCCCAAGATCGGTGCCGCCATTTCAACGGTGCCGATCGAAGTGCTTGGCGGCGGCGTGATCGTCATGTTCGGCATGGTGGTCGCGGCGGGCGTCTCGATGCTGTCGGACGTGAACTGGAACCGCCGCAACATGGTGATCTTCGCGATTGCTCTGTCGCTCGGGCTTGGCCTGCAGCTGGAACCCGGTGCGCTGCAGTACCTGCCGCCCACGCTGAAGGTTCTGGCCACCTCGGGCATCCTGCCCGCCGCCCTGATTGCTATCGTGCTGAACCTGGTTCTTCCGCAGGAACTGGCCGCGGAGGCAACGGAAGAGGTCTCGGGTGGCATGTCCGGTCACGGTCGGTAAGCCAAGCTGCACATCGCAGACACGAAAGGGCCGCGCCTCGCCAAAGGCGCGGCCCAATTTTCTTGCAAGAAAATTCAAAAGGATCTTCGAAGATCCTTCCCCCACCCCATGTGAAACATCAGAGCACCGCGTGCCGGTTCACATCCTTGTAAAGCAGGTAGCGGAACGGCCCGGGTCCACCCGCATAGCAGGCCTGAGGGCAAAACGCGCGCAGCCACATGAAATCGCCCGCCTCAACCTCGACCCAGTCCCGGTTCAGCCGGTAGGCACCCTTGCCTTCCAGCACATATAGCCCGTGTTCCATCACGTGGGTTTCCAGGAAGGGAATGACCGCCCCGGGTTGCAGCGTCACGATGGTCACATGCATGTCGTGGCGCAGATCGTCATGATCCATGAAGCGCGTCGTGGCCCAGGCCCCGTCCGTGTCCGGCATGACATTGGGCGCTATCGCCGCCTCGTTCGCCACCACGAACGGGTCCGGCAGCCCCAGCCCGTCCACCGGCTGGTAGGCCTTGCGAATCCAGTGGAACCGGGCCGGCACCCCTGCCATGGCCCGCAGGCGCCACTCGGCACCGGCAGGAACAAAGGCAAATCCACCTGCACCGATCTGGTAATCCGTCCCGGCTATGGTGATCGCCAGATGACCGTCCATGACGAAAATGGCGGCTTCTGCGCGGGGGTCCGTCTCGGGCCGGTCGCTGCCGCCGCCCGGCTGGACCTCGGCAATATATTGCGAGAAGGTCTCGGAAAATCCGGACATCGGGCGTGCGATCACCCAGAAGCGCGACTGTTCCCAGAACGGCAATTGCGATGTCACGATGTCAGAGAAGCAGCCCCGCGGGATCACCGCGTAGGCCTCGGTGAACACGGCCCGATCCGTCAGCAATTGCGTTTGCGGCGGCAAGCCGCCCGTGGGGGCATGGTAGGTGCGGGGGGGCATTCTGGGCAGGCTCCGATCAGGACAGTCAGACCCCATCAAACCCGAAGCCCGGCCCCCGCACCACCGTCAAATGCGCCCTGTCTTGGCTGAAGGTATCCGTGGCAGAAGCTGATAATCCACCCCTTGACCCCGGTCAGGCCCCGGCAGCGTCCCGCATGGGCAGCCCGCCGATCCGCGCGATCTGATCGACAACACCGTCCACGCCTTTTCGATGTTTGAGCTGCGCGAAGAGGAAAGGCCGCCCGGCCCGCATCCGGGTGGCGTCTCGGTCCATCACCTCAAGGCGTGCCCCCACATAGGGCGCCAGATCGGTCTTGTTGATGATCAGAAGGTCCGACTTCGTGATCGCGGGCCCGCCCTTGCGCGGGATCTCCTCTCCGGCCGCCACGTCGATGACGTAAAGCGTGATATCCGCCAGTTCCGGGCTGAACGTGGCCGACAGGTTGTCACCCCCGCTTTCGATCAGCACCACGTCGAGGTCGGGAATGCGCGCGGTCAGTTCGGCGATGGCGGCAAGGTTGATCGAGGCGTCCTCGCGGATCGCGGTATGCGGACAGCCGCCGGTTTCGACTCCCATGATCCGCTCCTGCGGCAGGACCTGCAGGCGCATCAGCGCCTCGGCGTCCTCCTGTGTGTAGATGTCGTTGGTGATGGCGGCGATGGACCAGCGATCTCGCATCGCCTCGCACAGGGCCGCGGTGAGCGTGGTCTTGCCGGCGCCGACGGGGCCGCCGATACCGACGCGAAGGGGGCCGTTCATGCTCATGATCTGAATATCCTCGAATACAGGGTTTCATGGCGCATCGACGCGATATCAGCCAGGAAGGCACAGCTGCCGATATCGTCGAGCGTGTCTTGCAGGGCCTCGGCGGCGATCCCGGGGCAAAGCCGCGACAGCCGCGCCAGTGCCGCCTGCCCCTCGGTCTGGCCAAGGGGCACGATGCGGATCGCGGCGGAGGTCAGGTTGGCCGCAAAGGCGTGCAGGTAGAGCGTGGCGACGGTGTCCAGCGGAAGGCCCATCAGCCGCGCCGCCCACCCCACGGCGACGGGGTAGGTCAGGTCGGGCAGGTCCCCGCCCCAGATCGCGCGGGTGGTCTGCGCGAAGGACTGGCCCTGCTGCACGGTTTCCAGAAGCCTTTCCCTCGACGGGGCCAGCGCGCGGGCAAGCGCGTCGATCTCTTTCAGCGCCGGGGCATCGGCGTCATGGGCCGCCCGCAGCAGGGTGACATCGGTGCGCGGACTGCCGAGGGTCAGCACCTCGCCGATCCACCCCTCGGCGCTGGCAGCATCGGTCACGCGCTCCTCGGCCACGGCCTGCTCCAGCCCATGGGAATATGCAAACGCCCCGACCGGGTAGGCGGGCGAAAACCATTGCGTGAGGGTCAGAAGGGTCGCGGCGTCGGTCATCGGGTCAATGGGCGTGGCCGTGATCATGGCTATGGGTGCGCCCGTGGCCATAGGCACCCCCCTCGGGGGTGAAGGGTTCGAGAACCTCGCGCGTCGTGGCGCCAAGCCGCGCCAGCATGTCGGCGATCACGTGATCGGGCTGGATCAGCAGCCGCCCGGCCTCGATCTGGCAGGGCGTATGGCGATTGCCCACGTGCCAAGCGATGCGGGTCAGATCGGGCGCTGTGATTTCCAGCAGCGGCTCGGGCGCGGCCTCGATGGCGATCTCACCCTTCGGCGTGACCAGCACCCCGCCATGATCGAGCGAGGTCGTCTTGGGCAGGTCGACCAGCAGCGCCCGGCCATCGGTCAGCGTCACAACCCTGCGGCGCAGGAAGCGCCCCTCGTAGTCGAGCCGGACGGTGCCGACGGGCGTTGCATGGGCATGGCCGTGATAGGCCATGGCGGTGAGGTCGGTCATAGTGGGAACTCCGAAAAAGCAGGGCGCCAGGCCCACGGGCGGTTAACCGGGCGTTCATCTTCGCGTGACAGGATGCCCGCATGAATAGAAGCCACCCGACACCGCGCGACCTCGCCGATGCGCTTGGCGCGGTCCGCGAAGACATCAAGGCGCTCAAACAGCGCGAGGCAGAGCTGCGCGCTGCCCTGCTCGATGCGCGCTGCAACGGCCCTGTCGCGGGCAGCCGTTTCGTGGTGTCGGTCCGTGAAACCAGCCGGCGCAGCATCGACATGAACACCCTGCCCGACGCCATTCACCGCGACGACAGATATTGGAAAATCAGCACGACGCGGACGGTCGTGACCAAGCCCCTTGCAAGATCGGGGCCGGTCCCGCAGGAGGAGGACATCGAACTGATCGAACCCTGGTAACATCCGCGCCCCTCAGAACAGGAAATACCGCTGCGCCATGGGCAGCACCTCGGCGGGCTGGCAGGTCAGCAACTCACCATCCGCGCGCACTTCGTAGGTCTCGGGGTTCACCTCGACCACCGGCAGCGCATCGTTGAGCCTGAGGTCCCGCTTGCCGATGCCGCGCGTGTTCACCACGGGCAGGGTATCCTTGGCCAGCCCGAGCGATTTGCCGATCCCGTCCTCCTGCGCGGCGGCCGAAACGAAGGTCACGGCGGACCGTTCCACCGACCGGCCGTAAGCCCCGAACATGGGCCGTGTGTAGACCGGTTGCGGCGTGGGGATCGAGGCGTTGGGATCGCCCATCTGCGCGACGGCGATTGTGCCCCCCAGAAGAACCATCTCGGGCTTCACGCCGAAGAAGGCGGGCGACCACAGCACCAGGTCGGCGCGCTTGCCTTCCTCGATGCTGCCCACATGGGCGCTGATCCCGTGGGCGATCGCCGGGTTGATCGTGTATTTCGCCACGTAGCGGCGAACGCGGAAATTGTCGTTCTGGCCGGTCTCATCCGTCAGCCGCCCGCGCTGCTTCTTCATCTTGTCGGCGGTCTGCCAGGTGCGGATCACCACCTCGCCCACCCGGCCCATGGCCTGGCTGTCCGACGCGATGATCGAAAACGCCCCCATGTCGTGCAGGATATCCTCTGCCGCAATGGTTTCGCGCCTGATGCGGCTTTCGGCGAAGGCCACATCCTCGGGGATCGACTTGTCGAGGTGGTGACAGACCATGAGCATATCCAGATGCTCCTCCAGCGTGTTCACGGTAAAGGGCCGCGTCGGGTTGGTCGAGGAGGGCAGCACATGCTCCTCGCCGCAGATCCTGATGATGTCGGGCGCATGTCCGCCGCCGGCACCCTCTGTGTGGAAGGCGTGGATCGTGCGGCCCTTCATGGCCTTCACGGTGTTTTCCACAAAGCCCGACTCATTCAGCGTGTCGGTGTGGATCATTACCTGCACATCCATGGCATCGGCGACCGAGAGACAGCAATCAATCGCGCCCGGCGTAGTGCCCCAGTCCTCGTGCAGCTTGAGGCAGGACGCTCCGGCCAGCACCTGTTCCTCCAGCGCGGCGGGAAGCGAGGCGTTGCCCTTCCCCGCGAAGGCGAGGTTCATCGGGAAGGCATCGGCCGCCTGCAACATCCGCCCGATATGCCACGGCCCCGGCGTGCAGGTGGTAGCCAGCGTGCCATGCGCGGGGCCGGTGCCGCCGCCGATCATCGTGGTCAGGCCCGAATGGAGCGCATCGTCGATCTGCTGCGGGCAGATGAAGTGGATATGGCTGTCGATGCCCCCCGCCGTCAGGATGCGCCCCTCGCCCGCAATGGCCTCGGTCCCCGGCCCGACGACGATATTGACGCCCGGCTGCGTATCGGGATTGCCGGCCTTGCCGATCTTGTGGATGCGCCCGTCCTTCAGGCCCACATCGGCCTTGTAGATCCCGGTCCAGTCCACGATCAGCGCGTTGGTGATGACGGTATCGACCGCGCCGTCGGCCCGCGTCGCCTGCCCCTGCCCCATCCCGTCGCGGATGACCTTGCCGCCGCCAAACTTGACCTCTTCACCATAATGCATCGCATTGGCACCGGACCCGCCGGATATCGCCGCACCCGCCCGTTCGGCAGTCAGGTCACGCTCGACCTCGATAATCAGGTCGGTATCGGCCAGCCGCAGCCGGTCGCCCACGGTGGGGCCGAACATGGCGGCGTAGTCACGGCGGGATATGGTAGCGGGCATCAGAGGCTCCTAGCTTGGGTCGGTCGTCATGCGCGGAATGCCTCGTCCACGGGCACTTGCAGCATGTTGGCCAGCGCGTTGGTGCTGCTGGCCATGGCCACGACCGACATCAATTCGTTATACATCTCGGGCGTCATCCCCTTGGCGCGGGCCGAGGCCGCGTGGGAATGACAGCAATATTCGCAGGCATTGGCGGCAGAGACGGCGATATAGATCATCTCTTTCATCAAAGGATCGAGCGCGCCGGGGCCCATGACGGGCTTCAACCCCTCCCACGTCGCCTTCAGTTGCGCGGGGTTGTGGGCCAGCGCGCGCCAGAAGTTGTTGACGTAATCTGTGCCACGCGTGGCGCGGATATCGGCGAAGACCGCTGCCGCCTCGGGCGTCAGCTGATCGTCGGTCAGAAGGGGTAGTGTGGCCATCACAGGTCTCCCATCACCTGTTGGTTGAAACCAAAGACGCGGCGTGCGCCCCCGATGGGGATGAGTTGAACCTCGCGCCGCTGTCCCGGTTCGAACCGTACGGCGGTGCCTGCGGCGATGTCGAGCCTGCGTCCGCGCGCGGCGGTGCGGTCGAACTCGAGTGCGCTGTTGGCCTCGGCGAAATGGTAGTGGCTGCCCACCTGAACGGGCCGGTCGCCAGTGTTGGCCACCATCAGCGTGATCGCCTCGCGCCCCTCGTTCAGAACCAGATTGCCCTCGGCAGGAAACAGCTCTCCGGGGATCATCGGCGGACCCGGCCGATCAGGTAGCCGCCCGCCAACCCCGCCGCCAGCAGAAGCGCGCCCACGAACCAGCTGTTGGCCTCGTGCGGGTGCAGGTGGCCACCTTCGTGGGCTTGTGCGGCAGTGGCAAGGATCAGGCCGAGACACGGAAGAAGGTATTTCATGACAATGCCCTTTCAGCGGATGGGGTTGTGAACGGTGACAAGCTTGGTGCCGTCGGGAAAGGTGGCCTCGACCTGCACTTCGTGGATCATCTCAGGGATGCCCTCCATGCACTGGTCGCGGGTGATCACATGGGCGCCCGCCTCCATCATGTCGGCGACGCTGCGCCCGTCACGGGCACCTTCGACCACGGCGTCGGTGATCAGGGCGATGGCTTCGGGGTAGTTCAGCTTGACGCCGCGCGCCAACCGCTTGCGGGCGACTTCGGCGGCCATGGCGATCAGTAGCTTGTCCTTTTCGCGGGGGGTCAGGTTCATGTCACAGCATCCATGTTCGGGGCAGGTCCGCCCGGTGCAAAAGGGAGATGACAGGGATCAGGCTGGCGCGCAGGGCGAAGCTGTCTTCGGCCAGAATGCGGATGAACAGCAGATCGGGGCGGATCAGGCTTGCTCCACCGGTTTCAGGCAGCAGATCGCGGACATCGCCCAGAAACGCTTCGGCCCCCGGCGCGGCGAAGATCACCTTGGCCAGTGCCGTCGCGCCGTGACCGGTGGCATGGCCCTGCATCAGCCGGGACACATCGCCAGTCAGCCGGGTGGCATCGGTGAAGAGGCGCGCGCCACCACGGAAGATCTCGATCCGGTCAGACAGGCGAATGTCGTGCAGCACCTCACCCATGGCACGGCGACCGAAAACCAGCGGTTCCACGACCAGAAGGCTGGCGTCTTTGGCCATGGTCACCGACAGACGGCGGCGCAGGCTGCTTCGGTCAAACAGGATGGTTTCCTGTGGCAGCCAGTCGATGCGCCCGCCCGCACCGATGGTCAGGCGCGCGTCCACATGTCCGATGTCCCCAGGCTGCGCCCGGTAGATGCGTTCGGCGGCCTGCGTGGTCAGGGTCAGGCGCGCGGCGGGCTCTGCGTCGGCCTCAACGGTAAAGCGGTCGCCACCCGTGACCCCGCCCGAGGTGTTCAGCAGCACCGCCTGCGGCCAGCCCGGCGTCTGGCGCGGAAACAGCATGCGCATCGACCCGGACTGCCGCAATCCGCGCAATCCTGATGGCCCGACGGTCAACCGCGCCGCGCCTATTGCCCTTGGCTGGCTTGCGACCCCGGACAGGTCATGCGCTGAGAGCGGCTTGTTGATGGGAGCCTCCGTTGGGTTGTCCGACACCAGAGGTGCCCCCGATGTCGCCGGAGTCGGAAGGCCGAGCATAAAATCCGGGCGTTTCCCCACACATGGATGCTGAATGGTCGGGCGGTCCAGCCGTGAATGCCCAAAATCCGGGCATCAGCTAGACGGATCAGGTGAACTTGCGGAACAGCCGTGTCATGTCGAAAAGCTCGTCCAGACGGTCATAGCGGTCCTTTGTATCGGGCCAGCTTTTTTCCTGCGTGGCCGCGATCAGCGCCTCGACCAGCATCATGGTGGCGATGTTGGAATCCCAGGCCGACGGGATTTCCACCCAGCAATTGAAAACCTGCCCCGCGACCTTGGCCACGGGCGAGGCCCATTGATCGGTGATCAGGATGATGTTCACCCCGCGCGGAGCCACCAGATCGGCCAGGCGTTCCAGATTGGTTTCATAGCGGCGCACGTCGAACATCAGCAGCGTGTCGCCTTCGATCATGTCCAGCACGTAATGCGGCCAGGTGGCAGAGGAGGAGGTCATGTGGGTGACGCGCGGTCGAATCGCCTGGAAATGGGTGAAGGAGTAATCCGCGAGCGCCCGTGTGATGCGCCCGCCGACCACGTAGAGCCGCCCGGAGGTATCGGACAGCCGCTCTACCGCCGCATCGAACTTGGCGGTATCCACGTTCTCGAAAGTCTGGCCGATATTCTGCTGCACCGCCTCGGCGAACCGGTTCAGCATATGGGTATCTGGCGCCGCCGCCGCCCATGTGGCCCGGCGCTGTGTGGGGCCGGAGGCCCGCGCCTCAAGCTCCTTTAGCAGGGCCTGATGAAACTGCGGATATCCTTTGAACCCAAGCTTTTGCACCATCCGCGCCACTGTCGGCGTGGAGACGCCCGCATTGGCGGCAACGGCAGTGATCGAGGCCAAACCGGCGGAGGGATAGTTTTCCAGCAGGGCATTGGCGAATTTGCGCTCTGACTGGGTCAGTGCGGAGTAGTGTTCGCGGATCAGCTCCCGGACGGTCGTTACGGCCATGAAGTCCCTCCACCAGACAGGTTCTGCCGAAATCCCGGGCAGTTTGGCCTCTGTTGATAGCAGTTGGCGCAACCCGGTCCAAGCTTTCTGGAAATATATTGACAGAAACCACGCAGAAGGAAACAATATTTACAGAACTGGGATGGAATCGGCATGTCTGCGGCACTCGACATGACAGCAAGCGATGCGGTTGAGGTGATCAACCGGGGGGGCGAAGGCCCCGTCGTTCTGCTGTGCGAACATGCCTCGCATCACATTCCCGCCCGCTATGACGGCCTTGGGCTGGCACCGCAGGACCGGCACAGCCACGCCGCCTGGGATCCCGGCGCGCTTGGCGTCGCGCGGGAATTGTCTAACCTGTTGGATGCGCCGCTTGTTGCCAGCCGCGTGTCGCGGCTCGTCTATGATTGCAACCGCCCGCCCGAGGCCGCCAGCGCCATGCCTGCCCGGTCCGAAGCCATCGACGTGCCTGGAAATCATGGCCTTTCAGCCGATCAGCGGGCCGAGCGGGAATCCACGGTCTATCGCCCTTTCTGCGATGCGGTCGGGGCGGTTCTGGACGGTCGCCGGGTCAGCCAGTCTCCCACTGCGCTGGTGACCGTCCACAGCTTCACCCCGGTATTTCACGGACGCACCCGCGCGGTTGAGATCGGTATTCTGCACGACACCGACACCCGCATTGCCGATGCGATGCTGGACAATGTCACCGCTTTGCCGCACCGCCATGTGGACAGAAACGAGCCATATGGCCCCGCCGATGGCGTCACCCATTCCCTGCGGCTGCACGGGATCGACCGCGACTTGCCGAACGTGATGATCGAAATCCGTAACGACCTGCTGACGAGTGAGGCCGATCAAGCGGCGCTTGCCCGTGAAATTCATCTGCTTCTGGTCCCCGCGCTGGCGACTTTGGGCCTGACCGATCAGGAGGCCGGGAATGCCTAGGGTCATCCTCGCCTATATCCGCGCCATCGACCGGATGAACCGCTTCATCGGGCGGATCGCGATGTATCTGATCTTCGTGCTGATCGGCATCCTGCTGTGGAGCTCGATCTCCAAGACCTTCTTCAACCCGGCGCAGTGGACGCTGGAAACCGCGCAATTCGTGATGGTCGCCTATTACATCCTTGGCGGTCCCTACTCGGTGCAGCTTGGCTCGAACGTGAGAATGGACCTGTTCTATGGCAACTGGAGCCCGCGCACCAAGGCCTGGGTCGATGCCTTCACCGTGTTGTTCCTGATTTACTACCTTGTCGTGCTGTTCATCGGCGCGGTCAGTTCCACCGCCTATGCGCTTGGCTACTTCGGGATGGAGCCCTTCACCTTCTTCCGCGATCTAGCCTGGGCGTTCCTGACCGGCGGGTTCAGCGGCGCGGCAGAGGAAATCGGCTTTCTCGAACGCAGCCCCACGGCGTGGCGTCCCATCCTGTGGCCCATCAAGGTCACGCTTTGCATCGGTGTCTTCCTCATGATCCTTCAGGCCTCGGCTGAGTTCTTCCGCGATATCGGCCGCATTCGCGGGGAGGATCTGTGATGTCCTATGAACTCATCGCAATCATGATGTTCAGCTCGATGATGCTGATGCTGTTTACCGGGCAGCGCGTCTTCGGGGCCATCGGCTTTGTCGCGGCTTTGTCGGGCGTTCTGCTTTGGGGTGTGGGCGGCATCGAGATCCCCTTCGCCAACGCGATGAAGCTGATGCGCTGGTATCCACTGCTGACGCTACCGATGTTCATCTTCATGGGCTACATCCTGTCGGAATCGAAGATCGCCGACGATCTTTACAAGATGTTCCATGTCTGGATGGGGCCGGTGCGCGGCGGGCTGGCCATTGGCACGATCGGGCTGATGGTGCTGATTTCGGCCATGAACGGGCTGTCAGTCGCGGGCATGGCCATCGGCGCCACCATCGCGCTGCCGGAACTGCTGCGCCGGGGCTATGACAAGATCATGGTGACAGGCGTCATTCAGGCCGGATCCTCGCTTGGCATCCTGGTGCCGCCCTCGGTCGTGTTGGTCCTATACGCGATGATCGCGCGCCAGCCGGTGGGGCAGCTGTGGCTGGCGGGCGTTCTGCCCGGCCTGATGATGGCCGCGATGTTCATCATCTACATCTATGTCCGCTGCCGCATTCAGCCAGAGCTTGGCCCTGCGTTGCCAGAGGAAGAGCGTAACGTGCCCATGGCCGAGAAACTGCGCCTGCTGCGCGCCGGGCTGCTGCCGCTGGTCATCTTCGCCACGATGATGGTGCCCTTCGTCAATGGCTGGACCTCGCTGGTAGAAAGCTCTGCCATCGGGGCGCTGACGGCCTTCGTGGCCGCCGTGCTGAAGGGCCGGATGACGAAAGAGGTGTTCGAGACCTCGGTGCGCAATACGCTCGGCATCTCCTGCATGTTCATGTGGATCATCCTGGCCGCACTTGGCTTTGGCGCGATCTTTGACGGGCTTGGCGCGGTGAATGCGATTGAGAGCCTGTTCACTGAACAATGGGGCCTTAGCCCCTGGATGATCCTCATCCTTATGCAGCTATCCTTCATCGTTATGGGCACCTTCCTTGATGACACCGCGATGCTGGTGATCGTCGCGCCGCTTTACGTGCCGCTGGTCGATGAGCTTGGCTTCAACCTGATCTGGTACGGCGTGCTCTACACGATCACCACGCAGATCGCTTATATGACGCCGCCCTTCGGCTACAATCTCTTCCTGATGCGCGCCATGGCCCCGCCCGAGATCGGCCTGCGCGACATCTATCAGTCCATCATCCCCTTCGCGCTCGTGATGGTACTGGCCCTGACGCTGGTCATGGTCTTCCCGCAGATCGCGCTTTGGCTGCCCGATTATGTCTACAACCGATAGCAAACAGACCCCGCGAACCGGGGCACCCCATCAACAAGGAGAAGTGACATGACGACAAGACGTAAGTTCCTGCAAACCGCAGGGGTCGGCGCGGCGGCGGCCGGGCTGGCAACGCCTGCCATCGCTCAGAACACCATCACCTGGCGGATGCAGACCTATGCCGGTGCGGCCCTGGCCGAGCATGTGATCACCCCGGCGATCAACATGTTCAACCAGATCGCAGGAGACCGCATGCAGATCGAGCTGTTCTATGCCGATCAGCTGGTGCCCACGGGCGAGCTGTTCCGCGCCATGCAGCGCGGCACGATCGACGCGGTGCAATCGGACGACGACTCCATGGCCTCGCCCACGGAAGTGACGGTGTTCGGCGGCTATTTCCCCTTCGCCTCGCGCTACTCGCTCGACGTGCCAGTGCTGTTCAACCAGTACGGGCTGAACGAGATCTGGGACGAGGCCTATTCGGCGGTCGGTGTGAAACACATCTCCGCCGGTGCCTGGGACCCTTGCCATTTCGCCACCGTCGATCCGATCCGCAGCCTTGCCGATCTTCAGGGCAAGCGGGTCTTCACCTTCCCGACCGCTGGCCGCTTCCTCAGCCAGTTCGGCGTGGTTCCGGTGACCCTGCCCTGGGAAGATATCGAAGTGGCCGTGCAGACGGGCGAGCTCGACGGCATCGCGTGGTCGGGCATCACCGAGGATTACACCGTCGGCTGGTCGAACGTGACCAACTATTTCCTGACCAACAACATCTCGGGGGCCTGGGCCGGATCGTTCTTCGCCAATATGGACCGCTGGAACGAACTGCCCGAAGACCTGCAGACCCTGTTCCGTGTCTGCTGTGACCAGTCGCACTACTATCGCCAGTGGTGGTACTGGGGCGGCGAGGCCGCGCTGCGCGTTCACGGCACCGACATGGAACTGACCTCGATCCCCGATGAGGAATGGGCAACGGTCGAAGCTGCCGCGCAGGAGTTCTGGGAAGAGATCGCCGCCGAGTCCGAAACGAAACGGCGTGTGGTGGAAATCTTCCGGCAGTATAACGCGGATATGCAGGCCGCTGGCCGGCCCTATCGCTATACCTGATCACGGTCCCGCCTCGGCCCGCCACGTCCGGGCCGGGGCACTCCCAATGCCTTACAGGAACACACCATGTCCGCCATCCTGAGTTTCGACACCCTGAAAGACCAAGTCGCCAACGGCACCGTGGATACCGTGCTGGTCTGCGCGGTCGACATGCAGGGCCGCCTGATGGGCAAACGTTTCCATGCCGTGAACTTCGTCGAAAGCGCGTGGAAGGAAACCCATTGCTGTAACTACCTGCTGGCCACCGATCTGGAAATGGCAACGCCCGATGGCTACGCCTCGACCAGCTGGCGGGCGGGCTATGGCGACTATGTGATGAAGCCGGACCTGAGCACCCTGCGCCCGGTGCCGTGGCTGGAAGGCACCGTCATGGTGCTGTGCGATCTGCTGGATCACCACACTCATGAAGACGTGCCCCATTCGCCCCGCGCGATCCTGAAACGCCAGGTCAAGCGGCTGGAAGCTATGGGCTATGACGCCATGATGGCGACCGAGATCGAGTTCTTCCTGTTCGAGAAGAGCTTTGACGAGATCCGCAAATCAGGCTTCCGCGACATGCAGCCGATCAGCGGCTACAACGAAGATTACCACATCTTCCAGACCACCAAGGAAGAACACGTGATGCGGCCGATCCGCAATCACCTCTATGCGGCGGGCATCCCGGTGGAGAATTCCAAGGGTGAGGCCGAGACCGGCCAGGAAGAGTTGAACATCCGCTATTCAGCGGCGCTCAACACCGCCGACAATCACACCATCGCCAAGAACGCGGTGAAGGAGATTGCCTGGCAGAACGGCCATGCGGTGACGTTCCTGCCCAAGTGGCACCATGACAAGGTCGGCAGTTCCAGCCATGTGCATCAGTCGCTGTGGAAAGACGGTGCGCCGGTCTTCTACGACGAAAACGACCCGCTTGGCATGTCGGACCTGATGAAAAGCTACATGGCCGGGCTGATCAAATATGCCAGCGATTACACCTGTTTCCTCGCCCCCTATATCAACAGCTACAAGCGCTTCCAGAAGGGCAGCTTCGCCCCGACCCGCACGGTCTGGTCGGTTGACAATCGCACCGCCGGGTTCCGCCTGTGTGGCGAGGGCAGCAAGGCCGTGCGCGTGGAATGCCGCATCGGCGGGTCCGACATGAACCCCTATCTCGCCATGGCAGCGATGCTGGCCGCAGGCATCAAAGGCATCGAGGACGAGCTTGAGCTTGAGGCCCCCTTCAAGGGCGACGCCTATGAGGGCGATGTGGGCCACATCCCCGGCACCCTTCGCGACGCGGCCGAGACCCTGCGCAATTCGGCCATGTTGCGAGAGGCCATGGGCGATTGGGTGGTCGACCATTACACCCGCGCGGCCGAGGTGGAGATCGAGGATTTCGACCGCGTTGTGACCGATTACGAGGTCGCGCGCGGGTTCGAGCGGGCCTGAGCCATGTCCGCGCGCGATGTGTTCCAGCCGGTGCTCGACCGGTATCTGCAGGCATACACCGCCCATGACAGCGCGGGCTGTGCGGCGGAATTCACTTCGGACGGGCAGATCTTCTCGCCCTATGGGCCGCCTGCCACGGGCACCGCGGCGCTGAAGGCCGCGCATGACAGCTGGTTCGAGGAAGGCGAGTTCAATAAATCCATGACCATCCTCGAAGCCCGCGCAGAGGGTGGCATCGGCTTCTGCAGCCTGCTCTACTCAGCGAATGTCACCGCCCCGGACGGCCAGGTCCTTCGGATCGTCGGCACTGGTCTCAGCACCTTCCTGCGGCAGGCCGACGGCAGCTGGAAAATCCGCCACACAAGCCTCAACGAGCTTGAGGAACAGAAAGAAAGCGCCCTCGCATGAGCCTTCTCAATTGCATCTCGCCGATCGACGGATCGGTATTCGCCGAGCGCACAACGCTTGAAACGTCAGCCGCGCGCGCCCTGGTGGACCGCGCCCGCGCGGCGCAGGCGGATTGGGCCGCCCGGCCCCTGTCCGAACGTGCTGAACTGGTTATGGCCGGTGTTGCCGCCGTGGGTGCCATGAATGACGAGATCGTGCCGGAACTGGCCCATATGATGGGTCGTCCGGTACGCTATGGCGGTGAGTTTGGCGGCTTCAACGAACGCGCCAGCCATATGGCCGCGATTGCAGAAGGGGCTCTGGCCGATATCGCCGTGGGTGAGGACGCCACCTTCAAACGCTACATCAGGCGCGTGCCCCATGGCGTCGTCTTCGTCGTGGCCCCTTGGAACTACCCCTACATGACCGCGATCAACACGGTCGCGCCCGCCCTGATCGCGGGCAACACGGTGGTGCTGAAACATGCCACGCAAACGCTGTTGGTGGGTGAACGCATGGCCCGCGCCTTTCATTCGGCTGGCGTGCCCGAAGACGTGTTCCTCAATGTCTTCCTCGACCACGACACGACATCGGCCCTGATCGCGGACGGGGCCTTCGATTTCGTCAATTTCACCGGATCGGTCGGCGGGGGCCGCGCGATGGAACGCGCGGCAGCGGGCACATTCACCGGCCTTGGGCTGGAGCTTGGCGGCAAGGACCCCGGCTATGTGATGGAAGACGCCGATCTGGATGCGGCGGTTGCCACGCTGATTGACGGGGCCATGTTCAATTCCGGCCAGTGCTGCTGCGGGATCGAGCGGATTTACGTTCACGAAAGCCTGTTCGACGCCTTTGTGGAAAAATCTGTTGCGCTGGTCAAAACCTACAAGCTCGGCAATCCGCTTGACCCGGAAACCACGCTCGGCCCGATGGCGAGCACCCGGTTCGCCGATGAGGTTCGCGCGCAGATATCGGAGGCCGTTGCGGCGGGTGCCGTCGCCCACATCCCCACTTTCGCGGAAGATGACGGCGGCGCCTATCTGACCCCACAGATCCTGACCGGCGTGACCCATGACATGCGCGTGATGCGCGATGAGAGTTTCGGCCCCGTCGTCGGCATCATGCCCGTGAAGGATGACGAAGAAGCCATCGCGCTGATGAATGACAGCGAATTCGGCCTGACTGCCAGCCTATGGACCGCCGATATCGAGCGCGCCATGGCCGTGGGTGACCGGGTTGAGACCGGCACCGTCTTCCTCAACCGCGCCGACTATCTCGACCCGGGCCTGTGCTGGACCGGCTGCAAGAACACCGGGCGCGGCGGTGGCCTGTCGGTTATCGGCTACCACAACCTGACCCGTCCCAAATCCTACCATCTCAAGAAGGTGACCAAATGAGTCTCACCGGAAACTGGTCCTACCCGACCGCGATCAAATTCGGCGCTGGCCGCATTGCCGAACTGCCCGAGGCCTGCGCCCAAACCGGCATGAAACGCCCGCTGCTGGTCACCGACCGGGGCCTGCGCGATCTGCCGATCACCACGGCAACGCTGGATATCATGGAAGCCGCCGGGCTTGGCCGCGCGATCTTCGCCGATGTGGACCCGAATCCGAACGAGATGAACCTCGCCGCCGGGCTGGAGGTCTACAAGGCGGGCGGTCATGACGGGGTCATCGCTTTTGGCGGCGGCTCTGGCCTCGATCTGGGCAAGATGGTTGCCTTCATGTCGGGGCAGACCCGGCCCGTTTGGGACTATGAGGATATCGGCGACTGGTGGACCCGAGCGGATCCCGCTGGCATTGCCCCGATCATCGCCGTTCCAACGACCGCAGGCACCGGGTCCGAGGTGGGGCGCGCCAGCGTCATCACCAATTCCGTGACCCATGTGAAGAAGATCATCTTCCACCCCAAGGTGTTGCCATCGGTCGTGATCGCCGACCCGGAACTGACCGTCGGCATGCCGCAGGCGATCACGGCAGGCACAGGGCTCGATGCTTTCGCCCATTGCGTGGAGGCCTTCAGCAGCCCGCATTACCACCCGATGAGCCAGGGGATTGCGCTGGAAGGCATGCGGCTGGTGAAAGAGTACCTGCCGCGCGCCTACGCCATCGGCACCGATATCGAGGCACGCGCCCAGATGATGAGCGCCGCCGCCATGGGCGCGACCGCTTTCCAGAAGGGTCTTGGCGCTATCCATGCGCTCAGCCACCCGATTGGCGCGGTCTACGGCACCCATCACGGCACCACCAACGCCGTCTGCATGCCCGCCGTGCTGCGCCTGAATGCCCCGGCCATCGCGCAACGGTTCGATATGGCTGCTGCCTATCTTGGCATCGAAGGCGGGTTTGCCGGGTTTCAGACCTTCGTGCAGGCGTTCAACGACAGCCTCGGCATCCCGCGCAGTCTGTCCGAGATGGGTGTCGGCCGCGACCGCATCGACGAGCTGACGGCAATGGCCTTGGAAGACCCCTCCTGCGGCGGCAATCCGGTCACGTTGACGGCAGAGAACGTCAAGGCGCTGTTCGAAGAGATCATCTGAACGGCGGTTTTCCCGTTTGATCATTCCCCCGGGGCGGGTCTACTCTGCGCCCCGGGTTTCTTATGACCATAGGACAGCAGATATGAACAGCGCAGCACCGGAGAGCGGAATCGACTGGGAAGATGCCTTTGCCAATGCCGATCACATTCCCGGCGGCGACGGCTTTCCGGCCATCTGGGAACAGCGCGCACAGGCGTTTCGGGATAGCTGGCCCCATTGCGAGTTGGACATTCCCTATGGGGTCGCCCCGCGCGAACGGTTCGATCTGTTCCGGCCGGATGGGCTGACCAGAGGCCTCGTCGTCTTTGTCCATGGCGGCTATTGGATGCGGATGCACAAGGGACTGTATTCGGACCTGGCCGCTGGACCTTTGGTACGCGGTTGGGCGGTCGCCCTGCCGAGCTATACATTGGCCCCCGAGGCCAGGATCGCGGGCATCACACGCCAGATCGGCGCGGCCATCTGCAAGGCTGCCACGATGGTCGACGGGCCGATCCGGCTGGCCGGGCACTCCGCCGGGGGGCATCTGGTGACAAGGATGATCTGCAAAGGTGGGCCACTACCTGCAACGGTCAGCGAGCGGATTGAACGGGTCATTTCCATCAGCGGTGTCCATGACCTGCGCCCCGTCCGCCTGCATTCGATGAATGAAACGCTGCAAATTGATGAGCATGATGCCGAAACCGAAAGCCCTGTGCTGATCGACCCTCTGCCCGGTAAATCCGTGACCTGCTGGACCGGCGCATTGGAGCGTCCGGAGTTCCTGCGCCAGTCGCAGATCCTGGCAGAAGCCTGGGCCGAAAAGACGGACATCTCGCCCTCGGTCTACGATCCCGGTCGTCACCATTTCGATGTCATCGACGGGCTGAAACAGGCAGACCATCCCCTGACACTATCGCTGCTTGGCTGAGAGGTCGCGGAAAAATCTTCCAGAAGATTTTTCTCGCAGACGAGGAAGACTTTTCTGGAAAAGTCTTCCTACCTTCGCCGCAAGATTTTTCCGGAAAAATCTTGCTGGCTAAAGCGCGCCGACATCTTCAGGCGCTATGGCCACCGTCTTGATCACCGCATTGCAGGACGTTCCCGGCGCCAGCGAAAGCGATGCGACTGACCTGCGGGTTATCCTTGCCAGCACCACGCCTGCGGTAGTGTCGAGCGACAGGATGGCGCCGGGCCCGTCACCTGCCCGGATATCCCGCACGGTCCCCGGCAGGATGTTCAATGCCGACAGCCCCTTTGGCCTTCCGCGCGACAGAATCACGTCATGCGCCGCGATGCGAATGCGGACCGCATGGCCCGCCGCTTGCGGAATGCGCGGCAGAAACAGCGGGCATCCCCCGGCATCAAGCTCCGTCAACCCGTCGTGATGATGGGCAACCACCCTCGCCATCAGCAGCGCACCGGCGGATCGCGCCCCAAGCGGGGTGACGGCAGGATCGGACAGCACCTCGGCTGCGGCCCCCTGCCGGATCACCCGCCCGTTTTCAAGCGCCACCACCGTTGTCGCCAGACGCGCCACCTCGGCAGCCGAATGACTGACGTAGAGGATCGGAATTTCAACCTCGTCGCGCAGTCGTTCCAGATAAGGCAGGATCTCGGCCTTGCGTGCCTCATCGAGGGCGGCCAGCGGTTCATCCGCCACGATCAGCCGTGGCGCAGACAACAAGGCCCGGCCGATTGCCACCCGCTGCTTTTCTCCGCCCGACAGCGCTCCGGGGCGACGGGTCAGTAGGTGGCCGATCCCAAGAAGATCAACCACATGCGCCATGTCCTCGATCCGTGCGCCCTTGGGGGCGAACCAGCGGCCATAGGCAAGGTTCTGACGCACGGTGAGATGCGGAAACAACCGCCCCTCCTGAAAGACATAACCGATCCGGCGCTTGTTCGGCGCCACCCAAAGGCCCCGGTCGCTATCGATCAGCACCTGATCCGCGGCCAAAATCCGCCCCCGGTCTGGCCGAAGCAGCCCCGCCACCGCATTGGCAATCGTGGTCTTGCCGGACCCGGACCGCCCGAACAGCACCGTTATGCCGGACGGGGCGTCGAACTCCGCGTCCAGCAGAAACCCCGGCAAAGCGTGGCGAAGGGAGACCGACAGGGTCATGTGCCGGACACCCTTGCGGCAATCTTCCGCGCGATGACTTCCGACAAAAGCAGCGCGGTCATGGCCACGACGACCGAGACCAGCACTAGTCGCATCGCCGCGTCTTCACCGCCCGGCACTTGCAGGAAGGCATAGATCGCGGAGGGCACGGTGCGGGTCTGGCCGGGGATGTTGGACACGAAGGTTATGGTTGCGCCAAACTCTCCCATGGCCTTGGCAAAGGCCAGGATCGCGCCCGCGAGGATGCCAGGCAGGATCATCGGCAAGGTCACGGTAGCAAAGACCCAAAGGCGTGAGGCCCCTAGCGTGGCCGCTGCTTGTTCCAGCTTGGGATCGACGGCTTCGATCGACAGGCGAATGGCGCGCACCATCAGCGGAAAGGCCATGACGGCGGCAGCCAGCGCCGCACCGGTCCAGCGGAAGGCAAGGACAATGCCTATGTCTTGCAGGGCCGACCCGACAGGCCCGCGCGTCCCGAAGGTCAGGAGCAACAGGTAACCGGTGACCACCGGCGGCAGGATCAGCGGCAGGTGCACCAGCCCGTTGACCAAACCATGCCCCGGAAACCGCCAGCGCGCCAAAGCATAGGCGGTAAAGATGCCAAGCGGCAGGCTGGCCAGCGTCGCCCAAAGCGACACGCGCAGCGACAGGGCCACCGCTTGCCATTCTTCCGGTCCCAGCCAGTCCACCGGCCTAGTCCCCCAACACTGTGAAGCCCTCGGCCTCGAACACCGCGCGGGCATCTGGGCCTTGAAGGAAGGTCAGGAACCCCCCGGCCTCCTCTCCGGCCGGACCGTATAGCAGGGCAGCCGGATAGGTGATCTGCGGGTGGCTGTCAGTGGGGAAGGTCGCGATCACGTGAATATCGGGATTGGCCCGTGCATCGGTGGCATAGACGACGCCAAGCGGGGCCTCGCCAAGCGCAACCAACGCCAGCGCTGCCCGGACATTATCCGTCTCGACCACCTGCGTGGCCACCTGATCCCACAGCCCAAGCGTATCCAGCGCCGCGCGTCCGTAGACACCTGCGGGCACGGCTTGCGTCAGCGCCATGGCGAGGCGACCGGGGCCGAGCAGCGCGGAGATATCCAGGTCAGCTGTGAGCTCGACTTGGTCGATTGGCTCATGCGCAATCAGCACGAGGCTGTTGCCCAACAGGTCAATTCGGCTGTCGGGGTCGATCAGATCCCCTGCCTGCAGCAGGTCCATCCAATCGGGGTTGGCGGAAATGAAGATATCGGCAGGGGCGCCTAGCTGAATCTGGCGCGCAAGGGCCGACGATCCCGCGAAGGAAAGCGCGATGTCCCCGCCTTCAGTGTCTTCATACTGCTCCGCAGCCCGTGTCAGCGCCGTGGTCAGGCTGGCGGCAGCGAAGACCGTCACCGGTTCGGCCGCTGCCGGGGCAGAGGTCAGGAGCCAGGCCATCAAGGATAGAGTGCAACAAACAAGACCCGCGGGTCTCGGTTGATGAGAGGTCCACCTCACGTTATGGCCACGGAAATACATCGCTAACATCAGTCGCGCCTTTCATCGTCCGGGGCGGCATCCCCGGTCTTCAACAGATCCGATATGGCATTGATCCGCGCGGCACCGGCCTCGGCTGCGATGTCTTCCAGTTTCCGATAATGCTTCAGCACTTGTTCCCCGGCTTCGGTCAATCTTGCACCGCCGCCTTTCGCCCCGCCCCGAACGCTGTCGACGAGCGGCTTCCGAAATGCGCCATTCATCTGATCTACAAGGGTCCACGCCCGTTTGTAGCTCATGGACATGGCCCGTCCGGCAGCGGCAATCGAACCGGTGTCGCGTATCCCTTCCAGCAGATCCGCCTTGCCGGGGCCAAGCATCAGGTCATCCCCGAAGAGAAGTCTGAGGCGCAGGCGGGAGGGCGGTGATGGCAGCGGGTCGGGGTGGGACATGAAAAGGAGTTAGCCGCATGAGACGCCCGATGGCAAGGGTTCATTATGTTTCAGTAAACATATCGCATATGCCAGAGCTCCGCCCTCATCGCAGGACAAGCCCGGACCTCTGACCGCGTTATGTGGCGGCGGCCCTCAACGCCCGGCGGCATAAGCCTGCATCAGGCGCGGCGTTGCAGCGGCGGACATGATCCCGTCAGGCCGGATGCGCGCGGCGGTCAGCCGCCCGATGGCCCATGGGTCCGAGACCTCCAGCCGGTGGCCGCGCCGGTCCAGTTCGGCCAGGGTCGCTTGCGGGAAATTCGGCTCGATCATCAGATAGCCGGACCTGGTGCCGCGCGGGTAGAAGCTTTCCAGCAGATGGCCCGTGTGGAAGAGCGGCCCGTCGATGGCCTCTTGCAGGTTCATGCCGTGATGGATCAGCCGCAGCAGGAAGGTCAGCTGCCACTGGTCCTGCTGGTCGCCGCCTGGCGTGCCGAAGGCCAGTTTCGTTCCGTCGGGCGCTTGGGCCATGGAGGGCGATAGAGTCGTTCGCGGGCGCCGGCCGGGGGCGAGCGAGGTGGGCAACCCATCCTCCAGCCAGAACATCTGCGCACGGGTGTTGAGCGGAACCCCCAGTCCCGGCACAACGGGCGAGGATTTCAACCAACCGCCCGACGGTGTCGCAGACACCATGTTGCCCCATCGGTCCACCACATCAACATGGCAGGTATCGCCCCGCTTGGCCGTCAGATGGGCCATG
This sequence comes from Nioella sp., assembly GCF_965215655.1. Classification (GTDB taxonomy): domain Bacteria; phylum Pseudomonadota; class Alphaproteobacteria; order Rhodobacterales; family Rhodobacteraceae; genus Nioella. Next base: position 3,058,866 of record NZ_OZ244111.1, read on the forward strand.
GTGGGCTCACCGATGCCGATGCCTGTGTCGTCCGGCACGGGTTCCGCCACACGGGCGCGGAAAGCATCGGCCCAATCCTCGTATCCCGCGATAGAGCCCGGCCGGAAGTCGAGACTGGCGCTATCCCCAATCTCGGCCCGCCGCGCCGCGCCGTACCCGGCAGATAACAGCGTTTCCAGTGGCAGTGCCTTGCCGTTCGGCTCTCCCAGATAGGCGTCGCGATCCGCGAAGGCGAGCTTCAGCGCCTCGCTCACCAGATGCACGAAATCCGGCCCCATCTGGTCCATCCCGGCCAGATCGTCCCCGCGCAGCATCTGCAACGCCTGCAACAGCACCGGCCCCTGGGTCCAGCCGCCGCATTTCCAGGCGGTCCAGCCCGCATGATCAACCGAGATCGGGGCCTCGAAGCTCGCCCGCCAATTGGCCATATCCTGCCCGGTCAGCACACCCTTGTGGCGTTGGCCCGAGGCGTCCAGCACCTCGGCCTCCCGCAGGAAATCATCAATCGCTTCGGCAACGAAGCCCTCGTAAAAGGCCCGCCGCGCCGCTTCGATCTGGGCCACCCGGTCCACGCCCGCGCCTTTGGCCTCATCCACCAGCCTCTCCCAGAATTCGGCCAGTGCGGGATTGGCGAAGAGCGCCCCCGCTTGCGGTGCTGATCCACCGGGCAGCCAGACCGGCGCGGAGGTTGGCCATTCTTTGCGGAACACATCCGCCATGCCCGCAATCTCGTTCGCGACACGCGGCAGGATCGGATGACCGTGGCGCGCATAGTGGATCGCGGGGGCCAGTACTTCGGCCAGCGGTAAACGCCCATGATCGCGCAAGAGCAACATCCACGCGTCAAAAGCCCCCGGTACGACAGTGGCCAGCAGACCAGAGCCGGGGATGCGTGTCAGCCCCTCGGCGCGGTAGTGGTCAATCGTCGCCCCGGCGGGTGCCGTCCCTTGCCCGCAGATCACCACCGGTTCCTCTGCCCCGGCTGCACGGTAAAGCAGCGGCATGTCGCCCAAGGGCCCGTTCAGATGCGGCTCCACCACATTGAGAACAAAGCCCGTAGCGACGGCCGCATCGGCTGCACTACCGCCAGCCTCCAGCATCTTCATGCCCGCAGCTGTCGCCAGCCAATGGGTGCTGGTGACCATGCCGAAGGTGCCGGAGATTTCGGGCCGGGTGGTGAATGTCATGAGGCTTGCTTTCAGTTGGAAATACGCCCTCAAGACAAAGCGCAGTTGGGCCAGACTGGCAATGCCCTGTCAGCCGAGCGCCGTGAACGCCCGGTCGAGCCCTTCCGCCACATTCTCCACGTCTTCCAAAGACAGGCACATCGGCGGCACCATGCGCAGCACCGATTGGGTGGGGCCGGATTTCGACAGGATCAGGCGCGAGGCGCGACAGTTCTCGAACACTGCCGAGGTGGTGTCGCGGTCGGGTTCCTTGCTGCGCCGGTCCTTCACCATCTCGATGGCCAGCATCAGTCCCCTGCCCCGGACATCGCCAATGGCCTCGTGTTTGTCCTTCAACTCATGCAGTCGTTTCAGCAGCGCCGCACCGACGGTCATGGCATTTTCCTGCACCCTGTCCTCGCGGATCACCTGCAACACCGCGCGTCCTGCCGCGCAGCTGGTGGGGTTGGCCCCATAGGTGTGGAACATGAACTTTTCCGCCATGGGTGCGGCGATCTCCTTGCGCGTCACCACAGCCCCGAGCGGGAAGCCATTGCCGATCCCCTTGGCCATGACAATGACGTCGGGCACCACGCCATCGGCCTCAAACCCCCACATATGGTCGCCCGTGCGCCCGAAGCCCGATTGCACCTCATCCGCGATATAAAGCCCCCCCGCCGCGCGCACCCGTTCGGCCGCGCCGGACATGTAGCCCTTGGGCATCTCAATGATGCCGCCATAGCCCTGCACGCTTTCCACAAGCATCCCGGCGATCTTGCCGGAGGTCCCGGTGGCGATGGTGCGCTCGATCTCATCCAGATACGGCGCAGCCCCCGCATTCTCGCCGAAGATACCGCGATACTGGTTGGGGTCGGCCACGAAAGCGACGTTGCCGGGCATGCCGGGGTGGCGCCAGGTAGAAATGCCGGTGACCGATTGCGCGGCGGCGGTCGGCCCGTGATAGGCGGTTCGTAGCGCCAGCAGGTCGAGATTGCCCGTGTAGGTCCGCGCGATGGTCATGGCGAGGTCGATAGCCTCGGCCCCGGAATTGGTGAAGTGCACCACCCAGTCGTGGCCTTTGGGCATGGTGGCGGCCAGCTCCTCAGCCAGATGCGCGGGAACCGGGTGATAGAACATCGTCGTGCAATGGGTCAGGTCGGCGGCCTGCGCCTGCGCGGCGGCGACCACCTTAGGGTGGGAATGGCCGACCGAGATACAGACATTCATGCCCAGTAGGTCGGTATACTTGTTGCCCTCCGCGTCCCACAAATATTGCATCTGCCCCCGGCGGAAGACAATCGGGTCCTTGAAGGGCACAAACTTGGTCTGCGTCGCGGCGTAGTAGGTGTCGCGGCGGCGGGCGGTGCCCTCGGTCGTCCAGTCAATGGGAAGGTCGGTCATCAGGGGCTCCTTTCACGCACGCAGGCGGCTGTTGTCGGGGTCGAAGGGCGGGCGATCCAGCACCGTGGCGGCGCGGCGCTGGCCGAGGATTTCGATGCTCAGGGCCTCACCCGACAGCGGTTCACGCAGAAGCGCAAGGGCCAGAGCGTGGCCAACCCTATGGCCAAACCCGCCCGAGGTGACGATGCCGATGATCTGGTCACCCTGCCAGACAGGGTGGGCGTAGAACGGATCAGTAGGGCCGTCCTCGACGCGCAGCAGGACTGACCGCCAATCGTTGGGGCGCGTCAGCAGGGCCTGCCGTCCAGTGAAGTCGCGGCCTTCGGTCTTGGTGAAGGCGGCAAGCCCACTTTCCAGCGGCGAGCGTTCGGTGGTCAGGTCCGCGCCCCACCCGCGATAGCCTTTTTCGAGCCGCATGGAATTGGCGGCATAGGCCCCGTAAAAGCCGATCCCATGGGGTTTGCCGGCCTCTTCAAGCGCATCGAATAGCGCGGGAAGGTGCTGTGCCTCGGCATGGAGTTCCCACCCCAATTCGCCAAGATAGGAGACACGGAGTGCCCGCACCGGCAGGCCCGCGACAGTGATCTGTTGCACGCTGAGCCAAGGGAAGCTCGCACCCAAATCCGCCTTGGTCAGCGACCCCAGAATTTCCCGCGATCTTGGCCCCATCAGGCCGATGACCCCGAGCCGCCCGGTGACGTTCGACACGGTCACATCATGATCTGCGGCGTGAGCGGTCAGCAGGTCGAGGTCGATCTCCTCCGCCGCCGCGGCGCTGGTCAAATAGGCGTGATTTTCGGCCAGCCGCGCCACGGTAAATTCCGACAAAACACCCCCCGCCGGGGTCAGCGCATGGATCAGACCGATCCGCCCCTCGCGTGGCTGGGTATTGGCCCCGAGCGTATCGAGGAACCCCGTCGTGCCCGGCCCGGTGACCTCGAATTTCGAGAAAACCGACAGATCGGCCAAAGCCACACCGTTGGTCAAGCAAGCGACCTCCCGCGCGACAGGCTCGAACCAGTTGGTGCGCTGGAAGCTTTCCGTTGCATAATCACCGGGTCTGTCCGAGAACCAGTTGGGCCGCTCCCACCCATGCGCCGCACCCATGACGGCACCGCGCGCAACCATGCGGTCATGCAGCGGCGACAGGCGCAACCCGCGCCCTGCGGGGCGTTCCTCATACGGGTAGTGCACGCCGAATTGCAGACCGAAACATTCCACCGCCTTGGCCACACGGAAGTCGCGATCCGCCCAAGCCCCGAAGCGACGGCTGTCCACGGGCAGGGCCTCCATCGGCGGTGCCCCATGCGTCATCCAATGGGCCAGGAACCAGCCCGCGCCACCGCCTTCCATCACCCCCATGGAAGACCCTGTCAGCAACCACGCCCCGGGCACCCCATGGGCTGGACCGATCAGCGGATTGGCGTCGGGGGTGAAGGTGATGGGGCCATTCACAACCGTCTTGACCCCGCCATTGCCAAGCGCCGGCACCCGCGCCATTGCGGCCTCGATGATATGTTCAACCCGGTCCAGATCAGGCGGCATCAGCTCGGCCCCGAACTCTGGCGGCACCCCGTCAACGGACCAGACATGTGCCTCTTTCTCATAGGGCCCCAGGATCAGCCCGTCGCGTTCCTGCCGCAGATACCAGCTTTCTTCCGGGTCGCGGATCATGGGCAGTTCGGGCAGACCGGCGGCGATGCGTTCGGCCACTTCGGGTACGGTGTCGGTGACAAGGTATTGATGCAGGACGGGAACAGAGGGCACATTCACCCCCATCATCTGCCCGACCTCGAAGCCCCATGTTCCTGCCGCATTCACGATCTGGCGGGCGCGGATCGTTCCTTTGGGGGTGTCCACGATCCAATCTCTGTCCTCCCGCGTGATCGACAAAACCGGGTTCTGCCGCAGGATCGTCACGCCGTTCCGCTGCGCGACCTGCGCCATCGCGTTGGTGGCCAGCGAGGGGTCGACATGGCCGTCATCGGGCTCATAGATGCCGCCGAGCAGTCCGTCGAGCATCGCCAGCGGATGCAGTTCCGCGACCCGCTCGGGCGTCAGCACCTCCAGCGGGTAGCCGGTGAAGGCCGACAGCCCCGCCACATGACGGAACTCATCCATCCGGTCGGGGTTCTTGGTCACCCGCATCGCGCCGGATCGGTGGAACCCGCAGCTTTGCCCGGTCTCTTCGGGCAGCACGTCGCGGTAGAGCCTGACCGAATGCGCCCGAAGCGCCTGGATCGTGGCGTTGTGCGCGAAATGCGTACACAGCCCCGCCGCGTGCCAGGTTGACCCGTGAGTGAGGTCGTTCTTTTCGGTCAGAACCACGTCGGACCAACCGGCCTTGGCGAGGTGATAGGCCAGCGACACGCCCATGGCGCCGCCCCCGATGATGAGAACCTGCGCCTCGGTCATGCGCGCATCCTTTCGCCTTTGGGGTCATAGGGGGGCTTGGCAAGCGCCCTCGCCAGATAGCGTGCTCCCGCGATGTCGATCTCAAACCGCCGGTCTGTGAGAGGCGTGTCAGTCAGGTCCAGCAGCGCGAAGGCCAGCGTCAGCCCGGTCCGCGCGCCCCGACCGCCAGAGGTGGTCAGCCCCACGACGCGGCCCGCCTCCCATACCGGTTCGTCATGCAGGACCAGCGGATCGCCTTCGACCTGCAACAGCACCAGTTTACGGGCGAGGTTCCCGCGCTGTGCCTCAAGCGTCGATTTGCCGGTAAAGTCCTTCGTCCAGTCGATGCAGAAGCCAAGACCAGCCTCCAGCGGCGTGATCTCCGGTCCTACGTCATGGCCCCAGTGAACGAAGCCTTTTTCCAGACGACAGGCATCCACCGCGTAGTGCCCCATGGGCCGCGCGCCAGCTGCGATCAGCTGGTCGAACAGAGGCCCGGCCACGTCAGGCGTTGCGGTCAGTTCCCACCCCAGTTCCCCTACGAAGCTGATCCGGGTGGCGCGAAGATCCTTGCGGGCGAAGGGGATGGTCCTTGCGGTGGCGAAGGGGAAATCCCGCCAATGATCGCCCGCCACCGCCGTCAGCAGATCCCGCGCGCCTGCGCCCATGACGCCGATCACGCAGCTTTCCTCGGTTACGTCGGTGATGGTCACGTCGAAGTCCCGGGACGCCCGCCGCAGAAACGCCCCATCCCTCCAGCGTGTTGCCGCGCCGGAGGTCAGGCGGAACCGGTCAGTCGCCAGACGTGTCACGGTCACATCCGCCTCGATCCCGCCTTTCGCGTTCAGAAGCTGGGTGTAGACGACCTTGCCCTCGGGTACGTCCATCCGCGAACAGGCGATCCGCTCCATGAAGGCCAGTGCCTCCGGCCCGTGGATGTGAAATTTGCTGAACGGCGAGAGGTCGAGCAGGACGGTGCCGGACTCCATCCGCGCGGCTTCCCGCGCGACAATCGGCCACCACGGCTGCGCGCCGATGGAATAGGGCAGGTCGTGCTCCGCGTCGTACTCGGCATACCACAGCCCGCGTTCCCACCCGGCGGTCATGCCGAAGACCGCACCTTGCGTGGCCCACCTGTCATGGAGCGGCGAGACCCTCAAACCGCGCCCCGCCTTGGGCTGCTTGAACGGCCAATGCAGGGCGAAAAGGTCGGCCACCGCCTCCTCCATCCGCGCGGCCATGTGGGTGTCGCTGGCGGTAAGAGGATCGCAGCGGGCGATGTCGACCTCCCACACATCCATCGGCGGCACCCCGTCGGTAATCCAATCCGCCAGCACCCGGCCCACACCTGCCGACGACATGACCCCGACCGAATTCATCCCCGCCGCCACGAAGAGCCCGTCCATCCCCGGCGCTTGCCCAATGAGTGGCTTGGTATCTGCGGTGAAACTCTCCGGCCCGTTCATGAAATGCTGGATGCCGGTGGTTTCCAGCGCCGGGATCAGCGCCAGCGCGGCCTCCATGAAGGGGGTGAACTGGTCCCAATCCTCGGCCATCTCAAGGAAGGGACGGTTGCCCTCGGGTCCATGCGGGTCCCAGCATTTGGCATTCGGTTCGAACCCGCCGATCACCAACTTGCCGGTGTCGCCCTTCATGTAGATCCCCCGGTCGAGATCGCGCAGCACGGGGAAACCCGCGAAGTCCGGGCGCGGTTCGGTGACCACATACATATGCTCAACCGGCTGCAAGGGCAGCGCCAGTCCCGCCGTCTCGGCCAAGCGTTTGGACCAAGCGCCCGCGCAAAGCGCCACGTGATCGGCCTGCATGTCGGTGCCATCCGCCAGCCTCACGCCAGTTACCTGGCCCCCGTCGGTCAGCAGCCGGCCCACGCCCGTGTTTTCGCGGATCTCCGCCCCCGCCGACCTGGCCGCGCGGGCATAGGCCATGCAAAGGTCCACCGGATTGACGCTGGCATCCTCGGCCACGTCCATCACACCGACCAGACCTGAGGAATCGACGCAAGGCACGTCGCGGGCCAGATCATCCGGACCGACCATCTGCGGGGATAGGCCGAAATGACGGCCAAGCGATGCAATCCGGTGCAGCTCGTCCATCCGCTCCGGCACCCGCGCCAGCCAATAGCCGCCCGTCTTGCGGTAGCCGGTAGACAGGCCCGTCTCAGCCTCCAGCCTTGGAAACAGCTCACGCGCATACATCGCCAGCCGTGTCATATTGGGCGTCGCGCGCAATGGCCCGACGATCCCTGCCGCGTGCCAACTGGTGCCGGAGGTCAACTGGTTGCGCTCCAAGAGCACCACATCGCACGCCCCACGCTGCGCCAGGTGATAGGCCAGCGACAGGCCAATCGCCCCGCCGCCGACAATGATGGTACGGCTCATGCGGGGCCTCCGATCGCGGGGAATTGACAGGGCATTCGAACCGGCGCAGCTTCGCAGACATGACCATTCACGCGCTCTGGTGCCACCCTCGCTCCGTCTCGACCGCCTTTGAACGCATCATGCGGCAAAGGGGCGATCTGACCGTGCTGCATGAACCCTTCATGTATGACTACTACATCGGCGCAGGGAACAAACCGTTCGAGAATTTCGAACCGGAACCGGGACACCCGACCGACTACGCGGGCATCCGCGACATGATCCTGAGGCTTGGCGCAGACCGAGCTGTATTCTTCAAGGACATGGCCTATTACGTGCAGGACAAACTGCCCGCCGACCCCGGCTTCATGCGCGCAATGAGCCATGCGTTTCTGGTGCGCGATCCGGCGGAAAGCATCCTGTCCTATCACCGCAAGGACCCCGGATTTGCCTGCGAAGAGGTGGGGATCGAGGGGCTGTGGCGGTTGTACGAACAGTTGCGCGCGGCGGGGTTGAAACCGGTCGTCATCCGCTCGGCGGCGCTGCGGGCCGACCCTGTGGGGCAGATGGCGCGCTATTGGCAGGCCGTGGGGTTGCCCGACTGCCCCGAGGCGCTGAATTGGGATAGCGAGGTGCCCGAGGGCTGGAAATCGGTCGAGGCCTGGCATGCGGAGGTTCTGTCCTCCACGGGGATCAAACCGGCGGAGGACCGGGATTACAGGGCGGAGCTTGCGGCGCTCGGCGCGCCCTATACCGACTACGACGCCCATCATCGGCCCTTCTTCGATCTCCTTTGCAAGGCGGCGGATGAGGACGCGCATCAGAAGTAATTCCTGTCTTCGGTCTCGGACTTCCGGCGCGCGATGTAGTCTTGCAGTTCCTCGTCTACGGCAGGGTCCAGTCCCGGATCTTCGTAGTCTGCCAGCCGTTGTTTCCACAATGCATTCGCCCGCTGTGCCATGTCGAGTGATCCGGCGCCGGACCAATGCTCAAAGGAATTGTTGTCGGGCAGATCGGGACGGAACAACGCGCCGAGGAAATTCGCCTGCGTATGCTCGGACCCGAGGAAATGTTTGCCCGGCCCGGTGGCCGCAATCGCCTCCATCGCCTGCGCGTTCTCAGATAGATCGATGCCATCGAAGAACCTTGCAACCTTGCCGCACAGATCCGCGTCCATCATGGTTTTCTCATATCCCGTGACCAGCCCGCCCTCTAGCCAGCCGGTGGCATGGTTGATCATGTTGGCCCCCGCGAACATCGACATCAGCAGGCCCCAGGTGCCCTCCTGCTGGCTTTGCCCGTCCGGCAATTTCGACGCAGACAGCGTGCCAACGGTATGAAACGGCACCCCGAGCCGCCGCGCCAGCTGCCCCGCCGCAAGCACCATCTGCCCGGCCTCCGGTGTGCCGAAGGTGGGCGCGCCGGTCTGCATCGACATGGTCGAGGCGAAAGAGCCCATCAGGCAGGGCGCGCCGGGGTTGATCAGCTGCACCAGCGCAAGGCAGGCCATCGCCTCTGCCAGCACCTGCGCCAGCGTCCCGGCGACGGTCGTGGGGCTCATCGCGCCGGTCAGGGTCCAGGGGGTGCAGGCCACAGGCTGGCCCGCGCGGGCATAGGTTTTCAGCGCGCCTGACATATGCGCATCCATCACCAGCGGCGCGTTGGTGTTGGATACGCAGTAAATCACCGGGTTTTTCGCCACATAGTCCGCCCCGAACAAGATGCGCGCGATGTCAATCGCGTGCCCTGCCCGTTCCGCCCCGATGAAGGCCCCCATAAAGGGCCGGTCGGACCAGCGGATATGGGCATAAAGCATATCGAGATGGCGCTTGTTGGCGGGCAGGTCCACCGGTTCGCAGACCACGCCGCCGGAATGGTGCAGCCAGGGGATCATGTGGTGCAGCTTCACCAGATCGGTGAAATCCTCGTAGGACGCATAGCGCCGACCCCGGTCAAGGTCTTGCACGAAGGGAGGGCCCCAGGACGGGCAGAGCACGCTGATGCTGCCCCCCACGCGGACCGATTTCGCGGGGTTGCGGGCGTGTTGGATGTACTCGGCGGGGGCCGTCGCTGTTATGATCCGGCGGCAGAAGCCGGGGGCGAAGCGCACCCGCGTGCCATCCACATCGCACCCGGCCTCCGCGAAGATCGTCAAAATCTCCGGATCGTCGTGAAACTCCATCCCGGTTTCGGCGAGGATGCGGTCGGCATTGGCCTCGATCAGCTCCAGCCCCTCCTGCGAGAGAACCGGGAGAGGGCCGATCTTGCGGTCAATATAAGGCGTGCGAATGGTGGTTTGATCCACCTCCCTCCTTTTGCCACGCCTTGCCATGCCAAACCCCTGTTTCTCCTTACCAGAGCTTGACCCAACGGCCCGCACCACGGCAAATGAAACCACACAGCATTAGGTACTCTTATGATGCAGGAAAAATTGTCCACCCGGCTGCTGTCCGACAAGAACCTTGTCACCGCATTGGAGGTCTTTGTGGCCATTGCCGAAACCCGCAAGGTGACCCGCGCGGCGAAACTGCTTGGCATCACCCAATCGGCGGCCTCGCAGCAACTGGCTTCGCTGGAAGAGGCCTGCGACGCGCGGCTGGTGGACCGGTCCGTGAGGCCGCTCAGACTGACACAGGCGGGCGAGCTGTGCCTGCGCCACGCACAGCGCATCCTGAACAGCATCGAAGACCTCGCAACCTCCATGCGCCACGAGGGGCCCCGCCCGATCAGCGTGCTGCGGGTGGGAATGCTGGCTTCTATCGCCACGACCCTGACCCCGCCGCTGGTCAACCTGACCAAGGCCGACTTCGGGGTGGAGGACCTGACCCTGCATGCAGGCCAAAGCGGCGACCACGAAGCGCTGTTGCGCAGCAAACGCGCCGATCTGGTGGTCACCTCGAACCCGTTTTACGACATGGACGGGCTGGAACGGCACGATGTGCTGACCGAAACCTTTCTGCTGGTCCTGCCCGAAAGCTATCGTGGCCCAAGCCGGTCACTCTCCGATATCCTCGACAACCTGCCTTTGGTTCGATTTGCCGCCACAACAAGTGTCGGGCGGCGGACGGAACAGCATCTGCGGCGGCTGAAACTGGCGGTCCCCAGGGTCATTCAGGCGGACCGGTCCAGCATGGTGACCGCCTGCGTGGCGCAGGGCTTGGGCTTTACCATCCTGACCCCAAGCCTGCTGATCGACGGGTTTGTCGAACAGATGCCCCTGTCCCTCCACCCGCTGCCTGCGGCCAGTTTCTCACGCTCCATCACCGTGGTGGCGCGGGCCGGGGAATTGGGGGACTTGCCGGAGCAGGTCGCCACAATGGCCGCCCTCACACTCACCGATCAGATCACCCGGCAGATGGGACCTGTCGGACGAGAGGCCCTGAACCTGCCCTAGCCTTCCGCCTGAAAGGCCCGCAGCAGGTCCATACGGGTGATGATGCCCACGAGCCGCCCGTCCTGCATCACCGGATAGCGCCGGTGATTGCTGTCCATGAACGCCTGTGCCGCGGCGACAACGCCCATACCAGTGTCGAGCGTTGTCACATCCGCGGTCATGTAGTCTGCGACAGTGTCGCCAAGCTCCTGATGGTAATGGGCATGCAGCACCGCGCGGAAACAGTCCCTGGCGGTCAGGATGCCCACCAGACGGCCCAGATCATCCACCACCGGCGCGGCAGAGATGTCGTGCTCAATCAGCGTGGCAACCGCGCGGGTCACTTCCATATCCGGCGACAGGGTCACGAGGTTGCGGCTCATGTAGCGGTCTATCGTGGCGCCTTGGGTCATTCGCTTGCCTTCCGGTTCGGACAGGTCTCGCAAGCCCCGCAAGACAGGCCGCCGCAACTGCCCTGCACGGGTTTTCCTCCCATCAACAGTCCAAGGCCAAGGCCAAGGGCTGCCAGAAGGAAGACGGCTAGAACCGCCAGAAAGACACCCATCAGCCCAACCCTCCGATCTCGACGAAATCCTGTGCCGCGCCGGTGACCGTGACGCCTCCGTCGCGTGCCACGAGGACCGTGGCCAGCCCGTTGGCCCGCGCATGGCGCTCTGCGCGCGCAGCGCCCATCACAAAGAGCGCGGTGGCCAGCCCATCCGCCATCATCGCCCGGTCGTGGAAAACCGAAACCGAGGCCAGGGTATCGCCTGCGGGTGCGCCGGTGATCGGGTCGATCAGGTGGCCATAGCGCTCCTGCCCGACGGCATAGCTCTGATCCCACAGCCCAGAGGTTGCGACGGCCATCCCCTGTACCCGCGCCACACCCGCCAAACCGCCCGCACCGTCCTCGATGCCCACCTGCCACGGGCGGCCCTCCGGGTGCTGGCCACGGGCGACCACTTCGCCGCCCAGTTCCAGAACGAAATCCCCTGCCCCGGCGATCTCCAACGCGTGCGCCATCCGGTCCAGCGCGTGCCCCTTGGCGATGCCGCACAGGTCCAGCGTTATGCCCTCTGCCGCGCGGGTCAGGCGGTCACCGGACAGGCTCAGCACCTGCCAGCCCGCCTGCTCTGCCCCTTCAATCGGGCCGAACCCGAAGCGCGCCACCAACGGTCCAACGGTGGGATCAAACGCCCCGCCCGTGTCCGACGCGATCCGCAACGCGGCGCGGGTGGTCTCGGCCACGTCCCTGGACAGAGCCGCTTGACCCGCGCGATTGAACACCGACAGCTCCGATCCCGGCTGGTAGGGTGACATCTGCGCGTCCACATCGGCCACGATCCTGCCGATCAGAGCCGTGACATCGCCCCCCGGCAGATCCGCCGCGAACATCCCGCGCCAGTAGGAACCGAAGGCCTGCCCCCCGATCACCTGCGGATCAAAGGCCAAAGCGGGGCGCGCCGTCAGGGTGGCGGCGGAGAGGGCGAGGAAATGGCGGCGGGTCAGGGTCATGGGTCAGCTCGCGAAATCGTCGAAGAAGATGGCATCCGGCTCGACCCCGAGGTCGTCCAGCATGGTGATCACGGCCCGCATCATCAGGGGCGGTCCGCAGAGGTAGTAGTCGCAGGCATCGGGCGCGGGATGATTGCCCAGATAGGCGCGCAGGGCGACGTCGTGGATGAAGCCGGTCTCGCCGCTCCAGCCGTCCTGCGGTTGCGGATCGGACAAGGCAACCGTCCAACTGAAATTCGGATGCGCGGCGGCAAGGGCCTTGAACTCGTCATCATAGAACAGGTCCGACCGGCTGCGCGCGCCGTAGAAATAGGAGATGCGCCGCGATGCGCCGGGGCCTGCCAGTTGCTCATGGGCGATGGCGCGCAAGGGGGCCATGCCGACCCCGCCGCCGATCAGCACGATCTCCCGATCCGAGGGGCGCACCCGGAACGTCCCATAGGGACCAGCCAGGGCCAGCCGGTCGCCAGATTTCAGGCCGAAGAGGTAGGAGGAAACGATCCCCGGTGGCACATCGGGCTTGCCCGCAGGCGGCAGCGCAAGGCGGATGTTGAACACAACCTTTCCCGTGTCCTCGGGCCGATTGGCGATGGAATAGGCGCGAGATACCGGTTCGGGGCTGCGAGCGGACAGGCTCCGTAGCCCGCGACGGTCCCAGATATCGGCAAATGTACCCGCGTTGATATCGGTGAAATCGAGCGCGTAGGCAGGGGCGGTCAATTGCCCGTATTCCCCGGCGGTAAAGTCGAACTCCGCCCCCTCGGGCAAGGCAACGACCAGCTCCTTGATCAGCGGCGCGAGCGAGCAATTGGAGATAACCTCGCAATCATAGCGTTCCGCCGACAGGATATCCTCGGGCACCTGCACCGACATCGCCCCGCGCATCACGGTCTGGCAGGCGAGCCTTTCGCCCCGGTCGGTCGCGGGTTTGCCAAGGGTTCCGGTTTCCGTGGCAAGCGGTGGTCCAGCATCTGCGACCGTCACACGGCACAGCCCGCAGGTCCCCGCCCCGGCGCAGCCTGACGGCATCGGAATACCCCCTGCCTTCAGCGCATCGAGCAGTTTCTCCCCGGTTCGCGCCTCTACCTCTCGCCGTCCATTCACGGTCAGGCGAACGGGTCGCGACGGCACCAGAACCGCCCGCGCGGCCATGACACCAAGCGCCAGCGCCATGATCAGCGTAACCATCAGCAGGGTGGCAAGCAGGATCTGGGTCATGGTGCGGCCATCGTGGCAAAGGCGGTGAAGGCCATGGACATGAGGCCCGTGACGATGAAGGTCATGCCAAGCCCGCGCAGACCGGCGGGCATATCGGCATAGGCCAGCCTTTCGCGGATCGCGGCAAGTGCGACGATGGCCAGCGCCCAACCCAACCCGCTGCCAAAGCCGAAGACAATAGACTCTCCAAACCCGTATGACCGCTCTGCCATGAACAGGCTGCCCCCCAGAATGGCACAATTGACCGTGATCAGCGGCAGGTAGATCCCGAGCGCCGCATAGAGCGACGGGGCGAAGCGGTCGAGCACCATCTCCAGCACCTGCACCATGGCGGCGATGACCCCGATGAAAGCGATGAGCCGGAGGAATGTCAGGTCGACCTCCCCCGCCCCGATCCAGTCCCATGCCCCGGGGGCCAGCAGCCATGTCAGGATAAACTGGTTCACGGGAACGGTGATGGTCAGGATCACGATGATCGCGGCCCCGAGGCCAAGCGCGGTTTCCACCCGTTTCGACACGGCCAGGAAGGTGCAGACCCCAAGGAAGAAGCTGAGGATCAGGTTGTCGGCAAAGACCGCGCGCAGGAAAAGGTCGGTCATGACAGCGCCTCCTCCCGGTCCACGCGGGTCGTTGCGGGTTCCACCTGCTCCACCCGCCAACTGCGCAACGCCCAGACCAGAAGCCCGAGCAGCATGAAGGCAGACGGGGCCAGCAGCATGAAGCCGAAGGGCTGATACCAGCCACCCTCGGCCACGGTCGGGAAGATGGTCGCGCCGAACAGCGTGCCGAAGCCCAGAAGCTCCCGCAGGAAGGCAATGACCATCAGGATCGCGGAATACCCCGCCCCGTTGCCAAGCGCGTCAAGGATACTGGGGCCGACCGGGTTCGACATGGCAAAGGCCTCGGCCCGGCCAAGAACGATGCAGTTGGTCACGATGAGCGACACGAAAATCGAAAGCCGCTGGCTGATCGCATAGGCATAGGCCTGCAAGATCAGGTCGGCGACGATGACCATGGCCGCGATGATGGTGATTTGCAGGATCAGCCGGATCTGCGCCGGGATATCACGGCGGATCAGCGAGATGACGGCGCTTGAGGCGACCAGAACGGCGGTCAGGGCCAGGCTCATGGTCAGGGCGGTCGTCATCGAGGTGGTGACCGCCAGAGCCGAGCAGATGCCGAGGATCTGCACCGTTACCGGGTTGTCGCGAAGCAGCGGGTCAAAGAGGGGTTTCAGCGCGGCTCTCATGGCAGGTCCCCGCTGCGCAGGGCATCCAGAACCGGGCCGAAGCCAAGCGGTCCAACCCAGAAGCGGATCATGTTCTGGACGCCGTTGGAACTGCGGGTTGCACCGGTGATGGCGTCGACCTCATATGCCGTCGAACCGCCGCCACGCACCACGGCGACTCGGATCTCACCGGCCTCGTCCATCAACTGCGTGCCCGGCCATTGCGCCAGCCAGCCCGGCGTCTGGATCGTGGCCCCGAGCCCCGGCGTTTCCCCCTGCTCTGTGATCGCAAGGCCCACCACCGTGTTCAGATCGGGCCCAAGCGCCAGATAGCCCCGGATCGTGGACTGATAACCCTGCCCGTAGACCGGCAGGATCACCAGAGCCAGATCACGCCCGTCGCGGGCCATGAAGATCTGTTGCAGGTCTGGCCGCGTCCCGATGCCCGCAATGTCGTCATCCTCGGCCAGTTCCGTCACCTGCGTGGGGTCCACCGCGTCCGCCAGCGACAGGTCGCGCAGATCGACGGTCAGCACCTCAAGGCTGTCGATGCCGCTGCCCGGCAACACCTCGGCCAGTCCCGGCGTCTCGGCAATCAGCGCCTCCAGCCGGGCGCGGCGTTCGGCTTCCCGGTTGGCGTCGAGCCTTGGGCCAAGCAGCACCGCCGCGCTGGACACCGCAAGCGCGGCTGCGAAGGACACCAGAAACGCCATGGTCAGCGTCTTGCCCCGGCTGTCATTGGGAGCCGCCAGCAGCCGCTGCCACAGGGATATCGGATTCAGATCAGGCATGTCGCCGCCCCCTTGCATGGCGCTTTGCCGCGAGCGCCGCATAGTCGATTGTCGGCGCAAAAACCTGCGCCAGAAGCACCGCGAAGACCGTGGCCCGCTCCGCCCCCGCCAGCCCGTCCGAACCGGCCAGAAGCGCGATCAAAGCGCCGCCAAGCAGGCCGTAGACCAGCCGAGCGACCGGCGTTGTCGGCGCCGTGACCGGATCGGCCAGCAGCAGCAAACCGAAGCCCGCGCCCCCGGCCAGCACAGCGGACTCCAACGGCGCGCCGATCAGGGCCATCGCACCAAGCACACCCGCGACCCCGCCGAGCAGCGCTGGCAATGGCAGGATGCCAAGCGCCAGAAGCACAGCCCCCGAGGCAGCCACAGCCAGCAACATCGTGGTTTCTGTCCCCGGCGCGGCACCGCCCGGCCATGTCAGGAACACCATCGCCAGCGCCACGGGCGCGGCCCCGACCACGTTGCGACCCCAGCCACCAAAGATGAGGTCTGCCAGAACGATGCCAAAGCTCGCCCCAAGCGCCAATTGCATGGGCGAGAGGCCCGCCGGGGCCAGCACCGCCATCGACACCGCCAGAACCGCACCCGAGGGCGACCAGGGCACCCCGCGCAGCCTGCGGAACAAAAGCTGCCATAGCGACGCGACAGCCAGCACCGCGCCCATGCGCAGCACGCCCTCCACCCCCTGCTCGACCACCACGATGGCAGCGGGCGGCAGAAGGGCGGCGACAACCGCCCACCCGATCATGTCCCGTGACCAGAGCCCGCGCGCTGTCATGCTGCCTCCAACCGGTCAAGAACGGCCCGCAGCCGAATGCCATAATCTTCGCCCCCTCCGGTCAGATAGCTGGCAAGCGCCATGTCATCTTCCAGCAATCCCAGAACCCCCATCCGCTCGGCCTGTTCGACCTCTCCGACGCTAAGCGCACGCAACAGGGCAACCGCAGGGAAATCCGGGCCGAGTGAGCGGGAGACAGCCGCATTCGGAATCAGCGCCGCACGTTGAAGGGCCGGCCCCTTGCGGCCATGCGGTGCAGGGGCTTCACGCGGTGTCAGGCTGATCTGCACATGTCTGCGACGCAGGAACCGCCCCTCCTGCCCCGACAACAGCGGACCGGACAGAACGCGATAAGCGGTGCCGCGCGTCTCGCCGCCCACCAGCGCCTCGATATCCGCCCCGATGGGAAGGCGCAGCAACCGGGGGTCCGCCGCCGCAGGCCCGGAGAGGGACACGACCCGATCGGCAGGCAGCGCACCATCGCGCAGCAGTTGGCCAAGCGCCAAGACATCCGCATAGCCGATCTGCCAGACAGGATGCGACGCGGTGGCGGGGCACAATCGTTCCACATGCACACCGGGCATTCCGGCGGGATGCGCACCGGAAAAGACCGCGATGCGCACACGCTCACCACTGCGGGCCAGTTCCGCGCCCGGAGACTGACAGACGAAGACCGTCCCCCCGCCAAGGCGGCTCAGCGCCTGAATGCCGGTGTTGAAGTTCCCCGCCTCGGCCCGGATCAAAGGCGCGGGATCGGCGGCACCGGGATCAGTGGCCATCGCGGTCACGACAATGGCTGCGGGTGTTTCATCGGGCAATGGCACCCGCCCGAAAGGCCGTCGCAACATTGCCACCCACAAACCACTGCTCAGCATCAGACGACGCAGCCCATCCGGGTCATCCGCCGTTGCGGGATCGAATCGCCTCGCCTCTCCCGCTCCGCGCCGGATCACCATCCGCGCCACCTGCCTGCGCGCGCCGATCACGATGTCCTCGACGGTGCCGCTGACCGGGCTGGTCACCACCCTCTCGGACATGGCGTGATCGTGCATCACGGGTTGACCGGCAGATACCCGATCCCCTTCCGCGACCACCGCGCGCAGCTTCATCCCCGGGTAATCCGCCCCGATCAGCCCGACACAATCGGGCAGCGTGACCGGCCCGATCTCCTGTCGGGGCGCACCCTGATCGGGCAGTCTGACACCTTTGATACGAGGCAATTCGGGATTCTCCGGTGAAATGACGCGGGTTCTTGTCTGCCCACCATAGCGCCTAACGACCTGCCCCGGATTGATGGAGGTCAATGCCAGGCCCGATGCGATCGGGCATATCTGGACCCAAGCTGTTCCCGCCCTGAAGGAGACTGTCATGAAGACCGCCCACGCCACCCTGCTGGCCCTGCTGACTGCCATTGCACCCTCTGCCATTCTCGCGCAGGAAAACAGCACCGCTGCCGCCGTGCAGGCCTGGGTGCAATCGGCCCATGGCGATGCCGCTGCCGAGGCATTCGCCCATTGGAACGGCGAAGACGAGGTGCCCGCCGCCTGCGCGGTCTGCCATTCCGGCGCGGGGTTCCGCGACTTTCATGGGTTGGACGGCACCGCCGCGGGCATGATCGACCAGACCATCGCACCGGGGGGCGTCGTGGATTGCGACACCTGCCACACCGACGGCGTATCGGCGATTTCCGAGATCACCTTTCCTTCCGGCGTGACCATGACCGCGTTGCCCAATGCGGGCACCTGCCTGACCTGCCACCAGGGCCGGTCGTCCGGCCCGACGCTGCAAGGGCAGTTGGAGGGGATGGATCCCGACACGCCAAATGGAGAGCTACGTTTCGTGAACCCCCATTACGCGGCGGCGGGGGCCACGACCTTCGGGTCAGAGGTTGCGGGGCTCTACGAGTATATGGGCCGGTCCTATGACGGGGCCTTCAGCCATACCGGGCCGATCACCACCTGTTCCTCCTGCCACGATCCGCATTCGCTGGAGGTGGTCACCGATGGCTGCCTGACCTGCCACGAAAACGCCGATCCCGCGACGATCCGCATCTCACGCATCGACTATGATGGCGATGGCGACATCTCCGAAGGCATCGCCGCCGAGGTCGAAGGGCTGCGCCTGATCCTGGCTGCGGAAATCGCCGCCTATGCGGAAACGGTCGCCGGTGCGCCGATCCTCTATGAGCTGCACAGCTACCCGTATTTCTTCAATGACACCAACGGCAATGGTGAAGCTGACGAAGGCGAGGCGATCTATCCCAACCAGTATTCCAGCTGGACGCCGCGCCTGCTGGCGGCTGCCTATAACTTCCAGTTCGTGACGCGCGACCCCGGCGGTTATGCCCACAACCCGAACTACACGCTGCAAGCGATCCATGACAGCATCATGGACCTGGCCGAAGCCGCGGGTCGTCCATTGCCCGCGATCAACCGGCCCTAGTGCTGCATTGGCCCGGCGGCGCTACAACCCGCCCGCCGGGTCGATCAACCCTTCGCGCAGCGCATAGGCAATCAGCTGCGCGACGGAATGCACGTCGAGCTTTTGCATCAGGCTGGTGCGGTGGCGGTCTACGGTCTTGGCACTGATCCCGAGCGTTTCGGCAATCTCCTTGTTCGACTGGCCCGCAACGATCAGGTTCAGGGTCTGCCTTTCCCGCGCGGTCAGGTTGGGTGCGTCCGGTGCGTCCTCCAGCATCGCGACAAGGCTCTCCGCGATGTGACGCCGCCCGCGCAGGATGTTGGGCAACTGGCGATAGAGCTCGGTATTGTCCTCGCCCTTGGAAAACAGCCCGTCCACACCGCTTGACACCAGTTCGCTGATCTTGCCCACGGACATGACGCCGGTCAGGATCACGATCTTTGTATCGGGCGACCAGCGACGCGCCTCCAGCAGCACCTCCAGCCCGCCTGCATGGGGCATCTGCACGTCCAGCAGCAGCAAATGCGGCCGATGCTGACGCACAGCCGAAATGGCCTGCAGCCCGTCCCCCGCCTCCGCCACCACGGCGATGCCGTCTGTTTCCACCATGCCGGGGGTTTCCAGCGCCGTGCGCAACCCCGCCCGGACGATGGCATGATCATCGGCAATAACCGCGTGAAATCTTGGCTCGGGCAAACTAAGCTCCCCCCATTATCTTTTGAAAAGGCAATCTGTTGCGGGCGATCCTATCATTCCTTTCTGTTTGCGCGACCCTGCTTTTCGCAAGCCTTCCAGCAGTTGCGCAAACGCCCCCGGTGATGGAGGTCGACCCGGCCTATTCCTCGCCCGATATCGCGCCCGCCATGCGCTTTGCCCGTGATGTGGGCCAGCCCATTGCCGACATCGTCACCGCCTATATGGACGGCGCCCTGAGCGGCGATTTCGACGCAGTGATCGCGCCTGCCACCCCCTATCAGCCGATCTGGGCGCTGACCGAACTGCTGAACGTCGCCCCCGATGAGGGCCGCCCTCCGGACGCGTGGATATTGGCCTCTGACACGCACGGGTTGGTGGCGCTCGATGTGTTCCTTGTGCGCGATGGTGGCGAGACCGAGCAGTTGCTGGCCCATGACATCCGCGAGCCTTTCGACCCCGCCGACTTCAGCGCCACAAGGCTGAGCAGCGCCCCGGTGGAGCTGGCTGCAGGGGAACGGGCGCTGCTGATGGTGCGCATGACCTATGGCGCGACCGATCTGGTGGATCTGAGCCTTGAGACCCCCGCCGATCATCAGGCCCGCACCTTCACCGATGGGCTGACTCTGGCCGGGTTCTATGCCTTCCTCGGCTCCTGCATCCTGTTCTTCGCGGTTTTCAGCGCCACCATGCGCAGCGATGTGGGCGGCGCTTACGCGGGGCTTCTGGCCCTGGGGCTGATCTTCATAGCCTATATCGACATTCTGCTGTTCCGCTTTCTCTATCCCGCCCATCCCACCTGGCACCTGCCGGTTGGCCTGTCGCTGCTCTATGCGCTGTGTGCCGCCGGATTTGCCACCGCCGCCCTGTCGTTGGCGCGCTTCGCCCGGCGGCCAAAGCTGAAACAGGCCATGCGGGGCCTCGCAGTGGTCTCGATCATCGGCATTGCCCTTGTCTTCGTTCTACCGCCCGAGATCATGGCCCCCGCTTCTTATATCCTGCTCGTGCTGATGCTTGGGAGCCATCTGTTGGCCGGCTTCCAGTGGGACATGGTGACCGGTGCCCGCAGGCCGGTCTTTCGCATCGTGGTGCTGGTGGCCTTCGTCGGGCTTGGCCTGCTGATCCTGCTGGCACTGGCACGACTCGGCTCGGTCGATATCCCGATGACCTGGGCGATAAAGGCGATTTACGCAATCATCGCCTTTGGCACCATGTCGGGCCTCTCGGTCGGGCTGATCGACATGCGGCGGGAACATGCGGCGGCACTGGAACGCGAGATGGTGGCGCTTCAGAAAGAGGCCGAAACCACCCGCGAATTGCTGGAGGCCGAGCGCAACTACAGCCACGCCCGCGATCTGGCCGACCGGCGGCGGCAGCAGTTGGCGACCATGTCGCATGACATCCGCCAACCGCTTGCCTCGCTGCGCATGACGATGGAAACCATGACCCGCGACCAGTCGCCCGAGATCCGGGAGCGGCTGTCGGAGGCATTCGACTACATGCAGGATCTGGCGCTTGGTCATCTGGAAGACACCCGCCCCGAGGAGGATCTGCCCGGCGAGCCAATGCCAGAGGAACCGGAGGACACAGCCGAGCCATATGCCCTGTCGCTGATCCTGAACACGGTCGCCCAGATGTTCCGAGAGGAGGCCGTGTCGAAGGGTCTGCGCCTGCGGATTGTGCCGTCTTCCCTGCCCACCACCGTTCCGCCGCTGATCCTGATGCGGATCGTGTCGAACCTCGTGTCGAACGCAGTCAAATACACCACCGAAGGCACGGTTCTGGCCGGGATACGCCGCGTGCCGGACGGGGCCAGGGTTGATGTTCTCGATACCGGTGTCGGCATGACGGCAGAGGAGCTGGAAAGCTTCCGGCAGGCCTGGTCCTCAGGCAAGGACAGCTCTGGCCACGGGCTTGGCCTGTCGATCTGCCACGAACTGGCCGCGCAAAATGGGCTGGAGCTGACCGTCGCCTCCACCCCCGGTAAGGGCACGGTTTTTTCGTTGCGCATTCCTGCGGACCGCGTGGTAAAAGGAGCCTCATGATGCGCTTGGCGGTTCTGTTCCTGGTTCTTTCCCTTCCCCTCGCGGCCATGGCCCAGACCGAGGTGGACGGCGTTGGCCCCGTGACCGAAGGCGAGGTTGATGCCTTTGTCGTGGCGGACGCAAACCGCGACGGGATGCTCAGCTTCCCCGAGTTTCGCGAATTCGTGCGCCAGATGGCCCGCACCGGCCAGCCCACGGCGCGGCTGATCCGCAATTTCGCCGCCTATCGCATCGCCTTCCGGCGTGTGGACGTAAACGAGGATGGGTTCGCCAGCCCCGCCGAGCTGCGCAGCGCCGACGATGATTTCCGCGAAAACGGTTAGCACGCGCTCAACCGGGGTATGCGCCCATGCCCCGGCAGGCCCGCCTTGGCCCTGAGTTTCGAGATCAGCAAGTCCCGGTCCAAATGACACGGTTTTGGGGGATCGACCCCATGCCCCGCTGACCGGCCCCTTGCTAGCTTTCCCACATCAGCCGCTTTTGCCCGAAAGGCCCACCATGACCAAATACATTCTTGCCGCCCTGCTGGCGCTTTCTGCCGCCCCCGCCCTTGCCCAATCGGCAAGCGGACCGAACGACTACGTTGCCAATCCCGACATCCCGATTGCCGATACCGGCCCGCGCTATTGCCCCGAACTGGCGCATACCGAACACCCGTTCCGCATTCGATGCCCCTCCTGGCCCGACCTTAGCAACGTGGCCATCGGCGCCCCGATCGGGATTTCCGTCGGACACGGCATTGTCGGCGACAACCATGGCGTTCTTGTGGAAGAAGGAACCAGCGTCGGCAGCTCATACAGCATTCTCGAAGAGGAGGACGATCACGACTGACCACCTCCCCGCGCGCATTCGCGTCATGCAGCCCCGTCAGCCCTGCGCTGGCGGGGTTTTCCTTGGGGACCACAGCCCCGTTTGGGGGATCGACCCTATCCGCAGCCGGGCATCCACCCCCTAGGCTTGTCACATACCCCAAACCGAGAAAGGCCCTGCAATGCCCAGTCCTACCCGCCGCCAGTTGCTGCTCGCGCCTTTCCTGTTGGGGGTGTTTCCCGCAAAGGCCGACCTCTTCCCAACCCATCCCGCGACGCGAACCATCGCGGCACAGCCCGGCATCACCGGGGGAACCTATCTGGGACAATGGACCGACGGACAGGAACTGCGTCAGATCCTGCGTGTGATCGGCCCGGACATGATCACGCTACAGAGACAGGGCTATTCCACCCCGCCCGTCCCCTACCACCGGATCGCGCAGGACCGGTTCCAAAGCGGCAACGGCAACAGTCTGACAGTGATCAGCACCACACGCCTGCGCTGGACGAATGCCAACGGCACCGGCGTGATCTACAATCTGGAATGACCGGCCATCAGGTTTCCGCCTTGATCGCCCGATCCAGCATCAGCCGAAACGCCTTGGCCCCGGCATCGAGACCAAGGTCGATATGGGGTGTCACCGGGGTCTTCATGCCCTTGTGAACCTCTTCCAGAACCTCCTTGTCCTCAAGGAAGGCCATCCGCGCACCGTCATTCATGTAGTCAGAGATCGCCTGATCCTTCGCATGATCATTGCGGTGCTGGAACCAGAAATAGCGGGTCCGGTCCTCATCAATCGGGGTCATGAAGTTGTAGGAGATGTTGATGAAAGTCTGCTCCACCTGCGGCTTGTCATAGCCCCCCGTTCCCACCGGCGTGTAAATCGACTTGTTCACCCCGATAGCGGGCATGCACATCTCGTAATGCTGCAACCGGTCGCAATCACCCTCGAAGCGGACCAGCTTCGCATAATAGGGCGACGGGGGTTTGTTCTCGATCCAGCGGGATACGACGACGCCGTTGTCGTGCCGGTCGATATTGAGCGGCTCGTCATCCGTGCCCGCCCCCGCAAAGGAGCTGACATGCACCCAAGCCACATGGCTGGGGTCCAGCAGGTTGTCACAGACCCACAGGTAATGGCAGTCGATATCCATCACCCCGCCATCGGTCTTGCCCCAGTTGGGATCGTCGAAATTGGGGATCGGGAAAATGGTATCGGGATCGGCAAGCTCTGGATCGCCCATCCAGATCCACAGGAAGCGGTAGCGGTCCACGACCGGGTAGGATTTCACCACCGCCCGGCGCGGGGTCATGCCGCGCTGCGTGGGGCTGTCTGTGCATTTGCCGGTGCAATCGAAGGTCAGCCCATGATAGCCGCATTCGACCGTATCGCCGATCAGGTTGCCCTTGGACAGCGGCAGTTTGCGGTGTGGACAGGCGTTTTCCAGCGCCACCGGCGTGCCATCTTCCTTGCGGTAGAACACGATACGCTCGCCCAGAAAGGTCTCCGCCTTCAGCTCGCGGCCGACATCCTTGCTCCAGGCGGCGACATACCAGCAGTTTTTCAGATACATGGGTGGCGTCCTTTCTTCGGGTGGCTCCGGCCCATCCTGCCGCAAGGCGCAGGGTTGCGCCATGGGGCAGAGGTAATGCCCCCATTAGGCAGGCTAATTCATTGGCAAAACAGCGTCCGGCAGGTCCGGTTCCGAGGCGACCTCGGACCTGATCCATGACAGGAAGCTTTGCACCTTCGCGCTGTCCATGCGGTCATGGCGCAGGACCAGCCAATAGGAGAGCGGCGACTGCGCAATATCGGGGAATGGCCGCACCAGCCGCCCATCCAGAAGCGCGTCGATCACCAGCGGTTTGCGCCCAAGCGCCACGCCGATCCCTTGAATCGCCGCCTGTACCACAAGATTCGATTGCCCGAAGCGTCGGGACTTGGCCGGTTTCGGCAGGGTCAGGCCGCAATTTCGCGCCCAGAAGTCCCACGTGGGGGCCGCATTGCCGAAGCTTTCGTTTTCGTCATGCAGCAGGGTGTGGCGGGCCAGATCCTGCAATCGGTGCAGGCCGGGCGGGCCTTCGATCAATGCGGGGGCGCAGACGGGTGTCAGGCATTCATGCATCAGGTGTTCCACGTGGAAACCGGGGTAGTCACCAAGACCGTACCGAATGCCGATATCGGCGTCGGCGGCGGAAAACGGGTGCTGGCCGGTATCCGTCGCAATGGACACGGCCAGATGCGGATGCGTGGTGTCGAAATTGAGCAGGCGGGGGAACAGCCAGGTAAATGCAAAGCCCGGCAAGCAACTGATGACAATGGTGTTTTCAGACCGGGTCCGGTCTCGTAGCTGAGCGCAGACATCCGAGATCCGCCCCAGCCCGTCCGAGATTGCGCGGGCCAGCTGATCGCCTTCGCGTGTCGGTTCTGATTTGCGGGCGCCACGGATCAAGAGCTCATGCCCCAGCCATTCCTCCAGGGTCTTCACATGCTGGCTGACGGCGCTCTGGCTGACGCCCAGTTCCTGCGCGGCGGCAGAGAAGCCCGACAGGCGCACTACCGCCTCGAAAGCACGCAGGGCAGAGAAGGGAAGGTTGATGATCATATAAGTCAGTCTAATGGCACCCATTACGGGAATCAAATAGCTGAGTGCAACTTAGAGAAGTTAGAGTGACTTTACGATCCGTCAACATTTTTGGTGTAGATCAGGAAAGGAGCCCACCAGATGCCGACCCCGTCCCCGGAAAAAGGTGCGCTCAACCTGCTGCGCAATTGCGCCCATGCTGCGGCGGGTGACAGGCTGCTCATTGCCTATGAGCCGCCTGAATATGGCTATTTCGATGCCGATGCCGTCAGCATCGTTTCCCGAGCCGCCGACCGCCTCGGGCTTCGGGTCGATGCGGTCGACGTGGGGTTCAACCCCGACAACCCGCACCTGCCGCCGGAATTGCTGGCCCGGTTCGAAGCGGCAGATATCATCGTCTTCCTCGCACGGCTTGGCGATCAACTGCGGTTTTCGGACATGCCGCAGGGCAAGACCATCATCGTCAGCTTCGCGCTCTCGCGCGATCTGTTCGGGTCGGGCTTCGCCAATGGCCATCACGCGGCGTTTCTGGATCTGAAAGCCGCCGTGAACGAGACGCTGGACCGGGCGAATGACGTCCGGATCACCTGTCCGCTCGGAACCGAGATCACCGGCCGGCCCGAGATGAACCTGAACCCCGACGGCGACACCACGATCCTGCGCTTTCCGATGTCGGTCTTCACCCCGGTGCCCGCCCATAGTTTCTCGGGCCGCGCGGCGATGAGCTTTCTGACCGGCACCGGTTCGAAGTATTACGACGACTATTCGCCCGAATTCAGCGCACCGGTTTTTGCCTTGATGGAGAACGGCCGCCTGACCGGGTTCGAGGGCGAACCGGCGGATGTCGACCGCGCCAATGCGCAATACGACCGGGTGTCGTCCATGTTCGGGATCGACCGTGATTTCGTCCATTCCTGGCACGCGGGCATTCATCCCGGCTGCGGCTACCCCTGGGACATGCGGCAGAATTACGAACGGTGGGGCGGCGCGGCCTTCGGCAATCCGCGTATCCTGCATTTCCACACCTGCGGCACCTATGCGCCGGGTGAGATCAGCTGGAACATCTTCGACCCCACGATCGAGGTCGATGGCGTGACCCTGTGGGAAGAGGGCGTCTTCCGCGCCGACCGCCTGCCCGGCGGGCCTGCGATTCTTACCCACTATCCGGGCGTGGCAGCCCTGTTTGACAGGCCCGAGCGCGATATCGGCCTGCGGGCCGTAGGATGAGGGGCTTGATCTTGGTGTCAGGCGCTCCATAATCATTCGGTAATGGGGCCGGTGTGAGGCGGCCCCATGGTGCGGAGCACTCCCGTCTCCGGTGCCGGTCCTGTCCGAGATGGCGCCCCTTTCGGCCCCCGGCACCGGCAGAACTCATGGACCACCCACAATGACACAAGGCATTGTCACGCCCCTGACCCAGGCGCTTGCAGAGGGCAAGCTGACCCGGGACGAGCTCAAATCCTTCATGCAACGATCCGACGGCCCGGCGCTGCGGCGGCTGGCGCTTTGGGTGCTGGTGCTGGCCGGCACCACCTCGCTGATCGCGCTGGCCTGGGACAGCTGGCTGATCTGGCCCGCCATGTTCCTGCAGGGCATCGTTCTGGTGCACCACTTCTCGCTGCAACACGAATGCGTGCATTACACCGTGTTCCGGACCCGCAAACTGAACGATATCGTGGGCCAGATTTGCGGGCTGATCATCCTCTTGCCGCACCGCTTTTTCCGGTATGAGCATTGCGACCACCACACCTATACGCAGCTGACCGGGCAGGACCCCGAACAGATCCCGATGCCGAAAACCTACGGGGAATACCTCTGGTATCTTTCGGCCATACCCTACTGGCGGGCCAAGTTCACCGAGGTCGCCCGCCACGCCAGCGGGCGGCTTTCCGACGTGGAAAAGCGCTTCATTCCGAAAGAGGAACATGCCGCCGTCTACTGGGATGCGCGGATGATGCTGGGGGTCTATGCGGTGATCTTTGCTGCCATGGCCCTGACGGGCTGGTGGGGGCTGATCTGGTACTGGATCATCCCGCTGTTCCTTGGTGAACCGGTGATGCGTTTCATCCGGATGACCGAACATGTGGGCCGTCCCACCGTGGCGCAGATGAGCGATAATACCCGCACCAACCTTGTCTCCGCCCCGTGGCGCTTCCTGTGCTGGAACATGAACTACCACGCAGAACATCACTACGTGGCCTCCGTGCCCTACCACGCCCTGCCGCGCCTGCACGAAAAACTGCGCGACCACATCCACGTGGAACCGCGCGGCTATCTTGGGGCGCATCTCGACATCCTGCGCCAGATCCGCGAGGCGCGGGGATGAGCGGCAAGGACTGGCGCGACGTGATCGCGGTGGCGGACCTGGAAAGGAACTGGGTCACGCGGGTGGAGGTCGGGCGGCGCTTGATAGCCGTCTATGACACGCCGAGCGGGGTCTATGCCTCGCTCGCGCTGTGCAATCACGGCGGGGCGGATTTGTGTGACGGATATTTCGACGGTCATGTCATCGAATGCCCGCTGCATCAGGGCGCCTTCGACGTGCGCGACGGGCGGCCCGTGGCGGCCCCGGCGACGCGGCCCATGCGGGTACTGGAGGCACGGGTTCAGGATGGGATGGTGCAGGTCAGGATGTGATGCGGGACAGGTAGTCGTTCACCATCGGGCCGAAGCTTTGTTCAACCGCGACGTCAAAGCCACCCGCACAACGGGTGACGAGCGCTTTCAGCCCGAAAGCTTCCATGTAACTCGAACCGTCCGGGCCGAAGCGGCTGGCGTGCAGGTCCATCGGGCAGGCCACGGCCATGACCTCCGCCGCGTCCGGGCCGGTGATGCGGAACACCGCCAGCGTGTCGGACACCCGGACGAGGGAGATTTCGGGTGGGGCCTCGGATGGGCGAAGGGCTGCTTCCAAAGGGGCTTCACGGTCCAGATCGGCGCGCAACAGCCAGTGATCGGGGCCGATGAACATGAGCGTCGCGCCCCCGGCCTCGGTCTTGGAATTGGGTCGTTCGGGAAAGGGCGGCAACGCCTCGCCCGCCCAGGCCCCAAGTGCCTCTTGCCGGCCTTTCAGGTCGAAAAGCGCCTGCGCCTCCAGCCGTTCGAATGTGACGTCATATGGCATCGTTCAGGACCTCAGCTTGTCGCCGTCGGGGTCGTAATGGCAGGGCGGCGTCACGCGCACCGGGATCACCTCGCCCCCCTTCAGCCGCACATGCGCGGTCTCGCCATGGCGGGTGTGGCCGTTTTCCAGCAGGGCAAGGCCAACCCATCTTTCATGCACCACGCTCCAGACACAGGCGGTGACGAAGCCTTCGGTTTTTTCCTTGCGGCCGCCCGGCGTCAGCGGTGCGCCTTCAGGGATCTGGCGGTCGGGCTCGGGGGTCACACCCACCAGCTCTCGCCGTGCCCCGCCCGCTTCGCGCCGGATCTGGACCGCACGTTTGCCGAGGTAATCGGGCTTCTTCTTCGACATTGCCCACCCCATGCCCAGATCATACGCATCGACCGTCCCGTCCACCTCGTGCCCGAGCGACAGGAAGCCTTTCTCGACCCGCAGAACATGGCTTGCCTCGGACCCCACGGGCAGGATGCCGAGGGGCTGGCCTGCCTCCATTACCTTCGCCCAAAGCGTGCGCATATGGCGGGGGGCGACGTTCACTTCGAAAGACAGTTCCCCGGTGAAACTGACGCGCACCACGCGGGCGGGCAGGCCGGCAACGGTGCCGTCTCGGACGGTCATGAAGGGGAAGGCCTCGGGCGCAAGGTCGATATCGGTGCCGAGCGCCGTCATCACCTCCCGCGCCTTCGGACCGCAGATCGTGGCGTTGTTCCACTGGCTGGTCACGGGGGTGATAAACACGTTCCACTCGGGGAAACGGGTTTGCAGCATCTCCTCCATATGGCCGTTGATCGCGTCGGCATGACCGGTGGAGGTCGAGACAATCCAGCGATGGTCATCGAGCCGGAAGCACACCCCGTCATCCATGATCAGCCCGTCATCGGACAGCATCAGACCGTATCGCCCGTGCCCCGGTTTCAGCGAGGACATGACGTTGCTGTAAAGGTAATCGAGGAACCGGCCCACGTCGCGGCCCTTCAGCTCGAACGTGCCGAGGGGGGAGCCGTCATAGACGCCCACACCAAACCGCACCGCGCGGCATTCGCGGTTGGTGGCCTCCTGCAAGCCTTCGCCCGCGCGCGGGAAGAAACCGGGCCTGCGCCAGCGCGCGCCCGCCTCGTACATGAAGGCGCCCTGGGCGAGGTTCCATTCGGTGATCGGTGTGTGACGGTACGGCAGCGCGACGGTGCCCTCGCGCAGCCCCCCGATGGCACCGAAAGACACCGGGCTGTAGGGTGCGCGAAAGGTGGTGGTGCCAACCTGATCCATGGCCAGTCCCTGCGCCAGCGCCACGGTGCCGATGATATTGATATTGCCGGTCTTTCCCTGATCGAACCCCATGCCGCCCGTGGTGTAGCGCTTGACGTGCTCGACATTGGAATAGCCCTCGCGCAGGGCAAGATGGATGTCATCCACGGTCACGTCGTTTTGCAGGTCGAGGAAGGCCTTGCCCTTCGCGGTTTCCACCCGCCACAGCGGCTCGATTGCATAAGGCAGGTCGGGGGCGTCGGGGATGTCCGGGCCTTCTGTACCCGTGATCCGCGCGGCGGCCTCGGCGCCGGAGCGCAACGCGTCTTGCAGGGTGAGCGCACCATTAGCCGCGCCTGCGGCGCTGACGGCTTGCGCGGGCGCATCGGGCAGGAAGGTCGCAAGCGGATCGTCATAGCGCAGGCCGCTGCGCGACTGGGACCAGAGATGCACAGTGGGGTTCCAGCCGCCCGACATGGCCAGCAGGTCGCAGGAGAGGATCCGCGCCGACCCGCCTGATTTCGACGCGACAGCCACGCCGCGCAACTGCCGCCCGCCCTGAGCCTCGGTCACGACTTTTCCGGCCATGATCTCGATGCCGTGCACGATCGCCCGCGCCTCGTCGGGCACCGCATCACGGCTGTCGACGATGGCCCTGACCTCCACCCCCGCAGCCGCCAGATCGGCGACGACCGCATAGGCGGAATTGTTGTTGGTGAAGATCACCGCCCGCTTGCCGGGGGCGACGCTGTAGCGGTTGACGTATGTCTGCACGGCAGAGGCGAGCATCACGCCGGGCCGGTCGTTGTTGCCAAAGACGAGGCCCCTCTCGATCGCCCCTGTTGCGGTGATCACGTGGCCCGCGCGCACCCGCCATGTGCGTTCCAGAAGGCTGGGGTTTGCCGGGGCACGCTCCGTCACCATCAGGTAGTTGTGCTCGCGATAGCCCCAGACCGTCGCGTTTTGCAGATGGGTGACATTGGGCATCGCGCTGAGTTCGGCAACCGTCGCGTCCACCCACTCCAGTGCATCCGTACCGCCGATGGTCAGCCTGCGCGACGGCAGCGATCCGCCCGGTTCCGTGCCTTCATCCGCAATCATCACCCGAAGCCCCGCGCGGGCAGCGGTGAGCGCCGCCATCAAGCCTGCGGGACCCGCGCCTGCCACCAGCACATCGCAATGGCCGTAGCGGGTTTCATAGTGCCCTGTCGCGGGCGGTTCCGAGGGCGCGGCGGCCAGCCCTGCAGCCTTGCGGATCGGGCGTTCGTAAAAGTGCCAGTTTGGCCATTTGAACGTCTTGTAATAGAACCCCGCCGGGATGAAACGGCTGGCGAACTGGTTCACCGCGCCGATGTCAAAGGCCAGCGAAGGCCAGCAGTTCACCGCTTTCGCCGCCAGCCCCTCGGTCAGCGGCACGGTGGAGGCGGGCCGGTTGCCGGACGCATCCTCGCCTCTCAGTTCCACCAGTGTCGAAGGCTCCTCCACTCCTGCGCCGACAATCCCGCGCGGGCGGTGGTATTTGAAGCTGCGCGCGGTCAGGCGGACACCGTTGGCCAGCAGCGCAGAGGCCAATGTATCGCCCTCGAACCCGCTATAGGGCTTGCCGTTGAAGGTGAAATTCAGGGGCCGAGACCGGTCGATCCGGCCGCCCGTTGCCAGCCGGTTACCTGCCGTCATCCGGGGCCTCCACGATGTCATGCGTGCGCGTGTCGCGCCAGATGGTCAGCCATGTCCCGCAGCCGCGCACGTGCCACCATTGTTCCTCAACGGGGCCGAGCGGATTGGGCACTTGGGTCAGCCATTCGGTCCAGACCGCGTCACTGACCGCTGCCGGATCCGGGCGTGGGGGCTTCACCGGCCCGCCGAAGGAAAACTCGCTTTCGTTGCGTGGGCCACAGAACGGGCAAGGGATCTGCATCATGGTTTGCGTCTACCTCGCTGTCGTGGTGCCGGTTTCCATCACGTAATCGAGATGGCGGAAGCGGTTGATTCCGAAAGGTTCCATCAGCGGATGTGGCCGCCCCGTCGCCACAAGATGCGCCAGCGTCAGCCCGCCTGCCGGGATCGCCTTGTAACCGCCCCACCACCCGGCGGTAACGAAAAGCCCCGGCACGTCCGTTTCATCCTGAATGGGCGAGGCGTCATGGGCGATATCCAGATGCCCGCCCCATTGGCGCAGGAATTTCAGTTTCTTGAAGGACGGGAAGAGCGACAGCATCGCGGACACGGTATCCTCGAACACCGTCTGCTTGATGTCGCGGCGGAAGCTCTGCCCCGGATCGGGCGCGCCGCCGATGACGAGCGAGCCCTTGTCGGACTGGCTGAGGTAGAAGCCAGCGTCGGGGCAGTTCACAATGACGTCGATCAGCGGCTTCACCGGCTCCGACACGAAGGCCGTCAGGTTCATGGTCCGCAGGGGCAGTTTCAGCCCCACGGTTTCCGTCAGCGTCGTGGTATGGCCCGAGACGGCAACCGCCACCTTGGGCGCGCGGATCACGCCGCGCGGGGTTTCCACCCCCTCGATGCGCCCATCCGCCCCGCGCAGAAGCTGCGTCACTGGCGTTTGCTGGTGGATCTCGCCGCCCATGGCGTCAATGGCGCGGGCATAGCCCCATGCTACGGCGTCATGGCGGTTGATCGCGGCATCGGTGTGGACGTAACCGCCGACCACGGGCAGGCGGGCATCGGGGCCGCCGCCTGTCAGCGCGGGGATGCGGCGGCGCACCTCGGCCTCTGAAATCTGTTCGTATGTCGAGCCGTAGATATCCATGATATGCTGCCGCCGCCTGCGGTCGCGCATCATCGGATAGTTCTGGATGACGTCGATCATGCTGCGCTTGGAGTGCATCATGTTGAAATTGAGCTCGCGCGTCATCGCCTCGTAAAGCGCCACCGACTTCACGTAGAAGGGGATCGACGCGTCGCGCATGTAGTTCGAGCGGATGGTGATCGTGTTGCGCGCGATATTGCCGCCGCCAAGCCAGCCGCGTTCCAGCACCGCGACATTGGTCAGCCCGTGCTCTTTCGCCAGATAATAAGCGGTGGCCAGACCATGCCCGCCCGCGCCAATGACGATCACGTCATAGCGATCTTTCAGCGGCGGGCTGCGCCAGGCGGGAGCCCAGGTGGTGTGCCGGTTGATCCCGTGACGCAGCAGGGAGAGGGCGGAATAACGTTGCATCACCCTGGCCCCTAGCGGTCGTTTCTTGAACTTCGCCGCTCCAGCCGACCGAAAAGGCGCGACAGCGAGAAGCAGACGACGAAGTAGAAAGCGGCGGTGGTGATCCAGGCCTCGAAGATCATCCGCGAGGAGGCGACAAGCTCCACCGTCTTGTAGGTCAGCTCCTGCACGGAGATCAGCGAGATGATGGAGCTGTCCTTGATCAGCGTGATAAACTGGTTGGCCAGCGGTGGCACCACCTTTTTCAGCGCTTGCGGCAGCACGATATAACGCAGTTCCTGCCGGCGGCTCATGCCGATCGACCGGGCGGCTTCACGCTGGCCCTTTGGCACCGACTGAATGCCCGCGCGGATGATCTCGCCCACGAAGGCGCTTTCGAACAGCGCCAGAACGATCACGCCGGAAATGAGTGAGGGGAAGCGGCGCATCTCGCCGAAGAAAAACTCCCACACGCCGTTGTTTTCCTGCCGCGCGATGCCGCGCGCCCATCTTTCGAGGTTCAGGGCGTCAATCAGCTGCTGCGAAAGGAAGAAGAAGAAGATGAAGACCACGACAACGGGCGGGATGTTGCGCAGGAATTCGAGATAGGTGCGCGCCAGCATCCGCACCGTCAGGTTGGACGAACAGCGCGCGATGCCCAGGATCGTGCCGAGGATCAGCGCCAGAATGGACGCGTAGATTGAAATGCGGATCGTCGCGACAAGCCCCTGCAGAAGAATATTGGCAAAATACTCTTCTCGGGTGGTGTGCCAACCGACGATGTAATTGGGGATCAGGTGCCAGCGCCAGGAATAGTTCAGCGTCCCTTCGATGGTAAACCAGATATAGCTGAAGAACGCCATCAGGACGGCCAGGATCGCCCAATCGGGCCATCTGAATTTTCGAAAGAACCTGATCACGGTACGGGCCTGCCTGACAAGGGGGAAGGGGCGGTGAAACCGCCCCCTCGCGTTTGGGTTTACTGTGCGACCTGATCGGCCCAGTCTTCGGTGGCGAACCAGTAGTCGTGGCGCTCTTCCAGCCAGCCAGACCGCCACTGTTGCGCGATCCAGTTGTTGAAGAAGTTCAGAGCATCCGGGTCACCCCGACGCACGGCAAAGCCTTCGCCGCGCGGGTCGAAAAGACTGTCGAAGGGCACGTAGAGCACATCGGGATGACGCCCGGCCTCACGGTTCGGGGTCGGCTGCGAGGCCATGGTGGCGTGCGCGTTGCCGTTCAGAACCTCCTGCGCGGCGGCACCGTCCTCATCGAACAGCAGCAGTTGCGCTTCGGGGAAGCGGTCTGCGATCACCACGGCGGGCGTAGCGCCGCGGCGGGCGGCGAAGATCACGTCGGGAGAGTTCATATCCTCCATCGACATGCCCTCAGTCATCTCGCGATTGGCCAGGATGGCAAGGCCCGAATAGGCATAAGGCTGGGTGAAGTTCACCGTCAGGTTCCGCTGTGCCGTAACCGACATGCCCGAGATGATCACGTCGAAATTGCCCGCCAGCAGGGCCGGGATGATCCCGTCCCACGCGGTCGGCACAAACTCCACCTCGACGCCCATATCCTCGGCCAGCTGGCGGCCCACGTCGAGTTCGAAGCCGATGAGGTCGCCATTCACGTCGCGCATGGACCACGGAACGAAGAGCGACAGGCCGATGCGGATCACGCCCTCTTCCTGGATCTGGGTGATGACGCTTTCCGAGGTCAGCGCCTGCGACGCGCTTTGCGCCGCGGCGGGAAGGGCAACGCCCGTCGCCATGGCCGCGCCAAGGGCGGCCCCGAACAGTCTGCGAGTAATCGTCATGTCTTGTCTCCTTGTTGGATCATTAGGGACTTGGTGCTCTTGTTATTGGTCGACGGCGTATCTGCGTTCGAGATACGAGACGCCGACAGACAGGATCAGCGTGACCACCATGTAGACGGCGGCCACCGTGAACCAGATTTCGAAGCTCATGAAGGTGTCGGAAATGATGTTGCGCCCGATCGTCGTCAACTCGGCCACCGCGATCACGCTGACGATGGCGGAGCTTTTGATCAGATGCACCGCCTCGCCGGTCATCGGCGGCAACATGAAGCGCACGGATTGGGGCAGGATGATATAGCGATAGGTCTGGCCGGTGGTCATCCCGATGGATTTCGCGGCCTCCCACTGGCCCTTGTCCACGGCGTTGATCCCGGCGCGAAATATCTCGGAAATCAGGGCAGAGTGGAACACGGCCAGGGTCAGGATCGAGGCCCAGTAGCGGTCAAACCCGAAGATGGGGCCAAGCACGTAGTAGAAGAGGTAAAGCAGCACCAGCAGCGGGATGTTGCGGATCAGTTCGAGGAAGCCGATCGACACGGCCGTGCCCATCACCAGCCCCGACAGCCGCAGAAGCGCGACCAGCAGGCCAAGGACGGTGGCAAGCGCAAAGGCGGTGGCGGACAGCTGGATGGTGGCGAACAGACCATAGACGATCTCGCCCAGTTGAAACCCGTCATCGGTGAAACTGTAGAGAAACTGGGGAACCCGGTGCCATTGCCAGTTGTAGCCCATGTTCTGCGCGCCGGTGAACGACCCGTAGATGATCAGCCCCATCACGGCGACATAGATCGCAATGGAGACTGCCGTGGACCCCAGGAACCGCTGAAAAGCCGGGCGTTGCGGCAGCGGCTGGCCCTTTAGGCCGGAGAGGTCCGGGGCGCTCATCCCTAATGCTCCAGAATCTGGTCGAGGAACAGACGGCACCGTTCGCTGGAGGGGTTGGTGAAAAACGTATCGGGGGGCGACACTTCGACGATCTCGCCCTCCTCCATGAACACCATCGTGTCAGCCACCTTGCGGGCAAAGCCCATCTCGTGCGTGACGACGACCATGGTCATGCCGGATTGGGCCAGCTCCACCATCACGTCGAGCACCTCGTTGATCATCTCGGGATCGAGCGCCGATGTGGGCTCGTCGAACAGCATGATCCGCGTTTCCATGCAAAGCGAGCGGGCGATGGCCACGCGCTGCTGCTGTCCGCCGGAAAGCTGCGCGGGATACTTGTCGGCCTGCTCGGGGATGTGCACGCGGTCGAGATACTTGCGCGCCGTGGCCTCGGCCTGCGCGCGGCCCTGCCTGCGCACCTTCATCGGGCCGATCATCAGGTTTTCCAGAACAGTCAGATGAGGAAACAGGTTGAACTGCTGGAAGACCATACCGACTTCCTGCCGCAGCCTGCGCATGTCCTTGGATTGCTCGTGCACCTCGACACCGTCGATGACCAATCGGCCGGAATTGTGCCATTCCAGCCCGTTGAAACAGCGGATGAGGGTAGACTTGCCGGACCCGGACGGGCCGCAGATCACCATCTTCTCGCCCTGGTGGACTGTCAGGTTGACGTCCTTCAGCGCATGGAAATGGCCATAGAACTTGTCGAGATTCGCGACCTCGATGATTGGGTCGGACGCACCCGTCATGACAGGAAGGCCAAATCGGCGCCACCGACGGCCCTCATGGCGCAGCCCGGTCCGGCCGCCTCCGATCCTGTGCAGTTCCACCGCATAAGCAATTACCCAGCCCCTGAATCTGTTGCGCGTCGCTGAATAAGGTTGCGCGAGGCGCAATAATTCGTCAATAAAAAATGTAGCACGAATGTGGATCGAGACCACAGCGCATAGTTTTTGAGCACTGAAACCTGAAGGAGCGACCATGTCCGCCTGGATCAGAATGCTTTCGGACGACGAGGCCGACGCGCCCCTGAAAAAGGCCCTCGACTTCGCCCGGACGCCGCATGGCACCGTCGATAACGTGATGCGCGTGCATTCCCTGCGCCCCAGCACCATGAACGGCCATGTGGTTCTGTATCGCGCCTGCCTGCATGATGACGGCAACACCGTGCCGATGTGGTTTCAGGAGGTCATAAGCTCGTATGTTTCGACGCTCAACGATTGCCCGTATTCCTACGCCAATCACTGGGCGAACGCCCGCCACCTGATCGGCGACGACGCCCGCGCGGACATGGTCGAAAACGCCTTGCAGGCGCATCGCCCGGAAGATGCGTTCGACGGGGCGGAACTGGCCGCATTGCGCTACGCCGCGAAGCTGACGCTGTATCCCGGCAAGATCGAAAAGGCGGATGTGGACGCGCTGCGCGCCGCCGGATGGGATGACGGCGAGATCCTGGAGATCAATCAGATCGTCGGATATTTCAACTATGCCAACAGGTTGCTCAACGGGCTTGGGGTCACGACCGACGGCGACGTCGTGGGCTACTACAAGAAGGACTAGGGGCGCGGCACATGCGGACAGAGGACCCACCCGGCAAGCTGATCGACAGAGCCATCGGTGCCTCGTTGAAAGAACTGCGCCGCCAACGGGGTCATTCCGCACGGTCCCTTGCCGATCTTTCGGGCGTCTCCGCCGCCATGATCAGCCGCATCGAAAACGGCCTCGTCTCGCCCTCGATCGGCACCCTCGCCGCCCTGGCCGAGGCGCTGGAAGTGCCGATTATCTCGCTGTTCCGAGAAGCCCAGACCGACCATACGGATTTCACGCTGGTGCGCCACGGCGAGGGGTTGAAATCGACCCGCATCACCGATGACCACCAGCACGAGTATATCAACCTCGCAATCCATGCCCGCAAGGATCTGCGGTTTCAGGCAAGGCGGGTGACCTTGCTGCGCGAGGGCGGCCCGCCCCCCACCTATGTCGGCCATGGCGTTGTCTTCGTTCAGGTGCTTGAAGGCGAAGCGGTCTATCGCTACGGGCAGCAGTATCTGACCCTGCGGGCGGGTGACAGCATCAGCGTGGACGCAGAGCTTAACCACGGCTTTGTCGATGTCCTGACCCCAGAGTTCACCTTCCTGACCGTTCAAGCCGAAAGACCTTGAGGCCCCGACATGGCACGCCCCATCGACAATGATCTGACCGAGGGGGCCATCGCCGGTCATTTCCGCACGCTTGCCATTCCCGGTGCCTTGGGGATGCTGTTCAACACGCTCTACAACATCGTCGACATGTATTTCGCGGGGCTGCTCGGGACCAGCGCGCAGGCGGGTATCGCGCTTGGCTTTCAGGCCTTTCACATCGCCATGTCGTTCGGGGTCGGGCTTGGGGCAGCCATGGGCGCGCTGGTCGGCAATGCGCTTGGGGCGCGCAACCGGCGTCAGGCCCGGCGCACCATCGCGCAGGGCATCGTCTACGGGGTGACAGCGGCCATTGCACTCGGCCTTGCGGGGCTGTGGTATGGCCCGCTGATCATCCGGCTGGTGTCGGAGGCCGGGGCCTATCAGGACGCGGGAATTCGCTATTTCCAGATCCTCTCGCTGGCCCTGCCCGGCTTTCTGGTGGCCTTTGGCTGCAACGGTGTCTTGCAGGCTCATGGCGACGGCCGGTCGATGCAGCGGGCGCTGATGGTGGCGTTCATTGCCAATATCGGCCTGAACCCGCTGTTCATCTATGGCATTCCCGGCCTCTGGTCCGGCATCGGCTTCGACGGGCTGGCGGTCTCGACCGTGGTCAGCCAGACCGGGGTGATGCTCTACATGCTGCGGCAGGTCTTTCGCCTGCGGACCATGGCGCGGCTGAGGGCGCGCAATTTTCGCCCGCGCGCCGACCGCTTCCGCGAGATCTCGCTCCAGACGCTGCCAACGGCCACCTCGATGCTGGTGATGTTCCTGTCCGGCTTCGTCGTGCAATACGCGCTGAAAGGGTTTGGCGAACATGCCGTGGCGGGCTTCGGGCTTGGGATCAGGCTGGAACAGATCCTGCTGCTGCCGGTCTTCGGCGTGACCGGTGCGCTTCTGCCAATAGCCTCGCAGAATTTCGGCGCAGGGGATTACGAGCGCGTCAGGGAAGCGCTGCGCTTTTGCTGGAAGGTCGGCTTCATCATGACCGCCACGGCCGCACCCATCCTGTGGATTTTCGGCAGTACAATCCTGTCGGTCTTCACCGATGATCCCGAGGTGATCCGGGTCGGCACCATCTATCTGCGCATCGACGGGGTGATCCTGCCTGTCTACATGATGCTGTTCTCTATCAACGGGCTGCTTCAGGCGCTCAAGCGCCCCATGGCAACAGTCTGGATCAGCCTCTACCGTCAGGGGTTCGGCATCGCCTTTTTCATATGGCTGTTCGTCGGCGTCTGGGGCTTTGACGAGCACGGCGTCTGGTTCGGCGTCGCCTGTGCGGTGATCACGGGCCTTGGCCTGTCGCTATGGATCGCAACCCGCGTGGCCGCGCAGGAAATGGGCGGGCTGTGGCGCGGTCCCGCGCAGCGGGAGCCGGTGACATGAACGCCACCGCCCCGCTTCGTCCGCCTGTCTGGCCCCTAGGTGACGCAGCACCTCAGACCCCCGGCCGCTGTTTCTTGCGAAACGCTTCCTGACCGCTGCGCGCGGCCCGCACGCCCTCACGCTCGGACACCTCCGGCACGCCCACATACCAATCCGCCCCACCCGGTGTCCACGCATGGGCATCCGAAGCGATTGTCAGTACCGTGGTCCGGTCGGTTCCCTGCGCCCAATCCATTGCGGCCTCAAGATCGGCGAGGCTGTCGCAATGGCGCGCATAGGCCCCCATGGATTCGGCATGCTTGGCAAAGTCGACATGGCGCGGATTGTCCCTGTTCAGCACCCGCGAATCCTTGAGCAGGTTGTTGAACCCCGCCCCGCCCATGCCGGTTTGCAGCCGGTTGATGACGCCAAACCCGCCATTGTCGCAGACCACGACGATCATCTTGTGGCCCGAAAGGACCGATGAATAGATATCGGAATTCATCATCATGTAGGATCCGTCGCCCACCATGACGATCGGCGTGCCATCGCCGCCCTTGGCCATCGCATGACCCCAGGCCCCGGCGATTTCATACCCCATGCAGGAAAAGCCAAACTCGCAATCAAACGTGTTGGGGCTTTTCACCCGCCAGTTCTTGACCGTCTCACCCGGCAGGCCGCCCGCTGCCGTCACCATCGTATCCTCGGGTCTTGCCATCTTGTTCACCACCGCGATGACCTGCGCGTAGCTGGGGGGCGTGCTGTTGGTTGGGGCCTGGCCCTCGTCCAGCATCCGGTTCCAATCGGCATAGAGCCGCTGCGCATCCGCCATTCGGGCCGGATCGCAGACCCAATCCCCAAGCGCATCCTCCAGATCGGCCAGCGCTTCCAGAGCATCGCCCACAACCGGCAGCGACCGGTGCTTCAACGCATCGAAACGCGCCGCGTTGATATTGATGAACCGGGTATCGTCGCCGAAGGTGGTCCAGGATCCGGTGGTGAAATCCTGCAATCGCGTACCGACCGCGATCACCACATCGGCGTTTTCCGCAAGCGCCTTTGCCGCGTCGGTGCCTTCGATCCCCAACGGGCCGACATATGCGGGATGATCATGCACCACCGCCCCCTTGCCCGCGATGGTTTCCGCCATCGGAATGCCGCGCGCCGTTGCGAATTCCGCCAGCGCTGCGCCTGCACCGGAATAGCGCACCCCGCCCCCCGAGATGATCAGCGGTGCCTTTGCGGTGCGCAACAGGTCCGCCGCCGCTGCAACCTGATCGCGCGACGGGCGCGGGCGCGGGATCGCCCACAGCCTTTCCTCGAAAAAGGCCACCGGGTAGTCATAGGCCAGTTCCTGCGTGTCCTGCGGCAGGCCAATGAAGGCCGGGCCGCAATCCGCCGGGTCCAGCATGGTGGCAATGGCCTGCGGCAGCGACGACAGGATCTGCGCGGGATGGGTAATCCGGTCCCAATACCGGCTGACCGGCTTGAAGCCATCGTTCACGGTCGTCGTGGGATTTCCGAAATGTTCCACCTGCTGCAGCACCGGATCCGGCAGCCGGTTCGTGTAAGTGTCGCCAGCCAGCAACAATAGCGGCAGGCGGTTGGCATGGGCCACACCGGCGGCGGTGATCATGTTGGTCGCACCAGGCCCTACCGAGGAGGTTGCAACCATGATCTGCCGCCGCAGCCTGGCCTTGCCGTAACCGATCGCCGCAAGCGCCATGGATTGCTCGTTCTGGCCGCGCCAAGTGGGCAGTTGGTCCTGTACCGTTTCCAGCGCCTCTGCCAGACAGGTCACATTGCCATGGCCGAAAATGCCGAACACCCCTGCAAAAAGCGGCACCCGTTCGCCGTCGATTTCCGTGAACTGGTTGCAAAGATAGCGGACCAGGGCCTGCGCCATGGTCAGACGAACCGTTTCGTGGGGCATGCCGCTTCCTCCTGCGATGCTTTTCGACAGTTTATGAAGTGTGTATTGCAATTGCAATAGCTGCGCAATATTCATTGCAGATAATCTGCGCCCCGATGAACAGAACACAGGAGATACGATCTTCCCGCTGTTCTTTCAGTCCGGCGGCGAGGACTTGGTTCAAGGCCTTAGCTTGGTCCGGTCGCATTCTTCTTTTCTGTGCACACGGTGAGGTGCAGCAATCTCCTTGTCCTTGACTGAAAAAAACCTGGCGTCCTGCCGCAGCAAAGAAAATGTAAAAACTTTTCACATCACCCCTTGAAGCCTCCGTCCGGCTTCCCATCTTGGATCATGTAAAGAGGATTTACATTGACCCCGAAACGGAGGACACCATGACTGCAACCGCCACCACGACCGATGTGGCCGACACCGCCAAAGGCTGGTTTTCGCGTGCCGAAGACTGGCTCGATGACAAGGGCAAGGGCGCCTGGATCGCCGCCATGGTCCTTGGTTTCATCTTCTTCTGGCCCGTTGGCCTCGCCCTTCTCTTCTACATGATCTGGAGCAAACGTATGTTCACCAAAGGCTGCCGCACCCGTACCCGTTCCCATGGCCATTATTTCCGCACCTCGGGAAACACGGCCTTTGACAGCTACAAGGCCGACACGCTGCGCCGGCTGGAGGAAGAGCAGGACGCGTTCGAAAGCTTCCTCAACCGCCTGCGCGAGGCCAAGGACAAGGCAGAGTTCGACCAGTTCATGGCCGACCGTGCCCGCCGGGCCCGGGAAGAGGCTGTTGACGCAGACACCGTAGAGGCCTGATCCCCCACCCCTGGGCCTCTCTCTGCCGGCCGCGCCTGTCCCCGCGCGGTCGGCCCTTTTCAATCCAAGAAAAACGCGCCATGACCTACAGTATGACTTCCGCCCTGCCCGACCCCGACCGCCAGGCCGTCTTTTATGACGGCATTCCCGCCAAGCGCCTTTTCGCTTGGGTCGTGGATGTGGCGCTGATTTTCATCGCCATGCTGCTGCTTGGCGTTCTGACCCTGTCGATCGCCTGGTTCCTGTGGCCGCTCTTTTGGATTGCCACCAGCTTTCTCTACCGGTCCATCACCATCGCGTCGGGCTCTGCCACGCTTGGCATGCGGCTGATGAATATCGAGCTTCGCAATGCGCAGGGCCAGCGGCTGAACGGCACTGAGGCGATGATGCATACGGGCGGATACCTGCTCTGCGCCAGCTTCTTCCTGCCGCATGTGCTGTCCATCGGGATGATCGCACTCAGCCAGCGCCACCAGAGCCTTCCCGATGCCTTTCTCGGCACGGCAGCGATCAACCGTCCGCAGTAACGAGCCGCTAACCGGGTGGGCAGGCCAAAATGGGTTGCCCGCCCGCCGATCCTGTTGCAGGCTTTCCTGTGACAGGACAGTAACAGCAGCCCTTGCAGACAGGACGTTATGCGCCACAGCCTACCGCTTGCGCCACAATTCTATGTGACGGCCCCGCAGACTTGCCCATATCTTGAGGGTAAGCGGGAGCGAAAGCTGTTCACCGCCCTGCAGGGCGACCATGCCGAAAAGCTGAACGATTCGCTGTCCAAGCAGGGATTCCGCCGCTCACAGAACGTGCTTTATCGCCCATCCTGTTCCGATTGTTCCGCTTGCTTGTCCGCCCGGATCAGAGTTGCGGACTTTGTGCCCACCAAAAGCCAGCGCCGCGCGCTGCGCCGAAATCAGAACCTTGTACGCGAGGCGCGCAGCCCCTGGGCAACAGAAGAGCAATATGCGCTCTTTCGCGACTACCTCGACAGCCGCCACGCCGATGGCGGCATGGCCGACATGGATGTCTTCGAATTTGCCGCGATGATCGAGGAAACGCCGGTGCGCAGTCGGGTCATCGAATATCGCGACACAGATGCCGAGAACGCTCTGACCGCCGTTTGCCTGACCGATGTGCTCGATGACGGGCTGTCGATGGTCTATTCCTTCTTCCGTCCCGATCAAGCCAGCAGGTCGCTTGGCAGCTATGTGATCCTCGATCATATCCAGATCGCGCGGGATGCGGGGCTTCCTTATGTCTATCTTGGCTATTGGGTGCCGGGCAGCGCGAAGATGGGCTACAAGGCCAAGTTCTCGGCGCTGGAGGTCTATCTGGGCGGGTCCTGGCAGCAGTTGAAAGACCCCGAAGCCTATGAGGCCGAGGCGCATCCGCTGTCCATCGACCCGATCGCGGAACAGGTGGCGCGGCTGACCCTGCCGGATACGCGCTCGATGGACGACTGAGCCTTTTCAGAGACCTTTGAAATGGAGAACGGGCCCCCGATTGGAGGCCCGCTTTCGTTTGGGTTTCCGCCCTGCCCCTAGTTGTTGGGCAGCAGATCCGGCACAATGGTCACGATCTGCGGGAAGAGCCAAAGAAGGGCCAGCCCGATCACCTGGATCAGCACGAAGGGAATGACCCCGCGATAGATATGGCCCGTCGTCACACTGGCTGGTGCGACCCCCCGCAGATAGAACAGCGCGAAGCCGAAGGGCGGTGTCAGGAAGCTGGTCTGAAGGTTCACCGCAATCATGATCGTCACCCATTTCGGGTCCATCGTGCCGCCATAGATGACGGGCCCCACGATCGGGATCACGATGTAGATGATTTCAAGGAAATCCAGAACGAAGCCCAGGATGAAGAGGATGATCATCACCAGAAGGAAGACCTTCCATTCCTCGTCGAAACTGCGCAGGAACGCCTGAATATAGTGTTCCCCGCCAAAGGAGATCACAACCAGGTTCAGCAACTGCGAGCCGATGAGGATGGTGAACACCATCGAGGTCACCTTCGCGGTTTCGCGCACCACCGGCGACAGCACACCGCCGCGCAGCAAGACCCAGCACCCGTAGAGCAGCCCGAAGAAGGCAAAGTGATAGGCGCCAAGCGTGATCAGGTAGGCGATCCAGTCTTCCAGCGCCACGGACTCGCGGTTCACCCGCAGATCGAAATTGATCCCGAAGAGGATCATGATCACGATGGCAAGGCTTGCCCAGAGGATGATCTTGCCGGACTTCTGCTCTTCGCTCAGCTTGCGATAGGCCGCCAGCATGATCGCTCCACCGGCCCCGAGCGCCGCAGCGGGCGTCGGGTTGGTGATGCCGCCCAGGATCGAGCCAAGTACGGCCACGATCAGCACCAGCGGCGGGAAGAC
This sequence comes from Nioella sp., assembly GCF_965215655.1. Taxonomy (GTDB): domain Bacteria; phylum Pseudomonadota; class Alphaproteobacteria; order Rhodobacterales; family Rhodobacteraceae; genus Nioella. Next base: position 3,102,538 of record NZ_OZ244111.1, read on the forward strand.
CACGCGCAGCAACTCGTTCGTGGACAAGCGCTTCATCGCTTCGAGCACACCGTAGGCCGTGATGGCGAAGGGGATGGCCAGCAGGATGAAGGTTCCGCCGGAACTGGTGGCCGGACCGATCAGGGCAATGTCCACCAAGAATGCGGCAAGAATACCCGCAGCACCGATCAACAGCGGGCGCGGATCAGCCGAGGGCATGATCCCGCGGGCGGTGGTCAGAACCAGGGCCAGCATGACGAAGAACACGGCCACGCCGGTGCCGATCGGCGCGATATTGGCCAGCGCTTCGGCGCGGGCAGCGTCCATTTCCTCGGCGGAGCGTTCATGCGACTGCTCCACCCCGCCGGACGCGTCGATGGCCTCCTGCTGCGCAACGGCTGCATCCCAGGCCTCCTGGCCATGCAGCTCGATCATGGCGTCGCGGCAGCTGTCGGACACGTTGGTGCGCAGGTCGGCGGACTCGCCCGCCTCGGAATAGGAGGAGACAAAGATCGACTGGCTGCCGACCAGACCCGCCTGCCCCGCCACGACCACCGCAAGAATGATCGCCAGCGGCACACCTAGGAACCATGTCAGCCCCTCGTTTCGGGTGATGACCTCGCCCGAGCCACCCTCTAACTGCACCGCAGGCGCCTTGGAGGGATTCAGCATCGCAAAGCCGAAGGCATAGGCCCCGTAAAGGAACGCAAGGAAGATGCCCGGCAACAGCGCCGCCTGGAAGAGCGTGCCGACCGACAGAACCGCCGGGCTGCCCAGATAGGTCAGCGCGTCACGACAGCCTGCCGCGATGGCGCGGGTTTCCTGCCCGATGGCATAGAGGTCACCCGCCAGCGTACCGAGCAGAACAATCACGATAGAGGGCGGAATGATCTGCCCGAGCGTGCCCGAGGCGGCAATGACCCCGGTCGCCAGCTCCGGCGAATAGTTGTTGCGCAGCATAGTGGGCAGGGCCAGCAAGCCCATGGTCACCACTGTCGCGCCCACGATCCCGGTGGAAGCCGCCAGGAACGCGCCCACGATCACGATGGACACCGCCAGACCGCCGGGCAGCGGCCCGAAGACGCGCGCCATGGTGGTCAGCAGATCGTTGGCAATCTTGGATCGTTCCAGCGTGATGCCCATCATCACGAACATCAGCACCGCCAGCAGCGTCTCGATGGACTGGCCCGCGATCACCCGCTCGTTCATGCGGTTGACGATAAAGCCCAGGTTGCGGTCCAGCGCCTGTTCCCAGCCACCGGGGAAGAGATGTTCCTCGATCCTTGGCAAATCCGGGTATCGGAAGACCGATATGGCCTCTCGCGCCACCCCTTCCGCAATCAGCGCGGCATATTCCGCCGAGCCGGTGTCGATGGCCGCATGCACCAGCAGCCCGGCATTGTCCAAAGCGGCTATGATGCCGAAGGAAATCACCCCGGCGCCGCCGATGGCGAAGGCCACGGGGAAGCCCGTCATGATGCCCCCGAAGAGGCAGAGGAAGACCACGATCAGGCCGACCTCGACTCCGTCAAGTCCGAATAGCATTGATCCCAGTCCCCTTAATGCGTGCCTTCGTAGGCTTCTTCGCCCTCACCGAGCGAGTCCTTGTCGAGATATCTGCCGGCGCTCTCTTCCCCCTCGACCAGTTCGAGATAGGATCGCCAGAAGAATGCCATCGCCTGAATGAAGACCAGCGCGCAGTAGCTGACGAGCAGGATCTTGAACAGGAAGTAGGCGTTGAACCCGTTCGGGCTGAACCCGATGGTTTCCACGTTCCAGCGCAGCGCCCGGGCCTGCATCATCATCCGGTCCAGCGTCGCGCCCGCATTCGGGTTCGGCGTGACCAGGTGGCGCCACAGGAAATACCACGCATACATCCAGGTCAGCACGGTCGCCGGCATCATGAAGAAGATGGACCCGAACATGTCGATGATCCGCTTGGTGCGGTGGCTGACGGCCGAATAGACCAGATCGACCCGAACATGTCCGCCCTGCACGAAGGTATAGGTGACGCAAAGCGCCACGATCATCGCGTTGTAAAGTTTGAGCTCTTCCGAGAACCAGCTGAGATCCTGCGTGAACCCAAGCCCCATCGGCCCGATGGAGATTTCAGCGACCCGGAAGATGCGTTGCAGGAAGACGATCATGATCTGTTGCAGAACCATGATCAGGCCGGCCCAGGCAAAGAAGCGGCCAACCCCGTTGGCAATGCCTTCCAGCCCCCGCACGAGGCCCCAAAGGAAGTCTCGCTTCCAGAAGCCGATGGCGGTCAGAACAAGGAAGGTCGTGAAGATAACGAAGAAGAATTCGACGGACCCGCCGTAATAGATGAACCGCGCCAGCGATTGCTTTATTTCAAGCGCGCGGTCGCCTTCGGCATGTGCCCACCCGCCAAGCCATGCCAGCCACTCGCCGGGATGCGTGATCGCATTTCCCAGGTTGTAGAAGGACATGGCGATATTCTCCAGCGCCCAGAGAATGCCATCGAACATGTGGAATGCTCCCCCGTATCGGTCGCCCGCTCCGGCCCTGCGCCGGGTGCGACCGTCATCTGTGGCACCGCCCCCCGGTTTTGTGTCGGGGGGCGGGCCGGATCGTTACATCAGCGTCGGGCCTTAGCCCAGAACGCGGTCACGCTGCGCACGGTACGCACCTTCCGATGCGGTCAGCCAGCTGGACGAGGACGCCATGGATTCCATCGCGCTGTTGCGGATGCGTGCGAACAGTTCGTCGCCCATGTTTTCGTCGAGCACTTCCTGAGCGGCGGCACCGAAAGCATCCCAGACCGAGTCGGGGAATTCGCGGACCTGCACGCCACCGGCAACCAGTTGCTGAAGCGCAGCACCGTTGTTCGACAGGAACTGTGAGAGGTTCCACTGATGCGCTTCGCCTGCTGCGATTTCGATGATCTTCTGATGCGCGGGCGACAGGCTGTCGAACACGTCGCGGTTGGTGGCCAGCGACAGACCCGCGCCCGGCTCGTGGAAGCCTGCGGTGTAGTAGATGTTGGTGATTTCCTGGAAACCGGCCGACTGGTCCGCCCAGGGGCCAATCCATTCGGTGCCGTCGATCGCACCCGATGCCAGCGCCTGGTACACCTCGCCACCGGGCAGGTTCTGCACCGATGCACCGAGACGGCCAAGTGCCTGACCGCCAAGGCCGGGCATACGGAAGCGCAGGCCCTGGAAATCCTCCGGGCTGTTGATTTCATTGCGGTACCAGCCGCCAGCCTGTGCGCCGGTGTTGCCTGCCAGGAACGACTTGAGGCCGAAGATCTGGCCCAGTTCGTCATGAAGCTCGTGACCACCCATGTGGTAGTACCAGTTCACCAGTTCCTGCGCGGTCATGCCGAAGGGCACAGCGGTGTAGAACGCATAACCCGGATGCTGGCTGACGAAGTAGTAGTCGGCACCGTGATACATGTCGGCCTGACCGGAGGTCACGGCATCGAACACTTCGAAGGCGCCAACCAGTTCGCCCGCGGCCCGCAGGTCGATGGTCAGAGAGCCGTCCGACATTGCGGTGATGGTGTCTGCAACGCGCTGCGCGGCGTCATGCACACCGGCAAGGCCGCGGCCCCAGGTGGTGACGAGCGTCAGGGTGCGGTTGCCCTGTGCGTATGCCGGTGCGGCAAGTGCGGTCGAAGCAGCAGCAGCGCCGCCGACAGCGGACGTTCTCAGAAAAGAACGACGGTCCATATGGTATCCTCCCCATTTGGAACTCCACGACCCCCATCGGGCCGCGGTTGAGTGTTTTTAGTGAAGGCACGTTAGCGAAGCCTCCCGGCGCAACAAAGCCCAATTTGGCCGGTTTGGCCAGAAAATTGTAAAATTATTTTACCAATTCCCGTAATACGGGTGTCGTATCGCAAGAATGCTCAATTTGCTGGCGCTAACATGAAAGAATTGTACACCATCGTATGCAGGAGGCCGTCCCACACCGCCAATGAGCGACCAGTGATTCTCTTTTTGCGACCAGCCGGATGGGAAACATAGCTCCAAATTGGCCCGATCCGGTCCTGACACGCGGGCATGGCGGACAGGGCCTACTATCGCACGTCGCACGCATCGAAACCGGCGATTGCGGCACCCTGCCCAATCCAGACAGAAAGTTGCTGAAAAACACCGATCCGCGACATTCTTTCGCCCATGCGAGGTTGACGGGCTTTTTCAGCCGTGCATAAGCTGCCGCCACTTGCAAAGAGGAGCCCGCGAATGCCCCGCATTCTCGTACTTGTAGGAAAGGCGCGCATGGGTCGGTGACGACAGCCATATTGGTATCCCATGCGCCCCCGTCACACCGGGGGCTTTTTTTTGCGACGGTGACAGGATTGATCAAGGAAAGCCCATGAGGGGCAACTGCTGGAAGGAGCAAGAGCAATGACCCAGATGACCGGCGCCAGGATGGTGGTCGAAGCCCTGAAGGAACAGGGCGTCGATACCGTATTCGGCTATCCCGGCGGTGCCGTCCTTCCGATCTATGACGAGATCTTTCAGCAAAACGAGATCCGCCACATCCTCGTGCGTCACGAACAGGGCGCGGTTCATGCGGCTGAAGGCTATGCCCGGTCCACCGGCAAACCCGGCGTTGTTCTGGTGACCTCCGGCCCCGGTGCAACGAATGCCGTGACCGGCCTGACCGACGCGCTGATGGACTCGATCCCGATTGTCTGCCTCACGGGTCAGGTGCCGACCTTCATGATCGGCTCGGACGCGTTCCAGGAGGCCGACACCGTGGGCATCACCCGGCCCTGCACCAAGATGAACTGGCTGGTGAAGGAAACCGACAACCTGTCGGGCACCATCCACGAGGCGTTTCACATCGCCACCTCGGGCCGCCCCGGTCCGGTGCTGATCGACATTCCCAAGGATGTTCAGTTCGCCACCGGGACCTACTCCAACAAGCCCAAGGTCTCCAAATCCCACTACCAGCCGCGCGTGAAGGGTGATACCGACATGATCACCGCGCTGGTCGAAGCGATGGAAACGGCGGAGCGGCCCGTCTTCTACACCGGTGGCGGTGTCATCAATTCCGGCCCGGCGGCAAATCAGCTGCTGCGCGAGCTGGTCGAGGCGACCGGCTTCCCGATCACCTCCACGCTGATGGGTCTGGGCTCCTACCCCGCCAAAGGTGACAAATGGCTCGGGATGCTGGGGATGCATGGGCTCTACGAGGCCAACCTCGCCATGCATGGCTGCGACCTGATGATCAATATCGGTGCCCGCTTCGATGACCGGATCACCGGGCGCATCGCCGATTTCAGTCCGGGTAGCCGCAAGGCCCATATCGACATCGACCCTTCGTCGATAAACAAGGTCATCCACGCGGATTTCCCGATCGTGGGCGATGTGGGTCATGTTCTGGAAGACCTGCTGAGGATCTGGAAGAGCCGGGGCCGCAAGACCAACTCGGCGGCGGTCAAACAGTGGTGGGCGCAGATCGAGGAGTGGAAGAAGACCCGCTGTCTCGACTACAAAGCCTCCGAGACCACGATTAAGCCGCAATACGCGCTGGAACGGCTGGAGGCCCTGACCAAGGACCATGACCGCTATATCTGCACCGAAGTGGGCCAGCATCAGATGTGGGCGGCGCAGTTCCTGGGCTTCAACGATCCCAATCGTTGGATGACCTCGGGTGGTTTGGGCACCATGGGCTATGGCACCCCGGCTTCAATCGGCGTGCAGATCGCCCATCCCGATGCGCTGGTCATCAACGTCGCGGGCGAGGCCTCGTGGCTGATGAACATGCAGGAAATGGGCACCGCGGTTCAATACCGCCTGCCCGTGAAGCAGTTCATCCTGAACAACGAACGGCTCGGCATGGTCCGCCAGTGGCAGGAATTGCTGCATGGCGAACGCTACAGCCATTCGTGGTCCGAGGCGCTGCCCGATTTCGTCAAGCTCGCCGAGGCATTCGGGGCCAAGGGCATCCTGTGCACAGATCCCAAGGATCTCGATGACGCGATCATGGAGATGCTGAATTATGACGGCCCGGTGATCTTCGACTGCCTTGTCGAGAAGCACGAGAACTGCTTCCCGATGATCCCGTCGGGCAAAGCCCATAACGAGATGCTTCTGGGCGAGGCCGAAACGCAAGGTGCAATTCAGGCCGGCGGCGCGGTTCTGGTCTGATGACCGGGCCCTCGCAGCCTGCACTTCAACGACTCGAAGGCCGCACCGGCCTTCGGGCCGGGGTGCTGTTTGCGGGCTCGACAGCCCTGCTGCTGGCGATCTGGCTGTTCTTCATCTGGCGCCTGGTGCTGCCCGGCGGAGCGGTCAGCTTCGACGTGGATTTCCGCGTGTTCTGGGCCGCCGCGCAGCTGGCCGTGGCTGGCGAGCCGCTGACCGCGTTCGACCCCGCCCGGCTGATCGAGGTCCACGGCATCGCCGGGGATGACTGGCTGCCTTGGGTCTATCCCCCAACCTTTCTGCTGATCCTGTTGCCGCTTGGGCATCTGTCCTTCTTTGCCGCCTGGCTTGTGTTCACAGGGCTTTCGATCCTGGCCATCCTGTTGGCGATCCGCCCGCTGGCGGCCGGAAATCGCGGCCTGTGGGCGGCCATTGCCCTTGCCCCGGCGATGCTGCCCGCGCTGCTACTGGGGCAGGTCTCGGTGCTATGGGCCGCGGGTCTGGTGGCCGTGCTCGCAGCCTTGCAGGCGGGGTGGCCGGTTCTTGCCGGGGTCATCTGCGGGCTGCTGACGATCAAGCCGCAACTGGGGGTGATGCTGGCCATCGCGCTGCTGGCCGGTCGCCAGTGGACGGCCATCGGCGTGGGCGCCGGCGTGGCCGTGGCCTTCGCTGCGCTCGCCACCCTTGTCTTCGGTCCCGACTATTGGCCCGCCATGGCCGAGATGGGCCAATCCCATCTGGAGGTCGTGCGCAGCCGCATCGCCGAGGGCGGCTTCATGGTCAGCGCCTATTCCGCCCTTGTCGGACTGGGTCTGCCCGAACCGCTGGCGCTTGGCCTGCAATGGGGGCTGGCCGGGGTTGCGGCCATCGCGGTCTGGCTTGCATGGTCATCGGACCGGATCGGCCCCGATCTGCAAGGGGCCGTGTTGCTGACTGCCACGCTCCTTTCCGCGCCCTATCTGTGGTATGGTGAAACCGCGCTTCTGGCCCCTGCGCTGTTGCTGTTTCTTCGCGCCGATGCCCTGCCGCCGGGCTGGGTCGGCTATGCCTTCGGCCTGCTTCTGATGCTGGGGGCCGCGCCCTATATCCTGTTTCAAATCCTGACGACCGGAGCCCAAGTTCCCGTTCGTCTCTTCGTCTCGCCTGTCATCCTGGCCGCGTTCGGCCTGGCGATGGCCACCCTCCTCTCGCGCCGTCGGGCGCGCTAGCCGCTTTCGGGAAAGGAAGTTCACATGTCCCCGCTCAATATCGAACAAGGTTCGTCCAGCCACTCCGCCTACGACCTTCGCAGCCACATGTCCGATGTGGTGGAGGTTCATACCCTTGCCATTCTGGTGGAAAACGAACCGGGCGTTCTGGCGCGCGTCATCGGGCTGTTTTCGGGCCGTGGCTACAATATCGAAAGCCTGACGGTCGCCGAGGTGGATCACACCGGGCGCCGGTCGCGCATCACCATCGTGACCAGCGGCACCCCGCAGGTGATCCACCAGATCAAGATGCAGCTCGAACGCATGGTGCCGGTGCATGAGGTTGCCGACCTGACCGTAGAGGGCCCCCATGTCAGCCGCGAGCTGGCGCTGGTCAAGGTCTTCGCCAAGGGCGAGGCGCGGGTGGAAAGCCTGCGCATTGCCGAGATCTTCCGCGCCAATGTGGTGGATAGCACGCTGGAAAGCTTCATCTTCGAGATGACCGGCACGCCCGAAAAGATCGACGCCTTCGCCGACCTGATGCGCCCCCTGGGCGAGGTGCGCATGGCCCGCACCGGCGTCGCGGCCATGGCGCGCGGTCTGTAAGCCCACTGAAAGACACAAATCGGGGGCGCCGGATCCTCTCCAGCGCCCCCTTGTCGTGGCGGCTGTCCCGCTATCCGGCCTTGCGCACCCCGCCAGCCGGATCGCTGCCGCCACGGGCTGCACCCCTCAGGCGTCTTCGGGCAGCAGACCCATGTCGATGGCACGGGTCACCTCGGCCAGGTCGAGCGTGCCGCTGTCATCAGTGTCGATGGTGGTGAAAAGCTCCTCCGTGGCCTCGGGCACCGCGGCCTGAAGCTCTTCGAGCGTCACCAGCCCGTCACCATCCGCATCCATCGGCGCCCCCTGCGCGGCCAGCGCCGCCACCAGAAGTGCGCCTCCGGCCAGGGCCGCGCCCAGGATGCCCGAGATCCCTCGTTGCAGGATATGGGTAAACGTCATGTCTCTTGCTCCTTCGCAAGCTGTTTCGGGTTACAAGGCCGGGCCTGTCCCCGCGCCTCATGAAACAGGACGGCCAGACCGGACATTCCTTCCCTCACGGCCAGACCGTGCGCGGCGGAAGGCCCAAATCCCGACCTGACATGCGCAACAAGCCGCCAAATGCAAAAACCCATGCGAAACCCCGCCGACCGGCGGCAAGGAGCGGCCTGCGCAGAGACCGGCGGAACAATGAGATTGCCTTGGCCGATGCTGCGCCCTTTTCGTTGCGCCATGACACGCCCCATCCCGACCAAGGCCGCCATCCAGCTGGAGGCCCTGTTGCCAGACCTTCTGCGACTGGCGCGCTACCTGCTGCGCGACCGGGCGGCCGCCGAGGATATGGTGCAGGACATCGTTCTGCGGCTCTGGTCTCGCATGACCGACCCGACCGAACCCGCCATCGACGATCTGCGCGCCTATGCGTTTTCCGCCCTGCGCAACCGGCTGCGCGACCGTGGGGCGGCCCCGCCCGATCTGGACTTGGACGAGCATCTGCCCGATCCGGTGGCCGGCAACACCCTGCCCGCCCGATTGGCCTGCGCCGAGACGCTGGCGGCATTGGACAGCCTGCCCCCGGATCAGGCCATGCTGATCCGCATGCGCGCCATCGAGGGGCTGTCCTACGCCCAGATCGCTGCCCGCACCGGCCTGTCCGAGGGCACGGTCACCTCTCGCCTGTCGCGCGCCCGCGCGGCGCTGCGCGAACGGCTGAACCTGCCGCCCGGCGCGCCGGTGACCTTCCTGCTGGATTGACGGGCAAACCCGACACCTGTGTCAATTTCCGTCATCCCCCTGTCGCGCACAGGCAAGACGGGCTGGCCATTGCGCCCTATCCCCGCTCCATTGTCTTTAGGACCGAGCGGGAGGGATGATATGCCTAAGGATCGTGAACTGAACGTGCTGGACGCCGTCCGCGCCCCCATCGAATCTGCGCGGGGCCTGCCCAACAGCCACTACACCGACCCCGCCACCATCGCCGAGGAAAACGAGGCCGTTCTGCGTCGCACATGGGCCGGTCTGGCCGTGGGCGCGGATGTGCCCGAACCCTCTGACTGCAAACCGATCGAGTTTCTCGGCCAGCCCCTGCTGCTGGTGCGCGACAAGGACGGCACCCTGCGCGTCTTTGAAAACATCTGCCGCCATCGCGGCATGATCCTTGTCGAGGAACCCCGCAAGATCGAGGGCGCGATCCGCTGCCCCTATCACAGCTGGTGCTATTCCAAGGACGGACGTCTTGTGTCCACCCCGCATGTGGGCGGACCGGGGCAGAACAGCCACCCGCAGATGAACCGCTCCGATCTCGGCCTCATCGAAGTGCGCAGCCATGTCTGGCGCGATGTCGTCTTCGTGAACCTGTCCGGCGACGCCGCCCCCTTCGAAGAGGTGCATGCGGACCTGCTGACCCGCTGGAAGGACGTGGAAAAGCCGCTCTATCATGGAGGGTGGGACAGCCAGTTCACGCTGGACGTGCAGACCAACTGGAAGCTTGCGGTCGAAAACTACTGCGAAAGCTATCACCTGCCCTGGGTCCATCCGGGCCTGAACAGCTATTCGCGGCTGGAAGATCACTACCACATTGAATCGCCGGGCAACTATTCGGGTCAGGGCACCTATGTCTATCGCCAGCTCGAAGGTCAGGACGGTGAAAGGTTCCCCGATTTCGACGGGCTGCCAGACTTCTGGGATGCAGGCGGCGAATACGTCGCGGTCTATCCCAACGTCCTTCTCGGCGTGCAGCGCGACCATGCCTTCGCCATCGTGCTGGAGCCGGTCAGCCACATGCAGACGCGCGAACACGTGCATCTCTACTATGCCGAGCCGCAAACGGATGCCGCGTTGCGTCAGAAGAACGCGACGCAATGGAAGACGGTCTTCGTCGAAGACATTTTCGTCGTCGAGGGCATGCAGAAAGGCCGCAGCGCGCCGGGCTTCGACGGTGGCCGCTTCTCGCCCGCGATGGATGGGCCGACACACCTGTTCCACGACTGGGTGGCCGGCAAGGTCGCGGCCCTGCGGGCCGAGCGCGATGCTTGAGGATCTCGACCGGCGCCTTCTGGAGGCCCACGCGGTGGAGGACCGGGGGGCGCTGATCCAGCTCTATCAAGAGGCGTCGGGCGCGGCCCGTTCCATTGTCGCGCGCAATTTCTACCTGACGCATGCCTATGTCTATGCGCTGGAGGCCGGGGTTCCCGAGGCGGATTTCCTGCGCAGGCGACTGGTGGAATACGGGGCCGAAACACCGGACTGAGGCGTTTTGCAACCTGCTTGACCAAAAGGGCACCGGTGGCAGCAGGTTTGCAAATCCACCCGACGCCATTCCGCCCGCATCCCATTCCCCGGCCTCGTGCATTTTTCGGAAACTTCACGGCATGCGCCCTGCCCGCGCCACAAAGTCCTGACCGAGTGTTAACGCCGTTTCGGCATGATCCTCAGCTGTGGGGGCCCTGCTTGGCTGGGGCTGGGAATGCCGGTACTGAGTTACGTTGCGCTGCTTGAACGCGACGTCGACGCATATCTGACGGGAATTTCGGATCTGGATGTCCGCACCTCGGAGTCCGGCGAACAGGTCCTCTATGCGACCAGCCGCTCCGGCGAGGCCATCTCTGCCTTCACCGTCACCGGCCCTGACGGCGCCACCCTGACCGATCACCAGACAGTTTCCACCGATGCGGACCGGATAGAATTCCTTTCTCTGGGCGGCGAATCCTATGTCGTCACCCTCGCCCCGCAGGAGAATTCCACCCGGCTCTACACGCTCGACAGCGAGGGTCGGATGACAGGTGCCGCCCTGACCCTGTCAGGTGAGACCGCCGCCATGCACAGCCTCGTTCAGATGCAGATCGGGCAGGAAAGCTACCTCTATTGCACCGATGCCGAAAGCGGAGCGCTCGATGCCTTCCGGGTAGGCCCCGATGGCAGTCTCGCGGTTGTCGAGACCACGGCCTCCCCTGCCAATGTGGCAGGGCTTGCCCGCGCGGATATCGGGGCCTCGCAATTCCTTGTCATGGCCGATGCCGACGGCCAGCATGTCCGCAGCTACCGGGTCGACGGCACCGGTGCCCTGACCGAAGGCGGCGTCTGTGGCGCGGATCAGGGGCTTGGCGTTGCCGGGATCAGCACGATGGAGCATGTCAGCCTCGCCGATGATCACTACGTGATCGTGGCGGCGCGCGACAGCTCGTCCATCAGCGTGCTGCGCATGGACCCCGACGGAACGCTCAGCCCGGTCGACCACGTCATCGACGATCTGAACACGCGCTTTCAGCATGTGACATCGCTGGAAACCGTCATGCTCGATGACCGCGCCTTCGTCATTGCCGGTGGCGCGGATGATGGCGTCAGCTTCTTCGAGCTGCTGCCCGGCGGTCGCCTGCTCCTGCACGACACCATTGCCGACCGCTTCACAACCACGCTTGAAAATGTCTCGGCCATCGGGGCCACCGCCGTGGACAATCGGTTGCAGATCTTCGTGGGCAGCGGGACCGAAACCGGGATCACCCAGTTCACCGTCGATCCCGGCCCAACCGGAACAACCCGTCTCGGCGGCTCGGGGGGCGGTATCCTGACGGGAACCGACGCCGGCGAGGTGCTTGCCGGGCGCGCGGGGGATGACATGATCGAGGCCGGCGGGGGCGACGATGTGCTGATGGATGGTGCTGGCCGGGATACCCTGACCGGCGGGGCCGGGCGCGATATCTTCGTCATGGAGGCGGATGGAAGCTATGACGAGATCCGCGATTTCAACCCGTCGCAGGACCGGATCGATCTGACCGCCTGGCCGATGCTGCGCAATCTGGGACAGATCGAGTTCACCGCGACCGGTGACGGCGCTGTTCTGCGCTTCGGCACGGAAGAGCTGCGCATTTATTCTCATGACGGGCTTCCGCTGACCCCGCACCAGGTGCTGACGCAGGATCTGATTGCGCTGACCCGCGTTCCCGCCGCGCTTCCGGAACCGGAGCCCGCCCCCGAAAGCGACCTGACGGGCGATGGCACCTCCGATATCCTCTGGCGCAACGGCACGACGGGCCAGTACGGCATGTTCGACATGGCGGGCGGCACGCCGACCTGGAGCGTTCTGGGGGGCGAGAGCACCGCCTGGCAGATCGGCGGGCTCGGGGATTTCGATGGGGACGGCACCGACGATATCCTCTGGCGCAACGATACCTCCGGCGGCATCGGCTTTTCCGCCATGGGCACCGGCAGCCCGGTCTGGAACGCGCTCGGCACGGCCAGCGCGGCCTGGCAGATCATGGGCGTGGGCGATTTCAACGGCGATGGCACCGACGATATTCTCTGGCAGAACAGCAACAATGGCGGCGTCGGCATGTTCGCCATGTCGGGCGGATCGGCCAGTTGGCAGACGATCGGCGGCTCCTCGGCCCCGTGGGAGATCGTGGCCACGGGAGACATCACCGGTGACGGGATCGACGACATCATCTGGCGGAACGCGACGACCGGCCAGGTGGGCCAGTTCGAGATGTCCTCGGCGGGCACCCCGACCTGGAGCGTGGTGGCCAATGTCTCCAACGACTGGCGGCTGGTGGGGACCGGCGATCTCGATGGCGACGGCACGGATGACCTGCTGTGGCGGCATGAGACCAGCGGTGCCGTGGGTTACTACGCCATGGGCTCCGGTTCGCCACTCTGGCAGGGCCTCGGGCAAGCCAGCTTCGATTGGGACATCGTGGGTGTGGGCGACTACAATGGCGACGGAACTGACGATATCCTGTGGCGGAACGTCAATACCGGAACGGTCGGCATGTACGACATGGATGGCGGCCCCACCTGGCAAACCATCGGCCAGGCAGGCCTCGTCTGGGACGTCGAGGGGCAGTTCGTGGATGAGTTCGTGTTCTGAACGATCTCGGGCTACCGGATCAATCCGCTAGGCAAGCTCCGCCGCGGTTGCCATGATCGCCACCAAAAGCCGCGTCGCCTGTTCCAGTCGGCCGAAGTCCATCAGGTCCGGCACGTCGCCGCTGGTGTGATAGGGCGGGCCGCTGGCGCCGCCGTCATAAAGGCCGATGCAAGGGAAACCTTCGGCCTCAAACGGCATGTAGTCACTGTCCCAGATATCGGTCTGCGCCGTCGCAAGGCTCGTATTCTGCCCTGCCAGGGCCACGGCCATCTGCCCGTAAGCCCCCGCCGCCGCATTGTTGGCGGGGGTCGCGTTGCCCTGATCATACTCGATGAACAGGGGCGCGGCGGGGTTGGGTGGGCGATACCCCAGCATGTCGAGATTGACCATCAGTTCCACCGGCCAGCGCTGTTGTGTGGCCACGGCGGCGCAGCGAGCCGAGCCAATCAGCCCCTGTTCCTCACCGGTGAATCCAACGGCCACAATCTGACGCGTGAAGGTCTGCCCCGACAGGATGCGCAGCGCTTCCAGCATCGCGGCGATGCCCGATCCGTTGTCATTGGCTCCCGGTGCGCTGACTGCGGGGTTCTCCGACGTCGTATCCAGATGCGCGCCAAGAAGGATCACTTCACGCCCGTCCAGCGGATCACCCCACAGCACGTTGTTGCGCACCATCCCGGCAGGCAGCGTCACTGGCTGGCGCGAGATTGCCCCGCCGGGGCCTGCCTCCGCGAAGGATGCCGCCATCCAGTCCTCGACCGCGCCGTAACCCGGCCCCTCGCTCCACCTTGTGCCGAAACCGGCCAGAGCGTCCACATCCGCGCGTAGCCGTGCCGGATCCACCTGCGCCACCAGATCGGCCACGGCCGGGTTCATCTCCGGCACCCGGAACGCGACCTCCGGGCGCGGCACCTTGCCCGGCGCGGTCTGAGCCAACCCCATCCGGGGCAGTAGGGTTGCAGCGAGGCCGCCCATGATCAGCCTGCGTCTGTGGGTCATTTGTATTCGGGCTCCCGTCCCTGCATCCGGGCCATGACGGTTTCCACCTGATTGGGCGCGCCCATCAGCGCCGCCTGCAACTCCGCCTCCAGCCGCAGCCCCGCGGCGGTCCTGTTCGACCACAGCGCATCGACCAGCACCTTGCTGGCCCGCACTGCATCGGGGGATCGCGCGGCCAGCTCCTGCGCGAACCCCATCGCCGCCGCGTGGGGATCGTCCGACAGCCGCGTCACCAGCCCCTCGGCCAGCGCCTCCTCTCCGCTCATAACCTGTGCCGTCATGATCAGCGCCTTGGCCCGGTCGGCAGGCATGAGGCGCGGAAGGCTCAGCGAAATCCCCATATCCGGGATCAGCCCCCATTTGCCTTCCATGATCGACAGTTTCGCCCCTGGCGCGGCAATGCGGAAATCGGCGGCCAGCGCGAGCTGTATCCCCGCACCGAAACAGACCCCGTCAATCGCGGCAATGACCGGCACCGGCAGATCGGCGAGCGCCTTGGCCGGGGCTTGGAACCGGTTGGCGATGCCATCCGGCGGGGCCAGCATCTCGGCCTTGATCGCATCAAGCTGCCCGGCGAAGCCCATCAGCACCGAGGTATCCATCCCGGCACTGAAATCGCTGCCCTTGCCGGACAGAACCACCGCGCGCAGCCCCGGTTCCGCAGCCAGCGCCCCGCAGGCCGTCACCAGCTCCTCCAGCAATTCCATCGTCACGGCGTTCTTCTTCTCGGGCCGGTTCAGGCGCAGTTCCGCCACCGGACCGGTGGCATTCACGATCTCGATCAGGGCCATGCTCCCCTCCATTGATTGCCACCCATGGGACGCCGCCCCGCGCCGCGGGTCAAGCCTGACCGCGCGTCGGATCACCCCCGCGCGTGCAGAATGCGGCCAATGAGGTTCAGCAGAAGCTGCGCCGCCAAAATCGCCGTGGTGTCGGTGTGGTCATAGGCGGGCGCGACCTCCACCAGATCCACCCCCACGATCCGCTGCCGCTTGGCCAGCGCCGCCAGCAGTTCCAGCACCTCGTAATAGAGGAACCCCCCATGGCTCGGCGTGCCGGTGCCGGGCGCGATCGAGGGGTCGAACCCGTCGATATCGATGGTCAGGTAAATATCCGCATCCGCCGGAATCCGTGCCAGCACCGCCTCGGTCCCCAAGGCTCGCATCTGCCGGACAGACAGAATATCGGATCCCATCCGCGCCGCGTCCTCGTACCCTTCCTTCGCGGTCGACGACACATTGCGGATGCCCAACTGCGTCAGCCCGGTGACATGCTCCTGCTCCGCCGCGCGGCGCATCGGATTACCATGGCCGTGGCGTACCCCGTGGCGTTCATCGACGAAATCCAAATGCGCGTCGATCTGCACGATATGGATAGGCCCCTGCCCATCAAAAGCCCGCACGCAGGGGATATTGATCGAATGATCGCCCCCCAGAACCACGGGCAAAGCCCCCTTGGCGAGGATCGCCCGAACGCCCGCTTCGATATTGGCGTGGCTCTTTTCGGTGTCGGTATGAACGATATCGGCATCCCCCATATCCACGATCCGCGTACCCGCGCCCAGGTAAGTCACCCCGTCCTCATGGTCATAGGCCCCGGCGTGACCGAAGGAAAACAGCGTCGAGGCCTCGCGGATCGCGCGAGGCCCAAACCGCGCACCGGGCCGCCACTGGGTGCCGAAATCGAACGGTGCACCAAGCACGGCCACATCGGCCTCCAGCTTGTCCCAGTCCGGTTGGTAGTCGTATTTCCCGAAGGTCGCGATGCCGGTGAAGGGCAGGTTGAGCCGCCCGCTCTCATATCCATGTGCCATATGCCGTGTCCTTGAAACCGTCGGCCCAGCTAACCGCCCCACGCGCGGGCTGGCAAGGGCGGGCCAAAATCCTTGCAAGGATTTTTCAACGCGCTTGCAAGAGCGTTCCCCGCTTGACGGCCAACGCCCGCCCGTGTCCCCTGTTCCGACACGAGGAAAGGATCAGCATGACACCGGATCTCAGCAAAGGCGCGGCATGGCTGAAGGGCAAAATCATCCCTATTGCCGAGGCGACCATCGGCGTCACCGACTGGGGCCTTACGCATTCCGACGTGGCCTATGACGTGGTGCCGGTGGTGAATGGCGCCTTTTTCCGCCTCGACGCCTATCTCGACCGGTTCGCGGCCTCCATGCAGGCCCTGCGCATGGACCCTGGCCTGACCCGAGCCGAGATCGCACAGGCGCTCCATGACATGGTCGCCGCCTCGGGCCTTACCGACGCCTATTGCGCCATGGTCGCCGCCCGCGGCACGCCCCTCATCCCCGGCAGCCGCGACCCCCGTGACTGTGGCAACCATTTCTACGCCTGGTGCGTGCCCTATATCCACGTCATCAAACCCGAAACGCTGGATGAGGGCGCGAGCCTGTGGATCGCCCGACACACCCGCCGCATCCCGGCCGACAGCGTCAATCCCCGCGCCAAGAACTACCACTGGGGCGACTTCACCCAAGGACTCTTCGAGGCCAAGGACAATGGCTTTGAAACCGTGGTCCTGCTCGACCACCAGGGCAACCTGACCGAGGGCCCCGGCTTCAACATCTTCCTCGTCGAGGGGGGCACCGTCACCACCCCGGACACCGGCGTACTGGAGGGGATCAGCCGCCGCACCGCGCTGGAGATCTGCGCCGGGATGGGGTTGGAAACACGGGTGGAACCGGTCCCCGCCAGCCGCCTCGACAGTGCCGATGAGGTGTTCCTGACCTCCTCGGGCGGCGGCGTCCTGCCCATCACGAAGGTGGGCCAGCGGATCTACGGCAATGGCAAGCCCGGCCCCGTCGCAACGAAAGCGCGCGAGACCTACTGGCACTGGACGACACTGCCGGAACACCGGACCGAGATCGCTGATACCGGCTGACTCAATCACACCGATCACATCTTCTGTAGCACGCAAAATCCCGTTTGACAGACTCGCAAAAAAAGCGCTGGCATCGCAGCCGCGCTGCCTGCCCGGCGCGGGGGGGTCCCCCATCCCAATCACACCGGATAAGGGCAGGCCGGACCCATAGACAGGATCACGCCCATGATGATGGTGCGGTGTTATCTCGGCCCTTCTGCCATCGAGGGTCTCGGCGTCTTTGCCGCTGCCGATATTCAGAAAGGGGCCGTTGTCAGGTTGTTCGATGACCGTTTCGACACCACCTATGAGCGCGATGAACTGACCAGAGTGCCGCGCCATTTTCGCGAGTTCCTCGAACGCTACACCTACGATCATCCCCGCGACCCGGACTACATCGTGCTCGACTGCGACGAGGGCCGGTTCATGAACCACGCCGCCCTGCCCAATGTCGATGTCACCAACCCCTCGCGCTGCATCGCCACGCGCGACATCCGGGCAGGCGAGGAACTGACCTGTGACTATGCCGCCTTTTGCCACGGCTCGGTCACATTGCACCCGTCACGCCACCGCATCGGCCAGGTGATCGGCACTGCCTGACCCTTTCATCTTGGCAGAAATACCTCCGGGGTTTGGGGTGGAACCCCAAGCGGCCCGACGAGGCCCCCGCGCCAGCGGGGGTTGAGGAGGGCCGCCCACGGATCGACGCGCAATGCGCGGCGAAACCGCTTTTCGTCTGCACGCCCGGTGCACAGGGGGTGTACGAGGGGTGTACGCATGGCACCCCCCTCTTTTCAGCTCAGTGCGCCTCGGCCCAGTTCGCGCCCTGCCCCACATCCACGACCAGCGGCACCGCCAGTTTCACCGCCGGCTCCGCCGCGCCTTCCATGACTTCGCGCGCCCGCGCGACCAAGGCATCGGCGGACCCTTCCTCGACCTCGAAGATCAGTTCGTCATGCACCTGCAGCAGCATTTTCGCGGGTAGCCCCTCGATCGCGCTTTCCATGCGGATCATCGCCCGCCGGATCACATCCGCCGCAGTGCCCTGGATCGGCGCGTTGATCGCCGCGCGATGCGCGAATCCGGCGCGCGGGCCCTTGGCATTGATCTCGGGGGTGTGGATCTTGCGGCCAAAGAGCGTTTGAACATAGCCTTTTGATTTCGCAAACTCTTTCGTTGCATCCATGTAGTCGCGGATGCCCGGAAAGCGTTCGAAATAGGTGTTGATGAACTCCTGCGCCTCGCCCCTCGGGATGCGCAGGTTACGGGCAAGCCCGAAGCCGGAAATGCCGTAAATCACCCCGAAATTGATCGCCTTGGCGCGGCGGCGGATCTCCGGCGTCATCTCCTCCATCGGCACGTTGAACATCTCCGACGCGGTCATAGCGTGGATGTCATCTCCGCGCTTGAACGCCTCCTTCAGCGCGTCGATCCCGGCGATATGGGCCAGAATGCGCAGCTCGATCTGGGAATAGTCGAGCGACACCAGCACGTTACCGGGTTCCGCGACGAAGGCTTCGCGGATGCGGCGGCCTTCCTCGGTCCGCACCGGGATGTTCTGCAGGTTCGGGTCGGTCGAAGCCAGCCGTCCCGTGGACGCGCCCGACTGGATATAGCTCGTGTGAACCCGGCCCGTGTCGCGGTTGATATGGTCTTGCAGCGCGTCCGTATAGGTCGATTTCAGCTTGGACAGCTGCCGCCAATCCAGCACCCGCGCGGGCAGATCATGTTCGGTGGCGAGGTCCTCCAACACATCCGCGCCAGTGGCATAGGCCCCGGTCTTGCCCTTCTTGCCGCCTTCCAACCCCATCTCGTCAAAGAGAATCTCGCCCAACTGCTTGGGGCTGCCGACGTTGAAGCTGCGTCCCGCAAGCGCGTGAATCTCCGCCTCCAAACCCGCCATCTTTTGGGCGAAGGCATTGGACATGCGGGACAGTGTATCACGGTCGACCTTGACGCCGTGGCGCTCCATCCGGGCCAGCACCGGCACCAGCGGGCGTTCCAGCGTTTCATAGACCGTGGTCACCTTCTCGCGGTGCAGCTGCGGCTTGAAACTCTGCCACAGGCGCAGGGTGATATCGGCATCTTCGGCGGCGTATTTCACTGCTTCGTCGATCTTCACCATGTCAAAGGTGATCGCCGATTTTCCGCTTCCCAAGAGGGACTTGATCGGAATGGGCTCATGCCCCAGATAGCGATCCGACAACGCGTCCATGCCGTGCCCGTGCAGGCCCGCATGCATCGCGTAGGACATCAGCATCGTGTCGTCGAATGGTCCCACCTCAATTCCGTAATTGGCGAAGATCTTGGCGTCGTATTTCATGTTCTGCCCGATCTTGAGGACGCTCGCGTCCTCCAGCATCGGCTTAAGCAGCGCCAGCGCGTCCTCCAACCCCATCTGCCCCTCGGCGAGCGCCGAGCCACCAAACAGGTCGCCCTCGCCTTCCTTGTGCTGCAGGGGCACGTAAGCCGCCTGCCCCGGCTCCACCGAAAGGCAGACGCCCACGAGGTCGGCGGTCATCTCATCGAGGCTGGTGGTTTCCGTGTCCACCGCCACATAGCCCCGCGCATGGGCCTTGGCGATCCATGCGGCAAGGGCAGTCGCGTCACGCACGCATTCATAGGCGTCGGCGTCAAACGGCACCGCCTCGGGTGCAGCGTCCTGGCTCGTGGCCATAGCGGCAGGTTCGGGGATTTCCGGCGCTTCCATCCCCAGTTGCGTTGCGATCCGCTTGGTGAGCGTGCGGAATTCCATCTGGGCGAGGAATTCTAGCAGAACCTCGGGTTCCGGGTCGCGCAGTTCCAGATCGTCGAGCGTGATCTCCATCGGCACCTGATCATCCAGCGTCACAAGCTGTTTTGACAGGCGGATCTGGTCGGCGAAATCAATGAGTGTCTGCCGCCGCTTGGGCTGCTTGATCTCTTCTGCGCGGTCCAGCAGCGTTTCCAGATCGCCGTATTCGTTGATCAGGAGCGCGGCGGTCTTGATGCCGATCCCCGGTGCGCCCGGCACATTGTCGACGCTGTCACCGGCGAGCGCCTGCACGTCCACCACGCGTTCCGGCCCGACGCCGAACTTGGCCTCCACGCCTTCGCGGTCGATGCGGCCGTTCTTCATCGCATCCAGCATCTCGACGCCGCCACCAACCAGCTGCATCAGGTCCTTGTCGGAGGAGATGATGGTGCAGCGCCCCCCGGCTTCGCGGGCCTGCCGGGCCAGCGTCGCAATGATATCGTCTGCCTCGTAATTTTCCTGCTCGATACAGGCGATATTGAAGGCGCGCGTCGCCTCCCGCGTCAGGGGAAACTGCGGCACCAGATCCTCGGGCGCAGGCGGGCGGTTGGCTTTGTATTGGTCGTACAGATCGTTGCGGAAAGTCCTGCCGGAATGATCGAAGATCACCGCCACATGGGTGGGCGCATCGGGGCCCTTGTTGTCCTCGATCTGCTTGAACAGCATGTTGCAGAACCCTGACACAGCCCCAATGGGCAGCCCGTCGGATTTGCGCGTCAGCGGCGGCAGCGCGTGATAGGCGCGGAAGATGAAGGCCGAGCCGTCGACCAGATGCAGATGATGCCCTTTTCCGAATGCCATGTGCCGCCCCTGTTCGCGTTGGTCAGGTCCCCTGTGTAGCGCGGGGGTCGGGCTTTGGCGAGGGTCAGGCGACCTGTGCGGCGTGGATAAAGATGGCCACGAAGAAGACGGTCGAGGCGGCCACCACGAAGCCGTGCCAGATGGTGTTGTGAAAGCGCAGACGAGAGAACAGCAGGAAGGCGGTGCCCGCCGAATAAAGCAGCCCGCCCACCACCATCAGCACCACGACCGGGGTGGACATCAGCGCCAGCAGGTCACGCCCGCCGATCACCACCGCCCATCCCATGCCAAGGCAGATCAGGACGCCGATCACCGTGGACCATTTACGGACCAGGAAATTGCCGATGGTCGCCACAAGCGCCACGGCCCAGATCACCGCCAGTATGCCCGTCCCGGTGCCCGATAAAAGGGCAAAGGGCGTGTAGGTGCCAGCGATTTTCAGGTAGATCGCGGCATGATCGAGCCGGCGCAGCAGATCGCGCCAGTCGGGTGTCGGCAGGTGGTTGTAAAGCAGCGAGGCGGTCAGCATCGCAATCAGCGACGCGCCATAGATCGACACACCCACGATCCCCGGCGCCCCCGTCTGCCACATGGCGGTCAGCGTAATCAGCACCGGCACCGCGCCGATGGCAAGGATCAGCGCCGCCAGGTGGACGATGGCATCGCTCAGCAGTTCCGCCCGGGTATAGATCCGGGACGCATGGGGCATCGGATCGGGATCGGGATGTATTGCCATGGCCCCAAGATAGCACCGCTCCGCCCTCTGACAAAGCGGGGCGGGCGGATGACCTTGGGGCAAGTGAATGGATCGGCGGGGATCAGCCGTTCTGTTTATCCGCGACGGAGGCGTGGACGAATTTCTTGTCGCAATAGCCGCACTCGACCTCGCCGGTATCGCGGTCCAGCGAAAGCCACACGCGTGGATGCCCAAGCGCGCCTTCGCCGCCGTCGCAGGCCACGCGCCAGCTGGTCACAACTTCGGTTTCGGGGGCGTCAATGGTCATGGCTGGCGATCCTTCGCAACAAACGGGGGCTTGCAACGTTCCGACATATGGCAAATCGGCCCGCCCCCGGCAAGGCCGATCCGTTTGTCCTGCGTCAGTCCGCCTTCTTCACCATCCGGCCAAGGGGACGGCCGCTAAGGATATGCATGTGGTAATGCGGCACCTCCTGCACGCCGGTCTCGCCTGCGTTGGAGATCAGGCGATAGCCCTCGCCGCCCTCGCCCGGCTGGATGCCAAGTCCTGCGCATATTGCACCGACAACACGGGTGAAATCCGCGATCTCGGCGTCGCTGGCCTCGGCCGCGAAATGGTCGTGGGTCACGTAAGGCCCCTTGGGAATGACCAGCACATGATGCGGGGCCTGCGGGGCGATGTCGTTGAAGGCGAGCGTATGCTCGGTTTCCATCACCGTGCTGTTGGGGATCTCGCCGCGCAGGATCTTGGCGAAGATATTCTGGTCGTCATAGGCATAGGCCATTGCGGATGTTCCTCAGTCGTCAAACAGATAGGGGGTATTGGCGATTTCTCGGGCGGCGTCCATGTCCAGGTTGAAGAACTCCGCCAGAACGGCGGCATTGTCCTCGGGGCTGCGATCCTGATGGATGCGGAAATGGTTGCCGAAACCGGCTTCGCGGATGCGCACGCCTTCATAGTCGAATTCATGGCGCAGCGTGGGCAGCAGATGTTCCACCACCTCTGGCGGGGTTTCCTCGCGGGCCAAGCCGACGCGATGCGCGTGTCCAATCAGGTAGTCGTCGTCAAAGGTGCACTGGACTTCGAGAATCCGGTTGTTCGACTTGTCCGACATGAAATCGCGCATCAGGTCGACATTGTTAGGGTCGAGGCAGATCATCAGCCGGTCCACCTCGTAATAATCGAACAGAAGCTTCATCACCGCGCGGCGGTGACGGTTGCGTTTGTCCAGCGTGCGTTCCAGCCCGCCCAGATGCGGGATCTCGCAGCTGGCTTCGTCGAACATGTATTCCAGCCCGCGGGTGCGGGTAACCCGTTTCGCAGCGGTCAGAAGACGCTTGGCGACATGCCATTTCTTGCAGACGAGCATCAGCAATTCGCGATCCTGCCCAAGCGTGCTTTCGCTTTCCCAAAAGCGCGGCGCGAAGCGGCGCCCGATACGGCCCCGGCCCGACAGGAATTCAAAAAGCTTCTTGCCCTCGTCCGAGATCGCGAAATCGCGCCGGTCAGAGGCCCAAAGCTCCCCCAACCGTTCCTTCAATTCGGTCGATTCCGGGCTGATCTTGCGGGCGAACAGGAAGTCCTGGGACAGCAGCAGGTCGAAATGGTCGTTGTAGAACGTGACCGGCATCCCGTAATCGGTGAACATCAGGAAGGTCAGCGTGCGCGTCTCGATTTCCCGCACCGCAACCACATGGTTCACAAGGGTCTGGAAGAAGGTCTCATCCGGGATCCAGGTGGTGCGGAAAAAGCGGATCACATCGGGGCGGTCCTTGCAGAATTGCAGGATTTTCTCGATCGTCGCGCGGCGCAGACACCACCATTGGCTACCGATCATGATCTGCACATCGTCCGGGATTGCCCGTTCAAGGCGCAGCCGCTTTTGCATGTCCATCAGCCAGTAGAACAGGCGCTTGTGTTTCCGCTCATTGACCAGATGGCGATAGACCAGCCTTTCGCCCCGCATGCCGGTCTTGATCCAGCCCGAGGTAAAGAAATCGAAGCTTTCGATATAGTCCTTGTCGTGGCGGTCGAGGAAATCATGGGCATAGGCCGCCGATTTGATCGAGTTGCAGTCGCCCGACAGCATGTAGAAATGGGTTGCGTCCGGGAACGCCTCCACCGCCGCCTGCACCGCGTTCAGCGTCGCCTGAACCAGCGACCATTCCCCCCACCCGCATTTGACCCGGCGTTTGGCGAAAGTGACGGATGGGTTCTGATCCAGCGCCTCGCGGATGCGGGCATAGCTGTCGGCCCCGGCGCGGGCGTCGAAATGGATGGAAATACAGTCCCCCGCCGCCGTCAGACGACGCGCCTGCAGGATGATCGCCTCAGGGTCTTTGTGACACAACAAGATGAAGGCAATTTTTGCCATGTGCGAAACAGACGCCTCAAACTTTCCTTATTGTTGTGCCATTACTAGTTGATAGCAGGTAAAGACAGCCTAGAGTTTCATAAAAGCCCGATCAATCCGTGGTTCGGGCAAAAAACCGTCGGAGGAAAGGCAGTATGGGTTTCCCTGGGACCTGGATGACAGAGAGCGAAAGCGTCGTCTATCGGGTGGTTCCGAAATGTGCCTGCTCAACCATCGGGCAGATCATGTATTATTCGGACAACGGTCAGTTTTTTGATGGCGATATTCACGATGCCAAGGACGGCATGCACAAATGGGCCTTCGACGCGTCACAGCCGGTGATCGAAGCCAATGTGCGCGGGCATAGCTCCTATGCCTTCACCTGCGTGCGCAACCCCTACACCCGCATCCTCAGCAGCTTTTTCGACAAGATCTGCGGCATTCAGAGGAACGGCAAACGCTATCGCGGCAACCTCGTGCCGCTTCTGATCCAGAAATACGGAATCGAAGTGGGCGGCGATGACGGCAAGGACGATTTCGACCAGATCGCCAGCTTCCGCCGCTTCCTGCTGTTTGCCCGCGACACCATCCGCTGGCGCCGCCCGATGGACCCGGACATTCACTGGTCGGCCATGTCGGGCCATATCTCGACCTTCATCGTCAACGGCGGGCGCTACGACAACATCTTCTGGACCGAGAAGTTCAACGACGGGATGCAGAGCGTTCTGGACAATATCGAGATGAAGCATGACGTGGTGCTGTCCGACGTGCCTCGGTTCAACGAATCCGAAGGCCATGGGCCGAAGCGCGCGCATCCGGTGGAGGATTACTTCGACGATCTGTCGATGCATCTGGTCTATGAGATTTACAAGCGCGACTTCCAGCTCTTCAAATACGATTTCGAAAATCCGGGGAACAAGATGCCCGTTGGTGAGATCGACATGGACGAGGTGCACGCGAAACTGGGTGATTGAGCTTGGCTCAACCCCCTTCCCGGACACAACCCCGGATCTGTGATAATGTCGCTGACATTCAAGGCGACAGGGGGAAGGCACATGCTGGACGGAAGATGTGGTTGCGGTGCGGTCAGCTATCGGATGGTGAGCGCACCGATGTTTGTGCATTGCTGCCATTGCCGTGAATGTCAGCGCCAGACCGGGGCCGCCTATGTTCTGAACGCGATCATCGAGGCTGACCGGGTTTCGGTCGAGGGGCCGGTTACGGAACACGAACTGCCGACGCCAAGCGGCAAGGGTCAGGTCGTCACCCGGTGCCGCGATTGCGGTGTGGCGGTTTTTAGCAGCTACCTGGTCCGGCTTGGCCGACTCAGATACGTCCGCGTCGGCACACTGGACGACCCCGATCGGTGCCCGCCAGACGTGCAGATCTTTACCGAGAGCAAACAGGCCTGGGTGCCACTCAACCCGGACATTCCTGCCTTCGAGGAATTTTACTCCTTTGACGAGGTCTGGCCCAAGGACGCGCTGGAGCGGCTGAAAACGGCGATGGCGTAAGGCAAAGTCCACGGCAATGACGCCCGGAAAGCATGGCTTCAATCCCATGCCAATCTGCTGCATAGAGGCCCGAGTAAAATCAGATCACGGGATCGCATCCATGAAAGCACGCGTCAAATGGGCCGAGAACCGGACCTTCATCGGCAAATCCGGAACCGGCCATAATGTCGTCTTCGGCACCAAGGAAGAGGACGGCACCACCCCTGGCCCCAGCCCGATGGAACTGGTGCTGATCGGGACGGGGGGCTGTTCGGCCTATGACGTGGTCTCGATCCTCGAAAAAGGGCGCGAACCTATTGAGGATGTGGTGGTCGAACTGGATGCCGACCGCGCCGAAGGCACCCCCGCCGTCTTCACCCGCATCCATATGCATTTCATCGTGACGGGCCGGGGCGTGAACCCGGCAAAGGTCGAGCGCGCCATTCAGCTTTCGGTGGAGAAATACTGTTCGGCCTCGGCCATGATGGCCAAGACCGCCGAGGTGACCCATGATTTCGAGATGGTGGACAGCACCACCTGAGCGGGCTCAGATCAGCCCCTGTTCCGCGAACACGACCTTCAGCGGGCGTTTGGGACGGGGGCCGATATGGCCGATCACTTCGGCGGCGGCGGCAACGCCCATCTGACCACAGACCTTCAGGTCCTGCCCGGTGGCCAGCCCATAGATGAACCCGGCGGCGAACTGATCGCCCGCGCCGGTGGCGTCCACGGGCGTCACCTCGGTCACCGGCACGTGGATTTCCTGATCATCGGCCCGGATCACCACCGGATGGCCAGACCGGGTGCACACCACCAGCGGGCAGACCATCGCGGCCTCCTGCAAGGCGATGGCGAGGTCCTTGGTTTCGTAAAGCGACAGCCACTCTTCCTCGTTGCCGAATACGAAATCCATCTCGTCCTCGATCAACTGCTTGAAGCTTTGCCGGTGCCGGTCCACGCAGAACGGATCGGACAGGGTCAGCCCGGCCTGCCCGCCCGCATGGCGGCAGGCGGCAGCGGCGGCGCGGAAGGCGGTTTTGCCCTTGTCCTTGTCGAAGAGGTAGCCTTCGAGGAACAGGTAACGGGTGTTTTCCATTACCTCGGGGTCAACGTCATCAGAGGAAAACTCCGCCCCTGCGCCCAGATAGGTGTTCATCGACCGCTCACCATCGGGGCTGACGAAGATCATCGAGCGCGAGGTCGGCAGCGGGTCGTCATCCGTGGGCGGGTTCGGGAAGGCGGTGCCCTCCTCGACCATCTGTTCGGCATAGAACTGGCCAAGCGGGTCGTTCTTGACCCGGCCCACGAAGGCTGTTTCCAGCCCAAGCGTGCCGATCCCCGCCAGCGTATTGCCAACCGACCCGCCGGGGGCCTGAACCCGGTCACGCATCGCGGAATAGAGCAGTTCCGCCCGTTCCCGTTCGATCAGCTGCATGATGCCCTTGGTGATGCCCATATTAGCCAGAAAATCGTCATTGCCGTGGGAAATCACGTCGACAATCGCGTTGCCGATGCCGACCACGTCGTAGGTTTTGCTCATTCGGTTTTGTCCTCGTAGGCGCAAAGGTCATTGATCAGGCAGGTCGCGCAGCCGGGTTTGCGCGCCTTGCATTTATAGCGGCCGTGCAGGATCAGCCAGTGATGGGCGTGCTGCTGGAATTCCACCGGGATATTGTCCTCGATGGCGCGTTCCACCGCGTCCACATCCTTGCCGGGACAGATGCCGGACCGATTGCCGACCCGGAAAATGTGGGTATCCACCGCCTGCGCCGGATATCGCCACCACATGTTCAGCACCACGTTCGCGGTCTTGCGCCCCACGCCGGGCAGGCTGACCAGTGCGGCGCGCGAGGAAGGGACGACTCCGCCGTATTCCTCCACCAGAATGCGGCTCAGCTTCATCACGTTCTTGGCCTTGTTGCGGTAAAGGCCGATGGTCTTGATATGCTCGATCAACCCCTCTTCGCCCAGGTCCAGCATTTTCTGCGGCGTATCCGCGATCTCGAAAAGCTTGGCCGTGGCCTTGTTCACCCCCACATCCGTCGCCTGCGCAGACAGCGCCACCGCCACCACCAGCGTATAGGCGTTGGTGTGGTTCAGCTCCCCCTTCGGTTCCGGCTCGGCGGCCTGAAAACGGGAGAAGATCTCGTGGATCGTGTGATAGGGCAGTTGCTTGGCCATGAACGCTTAATGCCCGCCATGATCAGAAGGGTAAAGCCCTTCAAAGACGCCTTGCCGCAAACAGGTGGGCTTTCTGAGGAACTGCATATCCCTCATCGCTCAGGTATGGGGACAGGCGGTGTTCAATATCAGCAAAGACGATATCGGCCCGTTTCTCGCCCATGGCAGTAATATCCTTGCCCGCTGGCAGGGACATGACCTGATCCCTGGGATGGTCGAACCGGCGAAAGAGTTCGACCGTGTCCCGCCGTTCCACGACGAAACCCGCCTCGTCCAGCAGGGCCGCAATCATATCTCCGTCCCTGAACGAAAAAGGGGCCCGCGCCTTCCCCGCTGCATCTGCCGCGCCGGCGGCCTCCAGCGCGTCTGCGATTGACCCGTTGAAGGGCGATATCTCTGCCCAACAGGTGATGTAGACCAGCCCGCCCGGCTTCAACACGCGTGCGATTTCGGCAAGGGCCGCAGGCTTGTCTGGGAAGAACTGCAGTCCCTGTTGAACGAAAGCGATATCAAAGGACTGCGGATCGCAGGGCAGATCCACAACATCCGCCGCAAACCAGGTAAACTCATGGCGGGTGCCGGATGGTTCAGACTGCTTCGCCACCTGGACCATGGCCTCGCTGATATCCGTTCCAACGATCCGCCCCGCGCCTGGCAAGTGTTCGGCGATGATGCGTGCTGCCACACCCGTCCCGCAGGCGATGTCGATCACATGCGCCCCATCAGGCAAGTCTATCCTTGCCATTGTCGCGCGTGCGAGCGGTTCGAACATCGCCGGAACGGCCTTGTTCTGATAGTCGGCGGCAGCCGTAGGGGTGATGTCGAAATTTTTGTTCTGAGCCAAAATGCACATTCCCTATCGTCCGGGCCTCGACGGCAATCCTTGCATGGCATGCTCACCATGGCCAGCGCGGAGAATTGGTCCAGCACCCTCAGAACTCTGGGCAATGGAACTCCGGCGGCGGCATATCGGGCAGGTCGCAGCCGCAATGGCCCGCAGGCAGGGTGATCCGGTCCACCTCTATCCCGAGCGCGCGGATCTCGCGGGCGAGGTCGCGCAGCGTGACCGCTTGTTCGGAATACAATGCGTCGATCATCCGGTCATAGGCATCGTAGTACGGACCTTCCCAGCTATAGGGTTCGTCAATGGCGATCCCCTGGCGGCTGGTGCATTCGACAAGGAGCGATCTGGCCTCGGTCTGCCCGTCAACGACGCGTTGCTCTGTAAAATGGACGGCCCCGGCATTGAATCCGTTGAGAAAGGCGATACCGCCATCTTCCAGCGAACAGTCCGGCAGGGGGATCACGCAGGCAGAGGCCGGAACGGCAGAGCACGCCAGGAGAATCTGAGCACAAAAGGCGGCCACGCGGGGCTGAGACATGATTGGGTTCCTCCTGATGCTACACCGGATCTTCACTTCGTGACGCTGCCCGCCGCGAAGACCTCGGGGGCAATGGAAATGATAATCGTCCGGTCCGTGGCCTCAAGCCCAAGCTTGGTACAGAGCCTTTCGGACGGGGCATTCCCTTCCCTGATCCCGGTAAAGAAGCCGGTCATCCCGTGCCCGTCCACAATCCTCAGCATCGATTCCGCCCCGAGCACCAGCGCAAGCCCCTGACCGCGATGACGATCATCCGTCGCCAGCATCCCCCACCAGAACTCTCGCCCCCGGCAGCTGTCGGGATGAAACTGTGCCACGGCGGCGGAGGTGGCGACGACCTCACCCGCGTCCGTCTGCGCGTAGACGCAGGCCGCCGGACGGGCCAAGCCGCGCAGAAACTGGCCCATGGGTAGCAGAACCTCGCAGGAGGCCGTGACCCTGTCGAGCTGCGCCATCACCTCGGCGGGGGTGTCGGCATCGACCTGGCCGACGGTCAGGCCCGCAGGCAGGGACCGGCTGGCCAGCACCTCGCGCGCGGCCTGAATGGCTCCTATCCCGCCTGCCCAACTGACATACTCGTCGAGCGAGAGCCCTGCAGCCTGCAGCGCGTCGCGGCGCGCGGCAACCTCCCCCTCTGAAACACCTTCACAGGACGAGACCCCCTGGAGACGCGCCAGCGAAATCTGTTGCGCAAGAGAGTCCGGCGACGGATCGGTCACGCCGACGGCCCGGCCATGGCAGCAATAGGCGGGATCATCGCCAAGCAGCGTCCACATCGCGGCGGCACGGCGTTGAAGCCCCTGCTGAGCGGGCGATCCGAAAAACTCGTCGCGCATGTGTGCGTCCTGGAAATGTGAAACTGAGCGATGCTAGCAAGTCCTATTCCTTCTGTCGCGCATCAAAGTAGGAGAGGCCGGGGCCAGCGCAGGAATATGCGCAAGAAACGGGTCGCGGGGATGGGCGGGGCGGATTACATCTTGGGGCAGGAGATGACCCAGATGACCCCACCCGACGACAGCGCCTACCATTTCAACGTGATCCGCCGCGCGCTCGACGTGATCGACGCGGCCCCTGCCCCCGGGCCCTCGCTGGACGATCTGGCGAAGGGCCTCGGGATGAGCCCCGCCCATCTGCAACGGGTGTTTTCGAGGTGGGTCGGCGTCAGCCCCAAGCGTTACCAGCAATACCTGACTCTCGATCACGCAAGGCACCTGCTGCGCGACCGGTTCACGACGCTCGCTACGGCAGATGAGGTGGGGCTGTCGGGCTCTGGCCGTCTGCACGATCTCTTCGTGACCTGGGAGGCGATGAGCCCCGGCGATTACGCCCGTGGGGGTGAAGGGCTGGAGATCTTCTGGGGCTGGTATGAAAGCCCCTTCGGCCCGGCGCTCATCATGGGCACCGACAAGGGCATCTGCGGCATTGCCTTCGCTGCCGAAACGGGACCAGAGGCGGCGATGGAGGATATGCTGTCGCGTTGGCCGAACGCCCGGTTCACCGAGGACCCGATGGCCCTGAAACCCTGGGCCGATGCCGCCTTTGGCGCGGCAGGAGGCGAGGCGCGGCTCTACCTCATCGGGGCGCCCTTCCAGATCAAGGTGTGGGAGGCGCTGCTGCGCATCCCGTCGGGCCATGTCACCACCTATTCCGAGATCGCGGGCGCCGTGGGCAACCCCAAGGCCGTGCGCGCCGTGGGCACCGCTGTGGGGCGCAACCCGATCAGCTGGCTGATCCCCTGCCACCGCGCGCTTCGCAAATCGGGCGGGCTTGGCGGCTATCACTGGGGCCTGCCGGTGAAACGCGCGATGCTGGCCTGGGAAGCGGCAGAAGAAGACGCGCGCGAAAGCGCCTAGGTGTCTGGCTTGCGGGCGGCGATCGAGAAATAGGTCATTGCAAAGAAGAACCGCCCCTCGGCGGCCAGCTTTCGCTGCTCCTCGGCCCAGGCTTTGGCCATATCTTCGGCGCCGGGTTCTGTCTGGATCGCATAGTTCGTCATCAGGATGATCATCATGTTCGCCAGCCCGTCCGGGCGCAGGGTGGTATCCGTGAACGTGATGGGCCGCACCGTTTCCACACTGTATCCCACATCGGTCAGGATGGCAGGCAGCCGCGCCGGGACGATCCGGTCCGCCAGGTGACGGTCCCAGATCTCCTGCATCCGTGCCATGCGCTCTGGCTGGTCGCTGTACCAGGCCAGCATGTCCCAATGCGCATCGCCAACCACCAGCTTCCCGCCCGGTCGCAGAACGCGAAGCAGCTCGGCAGATACGCCGGGCAGATCGCTGAGATATTCGAAGACCTGAACCGACACGGCCTTGTCAAAGCTTTCGTCCCCGAAGGGCAGGCTTTCCGCTGCGCCATCCCGGAAGGTGACGTTCTGGTGATCGGAGCAGCGGCTGAGCGCAAGGGCACGCATGTCTTCGCTCGGGTCCAGACCTGTCACATGCCCCTCCGGGCCGACGGCCCGCGCCAGTTCCTGTGTCAGCAGCCCATTTCCACAACCCAGATCAAGCACGTGGTCCCCGCCAACCGGCGCGAGGTCGTCGAAGATGGCCCTTCGCCGTCTGGTGACATCGGCCCCCTGATAGGCGGTTTCGAGCACCTTGGCTGTCGCTGTGTCGAAGCTGAGCATCTGCTATCCTCCCGAACACAACCATAGCGCGAACCCCTCAAAACGAAACCCCCTTGTGCTATCCGCTCTCTCTGATCCGTGCCATTTCAGCCTTCAACGCTTCTTCGAACTCCTCCCGGAACTCGGCTACACGGGCGATATACGCCTCGTTTTCATGCGGGGGCACGTCCAGCCTGTGGACGTCAGCGACACGGATCATCGCCTCCCGATCCTGGGCATTGAACGCCGCAATCATCGCTTCGGACCGGTCGCGGTCGGTCCCGAACGCCTCGATCATCGAGCGGCCCATGCGCAGGCTGCTGTCATAGGTTTCGCGGATGATATCGCGGCAGCCATGTTGCCAGAGGTCATAGACGTGGTCCCGATCGGTGGCCCGCGCGATCACGTGGACATTGGGATAGGTGGAGGTGACGTGATGGACGATCTGGGTGATCCCCTCGCGGTCATCAATCGCCACCACCATCACCTTGGCCTCGGCAATCCCTGCCGCGTGCAGCAGGTCGGGCCGGGTCGCATCGCCATAGAAAATCCGCGCGCCGAAGCGGGCCATGATGTCGAGCCTGCGGGACGAATAGTCTATCACCGTTGTCTGATACCCCGCCGCCCGCGCGATCCGGTCCACGAGCCCGCCGATCCGGCCCGCGCCCGCGATGATGACATTCGATCCTTCGGGCATCTCATCGGCCTCGCGCTCGGCCTCCAGCGTATAGCGGGGGCGGATCACCCTATCGTAGAGGATGAAGAGCGCCGGGGTCAGGAGCATCGACAGCGCCACGACAAGCAACAGCTGATCGGCCAGCGGCCCGGGAATGACGGCGTTGGCCACGGTGAAGGACAGGAGGACAAAGCCGAACTCGCCGGCCTGCGCCAGCCCGAGCGCGAAGAGCCATTTGTCCGCACCGCGCAGCTTGAAGACCGCCGCCAGAACCAGCAGCACAGCCACTTTCAGCGCCATCAGGCCAAGCGTCAGGGCGACCGTGGTGCCAAGATTCTCCGCCAGCAGGGCGAAGTTGATCCCTGCCCCCACGGTCATGAAGAAGAGGCCAAGCAGCAGCCCCCGGAACGGGTCGATATCGCTTTCAAGCTCGTGCCGGTAGGGCGAATTGGCCAGAACCACCCCCGCCAGAAACGTACCAAGCGCCGGTGACAACCCGACCAGCGACATCAGAAGCGCGATGCCGATGACCATCATCAGGGCGGTTGCCGTGAACAGCTCCCTCAGATTGGCGACCGAGATGAAGCGGAAGATTGGGGTGGTCAGGTAGTTGCCGCCCACCACCACGGCCCCGATCGCCCCAAGCGTCACAAGCGCCGTTTGCCAGCCGGACAGCCCGTCAACGAGACTGAGGCCCGGCCCATGGCCATCCTCTGCCCCATGGCCAGCGCCGTGGCTCAGTGCCTCGATCAGTTCCGGCATGGCCAGAAGCGGGATGAAGGCCAGCATCGGGATAACCGCGATATCCTGCGTCAGCAGCACCGCGAAAGAGGATTGCCCGCCATCGGATCGCATCAGCCCCTTTTCGTTCAGGGTTTGCAGGACAATCGCCGTCGAGGACAGCGCGAAAACCAACCCGATTGCCAGCGCCACCGTCCAGGGCTGGCCAAAGGCCAATGCCACGACCATAACCGCCGCCGCCGTCAGCCCGACCTGCCCGCCGCCAAGCCCCAGAAGCTGCGCGCGCATGGACCAGAGGTTCTTCGGCTCCAACTCCAGCCCCACGAGGAACAGCATCATCACAACGCCAAATTCCGCAAAATGCTGGATCGAGATCACATCCACATGCAGCAGGCTCAGGACAGGGCTGATGACGATGCCCGCGATCAGGTAACCCAGAACCGACCCGAGCCCGAGCCGCGAGGCAATCGGCACGGCAACAACGCCCGCAATAAGGAAGATGAAAGCCAGAAGCAGAAAATCGGTCATGAAGGCCCCCCGTTCGCTGTGATCCACGGTAGGGCCACCACAGGGAAAAACAACCTGCGATTGCTGCCATCTGGCCTGCAGATCTCATCACGCGGAAGCGGCCCCACCTGCGCGGGTTTCCGCCTGACCGCAGTTTATCGCTACCGGAGCGGAAATCCGCTGCTATAGTCCGGCGAAACCCCGCATCAGACCGGGTCCAGGACTATTGGGAAAGGCAGCACCATGAACACCCCCTTCCGTATTCTTTCGATCAGCCTGATATCGGCCATCGGCCTTGCCGCCTGTGAACCGGCCTATCTTCAGGATCCGAACCAGAACCGCACCCGTGACGGCGCCATTATCGGCGGGATGCTGGGGGCCTTTCTCGGGGCGGCGGCGGATGATGACAACCGGGGCCGCAATGCCGTGCTCGGCGCTGCGGCAGGGGCGGCTGTCGGTGGGGCAATCGGCTATTCGCTGGATCAGCAGGCCGCCGACCTTCGTGCCTCGATGGCCAATGACAATATCGTCATCGACAACCGGGGCGATCACCTGATGGTCACCATGCCCGACGGTATCCTCTTTGACACCGACAGCGCCGCGATCCGGGCGGGCCTTCAGGCCGATCTGCGCGCCATGGCCCGCAACCTTCAGCAATACCCGGCCTCGACCGTGGACGTGATCGGCCATACCGACAACACCGGGTCCGCCGAGTATAACCAGGATCTTTCCGCCCGCCGCGCCAGCGCGGTGGCCGGGGTGCTTCTGGAACAGGGCGTTGATCCGGCCCGCGTGCGCAGCTTTGGCCGGGGTGAGAACGAGCCGGTGGCGACGAACCTGACACCCGAGGGCCGGCAGCAGAACCGCCGGGTCGAGATCATCATTCGCCCGACCAGCTAAGCCTACGCTTTTTCTGGACTTCCCTCGATCTGGTCATTTAACCTGACCAATCAGAGGGAGGTCCGCCATGCCATTCCAACGCATCGACGCAGAAAAACTGTCGCAGTCCGTTGTTCGCCAGATCGAGCAGCTGATCCTGCGGGGTATTCTGCGCCCCGGTGAACGCCTGCCATCGGAGCGGGAACTGTCGGAACGGCTTGGCGTGTCGCGCCCCAGTCTGCGCGAGGCGATTGCCGAATTGCAGGACCGTGGCCTGCTGGCGACCCGTGCCGGGGCTGGCATCTATGTGGCCGATGTTCTGGGCAGCGCCTTCTCTCCCGCCCTGATCCGCCTCTTCGCGTCCCATGATCAGGCGGTGCTGGATTATATCGGCTTTCGCCGCGATCTGGAGGGCGTCGCCGCCGCCCGCGCCGCCGAGGCGGGCACCGATACCGACCTGAAGGTCATCGACACGATCTTTCACAAGATGGAACAGGTCCATTCCAAGCGGAACCCGTCGGACGAGGCCGAATTGGATGCGCAGTTTCACCTCGCCATCATCGAGGCCAGCCACAACGTGATCATGCTGCACATGATGCGCTCGATGTTCGACCTGCTGAAAGAGGGCGTGTTCTACAACCGTCAGGTCATGTTCAAGCAGCGCAACACCCGCGATATCCTGCTGGAACACCACCGCGCCATCAACGACGCCATCCAGGCCCGTGACCCCGATGCCGCGCGCGAGGCCGTGAATGTCCACCTGACCTTCGTCGAGGACGCGCTGGACCTGCAAAACAAGATCGCCAAGAACGAAGAAATCGCCAAACTGCGCTACGCGCATGAGCAGGATCGGTAAGCGATAGCACGGCAGTTCAGCCAGGTGTTCATATAATCCGTCGACACGCGCTCACCTTTGCACTCTGACAGTCGAGGATTGTGACGGACGGAGTTATACGAGAGAGCGTTCCATGAAATAGACCTTGTCACGCCATAGGTCGGGAAAGCCTTGCGGATGAGGCATCGGGACGAAGCCAGCATTTTCGTACATGATCCTCGCATGATTAAGAAATGTCGCTGACGAAAAGAACACGCTCTCGTATCGGTCGGCGACCAGTTGTTCGAACAATCGGCTCAACAACTTGCCGCCAAGCCCGTTGCCTCTGCCCGTTTCACTGACAAACATTCGATTGAACTCAGCGACGCACGGCCCTGCCTTTCGGTACATGACGCACCCGGCAGGTTCCCCGTCCAACCAAGCGATCAAAACGCCGCCCTCAGGCCGTTTATGCAATTCGGGCAGGTCCGTAAGAATCGCCTTGAACCCGGCAGGATCCATCGGATGATCGGCACCTCTCGGCCAATCCGTCGGGTAGTGCCTCCAATGCCAATCCAACCATTCTTCGCAAAGCCTTCGTGCAGCCTCATAATCACTTGGATCTGTGGCCAGTCTCACCTGAATTTCAGCCAAACTCGCACCCCTCTTTGCTCAATGTGACAACCCTGCAACCCACTGGCGATAAAAGTCAAACGGCCACGCCTCACGTCAGACACGGACGAGTGCTTATGATTGCCGATGTACTTGCCACGCGAACCTGAACGGTCGCCTGATGCGTCCGGAAAGAAGAAGAATTCATTCGTTGTCAGGTTCGTTGACACAATACGCCCTTCGGTGATCCCTCGGCTGGCGCGTCCTGCGTATCCTGATGCAAACTGACGCGGTCGCAGGACTTGGCGCGGGCGAACGCCTCGTCCCTCTCGTGAAGCCTCGCGAACGGAAGCAAACCCGCGTGACGCGTTTCAAGGTGGGTGGCGACGCGGTTTCGAAACCGCGTAAAAAGGGCTTTCGAAAGCCCTTCCCCGCACCTCTGGCAACCCGCCCGCAAAGCCATTGCCGGTCTGCCAATCACAAGACGCGTCCTGCATGCTCAGCAACAGCCCGGTGCGGTCGCGGCAAGGGGCGCGGGAAAGAGCCCCTCAGACGGTGACCTCTGCCTTCAGGGCAACACACCCGATCCCCCCGGAGCCGCACGCATAGGAACTCTTGCCTATCGGGCCCGCCTGTTGCGCAGGAATTCTCCGAACCAGCGAAGGGCATCGCGGGCCTCTTCCATCGGGCCAACCGGGGCGGACAACGCATATCCCATGCGCGCCATGAACCGGTGCAACCTGCGTTCGATGCAACGCTGATCCTCTGCCGACAACTGGTCCCGCGCGATGGCGCTGTTGCGAAACACGCGGTCTTTCACCACCCCGCGCGAGGAGTTTCCAAGCCACGGCTGACCGTTCTTCGTCGGCTCCAGCATAGACGCATGAAAGGGGACGCCGATGAACTCCGCCAACTGGTGCATCACCGCCTCGGTATCCGCCGTCAGCCTGTCATAATCCAGAACGAACAACTGATCCGCCGGGTAAATCGCCCACAGGCGCAGCCGCTTCCGGACAGTGCGCGCAAAGGCCCCCGCGGATTGCGGCGTGTGGTCATACATCCGGGCGACATTCACAAGCGACAGGTAATGCTCCATTGGGTCGCGGGTGCATTGAATGAACCGCCCCCGCGGGCCAAGCATCCGGCGCCATTTTCGCGCGAACCGTTCATTATGCGGGGCCTTGCAGACGAAGTGGAGCCGCCCGTCCGGGATCGCCCGGCCCATGGCCAGCAGATAGGCCGCGATCACGACCCGAAACCGGGACAGGGGCACCGAATGGGCGGCAAACCCATCGACGATAAGCCGTTCGAACAGGTCCCAGTCGAACATGGAATAATCCATGCTGCCAAATCCGGTGCCGCCATGCGCTGTATAATCGGTCAAGCTGTAATCGGTCTTGCCGCTGGCCAGCCGCCGGGTGTTTTCATTGTCCAGGAACTTGCGGGCCGCACGGGCTGCATCCCGCCTGTCGGCCTTCATGTGGAAAAAGCGCAGCTCCTCCGGGAAGGTCACCAGATCGGGGTGGCCGTCCAGCAGGGTCAGCGGCAGGGTGGTGCCGGTCTTGGCCATGCCGCCGATCACGGTCGCCGTCAGATCGACGGAAAAGATCGGCTCCAGCAGTTCGAGGCTGGATCTTGAGTGATCCTTTGGCGACAAAACAGGCCCTCCCGATCGGTGTCCGGTCATGGTTCGGCCTCGACCTAGCAGAGGCCAGAGGGTCGGGCTAGCCCGGAAATCCGGGGGCACCGGGTCTTGCCATCGCAGTCTTTGCAGCCTTGCGGCGAAACGGAAACCGGGGCCGCGGCGGATCGCAGCGTGGAACAGAGGCCCCGGACGCCGGGCGTTCCCGACGGACCGAGGCGGGCAACCCACCAGTCCGAAGGGGCCGTTCCCGCCGCCCGCAAACCCTGCTACCATCCCGCCATGCGTGCCCTGATCCTCCTTGCCCTTCTCACCTCTCCCGCCCATGCCTGGCAGGCGGGCAGCGAGGGGCGGGTCTGCACCCTCCGCAATTCCGATCCCGCCGCCGATGTCCAGCTCACCTATGACCCTCACGGGCCGCTCTATTCCATCACCGTGACCACGCCCGCGCCATGGCCCGATGCGCCTGTCTTCGGCCTCCAGTTCGACGGGTCCCGGCCCAACATCATTACAACCACCCGGCACGAACGGGACGAAACGGGTCACAGCCTGACGGTTACCGACCAAGGCTTCGGCAACGTGCTCGACGGGCTGGAATTCAACCGGACCGCCACCGCCTTTTCCGGGCAGGGTTTCGCCCGGATCGACCTGACCGGGGCCGCGCCAGAGGTGCAGATCTTTCGCGCCTGTACCACTAGCCCCTCGGTGTAGACGAAAATTGAACCGGCGCGCCCGCTGCCGCGACCCATGGTCAGGAACCAAGGGAAGCCAACCATGCGCCGGATCGCCAGCCTCTTCTGCACCGCCCTCAATCTGGGCCTGACCGGTCCTGCCATTGCCCACACGGCTGGCCCGATGCTGGACGCCCCCACATCCGCACCCATCCACCTGCCCGCCGCGCTGGCCCAGGACGCCCCCGCCTGTCACAGCGCCGTGTTTCACGCGGGCCAGTATCCCGCCGATCCGCTGAGTGTGGACAGCATCACCTGCCTCGATGCCAGCTGCGACACACGTGAAATCATCCTCTGCACCCTGACGGACTGACCGAGCCATGACCATGCAAGCCGATCCCTCCGCCCCCCTGCCCTGCTACAGCCAGATGATGCGCCGGATTATCTATGCGCTCTCCGCGCTGCAGGCCGTTTTGCTGGCCGTGGCGGTGCTTGTCTCGCATCGCTTCGCCGTCGTGATGGCCGGACAGCCTTTGCCGCTGTGGATGGCCCTGGTGGCAGGCTTGGCGCTGTCGGCTCTGCTCGTGCCGGCGCTTGCGCTTGCCCATTCCCGCGCCCACCAGCATCTGGGCATGGCCATGGCCCTGACCCCGCTGGCCGCTATGGCGGCCCTATCGGTCTATCTGAATTGACAGTCACACATATGAGGAGCTTGCGTTAGTATTTCTGTAACGACTCGGCCCCATGCCGGTCGATTCCATCGGGCCCGGACCTGCCGCCGGGCCTGCACACGAGTTAATTGACGAGGTTATCATGCGCATCAAACTTGCCGCCCTTGCCCTTCTTCTGTCGGCCCCCGCCGCTCTGGCCGACCAGTTCATCGCCACGTTTTCCAACCCGAACCATCCGCGAAACCTGCGAATCGCGATCACTCAGCTCAATGCCAGCGGCGGCACGATCAGCACTGACAACCGCCGCCTCGCCCGCGTCGGGCCGGACCGGTCCACCTGGGCCGTGATCCTCGATGGCAATACCGCGCGCGTCTGCGTCACCCTGCGCGGCAATGAAACCGCGACCGATGCGACCGCGATGCTATCGGGCGGCCGGTCTGAATCCGTTGCGATCACCAATAACGGCCGTCAGATGTGCCCCAATGCCGATCCCGGCGATATCGAGATCCTGCTGGTGAGTTTCGAATAAGACCGCAGGCCCGCGCACCGGTCTGTGCGCGGGTCATGCCACCTATTGCGCCAGCCCAAGCGCCTCCAGATGCGCGACGCTTTCCTCCACCCGGTCGAAATCGTTGATCTCGACGATCAGATGCGGGGCGGATTTGATGTTGCGCAGCGCCTGAAACACCGCCTCCCACACGATATTGCCGCGCCCAATGGGCCAATGCCGGTCCGCATAGCCGTCGGTATCCTGCAAATGCACATGCCCGAGGCTTTCGCCCGCTGCCGCGATATACCGATCCGCCGGTGGCGCACCGCAAACCCAATGCGCCCAGTGGGCGTGGCCGGTATCGACCGAGAGGCGCAGCGCGGGCGTGTCCGCCGCCGCGATCACCTCGGCCCGGTCGCGCGGATCGGTGTCCTTGATGTTCTCCATCACCATCTCGACGCCCAGATCCTCAGCCCGTGCAATGGCGGGCTTCAGCGTATCCAGCACGGCGGACACCCGGCGTTCCCGGTCCTTGGGGCCATTGTCCAGATTACAGGCATCCCACCCGTCATAGGGCGAGTGAATGACCATCTGCCGTGCGTTCAGGGCGGCGCAGACATCCAGTGCCTGATCCAGCCGTGTCTGCACCACTGCACGAATGTCCTTGTCTTTCACGTCCAGCTCGAACCCGCCAAAGGGCCCGTGAATGCCAAGCCGCCCGGTCCAGCCGTCCAGCTTGGCCTTGGCCATGTCGATGAATGGCTGCGCATTGGCCAGAATATCGGCCAGGCAGAATTCCGGCAGTTCCAGGTCACGGTTCTTCTCGAACAGCCAGTCGCGGTGTTTGTCGAGATCGAGCACGCTCAACTGCGCGCCGACGATGGGCAGATCGGTCATGTCACCTCCCGTATGGTTTGCCGGGAGTGTGGCAAAGAAAAGGGCGGCTGTCTGCCGCCCGTTTCATCAGAAGTCGAAGATATCGCCCAGGAACGACCCGATGCCGTCCTTCTTCTTGCGCCGGTCGCCACTGTCGCGGTCGCTGCGGCTGCCACGCGCCGGAGCTTCGCGCCAATGGCCTTCACGATTATCGACCAGGGCGCTGCGCTCGATGATCTTGTCCAACTCGCCTCGGTCCAGCCAGACGCCTCGGCAGGTGGGGCAATAATCGATCTCGACCCCGCTGCGTTCGGTGATCACAAGGGCGGTTCCGTCAATCGGGCATTGCATGGGCGCGGGTCTCCTCCGGCGGGTTGATGTCCCCATTCAGATAGGAACAAACCCGCCCGAAACAACGGGCATCCTGACGATTTCCGTCGGATTCAGCCACCCGCGACCGTCAGCCCCAACATCCGCCAGCCCTGCATTCCGGGGCGGTAATAGTGGATGCGTTCTGCCGGGTAGCCTGCCTCGATCATGCGGCGGATGGCGGTCGGCGACTGGCCGCACCACGGCCCGTTGCAAAAGAGCGCCACGTCGCGCGCGCCCTCGCAATCCCACCCGTCAAAGTCGATCTCGCAGCCCAGTTCCCCAAGCCGGTCCACCATTTCCGTGTAGGGCATGTTGACCGCACCGGGGATGGTGCCCGCCTGGAACCAATCCGGCGTACGGCTGTCGACCACGGTCACATCGGAGTCCTGCAATGCCTCCAGCAGCTCCAGTTCGCCAATCGGGCTGACGCCGGGCGCCGGAATCATCGGCTGGACGCAGAAATTCGGACAGGGGCGAGAGGTGCGGCCCCACTCCTCCTCGATCACGTGGTCCGTGTCCTGAATGCGGGTAATCTCGCGCGGGCCGGATGCGGTTTCCACCGTGACGGACATCACATCCGGGGTGATCCCAACGGCATCCTGTGCCAGTGCCGGGGCGGAAAGGGTCAATCCGATGATCAGGGCGGGAAGCAAACCGGGGCGCATGGGCGATCTCCATTTCAAATGCAATGATTTGAATATGAGGCTACGCGCGCACCCGCCCGGGCGCAAGCCCCGGCTCAGCGTCCGGCGGTGATCTCATCGGCGATTCGAGCGGCCCATTCGCCGATCACCGGGATGAAATCCACCTGGCTAAGCGAATAGACCACCGCCGACACAAGAAAAGACGCGCCGATGACCGAGCCAAGCCCGAAGGCCAGCCCGCGTCCGAAACTCAGCGCCAGCATCCGCCCCACCGTGCTTTGCGAGGTGAACAACCGGTGCCGATTGATTACCGCAACTTCTTCGCGCAACTGCCGCAATTCGGTGCTGAGCGCCTCGTCGCCCTCGCTCAATTGAAGCTCTCCGCCACGTCATACATCACCGGCTCGAAGCTCTTGCACAGCTCGTTGATGGCGCGGTTCCTCTTGCGCATCTCGTCGCTGCGCAGCATCGCCTGAAAATCCTCTCGCCGCGTCCACTGGGAATAGTTGGCCACGCGCGTCTGCGCGTCATTCACATGCAGCCCCGCCGCGATGAAACCGGGCTGGTGAGAGATGAACTCCGAATAGGCAGCGGTCAGCGCGTCCAGCAGATCCTGGCAGGTGCCCGGCGTGGTCTCGAATGTGGTGATGACGGTCTGTAGGGCGGCGCCCTTGGTGATGGTCGGCATGGGAGATCCTCCTGTGACACCAGCCTAACAAGCGCGCCTTTCCGCGCCTAGGCCTTGATCGGGATCAATGACCGAGCCATGCGCAGGAAAAAGGGGCCGCGCCTTGCGACACGACCCCCGGGGCAGAGCTACCCCCCAGGGTAGTCCAGACCTTCCTAACCGCACGGTTGGGCGCGGTCATGAAGGAATCACGCTGTTTTCATGGCGGGGACGCCGCGTCCATGAACCGGGCCCGAATCTCGGCGGCACGCAGGTTGCCATCGGGCACGGCCAGGCCGCGCCGCGTCATCTCTTCTTCGATGATCATCAGGAAATCGGCCCCGATCCGCGCATTCACTTCGCCAAGGGCCATGGCATACTGCGCCGCATAGGCCGCCAGAAGCGCGTCATCCCCCGCTTCGGCATAATAGGCGGCCTGATCCCGCCGCCAGACCTCGTCGAAATAGGGATAGAGCGGCGCGATCTCCGGCGCGGATCGCTCGATTGCAGTTTGCGGGGCCGGTGGCCGCTCGTCCAGATCGGCGGTGAAGACCGAGTAGACCGCCAGCCCGAGGCCAAACACACCCACAGCCAGAATCACCCAGTCAAAGGTTGCTGCCCCGCTTTCGCGCGCAGCGAACCCGTCGGAACGCTTCGAAACCATTTACTCATACCCGTTCTAGGTCACTACCGGGCCAGCGTGGCGCAGTGATGGGGCAAGGCCTTGATCGGATTGTGGTTCTTTGCGGCTGTTTCGGGGAAAGGTCTGGCTGCTTCGCGGCAGCCCGTCACAGGGGTTAATCGTTTCTTAACGGGTGAATTGCCCGCGCAACGCCTGATAGACCACCGCCGTCGCCGCATTGGCGAGGTTCAATGACCGGATATGCGGGCTGCGCATCGGCAGGTGGAAAATGCGATCTTCCATGCCGGTCAATATCTCGGCTTGCAGCCCCTTGGTTTCGCGCCCGAAGATCAGATAGGCGTCTTCGGGATAGTCGGGGTCATAGACGCTGGATGCGCCATGCTCTTCGAAGAAGAACAGGCTGTCGCGTGGCGGGGCACGGTCATCCAGGAACGCCTGCCAGCTGTCATATTCGCTCAGCCTCACATGTTTCCAGTAATCCAGCCCGGCCCGGCGCACGGCCTTGTCGTCGATGGAAAACCCGTAAGGTCGGATCAGGATCAGCTCCAGATCCAGCGCCACGCAGGTGCGCCCGATGGTGCCGGTATTGCCGGGGATTTCAGGGGTCACCAGCACCAGTTTCATGCGTTTCTCTGTCACCGGTCCGCTCCACCGCCGTTTCAGGACACAGCCCTTACCCAGATCGCCCGCAACACGCAAACAGGGGTAGCACGACTGACGCATTTCATAGCTGACGTTAACGTTACGCTAGGGAATACCGATCAAGATAGGGGCGCGATGCAAGTTCATTTCGCCCGATATCCTCTCCTGTCCATGGCATCGCGCGCCTGTGGCCGATGACACGGGACAGGGCTGACCCCTCCAGAATTCGACTTATGGCCATGTTTATTCAGAACCGCGCCGATGGTATTCCCCTTGCAGGAGGGGCCCCCAACATGTCGAAACCCAAGCGGATGCTG
Organism: Nioella sp.; assembly: GCF_965215655.1. GTDB lineage: Bacteria > Pseudomonadota > Alphaproteobacteria > Rhodobacterales > Rhodobacteraceae > Nioella. The sequence goes on from NZ_OZ244111.1 coordinate 3,145,781, forward strand.
CGCGAAACCGATGACGAGGCGCGCGCGGTCAGTCAGGATCTGCTGCGTAGGGCGCGGTTCGGCTCGCTCGGGGTGATCTGCCCCGACACGCAAAGCCCGATGGTCACCCGCGTCTCCGTTGGCACCGATGGCGATGGCACGCCGGTGACCCTGATTTCCGAACTGTCCCTGCACAGCCAGGCCCTGTTTCACAACAATCAGTGCTCGCTTCTGGTCGGGGAACCGGGGCCACGGGGCGATCCGCTGATCCATCCGCGCCTGACCCTGCAATGCCGGGCCGAGCCCGCAGATAAGAACGACCTCAAACCGCTCTACCTGTCGCAACACCCCAAGGCGACGCTCTACTACGACTTCAGTGATTTCCTGATGCTCCGTCTTTGCGTGACCGCCGCCCACCTCAATGGCGGGTTCGGCAAAGCCTATCGTTTGTCACCTTCTGACCTAAGACTTGTCTAAAAGGACAGGTTTTGTTGCCAAGGTAAGGTAAACGGTGCATCATATTGGTTAACGGCACCGTCATAAGGCCAGGATAATGAGCCACGCGGCAATCGACCCCGAACTTCCCGGCATCTGGATCATTCCGGGTGAGCAGACGACCTATGAAATCGATCAGGATGGCAATTATCACATTGCCGATCCCGCGCAGCCCCTGACCGTGGCCGCCGATGGCGCCGCGATGATCTGGGGCCGGACCCGGTTCGACCGGATCGGCGGGGACGGCGATGCCCCCATCGGGGCGTGGCGCGACCGGGATCATGGGGACGAATGGCTGTTCCGCGAGGACGGGACCTACCTGCAACGCTGGTCCGACGGCGAACGCACCACCGGCATCTGGGTTCTGGATTCCGCAAACGGCACGCTCTGGACACGCGAATACCGGGGCCATCTGGAAACCGATGGCGCCCGGGTGAAATTCCTTCTGCCGTCCGAGACCGCGGTTACCTACGGCTACACGGTCGACGCCGGTGCGTGGGCGTTGCTCGACCCGAACAGCTGGGAAAAGCTGGTCGAATACCGTCGCCCACAAGGGAAAGAACCCGCAGCCCGCACCAGAAGCGGGGCCGCGGGCTGAGCCGTCAGACCGTATCGCACCGCGCCGTCAACTGAACCGACCCATGCACCGGCTGCGACCAGTTCAGCCGCACCGAGCCGCGCCCGACCCCATGCCGCGTGGTGGCATAGGGCATCGTGTAAACGGCCACGTTCGACACCGACCGCACCGCGCCCTCGGGCATCACCGCCACCGCCACCCGCGCCTCGGTCTCAAAGGGCAGCCAGTCGCGCAGATCGACCTCCCACACGTCGAGATCGCTGTTTTCCGTCACCTTCACCGTCACCGGGTTTTGCGAGTTCTTTGTGATCCCGTGATAGACATTCCCCGTCATCAGGAAATTCGCGGTCCGGCTGCCATCGAGCGGCGCAATCGAGTCGTCCACGTCATCGACCGAATCCAGCGCCCCGCCGTTGAGATGCTTGAAGACATTGTCACAGATCGACAGCCCGTTGATGTAATGCCCCGGCCCATGCGGCCGGATCAGGATGAAGTTCGACCAACTGGCAATCCCGTTCGCGGTGAAGATATTGCCGTTGATGGTCAGGCCGCCAAAGGAAAACTCCCCGGAAAGCTCCGGTGCCGGGTCATGTTCATTGGCCCATTCGATATAGCTGTTGTCCACGTAGTTGCCGATGATCGTGGTCTTGACGTTGGTGTTGGTCAGCACGATCCCGGCACTGATCTGGCCATCGGGCTCGTTATCCCCCTGGAACCAGTGATTGCCGGTGATCAGGTTGCCATTTCCGCCGAACACCCCGAAATGGCGGAACTTCACCGCCCGGTTGTCGCGGATCTTGGTGTCGTTGGCATTGGTGTTGAAGGCAATCGTCGTGCGGTCCTGCACCCGCAGCACCTGTTCATTGGACAGGAACTGGCAGCGGTCGATCAGCATCCCCGCGCAGCCCTGATCACAAGAGGTTATCCCGCGATCCTTGGGGCCGGTGAAGAAACAGTCCTTCACATGGAAGATCAGCCCGCCACGCGGCAGCATGATGCCACTGGCCGCCCCGGCGCAGAGAAACTCCACATCCTCCAGCACGAAGCGTTGCAGGTTCTCGAACCCCACGAAATCCATGATGTATTGGAACCGGGTGAAGGTATAGGTCTGGCTCGACGGCGGCACGCCCAGAGGCGACGACAGGAACACCTGATTGTTGGCAGCATTCACATCGCGCACGTAGATCTCGCGCCCCACACCCTGCGCGGCTGTCACCAGCGACCCGATGGGGATGGACCCCGCATTGGTCACATTGTCCAGACGGCTCGGGTTCGCCACGGTCCAGGTACCGGTGGCGCTATGCACCTCGTCATCCCAGTTGGCGCTTGGCAGGCAGCTGAACTGCCCGTTCCGGATCACCCGGCGGTTGGCATAGCTCACCTTGTTGCCCACCACGGCGGCCATGTCGATCGGCCCATCCAGCTGCACCCGGCGTCCCATCATGTCGAGGCTCTCATGGTCGCCATGGTTCAGCATCGCCTGAAAGGCCTTCTTGAACCCCTGCAACTCATCGCCGCCAAAGGCATCGGCATAGGCGGGCAGGTTGAAACTGCCAGCCAGCACCAGCCGCGCGCTGTCTGGCATATCAAGCTGCCCCTGAAAGCGCACCGGCGATTGCAGCGTCAGGTTCGAGGCAATGCGATAGGTGCCCTCGCTGACCAGCAGCTCGCGCCCGGCGGCGGCGGCATCGGCGGCGGCAAAGGCACCGGTGTCATCGGTCACGCCATCGCCCGCCGCGCCGAAATCCTTCACATCCACCCAATCCATCATCTTGCGCAGGAAGACGTGGGTGACATCCTCGATCTTGACCGACTCGATTCGGATGGTGCCACCATTGCCGCCAGTCAAATCCAGCCCGAAATGCCCATAGGCGGCATCCTCGCCCCAGGCCATGTCGACGCCGCCGCGATCCCCGATGCCGACAATCGCCGAGACGGTCACCACCTCACCATAAGCCGTCATCGCCGTTGTCGGGCCGGTTTCGACCACCCCGGAGACATGGGTATTGTTGGCCTGCCCGGCCCACCCCGCGATCCGCACGGACGGGATGGCACCCGACAGCGACTTTACCCGTGCCGATATGCGCAGATAGAGCCCCGGCAGTATCGGCGTTTCCGCCATGTAGCGGATGCGCGTGGTCGTTTCGGTCTTCAGGATCTCCAGACAGGTGCCGAAATCCTGATCCGCCGACACCAGCACGCCAAAGCCGGATGTGGCCCAGGTATCTGTGCCGGGCGTGCCGTCCTCCCGGCTCCAGACGGAGAGCCCCTCGGAAAATGCCGGCGGCATCAGGTTCAGCCCGTCGGTGATCACTTGGTTCATGTCAAACCCCTTTTGCGCATGCATGGGCAGAACCCACGCCTTCGACCCCTGCGGGCGGTGTCTGGCCCGAGGGATGTCTCGATTGTTCACGATATTCAGAGAGAAGCGCCGGGCGCTTCGTCAGGCCCGGTTGATGCCCAGACTTACAGGGCCAGGGTTAAAAAGCGGTTAATCCCGCGGCAGGTTTCAGGCACCCAGATACTGCCCACGCAGCACGGTCACGCCCGCGATGCGCCAGCGCCCGTCGATCTGCACCATCTCGTAGTCCAGAATATGCGCGCCTCCGGACGGGTCCAGAATCTGCACCCGCTGGACCAGCCTGTCGCCCTGCTCCCGCAATCCCAGAAAGGTCGTTTCGCCCGGCTGCCAGACCATCGGATAGCCGCGCTCCACCATCGCGCCGAAATACATAGGGTGCTGGAACATCTGCTGAATTGTCGGGCTGGCAAAGGTCCAGGCGGTAAAGACATTGCCGGTCGAAAACGCATCCAGCTGGCTCTGGATGGTGCTCTCGACCTCCGGGTTCGCGGGCAGCCGCTCCTGTGCCGCCGCACCAAGGGGCATCAGCATGAGGATCACGGTGATAAGGAACATGCGCATGGTCGAGCTCCCGCCTTTTGTCCCAATTGTTCCTTAAAACCTAGCGCGCGCGCCCGTCGCGTCCAGCGCCACACGCAAACTCGCTTGACGCGCCAGGGCTTCTCCTTGCGAAAATACTCCCGCCGGAGGCAGTCCACCGGTGCCACCAGCGCCTGGATCGGCTCTTGTGCACCGCGCCCGCAACCCTCCGTGGCAACGCGGCCCGAGGAGGGCCCCGCAGGGGCTTGACGAGGGCCGCCCCCCGGTCGACGCCGGCAGGCGGCGAAACCGCTTTCCGTATGCACGGGGGGTGTACAGGGGGTGTACGGAGGGTGTACGGGGGGCACCCCCGGATTACGCCTTAGGCTTGCGACATAAATTGTCCAGAAAATATTCCCGGACGAATTATTCTTGCGCTGCACCTGCAAAATGAATATCACGCTTGCAGCAAAACGACCGGAGAGATTCCATGCCGCATGACGGAGCGCCCATGCCCACAGATTCGCCCGAGGCCATCCTGCTGCCCGACCTGCTCACCCTGACTGCTGCCGCCATCGCGCCGGTCGAAACCCTGCTGGATGTCGCGACCACCAGACTGCGCGGGAAGGTCAGTCATGACGGGCGTGTCTCTGGCAAGAAACTTGAGGAAAATCAGGTTGCTGCTCATGGTCTGGCCTGGCTCGCCACCTATGTGGAGGCGCTGCGGCAGATGCAGGCCTGGGCCGAGCGGCTGACCGCTGACGGCAAATTCGGCGAGACCGAGGCGCTGCTGCACCAGATCGCGTTCGGCGAATATCTCTGGCAGATCTATGGCGGCATCCCCATGAGCCAGGGCGAAATGCTGCGACCGCAAGATATCGGCCTCACCCAGGACGACCAGCGCGCCCTGATGACGCCCGAGATCATGACCCTGACCCAATCCGGCAACACGCAAGGTGCGCGCACGAAACTCGTTGAAATCATGCAGGAAATCGCGGGTTCCAACGGCGTCGGTATCACCGGTCTGGACGAAGAACTGGAGATGATCCGCGACCAGTTTTCCCGCTACGCCCGTGAACGCGTGGAACCCAATGCCCATGACTGGCACCTCAAGGATGAACTCATCCCGATGGAGATCATCGAGGAACTGGCCGAGATGGGCGTGTTCGGCCTGACCATCCCCGAGGAATATGGCGGTTTCGGCTTGTCCAAGGCCTCCATGGTCGTGGTCAGCGAAGAACTCAGCCGCGGCTATATCGGGGTCGGCTCGCTCGGGACCCGGTCGGAAATCGCGGCGGAGCTTATCCTTTGCGGCGGCACGGAAGAGCAGAAAAATCAATGGCTTCCCAAGATCTCCAGCGGGGAGATCCTGCCCACGGCGGTGTTCACCGAACCCAATACCGGATCGGATCTCGGCAGCCTGCGCACCCGCGCGGTCAAGACCGATGAGGGCTGGGAGGTGACCGGCAACAAGACCTGGATCACCCACGCCGCGCGCACCCATGTGATGACGCTTCTGGCCCGCACCGATCCCGACACGACCGATCACCGCGGCCTGTCGATGTTTCTGGCCGAAAAGACGCCCGGCACCGACGAAAACCCCTTCCCGACCGAAGGTATGACCGGCGGTGAGATCGAGGTGCTCGGCTATCGCGGCATGAAGGAGTACGAGCTCGGCTTCGACGGCTTCAAGATAAAGGAAGACAACCTTCTCGGCGGCCAGACCGGGCAAGGATTCAAGCAGCTCATGCAGACCTTTGAGTCCGCCCGCATCCAGACCGCCGCCCGCGCCATCGGCGTCGCACAAGCCGCGCTTGACGTGGCGATGCAGTATGCGCAGGACCGCAAGCAGTTCGGCAAGTCGCTGATCAATTTCCCCCGCGTCTCCGGCAAGCTCGCCATGATGGCGGTGGAAATCATGATCGCCCGCCAGCTGACATACTACTCAGCATGGCAGAAAGACCACGACAAGCGCTGCGATCTGGAGGCCGGGATGGCCAAACTGCTCGGTGCGCGCGTGGCCTGGGCGGCAGCCGACAATGGCTTGCAGATCCACGGCGGCAACGGCTTCGCGCTGGAATACAAAATCTCCCGCATCCTGTGCGATGCGCGCATCCTCAATATCTTCGAGGGCGCTGCCGAAATTCAGGCGCAGGTGATTGCCCGCAGGCTTCTGGGCTGATCCTCACCCGATCCGCTCAAAGACGGCCCGCCCCTCACCCGGCGGGCCGTTTTCTTTTCAGAGCATCATTCCGGCTGACAGATATCACCTGCCGTGATCGCCCTGATCGTGCGCAAGACCAACCCGGCGATGATCACCACCAGCACCGCCAGCAGCCCAGTTCCGATGGTCTTATGCGCCGCCGACTCCGCCGCGCCCGCATAGACGAAACTGGCGATGGTGACGGCGGCAAAGGGAAAGCTCAGCGCCCAGAAGGATAGGGCGAAGGGCAGGCGGATGATACGGGGCAGCTGCATGGCGACCAGCAGGGTAAAGAAATAGGCCGCATTGAGCAGGATCAGCCCGAAAGGCCCGGTGTTCCCCGTCAGCCGCACCCAGGCCACGAAGGCCACGGCGGGCGGCGCGATCAGGATCACAAGCGTCGGCTGCAACCGGCCCGGCAGCGGGTCGTGGAACACCAGCCGGTTGATGACCAGCGTCAGCAGAACGATCCAGAAGATCAGACCGACCGACATGAAGTACCAGCTCAGCCCCTCATAGCCCAGTTGCACCCCCGCAATCGGCACGATCACATTGCCCACGGCGGGGATGAACCATGCGGGCGACAGCTGACCATGCATGAAGGACCGTGTCCCGATCCAGCCGGACACCACCGCCAGCGTCAGCACAGCCTGAAGGGCCGCGCCAGCGAGCCACAGCGTTTCGGCCAGCGCCTCCGACCGGCTGAGGGACGCCGTTGCGAGCAGCAGCAGAGAGATCGAGATCGCCGGGAAGAAGGCCAGCTTTACCGGGTGATTCCATTCCGCCCGCACCGCCCCGCCGTGCCGCATCGCCTTGGCTGCGTATAACATGGCGATGATCGCGAACACCGCGATGGTCCCGAAATAGGCGATGTCAGAGGGCAGAGAGGACAGCCCGTAAGCCGATTCCGCCGCATGCAGCGCCAATGTCAGCCCGGACAGTCCCATGACGATGGCGAAGAAGGTGACGTGGAAATGCTCCAGCCGGGTGGCGGAGGGCGCGGTGGCGTCGGACATGAGGCGGGCTCCTGAGGGCAATGTTGTCTGCGTCAATTACATCGGAGCCGTGGCGCAGGCCTTGACCCAAGTCAACCGCGATGCCGGGGCCGAAACGCGAACCGGCGCAATCCCTTTGACAGGGGCTGCGCCGGTTGATGTTTTCAGTCTGCCGGTCAGCAGGGACGCACGTCCACCCGGCCATCAGCCCGTTTGTAGGCGCATTGGCCGGTCTGGTTGTTGCGGGCAACTTCCGCACCGATGGCAGCACCTGCCAGCGAAAGGCCGACGGTCCAGCCGGTATTCGCGTCCAGCAGTTCCGCCATGGCAAAACCGCCAAGCGCGCCAAGCGCCGCGCCGCCATAAATCTGTTCTTCGGGGGTGCAGGCCGCACCAGCCAGCAGCGCAACAACCGCGGTAATGGTCAAATACTTCCGCATGAGAAATCTCCTTCCCAGGTTAGGCATTGCCTATCGAATGCCCAACAGAGACTATCAGCCTCACGATATCCTGTCTTGATCTGGCGCAAACCCCTGTCAATCTGGCGAGGACCTGCCGAAAGCCCCGATCGCATGCCCCCCTTCCTGCGCAAACCCTTACCGCTGCTTTTCTTTTTACTGACCTTTGCGGGCTGCCTGAGGGATGAGAGCGTGACCGGCTACGCAGCCGGGATCTGGCAACTGGAGACCGACGAGGCGGTGCGGATCACGCTCGACCTGACGGCGCGCGGTCAGATCTCGGGCCAAGGGCCGTGCAACCGCTATTCGGCCCCGCAGACAGCCCCCTACCCCTGGTTCGAACCCGGCCCCTTGGCCAGCACCCGCGCCATCTGCCCCGATCTGGCAGTCGAGCAGAGGTTCCTTGCGGCGCTGTCTGGCATGACCCTGGCAGAAGTGTCGGGCCCCGTTCTGATCCTGTCCAACGACGCAGGCGACACGCTGGAATTTCGCTTGATCTCACCAGATTGAATACACGGCCATGACCTGCGCAGTACAACCCCGATGCTAGGGGCCAAATCGAAAAGGACTCCACATGCCTACAGTTCTGGTCACCGGCGCATCGGGCTATATTGCCAAGCACATCGTCCTGCGCCTGTTGCGCGCCGGGTATCACGTGCGCGGCTCCGTCCGGGATGCCGCCAAGGCGCAGGCCCTGCGCGACGCGCTTGCCACCCATCTGCCCGATGGTCAGGCCGATACCCATCTTTCCACCGTCACGCTCGACCTTTTGCACGACGATGGCTGGACCGAGGCGGCCACCGGGACCGACGTCGTCCTGCACACGGCCTCGCCCTTTCCCATGGTCCAGCCCAAAGACCCGCAAGAGCTGATCGCCCCGGCAGTCGAAGGCGCGAGGCGGGCGATCCGTGCCGCGCGCGATGCAGGTGTGACGCGGGTGATCCTGACCTCCTCGGTTGCGGCGGTGTCGGGCTGCGACCTGCCGCCGGGCCGCACCACCTATGACGAGCGCGACTGGTCCGATCCCGCCTATCCGGGTATCACGCCCTATTCCGTTTCCAAGACGCTCGCCGAAAAAGCCGCGTGGGACATGGTGGCCTCTGACGCGCCCGGAATCGGGCTGACCACCATCAATCCGGGTTTCGTACTCGGCGCACCGCTTGACGGCCATTGCGGCACGTCGCTGGCCGTGATCGAGCGACTCTTGGCGGCGCGGGATCCGATGCTGCCGTATTTCGGCTTCACCACGGTCGATGTGGGCGACATCGCCGAAATGCATCTGCGCGCCTTGCAGCGCGACGAAACCATCGGGCAGCGGCTGATCGGGGTTGCCGATTTCCTCTGGTTCACGGAAATGGCCGAGCATCTGGCCCGCGCGTTCCCGGACCGAAAGATCGTGACCCGTCGCGCGCCGAATGTCGTCGTCCGCTTCCTCGGGCTGTTCGACCCGGCGATCCGATCCATCGTGCCTGCGCTCGGGGTCCGCACCGATGTCGATGCCAGCCGCGCGCGGGACATGTTGGACATGACTTTCCGCGATCCCCGCGACAGCCTGTCTGACACCGCCCAATGGCTTATGGATCAGGGCCGTGTCTGACCCCGCGCCAACCGGTCCACAAACCTTTGGCGCGCGGCAGGCAGCGGCTTTTCGCCAAGCGCCCTGGCCAGATGCCCGGACAGGAAATGTCCGGTGACGGACAGACCGCTCAGGACATCCTCCGCCCCCGCATCCGAACGCCCCAACAGGCTGGCGGGCAAGGGCAACAGCCGGTCGGCCCAATCCCCCGCCCCGGTGCGGGTCACAGCGCGGCCGGTGCGCGGCGAGACATAGGCGAGATCGTCATTCTTGCCGGTGACCGCACAAGCGCTGAGGTCGAGCCCGAAGCCCATCTCATCGAGCAGTGCCAGTTCCCATCTCAGATAGGCATAGCCCCATTTCTCGGCGCCGAGCGCGTCCAGCAGGCCGATGGACCTGGCATACAACTCCGGGTGCGGTTCCCGTTCCGGCAGGCAGAAGGACAGAAGGCTGCAAACGGCGGTCAGCCCCGCCAGGGCCAGCGGATCGCCCATGACCTCGGCCGCCCGCCCTTGCAGGGGTTCGACCGTATAGGCCCCCAGATGATCCTCCAGCCGCGCCCGCCAGACCACGTCCAACTGCGCGCCGGGTTGCAGAACAGGCGCCATCCGACGCCCTGCGCCCCCGCGCACGACGCCCGCATGCCGCCCGCGGGACGGGGTAAACACCTCGATGATCGCGGCGCTCTCGCCATGCTTGCGCACCGCCAGAAGAACGCCCTCGTCACGCCAATCCATGGGGCCGATCCTATCGGGCTGGCGGATTTGTCCAAGCGCTAAATACAGCAGACCTGAGCCCGCCACCTGTCCATGGCAATGCGGGTCTCCGAGGCCTCCGGCGCAAGCCGGGGGTTGAGGAGGCACGCTCCCGGGTCGACGCCGGAGGCGGCGAAACCGCTCAGGTCAGGCCCGGCTCGTCCAGCAGATGCCGCCCGGCCCGGTCCTCCAGCTCGATCACCCACAGATCCGGGTCCATGTCCCGCTGCCGCCGGATCGAGCCATCCACCTCGGCCTCGCCGCCCTCGGTCAGAACGATCCAGGCCCGCTCGCCGGTCATCAGGTCGAAACTGCGCTGGAAAAGCCGCGCCTTCCCGTCCAGCGTCGCCAGCTTCACCAGCACCGCACCACCGGTATCGTCCCCATGGGCCACCACATAAGCGGGAATATCGGCAAGCCGCAGCCGCGCCAGATAGGCCTTGACCCAGAATTCCGTCGTCAATCGCATCTTTCTGCGCCTCGTTTTGAACCGAACCGCTCGTCGCGCCGACCCATGCTCATGTAACGGTTACAGGGAAGGTCCAGTCCAATGAATTTCACTTTGTCCAAGCGCTCCTGGGGATTGCTGGCTGCAATGTTCCTGCTCAATCTGGCGGTCATGTCCGGTACGGTCACGGGCATCATTCCCGATCTTCTGCGCATGTTGGCCGCCGTCGGGGCCCTCGTCTCCATCGGTGTGGACTGGCGGCAATCTCGGCTTGGCTAGGCCCGGTCAGTTCCCGTCGCGGAAATCCAGCCCCATCTCAGAGTAGCGCTCAGCCTCGTCCAGCCAGCCGGGGCGCACCTTGACCTGCAGGAAAAGGTGCACCTTGCGGCCGAGGAATTCCTCCAGTTCCGCCCGTGCGGCCTGGCTGACGGCCTTGATCGTCTCGCCCTTCTTACCCAGAAGGATGCCCTTGTGCCCGTCGCGGGCGACGTAGATCACCTGGTCGATCCGGGCCGAGCCGTCCTTGCGTTCCTCCCAGTTTTCCGTCTCGACGGTCAGCTGATAGGGCAGTTCCTGGTGCAGCCTAAGCGTCAGTTTCTCGCGGGTCATTTCCGCCGCGATCATCCGCATCGGCAGATCGGCGATCTGATCCTCGGGGTAGAGCCAGGGGCCTTCGGGCAGGTTCTGGGCCAGCCAAAGGCGCAGGTCGTCCACCCCATGCCCCTTCTCGGCAGAGATCAGGAAGGTCTTCTCAAACGGGAATGCCTCGTTCATCTTCTGCGTCAGGGCCAGCAGGTCCTCGGCCTTGACCCGGTCGATCTTGTTGATGGCCAGCGCCACTCGGCGTCCGCCGGCGCGCTCGCTCAGCCCGTCGAGGATGGCCTGCGCGCCATGGGTCAGCCCGCGATGCGCCTCGATCAGCAGCACCACCAGATCCGCATCCGCCGCCCCGGTCCAGGCCGCCGCCACCATGGCGCGATCCAGCCTGCGACGCGGACGGAAGAGCCCCGGCGTGTCCACAAAGACAATCTGGCTGTCGCCTTCCAGCGCCACACCCCGGATTCGCGCCCGCGTGGTCTGCACCTTGTGGGTCACGATCGAGACCTTGGCCCCGACCATCCGGTTCAGAAGCGTCGACTTGCCCGCATTGGGCTCCCCGATCAGGGCGACAAAGCCCGCGCGTGTGGTCATGATCTTTCGCATCCTTCAACAGTCATGGCCGCGTTTAGCGGGTTTCCCCCCGCCTGACCAGTTCTCTGACGACCAAGGGGCGAAGCGGCGGAAGGCTCTTGCAAGAGCCTAATTCGCGGCCCGTCAGGGCCGCGCGGGTCGACGTGCCGAAGGCACGGCGAAATCCCTGCCGCGGTCACGGTTTGGCTAGCCGCGCCAGCATCGCCCGGGCCGCCGCCTGTTCCGCCTGGCGCTTGGATCCGGCCTCGGCCCGGGCCGTTTCGCCCTGTTCCATCCGCACCTCGACGACGAAAACCGGCGCGTGATCGGGACCCGACCGGGCAACCTCCACATAGGTCGGCGGGGCCATGCGGCGGGCCTGTGCCCATTCCTGCAGGCTGGTCTTGGGGTCACGAGAGTCTGCCTCGACCTTCGCCACCCGGTCCCCCCACAGCCGCAGGATCATGTCGCGCGCCACCTCATAGCCCGCATCGCGATAGACGGCGGCAATCACCGCCTCCATCGCATCACCAAGCAGCGCATTCTTGCGCCGCCCGCCGGTCTTCATCTCGGACTTGCCCAGTTTCAGCACCGCGCCGAGGTCGATCTCGCGTGCCACATCGGCGCAGGTTTCCTTGCGCACCAGCGCGTTGAATCGTGGCGCAAGCTGGCCCTCGGGCGCATCCTTGTCCTGGTCCAGAACCGCCTCGGCCAACACCAGCCCAAGCACCCGGTCGCCCAGAAATTCCAGCCGCTGGTTGTCGGGTCGCGTGGGCGAAGACAGCGAGGAATGGGTGAGCGCCCGGATCAACAGATCGGGGCGCTCGAACTCATGACCCAACCGGTCGCAGAAGGCTATGAGGTCCTTGGCGAGCTTCAATCGATCGCCCGGAAGAAGCGGTCACGGCGCCAGGTCCAGAAATAGACCATCCGTTCCCCGGCAGAGGAGAACATGATCCGGTCGGCGCGGCCGATGATGTTTTCATAGGGCACCATGCCGACACCGCCGATGGATTGCGGGAAACGGCTGTCCTGGCTGTTGTCGCGGTTGTCGCCCATCACGAAGTAATGGCCCTCGGGCACGGTAAAGACCGGGGTGTTGTCGCCGAAACTGCCGTCTTCGATGTTCAGCACCGAATGGCTGACGCCGCCCGGCAGGGTCTCGGTAAACCGTTCCTTCTCGCAATCGCCGCCAAGGCCCACGGGGGCGTTGGAACAGCGCGGGCGATGCTGGACCGGGCCTTGCGGTTCGAAGGTCTCGATAAACGGATCCTGCGGTTCCAGCGCGGCGGCCACCCAATCGGCATTGGTGCCGGTCTCGGCATCGTATTCGCTGATATAGAGCACCCCGTCGCGCATCTGGATGCGGTCGCCGGGCAGGCCCACGACGCGCTTGATGAAATCGGTACCGTTCACCGGATGACGGAATACAACCACGTCGCCGCGCTCAGGTTCCGCGCCGAAGATGCGGCCCGAGAAGGGGCACATCGCAAACGGGCAGGAATAGCGCGAATAGCCATAGGCCATCTTGTTGACGAACAGGAAATCGCCAATGAGCAGCGTGTCCTTCATCGACCCGGACGGGATCCAGAAGGGTTGGAAGAACAGGGTGCGGAAGACCCCTGCGATCAGAAGGGCATAGATCACCGTTTTCACGGTTTCCCAGATGCCGTCCTTCTTCGTGGCTGCTGCTGCCATGGGTCCTGCCTTTTTCTACGCGACTTTACGGGTTTTTGACATGATGGGTCGGGGGGAAAGAGTCAAGCAAGCGACCGTCCGGGGGGCGTCGGCGGTGCCGGTTGCCAGCCCATGCCCTCGGGATAGGCATAAATCACCACGAAGGCCTGCGCCCAGGGCATGTCGTCGGTCAGGCTGACATGGATTGCGGCCTCCATTCCCTCGGGTGTCATGGACTCCAGCCGTTCGCGTGCCCATCCCGTCACATGCATGATGGGCTGGCCGGTGCGCAGGTTTGTGACGGCCATATCCTTCCACGCGATCCCCATGCGCAATCCGGTTCCGAGCGCCTTGGAACAAGCCTCTTTCGCGGCCCATCTCTTGGCATAGGTGGCGGCGGGGGTCTGGGTGCGTTCGGCGCGGCGCTGTTCTGTCTCGGTGAACACGCGATTGCGGAAGCGGTCGCCATGGCGGTCCAGCACGCCCTGAATGCGCTCGATATTGGCCAGGTCGGTGCCAACGCCAAGGATCATCTCAGTCCCTCTCGATATCGTAAACGGTGATGCGGTCCGCCCCGCCACACAGCGCCACAAGCCGCGCGCCAAGCGCCTGATGGCGGGGATCGGCGGCGTAGCGGGCCAATGCGTCCCGGTTTTCGAACCGCGCGATGAAGCCATAGGGGTAGCCCGGCGACTTGCCTTCCATGTCGATATTCACGCCATGGCTCAGGCTGAGAAATCCGGGGATCTCCCCCGTTAGGCGACCGAGACCATCCATCACATCCCGGCAGTCACCCAGGTCGGAGGCATCCGTCAGCCCCAACATGACCACATGCTCGATCATGTCAGCCGCGCCGTTAGAATCTTGATCGCCGCCGCCCCGAAAAGCGCCGCGAAGGCCAGTTCGAACCAGCGGCGGGCGGCCTGATAGACCCGCACCACCCCGCGACCCGAGAACAACATACCATAGCCCAGGAAGATCACGGCGGAGACCGTGGACAAGGCAGCGAAGGTGCCCAGAAGCGTGACCAAAGGCGCGCCGGGCGGCACGACGACAGCATAGACCGCGCCCCAGGCCAGAATCGCCTTGGGGTTGGTCAGGTGCACAAGGAAGCCACGCCGGAAATGACCCGTCGTCCCGGCGTCGCGCAGGGCCATGCTCTTGCCCGGCGTCAGTGCCGAGCGCAGGGATTTCGCAGCAAGAAACAGCAGGTACCCCGCACCCACATAGCGCAAGCCTTCCGCGATCCACGCATTGGCGAGCATCAGCGCCCCCATCCCAGCCATGGCCGCCAGACCCCAAAGCGCAGACCCGGCCCAGACACCCGCCCCGGTCAGCACGCCCGCGCGCCGCCCCTGCCCCATGGCCGTGCCCGCGATGGTCAGCGTGGCGGGTCCGGGACTGCCGCCCGCAAGACCCCAGGCCAGCAGAAGCGCTGCAAACTCATAGCCGGTCATTTGCTGCCCGTCGGCGCCGGGGCCGGTGCATTCCCGCTCAGCACCGGGGTGACGGTGCCCGTGGCCTGATTGACCGTGATGGTCAGGATCTGGTCCCAACTGGCCACGCCACTGACAGATTCGATGGGGATCGTCACGCTCAGGCCGATTGCGGGGTCATAGCTGGCCTCCACCTCTGCCATGTTCAGCCATCCGAAGCCGATATTGTTCTCGCTCGAAATCAGGGCACAGTGCTGCCAGGGCTCGTCAGGGTGCGGATGGGTCACCATGACATGGAAGCTCCCGCCCGCCGGTTCGCCGACATCCAGAGCAATCACCCGGATCGCGCCATTGGCGAATTCGCGGATCGTTTCCGCGTAGGGACCATAGATGTTGCGGGCATTGGCCTCGAACGTGTCGCAATCGCGCATGGACTGCGCGGCAAGCGGTGTGGCGACAAGAATGGCGACGAGGGTCAGGGGAAGGGTCCTCATGCGCGGGACTCCTCGATCAGGCGCTGCATTTCGTGGATTGCGGGGGTGAGGCCACGGAAAATCGCCTCACCGATAAGGAAATGCCCGATATTAAGCTCCATGACCTCAGGGAAGGCCGCAACGGGCTTCACCGTGTCATAGGTCAGCCCGTGGCCCGCATGCACCTCCAGCCCCAGGGAATGGGCATAGGCCGACATCTCGCGCAACGCGTCCAATTCCCGGTCGCGGTCGTCAAAGCGACCCTCGGCATGGGCATCGCAATAGGCGCCGGTATGCAGTTCGATCACCTCGGCCCCGATGCGGTGCGCGGCCTCGATCTGGCGCTTGTCGGCGGCGATGAAGATCGACACCCGGCAGCCCGCGTCCCTAAGCGGCGCGATGTAATGGGCCAGCCGGTTTTCCTCGCGCGCCACTTCCAGTCCGCCCTCAGTCGTCCGTTCCTCGCGCTTTTCGGGCACGATACACACCGCGTGAGGTTTGTGACGCAGGGCGATTTTCTGCATCTCGTCCGTCGCGGCCATCTCGAAATTCAGGGGCACGGTCAGCGCCGCCATCAGCCGTTCGATATCGTCATCCGAGATGTGGCGCCGATCCTCGCGCAGATGCGCGGTGATGCCGTCGGCCCCCGCCTCTTCGGCCAGCAGGGCGGCGCGCACCGGGTCCGGCACATCGCCGCCGCGTGCGTTCCGAACGGTGGCCACATGGTCGATATTTACCCCGAGCCGGGGACGGCTGGTCATGATCATTCTCCTACAAGACGCGCCCCGAAGGGCTCAGTCGGCCCGGTTCTCGGCCTGCCTGCGCATCTTGTTCATCTTCGAGCGCAGCTTGGCAAGGCGTCGCTGCTGATATGCGCGGATCACAGGGACCGAAAGGTAATAGCAGACCGTGCCGCAGATCAGCCCGGGAATGATGCCACCAACCATGAACGGAAAGAACAGATCATTGTAGAAGGACAGCAACTCGTCCCAATGGGCGCGCTCGGGCGTGAACATGGCCAGGAAGTTATGCTTAAGATCACGCCAGGCCCCCGCGAAGGCTTGGCCGATATTGCCGCCGATTCCCCCCGCCTCGGTGCCAAGCAGGAAATGCCCGGTATGGATCGAGATCAGCGCAATCGGCAGATAGGTCAGCGGATTGCCGATGAAGGTCGCCAGCAGCGCGGCCAGGATGTTTCCGCGCATGAGCCGGGCAATCAAAGCCGCAATGATGAAATGCAGGCCGAAGAACGGGGTGAATACCGTAAACGCCCCGGCAAACACGCCGCGCGCGATGGTCTCGGGGGTGCCGGGCAGGCGGTGAAGGCGATACTTGATATACTGGATGGCCCGGCCCCACCCGCCCCGCGGGTAGAACCAGTGCGCGACCACTGTCATCCAGTGGCGGGAATCTCTGCGCTTGAACACCATGGGGTGTTCGCCCTCCAAAGCTCTTCCCGCGTCAGGGCCGCCGGTCCAGGTTCCGGAAGCGCTCCAACGTGGCAACATCACTGTCGGCCTCAACGGCCATCATCACGGCGTGCAAATGCTCGGCGTCTCTTACTTCTATATCGATAAGGAGGCGGAAAAAGTCCGGTTTCCTGTCAATGAAGTGCAAGTCCGAGATATTGGCGTTCTGTTCGCCGATCAATGTGCAGATTCGCCCCAGGACACCCTGATCGTTGCTGATCGTGACATTGATGGTGACGTTGTGAACGGCAGCGTGGCGGCCTTCGGTCCAGTGCACATCCATCCAGTTGTCGGCCATGGCGTCGAGATCGGCCAAGGCCGGGCAGTCAATTGCGTGCAGAATCGGCCCCCGGCCCTTGTAGGGCACGCCCACGATCCGTTCCCCTGGTACCGGCTGGCAGCACTGGGCCCGGTTCATCTCGGCCCCGCTTGGCAGGCCGATCACCGGGCGACCGACGGTTTCTTGCGACTCCGGCTTGCCCACCAGTTCGGGGTAGAGCTTGGCCACCACCTCGCGCGCCGACAGCTCCGCAGCCCCGATTCGGGCCAGAACCTCGTCGGCACTGGCGATGTGCATGGTCTTCGCAGCGGTTTCGAGCGCCTTGTCCGTGGCCTTCTTGCCCACATGCTCGAACGCCACGCGCGCCAGTTCCTGCCCAAGCCGGATATAGCGGCCCCGGTCCTCTTCGCGCAGCAACCGCCGGATCGCGGCCTTGGCGCGGCCCGTGGTCACGATGTCGATCCATGTGGCCTGCGGGCTCTGGCCTTCGGCGGTCATGATCTCGACGGACTGGCCGTTCTTCAACCGGGTCCAGAGCGGCACCCGAATGCCATCGACCTTGGCCCCCACGCAGCTATGGCCGATTCGTGTGTGGATCGCGTAGGCGAAATCCAGCGGCGTCGCGCCCTTGGGCAGCTTCACCACATCGCCCTTGGGCGTAAAGCAGAAGACCTGGTCGGAATACATCTCCAGCTTCACATGTTCGAGGAACTCGTCATGATCCTCGGCCATCTCGAAGCGTTCGGTCAGCCCGGCCAGCCATTTCGCGGGATCGACGGCAAAGGGGTTTTCGGCCCGCACCCCATCCTTGTAGGACCAATGCGCCGCAACCCCCGCCTCAGCCACCTCGTGCATCTGGCGGGTGCGGATCTGCACCTCGACCCGCTTGCCGTCGCGGCCTGACACCGTGGTGTGGATCGAGCGATAGCCGTTCGATTTGGGTTGGCTGATATAGTCCTTGAACCGCCCCGGCACCGCGCGCCAGCGCTGATGGATCGCGCCAAGCACGCGGTAGCAATCATCCTCGCTATTGGTGATCACGCGGAACCCGTAGATGTCGGACAGACGCGAGAAGGCGAGGTCCTTCTCCTGCATCTTGCGCCAGATCGAGAAGGGCTTCTTCGCCCGCCCCAGCACATCGCCGGTGACACCGTGCTTTTCCATCTCCAGCTCGATATCGTCGGTAATCTTGGGGATGACGTTGCCCGATTCCTTCTGCAACGTCACGAAGCGGCGCATGATCGACTTGCGCGCATCCGGGTTCAGAACGGCGAAGGACAGGTCCTCCAGCTCGTCCCGCATCCACTGCATCCCCATGCGGCCCGCAAGCGGCGCATAGATATCCATCGTCTCGCGCGCCTTCTGCGCCTGCTTCTCGGGGCGCATATGCTTGATGGTGCGCATATTGTGCAGCCGGTCGGCAAGCTTCACCAGAATGACCCGCAGATCCTTGGACATGGCCATGAACAGCTTGCGGAAGTTCTCGGCCTGCTTGGTCTCGCGGCTGGAAAGCTCCAGATTGGTCAGCTTGGTGACACCATCGACCAGTTCCGCCACATCCGCGCCGAACCGACCGGCGATCTCGCCATAGGTGCCCTTGGTGTCCTCGATCGTGTCATGCAGCAGCGCGGTGGCGATGGTGGCGTCGTCAAGACGCTGCTCGGTCAGGATCGCGGCCACCTCGACCGGGTGCGTGAAATAGGGCTCACCCGACCGGCGATACTGCCC
Source organism: Nioella sp. (assembly GCF_965215655.1). Classification (GTDB taxonomy): domain Bacteria; phylum Pseudomonadota; class Alphaproteobacteria; order Rhodobacterales; family Rhodobacteraceae; genus Nioella. Next base: position 3,164,381 of record NZ_OZ244111.1, read on the forward strand.
CTCATGCATGTCCTTGGCATAGGCATAGGCCCCGCGCAGCAGGGCCTCGTTGCATTTCGGGTTGTAGTTGCGGACCAGGCTCAGAAGGTCTTCGACGTCGATCATGCCTGTCCTGTTCCGATCAGAAGCCTCAGCGCTGGCCTTGCGCTTCCATCAGTTGCCGCAGCATCTGCTCTTCCGACATGTCGTCGGCGGCGGGGCGGTCGGCTTCGACACCCTGAAGCAGGGCCATCGCGTCCTCTTCCGGCTCATCGACCTCGATCTGGGTCTGGTTCGACTCGATCAGGCGCTCGCGCAGGTCATCGGCCAGCTGGGTTTCCTCGGCGATCTCGCGCAGGGACACGACCGGGTTCTTGTCGTTGTCACGATCCACGGTGATCGGGCTGCCAGCCGAGATTTCGCGCGCCCGGTGGGCGGCAAGCATCACCAGTTCGAACCGGTTCGGAACCTTGTCAACGCAGTCTTCAACCGTCACGCGGGCCATATCATTCTCCGGAATGTGTTGCAGGAGGGGGGGCGCAAGGTCCCTACTTATCCACCGCTCCCCGGAAAGACAAGGCCCCAATCCCCTTCAATCGGGCGGATTTCAGCCAGTTCCGCGGGCGACAGGGCCGAGAGCATCTCGGTCACCGTCTCGCCTGTCAGCGGATGCCGCCAGTCGGGGGCAATATCTGCCATCGGAACCAGAACGAACCCCCGCTCCTGCAATCGCGGATGGGGCAGGATCAGACGGTCAGGCGCGCGGGTCGCAGCCTGTTCAAGCGGCAGATTGCGCCATTCGGTCTGGGTCGTCGCATCGGGGCGGACGCAATCACCGAACGCCACAAGATCGAGATCCAACACCCGCGCTTCCCAACGGTGGGTGCGGGTGCGGCCTGCCTCCGCCTCGACCCGGTGCAGTAGCGCCAGCAGTGCTTCGGGCGTCCCCGACCAGTCGATGGAGAACGCCGCATTAACGAAATCCGGCCCTGATCCGGCGGGGAAAGCCGGGGTCCGGTAGAATCGCGACACCAGCGGATTCCCACCCGCCAGCCGCGCCACATCAGAAATCGCTTTGGAAACTATACCTTCGGATATATTGTCCATATCCGATAGGTTAGAACCCGCCGCAATTACGGCGTTTGTGAAAGAAATGTTACGGTCTGGTCGTTGCAAAGCGCGCCCGATCACTTATTCTCGACGTTCATTGTTGATCGTGATTCAGGCCATTTCATTTCACATACACCGGTCGCGGTCGACGATTATCACTCACGGGACCAGAAATCATGTTTTATCGGGACGAACGGTTGGCGCTCTTCATTGATGGCTCCAACCTGTACGCAGCGGCAAAGGCGCTCGCCTTTGACATTGACTACAAACTTCTCAGACAGGAGTTCATGCAGCGGGGCAAACTGCTCCGGGCCTTCTACTACACCGCGCTTCTGGAGAATGACGACTACTCTCCGATCCGGCCGCTGGTGGACTGGCTGCATTACAATGGCTTCACGATGGTGACCAAACCGGCGAAGGAATTCGTGGACAGTCAGGGCCGCCGCAAGGTCAAGGGCAACATGGATATCGAACTGACAGTCGATGCCATGGAGATTGCCCCCCATGTCGATCACATCGTGCTGTTCTCCGGCGATGGCGACTTCCGCCCGCTGGTCGAGGCGCTACAGCGCAAGGGCGTCCGGGTGTCGGTCGTGTCCACGATTCGCAGCCAGCCGCCGATGATCGCCGACGATCTGCGCCGCCAGGCGGACAATTTCATCGAACTGGATGAGCTCAAAGAGGTCGTCGGCCGCCCGCCGCGCGAGCCGCGGATAACCGAGCGGTCCGACTACGAGACCGCCGACAACTGATCGGTCAGAGACCCCGGCCATCGCGCCGGGGTTTTTTCTTTGTCGGGGTCTGGCACGCGGTCAGCCCGTGCCGACCCGCTTCTGAAAGACGGTGTACTGAAACCGCTGCTCCGCCCCGCTTGGGGTGGTGTGGGCAAAGCGGCCGGTCTCCTTGACGTCGAACTGTCCTGGCAACAGCCGCTCGATCTCCGCCACCAGATCCTCGGGCGCATAGCGTTTAACCGGCAGGCCCGAGCATTTTTCCGGCCCGTCATCGGCAAAACTCATCAGGATCGCGGTTCCCCCCGGCGCCAAGGCGGAACTCAGGGCCCGCGCATAGGCGGCCCGGTCGCCCGCATCGGTCAAGAAATGGAACACCGCCCGGTCATGCCACAGGTCATAGAGACGTGCGGGCTGCCAATGCGTGACATCAGCCACCTGCCAATCCACCGGCGCGGCCCTGTCGCCAAGCCGCGCGCGCGACCGAGCCAGCGCCTCGGCAGAGAGGTCCAGCACCGTGATATCCTCGTAGCCTGCCTCAAGCAGCGCATCGGGCATGCGCGACGCCCCGCCACCCACGTCGATCACCGACGCGTCCGGTCCCGCCGCCTGCCCGATCAGCCTTAGCGACAGGGCGGGCGCAGCCTCGAACCAGCTCAGGTTTTCCGGCTCCGCCCCTCTATAGCGATTGTCCCAATGGGTGGTTCTGTTATCGGTCATCTGACGCGCGCTCCTTCTCCGGTCGGGCAAGTATAGCACGGGCAGACGCACCCGTTCTGTGACCCTGTCACAAAGCCCCTAGCCCCCCGCCTGCGCATTGATCCCATCATGGATTTCGATCACTCGTTCGGGCCAGGTGCTTTTGATATAGGCCAGCACATCGAGGATCTCCTGTTCGCTCAGCACCTCGCCGAACCCCATCATGTTGCTGCGGTAATCACCGCCAATCAGAGCCTCGGTGCCGTGGGTGGTGATGGCAATCAGCACCTCGTCGGGATGGTGCCAGGTGTGGCCGGTTTCGTCATGGGGCGGGGCGGGCAGATAGCCGTCCGCATCCCGCACCCGCCAATCCACGCCGTCTTGCCCCGACAGGTCAGCCCCGTGGCAGCTCGCACAGGTTTCGGCATAGATCGCTTCACCGCGCGCCACAGCGTCCGGGTGATCAAAGGGCAACAGGCCGGGGCCGTCGTCATGGCTGGCCCACACCGCAGCCCCTGCCATGGTGGCGAGGCCTGCGGCAGCAGCAAGAAGGGTGACAGGTTTCAAGGGGTTGGTCCTTTTTCTTTCAGTCTGGTGAAGCCAATTTCGCGGCTTCCCCCGCTGGAAGGTCAAGTCACCGGATCGTGAGCGGAACCCTCCGCTTGATGCGCTAGCCCCTTCGGGCGGCGATCATGCGCACAACAAGTGCGCCAATGGCCGCCCAAGCGGTCACGACCGCTGGCCAGATCAGCGGAAAGGCCGGGTCGATCACCTTGTGCGGCCCGAAAGAGACCAGCGACAGCAGGATCGCCAGCACCGTCAGGCCCCGCCCGGCCCGGCTTTCCACGGGACCGGTCATCATCGCCGCCGCAAGGGCCGAGACGGTTGCGGCAAAGAACGGGGCCAGCCCGAACAGCGGTATCTGCGCCGGCGGATGCGGGGCAACGCCGGCCAGAAGCGTGGCCAGCATGAACAGGTGAAGAATGATCAGAACGGCCAGCGCCGCCTGAGAGGAACGGGAAGATTGGGTCATGATATCTCCTTGGCGTATTTTGAATTACGGTTATTGACGCAATCCGTAATTCGAATTACGGTATCCGTCAACAGCAAAGGACAAGACATGCGGGAAGACGCACGGGAAGCTCGGGCCAAGCAGATCGAAGACGCTGCCTATCGTGTCCTCGACGCCAAGGGTTTCGAAGGGTTGTCGATGCTGGCTGTGGCGAAAGAGGCCAAGGCCTCGAACGAAACGCTCTATCGCTGGTATGGCGACAAGACCGGGCTGTTTGCCGCGCTGATCACCCGCAATACGGAGATTGTCCGAACCGTGATGGAAGAAACCCGGTCCGATGATCCGATCCTTGAGCTTTCCAGCCTCGGCCCGGCGCTTCTGACGATGCTGACCAGCCCGCGCGCCGTCGCGCTGAACCGGGCGGCTGCGGCTGACAAGACCGGAACGCTTGGCCAGACGCTCGGCAAGGTCGGACGAGAGCGGGTCTTTCCCTGGATCATCGGCGTCATGGACCGCGCCTGCGCCGCCGGGCAACTGGCGGGCAGCCCCGGCGATATCGCCGAAACCTACCTGTCGCTTCTGGTGGGTGACTGGCAGGTGCGCCGGGTCACCGGGGCAATGCCGCCGCCATCAGCGGGCCAGATCGACGCACGCGCCAAGGTCGCTCTGACACGGCTGACAACACTGTTCCAGGGGTAGGCCGGATGCGCTCACAGATCCCCGGTATATTCCCCCCGCGCCGGATAGCTGTTGGCGATGGCGAAATCCACCGCGCCAAGCAATTCCCGGAAATGCGGACGGACAAAGGGCATAGTCTGCACCGACATGTAATAAAGTGTCTGATCCGGGTTGATCAGGAACAGGCCGGGTTCCGCGAACAGGGCCGGTTCCTCGATGCCAATAGAGGTCGTACCGCGAGAGGTCGAGATGAACAGCCCCCAATCGTCACGCGCTGTGGCAAGCGGCAGATCATAAGCATAGCGCAGCCCGTGGCCGCCCACTTTCTCCTGCATCGCGCCGGCGCGGTCTTCGCCGTCGGAACTGACGGCCACCGCGCCGACGCCGCGTTCTGCAAACTCCGGCAGCAATCGGGTCAGTTCGGTCAGATAGGTCGCGCAGAGCGGGCAATGCAGACCTCGATAGAAACAGATAATGGTCCCGCGCGCATTCGTCTCGGCAGACAGGGTAAACCCCACGCCATCGGTGGTGGGCAGGCTCAAATCCGGGGTCTTCTGGCGGGGCATCAGCATGGGGTTGGTCCTTTCCTATGGTCACGCCTGACCATAACGGACGATCCCGCCGCCGGGTGCAATCACCTGCCCGGTCACCTTTGCGTGGGCTGGACGCGCCTGCCCCATAGCCTTACCTGTTGGCCCAAGCGAAGGAGCCACCGATGACCAAACCGCCCCTCACCCTCTATCTTGCCGCTCCGCGCGGCTTCTGCGCCGGTGTCGACCGGGCGATCAAGATCGTCGAAATGGCAATCGAGAAATGGGGCGCGCCGGTCTATGTCCGGCATGAGATCGTGCATAACAAATTCGTGGTCGATGACCTGCGGGCCAAGGGCGCGATCTTCGTGGAGGAGCTGGAGGATTGCCCCGACGACCGCCCGGTAATCTTCTCGGCCCATGGCGTGCCCAAATCCGTGCCCGCGGCTGCGGAAGCCCGCCAGATGGTCTATGTCGATGCGACCTGTCCACTGGTCAGCAAGGTACATATCGAGGCCGAACGCCACCACGCCAACGGGTTGCAGATGGTCATGATCGGCCATGCCGGCCACCCCGAGACCATCGGCACCATGGGCCAGTTGCCCGAGGGCGAGGTGCTGCTAGTGGAAACCGAGGCCGATGTCGCGGGCCTTGCCCCGCGCGATCCCGAAAGGCTCGCCTTCATCACCCAGACCACCCTGTCGGTCGATGACACCGCGGGCATCGTCGCCGCCCTTCAGGCGCGCTTCCCGTCCATTGTCGGCCCCCACAAGGAAGACATCTGCTACGCCACCACCAACCGCCAGGCGGCAGTCAAGGTCATCGCGCCCAAGGCCGATGCGATCCTTGTGGTGGGGGCGCCCAATTCCTCCAACTCCCGCAGGCTGGTCGAGGTCGGGGCGAAAGCGGGGTGTTCCTATTCCCAGCTTGTCCAGCGGGCCGAAAACATCGACTGGCGCGCGCTGGAGGGGATCGGGTCCGTCGGCGTCACCGCCGGGGCCTCCGCCCCTGAGATTCTTGTAGAAGAAGTTATCGACGCGTTCCGCGCCCGCTATGACGTGACTGTGGAGCAGGTGGAAACCGCCGTCGAGAACGTGGAATTCAAGGTCCCGCGCGTGTTGCGGCAACAGGCCTGAGCCATGCCCACGCCCTTCGACCCAGAGGATATCCTGCACCTGCCGCTCATGGCCAATCTCGCCACGCTGGCAGAGGACGGTGCGCCACGGAATGCCCCGGTCTGGTTTCACTGGGAAAACGGCGTGCTCCACATGCTGTCGGACGAAACCGCAAGCTCCGCCCGGCGCATCACCCGCGACCCCCGCGTGGCCGTGGAAATCGTGCAATATGACAACGCAGGCGGCATCCTGCGCCATCTCGGATTACGGGGCCACGCCACGATCAACCCGATGGACCCGGCGCTCTTCCGCCGTCTTCTGGCGCGCTACCTTGGCCCGGATGAGGCCGCGTGGAACCCCTGGTTCATCGACAACGTGGCGAAGATAGAGGACCCGTCGGGCCGCCTCATCCGTCTGGTCCCTGACAACATCTTCACCAACGATGTCAGCATCTTTCGCAGCGGGCCGTCCCTTGCAACGGCGTGAACCGCCCCTTCAAGGCCCCCCGCGATGCCGACAGGACAGGGAGGGACAGTCATGAAGGCCGTCATCATCGGTGCAGGCCCCGCCGGGATGGCCGCTGCCGCCTGCCTGAAGACCGAAGGGATCACACCGGTGATCCTCGACCGCGCCGATACCATCGCCAGCAGTTGGCACAGCCACTATGACTGCCTGCATCTGCACACAGCGCGCGGGCGCTCCACCCTGCCCGGCCTCGACTACCCCAGGGGTGTCGGCAAATTCCCGAGCCGCACCGATGTCATCGCCTATCTGGAGGCCTACGCGACCCACCACGGCCTGTCCCCGCGCCTTGGATGCACGGTGGAGAAGGTGGAAAAGACAGGGGATGGCTGGCAGGTCACCCATTCCAGCGGCACCGAAACGGCAGAAATCGTCGTCATGGCCACCGGCGTCAACGGCACCCCCCGCCACCCCGACTGGCCGGGCAGATTCGACGGCCCTATTCTGCATTCGAGCCGCTACCGCAACCCTGCCCCCTTCGCCGGTCAGCGCGTTCTGGTCGTGGGGTTCGGCAATTCCGGCGGCGACATCGCGCTTGATCTCGCCAATGCCGGGGTGGATGTCACCCTGTCCGTGCGTGGGCCGGTCAATATCCTGCCCAAGCAGCTCTTTGGCATTCCCATCACCTCCTTCGGGCTGATGACCAAGGCGCTCGGATACAAGGTTGCGGACGCGCTGACCGCCCCCGTCTTGCGTTTGGCGGTCGGGAAGCCCGAGGATTATGGCCTGCGCTCCATGGCCAAGGGGCCCGCCGCGCTGGTGCATGAAGATGACCGCATCCCGCTGATCGACACCGGCACGCTCGGCGCGATCAAGGCGGGTCGCATCGCGGTGAAACCCGGCATCGAGCGGCTGGACGGGGCGGAGGTCCGGTTCTCAGATGGCACCGCCGCCCCCTTCGACACGATCATCGCAGCCATCGGCTACACCGTCGATCTGCGCCCGCTTCTCGGCCCCGATTCCGCCGCGCTCGATGCCACGGGACGCCCGGTGGCCAGCGGCGCCCCTACCCCCGAACCGGGGCTGTATTTCTGTTCCTACAAAGTGTCCCCCGATGGTCAGCTTTACGCCACTTCGCGGGAAGCCATCGCCATCGCACAACACGCCAAGACCCTTACCCGAAAGGCCCATTCATGATTTCCGCACAGTTCCTTCTGACCGCCCTCGTCGTCGTCCTCGCCCCCGGCACCGGCGTTGTCTACACGCTGGCGCTTGGCCTTGGCCAAGGTCGCAGCGCCGCCATTTGGGCGGCCCTTGGATGCACCTTCGGGATCGTGCCCCATATCGCGGCGGCAGCACTCGGACTGGCGGCGGTGATGCACAGCTCGGCGCTGATCTTCAACATCGTGAAATGGGCGGGCGTGGCCTACCTGCTGTGGCTGGCCTATAGCGCGCTCCGCGAGGGCGGGGCGCTGAGGGTCGAGGCCACGCAGACGGTGGAGAACGGCCCGCGCATCGCCACGCGGGGCGCGCTGATCAACATCCTCAACCCCAAGCTCTCGATCTTCTTCCTCGCCCTGCTGCCGCCCTTCCTGTCCGGCAATCCCGCCTCGGCCACCGCCGAAATGGCGTTGCTTGGCGGTATCTTCATGGCGATGACCTTCGTTGTCTTCGCGCTTTACGGAACCTTCGCCGCCTTCGCCCGCAAGGCCATTCTCGGCAGCGAGCGGGCGATGCGCTGGATGAGCCGCAGCTTCGCCGCCGTTTTCGCCGGGCTCGGCCTGCGGCTGGCACTGGAAAGGGCCTGACATGGCAGACCGGGAAACCCTCGACACCTACACGAAGAAAGCCGCCGACTACGCCGCGCTTGAGTTCAGCGAGGGCGAGAAGCAGGCGCTCGACGGCTTCCTGTCCATGCTGCCCAAGGGCGGCACGATCCTCGATCTGGGCTGCGGGCCGGGGTTGCATGCCGCCCGGATGGCCGCTGAGGGGTTCATCGTCAGCGCCATCGACGCCACCCCCGCATTTGTCGAGGCCGCACGGAAGAAGGGCGTCGCCGCAAGGCTCGGCGGTTTCGACGACCTGACCGAAACGGCGGCCTATGATGGCATCTGGGCCAGCTTTTCCTTGCTCCACGCCCCGAAAACGGACTTCCCCCGCCACCTCGCCGCCATCCATCGGGCGCTGAGACCCGGCGGCACGCTCTATCTGGGCCTGAAGCTGGGAACGGGCGAACACCGCGACAAGCTGGGCCGCTTCTACGCCTACTACGAGGAACCGGAACTGCGCGACCTGCTGGCACAGGCTGGATTTGCCGATATCCGCTCTACATCCGGGGAAGGCGTGGGGCTGGCCGGCACGGTGGACCGCTTCATCCTGCTGACCGCGCACAGGGGCTGAGCCGCAGGGCTTGCCCTTCCCGGCCCCGCCCGCGATAAGGACCGCCACTGCCCCGGAGCCTCGCCCATGACCCCGATCCCCCGTCCCGCCCTGCTGCTTGGCCTCGCTGGCCTGATCCCCTTTCTGTGGGGGGCGCTGACCGTAGTGCTGCCGGGCCTGGCCGAATGGGGAACCGAAGTGATGGGGCCACGCTTCGTCGGCCCCTATGTGCAGCTGTTCTACGGCGCAATCATCCTCGCCTTCATGTCGGGCGTCCTGTGGGGCTTCGCCGCGCAGGGCAGCGGCTGGCAGGGCTACGCGCTGTCGGTGCTTCCCGCACTTTGGGCCTTCTTCATGACCGGCGGCGGCTCGGACCGGGCGGCAGCGGCGCTGATCGTGGGCTTCCTCGGCCTTCTGGCGCTGGACCGGCACTACTGGAAACGGGGCCTCGCGCCCCAATGGTGGATGCGGCTGCGCGTGTTGCTGACACTCGTGGTGGTGAACGCGCTGGCCGTGGACCTGATCTTCTGATGCCTGATCTCTTCGCCTATACCGACGGAGCCTGCTCCGGCAATCCCGGCCCCGGTGGCTGGGGGGCGCTGCTGCAGGCGAAGGAGGGCGACACCGTCGTCAAGGAACGCGAGCTGAGCGGCGGCGAGGCCGAGACCACCAACAACCGGATGGAGCTTCTGGCCGCGATCACCGCGCTGGAAAGCCTCACACGCGCCTCCGATATCACCATCGTGACGGATTCGGCTTATGTGAAAAACGGCGTCACCGGCTGGATCCATGGCTGGAAGCGCAACGGCTGGAAAACCTCGAACAAAAAGCCGGTGAAAAACGTGGATCTGTGGCAGAGACTCGACGCGGCGCAGGCCCGCCACCGGGTGACCTGGGAATGGGTCAAGGGCCATGCCGGCCACCCGGAAAACGAACGCGCGGATGAGCTGGCCCGCGCCGGAATGGCCCCGTTCAAGAAGGCCTGATCCGGGCGCAGGGATGCGGCTTCGAAGCCGCGTATCAAGGCCGTTCGAACGGCCTTCCCCCTTCCCCACGCGCATCAAACCTGTCAAAGGGCGCGCATGATGACCCTGATGCTCCTCGACTACGCGTCCGTTCTTGTCTTCGCCCTTTCCGGCGCACTTGTCGCCAGTCGGGCACAGCTCGATATCGTTGGCTTCTTCTTCATCGCCTGCCTCACAGCCGTGGGCGGCGGCACCCTGCGCGACCTGCTTCTGGACCGCAACCCGGTCTTCTGGGTGGGTGACCCGACGCCGCTGGCCATCGCCTGCACCGCGGCGCTCATCGTCTTCTTCACCGCGCATCTTCTGGAAAGCCGCTACAAGGTGCTGCTCTGGCTCGACGCGCTGGCCCTTGCCATCGCGGTGGCCGCAGGTGCGGGCGTGGCGCAGGCGCTGGACCAGTCGGCAGGGATCGTCATCGTGATGGGGGTCGCCACCGGCACCTTGGGCGGGTTGATGCGCGACGTGGTCTGCAACGAGGTGCCGTTGGTCCTCAAACAGGGCGAACTCTACGTCACGGCAGCCTTCGCAGGGGCCGGGGCCGCGCTCGTCGCCGCCGCCCTCACGCCACATCCGCTGGCGCCCATCCTGGCCTGCATGATCACCTGTTTCGCCCTGCGCGCGGGCTCGCTGCTCTTTGGCTGGCGCCTGCCCGTCTACAAGGCCCGCCCGCCGCGCATGTGATCAGCGCTTAACGTAGGTCTGCCAGATCCAGATCAGCAGAAGCGCGCCGAGGATCGCGCCGACAAAGCCCGACAGCATCCCCATCACGGTCAGCAGAAAGCGCAGCACCAACCCGCCGATGATCGCGCCCAGAATGCCGATGCCGATTGTGGTCACCACATCAGTGCGCACATCCATGATGCGCGTGGCCAGAAAGCCCGCCGCCGCGCCGATGATGATCATGTAAAGAACAATACCCATGGGATGAATATGGCCACTCCCGGCCCCTATTGGAAGACAGCGCCCCCGAAATTCAGCGTCTGCGGTTACGGCGACCGCGCCCCCGCGCGGCCCCTACGGGGATCAGGATCAGCGCCGCCGAGGCCCCGATGATCGCGTCCAGTCCGGGAGACCCGATGCGCAGATGGAAAAGCGAGCGCAGGAAGAACAGCACCACGACCGCCCCGAGAGCAATCAGGATCGACATGGCATAGCCATTGCGGGTGATGCCCCATCTTTCAAACAGGATGGCGACAACCACGGCGATGAAGATCGACCCGAAGAACGTGAACAGAACCATTGCCTTACTCTCCCAATACCGTGCCAGGCGCCACCGCCGTGCCGCGCAGGAAGGTCTCCGCATCCTGTCGTCCACGCCCTTCGACCTGCGCTTCAGTGACCTCGATGGCCCCCTCACCGCAGGCAATTGTCAGCCCATGCAGCACCTCGCCGGGCTGGCCCGAACCTTCCGCCACATGGCAGCGCAGCAGTTTCAGCCTTTTACCATGTAAGGTTGTCCAGGCCCCGGGAAAAGGCGACAGGCCCCGGATTTGCCGGTCGATCTGGTCCGCGGGCAGGCTCCAGTCCACCCGCGCCTCCGCCTTGTCGATCTTGTGGGCATAGGTGACGCCCGCCTCCGGCTGTGCATCCGGCACCAGTTCGGGCAACCGGTCCAGAGCCTCCACGATGGCCGCCGCCCCAAGCGCGCTCAGCCGGTCATGCAGGTCCTGCGTCGTCTCCTCCGCCCCGATCGCAACCGCCTTGCGCAGTAGCACCGGCCCGGTATCCAGCCCCGCCTCCATCTGCATGATGCAGACACCGGTTTCACTATCACCCGCCATGATCGCCCGGTGAATAGGCGCAGCCCCGCGCCAGCGCGGCAGCAGACTGGCATGGATATTGAGGCAGCCATGGGTGGGCGCATCCAGCACCGCCTGCGGCAGCAGCAGCCCATAGGCGACGACAACCGCCACATCGGCATTCAGAGCGGCAAAATCCGCCTGCTCCTGCGCGCCCTTCAAAGACACCGGATGGCGCACCTCCAGCCCCAACTCCACCGCCCGCGCATGGACCGGCGTCGGACGTTCCTTTTTGCCCCGTCCCGCCGGACGTGGTGGCTGGCAATAAACGGCGGCAATCTCGTGCCCCGCCACGACCAAGGCCTCCAACACCGGAACCGAAAACTCCGGCGTGCCCATGAACACGACCCTCATTTGCGCTCCTCCGGCCCGACCCGCATCACCGCTTCCTCGCCTTACGCAGGAACATGTCGCGCTTCACCTTGCTGAGATTGTCGAAATACATCCTGCCGTTCAGGTGGTCGATCTGGTGCTGAACGCTGGTCGCCCACAACCCCACGAAATCCTTGCGCACCGTCATCCCGTGATGGTCCATATAGCTGACAGTCACGGCACGGGGCCGCTCGATCTTGGCATAGGAACCGGGCAGGTTCGGGCTCGCCTCCTCATGCGGGCGCAGCTCGATGGATGAATGCAGGATCTGCGGATTGGCCATGCGCACCGCTTTGCCCCGCTCATTCGATGCATCGACCACCGCCAATCGCAGCATCACCCCGATCTGCGGCGCCGCCAGCCCAACACCCGGCATCGCATCCATCGTTTCGATCATATCTTCCCAGATCGCACGGATCTCATCCGTCACCTCATCCACCGGCTCGGCAGGGGTGCGCAACCGCTTGTCCGGCCACATCACGAAAGGTCTAACGGGCATAGTCTTTCTCCATCTGCGCGCGGTGCTCGGGGGGCAGCCGGTCGAATATCACCAGACCGTTCAGATGGTCCATCTCATGCTGCACGCAGCGCGCATCAAACCCGGTCATCTGCGCCTCATGGCCCACACCCTCCAGATCCGTCCAGCGGATCAGAACCTCCGGCGGGCGCATCACCCGCGCGGCAACACCGGGGATCGACAGGCAGGCCTCTTCGCCGCTCTCGAACCGGTCATAGCTGACCACAAGCTCAGGGTTCACGAACACCTGCGGGCGACGCGCACCCTCTTTCCAACCGGTATCCATGACGAAGAGCCGCACCATATGCCCCACCTGCGGCGCGGCTAGCCCGCGCCCCTTGGCGGCATACATCGTGTCGAGCATATCGGCCGCCAGCGCCGACACATCCCCCGCCACCGGCGCACAGACCTGTTTCAGCCGCGCATCGGGCCAGCACAGGATGGGCAGAACGCTCACGCCTTTTCCCGTGCCCGTTCCCGCTTGAGCTTGACCATCTTGCGGGTGATCATCTGCCGCTTCAGCGGCTTGAGATAGTCGATGAAGAGCTTGCCGTCCAAATGGTCGATCTCATGCTGAACGCAGGTTGCCCAAAGGCCGGTAAACACCTCCTGCTGTTCCTTGCCGTCAAGATTCATCCAGCGCACCTCCACCTCGGCGGGACGTGTCACTTCGGCATAGATCTCGGGGATCGACAGGCAACCTTCCTCGTAAACGTTCGTCTCGTCCGAAGATGCCACGATCTCGGGGTTGAACATCGCCAGGGGGCGCGGTGCTTCGCCCTCCTCCTTGACGCAGTCCAACACGATCAGCCGTTTCGACACACCGATCTGCGGCGCGGCAAGGCCGATGCCCGGCGCGTCATACATGGTTTCCAGCATGTCGTCCGCCAGCCCGCGCAGCTCATCCGACAGGTCCGCCACGGGGTCGGCCAGTTTCTTCAGTCGCGGGTCGGGATGGATCAGGATCGGTCTCAGCATGTGCCCCAGATAAGCGATCATGCACGGCGTCGCAACGCCCCCTTGCACCCGCTCTCGGATTGAGTAGCCTCGCGCGCTGAAATCACCGCCAGAGGATTCCATGACCTTCGACACGCTTCACCCGATGATCGGCACATTCAGTGGCAAATGGGACAGTATGGGCAGTTTTGGCGTCGGTCCCGATGGCATTGCCATGCATGTTGCGGATTCCGACTATCCCAGTGCGCCCTGTGTGATCGAGGCGGTGACACGAGAAGCCCAGAGAGGAATCTTCAACTACGGGTTCGACCGCAAGGGTTATGTCGATTCTGTATGCTGGTGGATGAAGGAGCGGCACAACTGGTCGATTGACCCCGACTGGGTGCTGACGGCCCAGGGGCTCGGCATGGCGATTGCCCTCTGCCTCGATGTCTGGAGCGAGCCGGGCGATGACATCGCCTTCTTCACCCCGGTCTATCACGAGTTCCGGCTGAAATCGCAGAGGGCACATCGCAACCATGTCGAACTGCCGCTCGCGCTTGTCGATGGCCGGTATGAACTGGACTGGGACGCCGCCGAAGCCGCCCTGACACCGAAGACAAAAATCCTTCTCTTCTGCTCGCCCCAGAACCCTTCCGGCCGGGTCTGGACCGTCGAGGAATTGCGTCAGGTGGCAGAGTTCGCTGCACGCCACGATCTGATCCTGGTTTGTGACGAAGTGCATGCCGACCTTGTCTACGCCGGCAACACCCATGTCCCGATGGATATCGCGGCGCCAGAACACCGCGACCGGATCGTCACGCTCTTTGCCGCGTCCAAGACATTCAACCTCGCCGGCTTGCGCGTCGGGCAGATGATCATTCCGGACGACAAACTGCGCGCGCAGATGGCCGACCGGCTTACCGCACTGAACTATGACGCGACGACGCTTGGCGCCATCGCCTCTCAGGCGGCCTATTCGCCAGAAGGCAACGCGTGGGTTTCGGCGCAGATGGACTATCTCGAAGAAAACCGCCGCATCTTCGATGCCGGTGTGAACGCCATCCCCGGCGTCTGGTCGATGCCGCTCCAGGCCACCTACCTGCCGTGGGTCGATTTTTCAGGCACCGGCATGACGATGGAAGAGATCGCACAGCGTGTGAACGGTCAGGCGCAAATCACACCCGCGCCGGGCAAGTGGTTTGGCACCGGTTCGGAACTTTGGAACCGCTTCATCCTCGCCACCCCCCGCGCCAATATCGAGGAGGCCGTACAGCGCCTGCAGAAAGCCTTCTCTGATTTGCAGTGACCGGATTTGGGGCGGACAAAAATTCTTCCAGAAGAATTTTCCGCCCCTAAAAATCTTCCCGAAGATTTTTCTATCCGGAAGGATTTTCCCGAAAATCCTTCTGCGCCGCCGCATGCGCAAATCTCGGTCTTTGTCTACACGCCCGGTGTACGGGGGGTGTACAGGGGGTGTACGGGGGGCACCCTCCTCTTTCGCGGCCAAATCGCGCATTGCCGCGTTGCAGCACTTGCGCGCCGCGACGCAATAATCTACCCAAGGCGGGAACTCTGACGACATATCCTTGCTTGAAGGGAACCGCCCATGTCCTTCCGCCTGCAGCCCGCTGCCCCCGCCCGACCGAACCGCTGCCAGCTCTTCGGCCCCGGCTCCAATACCAAGCTCTTTGAGAAAATGGCCGCCTCCGCCGCTGACGTGATCAACCTCGATCTGGAAGATTCCGTTGCGCCGTCCGACAAGGATCAGGCCCGCGCCAATGTGATCGAGGCCATCGGCAATGTGGATTGGGGCACCAAGACGCTGTCGGTGCGGATCAACGGGCTCGACACCCCCTATTGGTACCGCGATGTCGTTGATCTACTTGAACAATCCTCGGACCGGCTCGACCAGATCATGATCCCGAAAGTGGGCTGCGCCGAGGATGTCTATGCCGTTGACGCGCTGGTCTCCGCCATCGAGGCCGCCAAAGGTCGAACGAAAAAGATCGCCTTCGAAGTCATCATCGAATCGGCCGCCGGCATCGCCCATGTGGAAGAGATCGCCGCGTCCTCGCCGCGTCTTGAGGCCATGAGCCTCGGCGCCGCAGACTTCGCCGCCTCTATGGGCATGCAGACCACCGGCATCGGCGGCACGCAGGAGAACTATTACATGCTGCGCGAGGGGCAGAAATACTGGTCCGACCCCTGGCACTGGGCCCAAACCGCCATCGTAGCGGCCTGCCGTACCCACGGCATTCTGCCCGTCGACGGACCCTTCGGCGATTTCTCGGATGACGAGGGCTATATCGCGCAGGCCATGCGCTCTGCCACGCTTGGGATGGTCGGCAAATGGGCCATTCACCCGAAACAGATCGCCCTTGCAAATCAGGTGTTTACGCCGTCCGAGGCCGCCGTTGCAGAGGCCCGCGAAATCCTTGCCGCGATGGAAGAGGCCAAGGCCTCGGGCGCGGGGGCGACCGTCTACAAGGGCCGCCTCGTGGACATCGCCTCGATCAAACAGGCCGAGGTAATCGTGAAACAGTCCGAGATGATCGCCGCCGGCTGATCCCAAAAGGCCCCGCCCCACGCGCGCGGGGCCTTTTCTTGCAACGCGGAACGTTGCAAATCCCGTCCACCGCCTGCATATAGCCAAGGGTCAGACGGAGGCTTTGCATGAACTATCTCGACTTCGAAAAACCCCTCGCCGAAATCGAGGGAAAAGCCGAAGAGCTGCGGGCGATGGCGCGCGGCAACAAGGAGATGGATATCGAGGCCGAGGCCAAGGCGCTCGATAAAAAGGCCGCCGACATGCTGGCCGACCTCTACAAGTCGCTGACGCCATGGCGCAAATGTCAGGTGGCACGCCACCCCGACCGGCCCCATTGCCGCGACTATATTCAGGCACTTTTCACTGAATACACGCCGCTGGCGGGCGACCGGAACTTCGCCGATGACCACGCGATCATGGGCGGGCTGGCCCGCTTCAATGATCGCCCCGTCATGGTGATCGGCCATGAAAAGGGCCATGACACCAAGACCCGGATCGAGCGCAATTTCGGCATGGCCCGGCCCGAAGGCTACCGCAAGGCGGTGCGTCTGATGGACATTGCTGACCGGTTTAACCTGCCCGTCGTGACGCTGGTGGACACCCCCGGTGCCTATCCCGGCAAGGGCGCGGAAGAACGCGGCCAGTCAGAGGCGATTGCGCGCTCGACCGAGAAATGCCTTCAGATCGGCGTGCCGCTGATTTCCGTCGTCATCGGCGAAGGCGGATCGGGCGGGGCCGTGGCCTTTGCCACCGCTGACAAGGTGGCGATGCTGGAACACTCGATCTATTCGGTCATCAGCCCCGAGGGCTGCGCCTCGATCCTGTGGAAGGACGGGGCCAAGATGCGCGAAGCGGCCGAGGCGCTGCGCCTGACCGCGCAGGACCTTGAAAAACTCGGCGTCTGCGACCGGATCATCAAGGAACCGCTCGGCGGCGCACAGCGCGACCGGGTGACGACCATCAAGCGCGTGGGCGAAGGGATCGAGGCCCTGCTGGCCTCCATGGACGGAAAATCGCGCGACGACCTGATCGCAGGCCGCCGCAAGAAGTTC
The DNA here is from genome assembly GCF_965215655.1 of Nioella sp. Taxonomy (GTDB): domain Bacteria; phylum Pseudomonadota; class Alphaproteobacteria; order Rhodobacterales; family Rhodobacteraceae; genus Nioella. The sequence continues at coordinate 3,181,328 of NZ_OZ244111.1, forward strand.
CTCGATATGGGGTCGAAAGGGCTGGCCGCCTAAGGCCCGCCTACCGCCCGAACCACATCCGCTGAAACAGCCCGTCACGCAGCATGATCTGGTGGTAAAGCGCCCCCAGTATATGCAGCGCCAGCATCGCCATGATCAGCTTGGCAAGAATGCCGTGGACAACGCGCGGGCTGAATTCAAAAAAGCTGTCAGGCAGCGGCGCGGTGCCCGCCAAGGCATCTGACAGGCCCGACATGCGGCCCAGAACCATGCCCGACACGGCCATCAGGATCACGAAGATATTCAGAAGCTTGGGCATCGCCTGCCCCAACCTGTCCAGAAACGCGCTGCCGGTTTTGGCATGGTCCGGCGCGGGCAGGAACCGGCGCAGCACGATCCGCAGCACGGTCAGGCCAAGGATCACGAGCCCGATCAGCCGGTGTGTGGCCAGCATCGACAGCTTGTCGGGGTCGGTATTGTCCATCGGCTCCAGCACGAAGGTGCCCACCCCAAGCATCAGAAGCATCAGCACGGCAACGATCCAGTGCAGGGCGACGGTGACAGGGTGGTAACGGTAAACGGACATGGCGCATCCTTTCGCGGCACTGGTACGTTCGACTAGCGGTATGGGCACTGCCTTTAGTTGTCAACGGCAAGTATATTTCCCGGTCAATCCGCCGCAACGGCATGCTTGCCCGAATTCCCCGCCCGCGTCACCATCCCCCGCAAGGAGGACCCCAAATGCCCAACCATCTGTGGATGCAGGACGACCATCACGCCTATGCCGATACCGTGCGCCGGTTTCTGGAGGACGAGTTTCAGCCACACCGGGACACATGGAAGGAGGCGGGCAAGATCCCCAAGGATTTCTGGCGCAAGGCGGGGGATCTGGGCATACTCGGCGCAACCACGCCGGAGGAGAACGGCGGGCTCGGCCTCAGCCGCCATTTCGATGCGGTGACCTATATTGAACAGGCCAAGGCGGGGGATAGTGGCTGGGGATTTGCCGTCCACAATATCGCCGCGCATTACATCATCGCCTATGGCACGGAAGAGCAGAAAGCGCGCTGGCTGCCAAAACTGGCCACCGGCGAGATGGTCGGCGCCATAGCCATGACCGAACCGGGCACCGGCAGTGACCTACAGGCAGTGCGCACCACCGCCGTGCCGGACGGGAACGAGTATCTGATAAACGGATCCAAGACCTTCATCACCAACGGGGGCAGCGCCGACCTGCTGATCCTCGTGGCCAAGACCGACCCCACATCGCGCGCCAAGGGCGTCTCGCTGATGGTAGTGGAGACAGAAGCGCTGGAGGGCTTCCGCGTGGGCCGCAAGCTCGACAAGATGGGGATGCGCCGGAACGATACGGCGGAACTGTTTTTTGAGGACGTCCGCATCCCGCGCGACCATCTGCTCGGGACCGAGGAAGGCCAAGGGTTTTACCAGCTTATGCGGCAATTGCCGTGGGAACGGCTGATCCTCGGCTATGGCGCGCTCGGGTCCTCTCAATGCGCGCTCGACGTGACGCTCTCTTATGTGAAAGAGCGCAAGGCCTTTGGGCAGCGGGTCATGGATTTCCAGAACACAAGGTTCAAGCTGGCGGAATGCGCGACCAAGGTGGAAATTCTCGCAGCTTTCCTCGACCAGTGCCTGGAGGAGCTGGAACAGGGCACCCTGACGGCGGAAAAGGCCGCGATGGCCAAGTGGTGGGGCAGCCAGACCCAATGCGAGATCGTGGACGAATGCCTGCAACTGCATGGCGGCTACGGCTACATGAACGAGTACCTGATCGCAGAACTCTACGCCGATGCCCGTGTGCAGAAGATCTATGGCGGCACGAATGAGATCATGAAGGAACTGATCGCGCGGGATCTGGACCGCGACTGACGTGACCGCCGCAATCACTGGGCCATTGCCGCAGGCACGGCACCATGGCACCGTCTGTTCGACCCGCAACAAGACCAACGGCGATCACACCCATGGCGCTCATTCCCGCCCGCATACGCTACAGGCTGACGAGCGTAGAACCCCCGACGGAGTTCAAACGCCGGATGGAGGACCGGCTCCAGCGATGGTATCGCGGCAAGGATCCGCATCCCGATCCGGCCCTGCAACGCAGGCGGCTGTCGGTTGCTGCTCTCACCAACAAAACGGCAATGCGCGCCTACGCACAGCAGATGAACCTGCCGCTGCCCGAGCGCTACGCCGAGGCGGCCGACGTGGACGGCCTCGACATCCCTGCGCTTCCGCAAAGGGTGGTCATCAAGCCAGACAACCTGTCCAGCAACAAAGGCGTGCTGTTGTTCGACGGAGAGACAGAGGTCTTTTCCGGCGACACCGTGCCCATGTCCGAACGCGGGGCCTATGTGAAACGCAGGATGGACCCATTGATTTCCGCCAAGCCCGCAACCCGGCTGATTGCCGAAGAGTTTCTGAAAGATAGCGACCCCGGCAAGGTCATTCCCCGCGATTTCAAGACCTTCGTCGCAGGCGGTCGGACGCATGTGATCAAGGTTGTCGACAGGAACGGCAAGGCGGGAACGACCATGGAACGATACTATCGCCGGACCTGGAAGCCATATCGCGATTTGCAATACTCAAACGGCCTGGCCCCGCCGATCCCCAGACCCGAGCGATACGAAGACCTGCTCGATCTGTCCGATCGGATCGCACGCGACATCCAGTGCTTCATGCGGCTGGATTTCTACATCACGCAGCGCGGTGTGGTGTTCGGTGAATTCACATCCTACCCCAATGCAGGCAACAAACACACGGCCCGCGGCAGCCGCGTCTTTTGCGATCTGATGGACCGCTATCCAGACCCGTTCTGAACCGTGGGTCACCGGCCCATTTGCCGAACCGCGCGCCCTGCGACCGACAGAACGGGCTCATTGCGGCTGACCAATCGAGATTTCGAAAAATCCTCTGAACACGCCACGAAAATTCCCGCATTGGGCCGCGCCTGTGCACGGCTGACGGACGACACCCACAGGGTTCATTCCGCAATCCCGATTGCCAACCGGAGGTCCGATCCCATGAAACCAACCCGTCTCGTTGCAACCGCCCTGACCTTGACCGCCCTGTCATCCGGCGCGGCGCTGGCCCAGACCTACACCACGCCCGACGGCTGTTCCTACACCCGCGCGCAGGCGCCGGGCCATCCCGCCACATGGCATCTGATCCTGAACCCCGAGCGGATCGGCCTGCCGACCCCCACGGCCCGCTGCGCCGCAATGCTGTAGGTCAGAGCGGCAGGGGCGACAGCCGAGCTTGCAGAATCTCTGCCGACCGGCGCAGGGCGGCTTCCTCGCCCTCGCTCAGTTCTGGCCACAGCGTCGCGGTCACGCCCTCGCGCCCCACGGTGCGGGGCAGCGACAGGGCCACGTCCGGCACGCCCAGAACATCCGTCTCGACCACGGACACCGACAGCACAGCCTGTTCATCGCCCGCAATCGCCGCCACGATCCGCGCCAGCCCGCCGCCGATGCCGTACCAGGTGGCGCCCTTGCCCTCGATGATCGTATAGGCCGCGCCGCGCACACCTGCGTCGATCCTCTGGCGCACATCCTCGGTCAGCGGGGCAGAGACCTGCGCAGCGAAGCTTTCCAACGGCACCGACCCGGCCCGCGCGCTGGACCAGGCCAGCACCTCGGAATCGCCGTGTTCGCCCAGGACATAGCCATGGACCGACCCCGGAGAAATCCCCAGATGCCGTCCCACCAGCCAGCGAAACCGCGCGGTATCGAGGATTGTGCCCGACCCGATCACGCGCCCCGGCGGTAGGCCCGACAGCCGCGTGGTGATCTGGGTCATCAGGTCGACGGGGTTCGAGGCGACCAAAAGGATCGCGCCGGGGCATACCGCCATGACCTGCCCCACCACCTGCCGGAACACATCCGCATTCCGTTCCAGCAGGGCCAGCCGCGTTTCCCCCGGTTGCTGAGAAACCCCGCAGGACAGGATCACCACCCCCGCCCCATCCAGATCGGCATAGCTCCCTGCCCGCACGATGGCGGGGGATGCGAAAGGAATGGCATGGGCGATATCCTCGGCCTCGGCCCGCGCACGCGCCGGGTTTACATCGACCAGCACGATCTCGGATGCTTCGCCCTGCATGACCAATGCGAATGCGGCCGTAGCCCCGACCATGCCTGCCCCGACGATTCCGATTTTCACTGTATGCCCTGCCAGCTTGTAAGACCTGCCTCAGGGTAGCGCAGCACCGCGATAGCTGACCAGAGCGGAAACCCGCGTCAGGAGAGCCGCTGGCTGAGCCGCTCCAGCAGGCCCAGACACTGGCCCATCTGGGTCAGTTCGATGAATTCATCGGGCTTGTGGGCCTGCTCGATAGAGCCCGGACCGCAGACGACGACCGACATGCCCAGATCCTGAAAAAGCCCCGCCTCGGTCCCGAAGGGCACCAGCCCCGCGCCGTTGGCCCCGGTCAGTTCCATGACGATATCGCGCGCCTCGTTCTCGCTGGCAGGGATCAGCCCGTCGACCTCGCCCACGACTTCCGTTTCGATACTGGCATCGGGGCTGACGGACCGCATGGCCGGCAGCAGCACTTCTTCGCAATAACGGTGCAGGTCGCCCCGCACGAAATCGGCATCCGATTTCTGCACGGGCCGCATTTCCCAATCCACCTGCGCGCGGCCTGGAATCACGTTATGCGCGACCCCGCCAATCAGCGCGCCGGTGTTGATCGTGGTCCAGGGCGGCTCGAACGCGCTGTCTGCGGGCGCGCGGGTCTTCAGCGCCTCTTTCAGCTCCATCAGGCGGTTCACGTAGCGCACCGCGTATTCCACCGCGTTCACCCCGTGATCGGGCGCGGACCCATGCCCCTCCAGCCCGGTGAAATGGGTGGAGTATTCACAACATCCCTTGTGCCCTTCGATGATCCGCATCGAGGTGGGTTCGCCCACGATCGCCATATCCGGCAGCAATTCGCGCCCGCGCAGCGCCTCTACCAGGGCCTGCGCCCCAAGGCATCCGACCTCCTCGTCATGGGTAAAGGCGAAATAGACGGGCTTCTTCAGCGCCCGCTCGGCAAAGAGCGGCGCCATCGCGACAGAGGCCGCGATAAACCCTTTCATGTCACAGGTGCCGCGCCCGAAAAGCTTGGCGTCGTCGGCGCGCATCCGGAATGGGTCGCTCGTCCATTCCTGGTCCGCCACCGGCACCACGTCGGTATGACCCGACAGCATGATGCCCCCCGGCACCTCTGGTCCGATCCGGGCAAAGAGATTGGCCTTGCGCCCGGTCCCGTCCTGCAACACCTCCACATGCGCGCCTGCCGCTTCCAGATGATTGGCAAGGCAGGCGATCATGTCGAGGTTGCTGTCGGGCGACACTGTCGGGTAGGCGATCAGCTCGGCCAGCAGCTCGGTGGTCTCGGGCAGTCCGGTCATGGCTTGACGAAGAGCTTGCGCTCCACGTTGCACAGCGTTTCCGCCGGGCCATCCTCCTTGATCAGGATGGTCTCCGTGGTTTCCAGTCCCCAACTGTCCATCCACAGCGCCGGCATGAAATGGAAGGTCATGCCCGGTTGCAGCACGGTTTCATCCTCGCCCCGGATCGACGCGGTACGCTCGCCCCAGTCGGGCGGGTAGGACAGGCCGATCGGGTAGCCCATGCGCCCCTTGCGATCGAACCCGTGCTTGTGCAGCACCTCCATGAAAGCGTTGAAGATATCGCGGGTCTGGTTGCCCGCCCGCGCGGCGTTCAGCCCCGCCTCGATCCCCTCCATCTGCGCGGCCTCGACCCGGCGCATCTCGTCCGACGGCGTGCCAAGGAAGATCGTCCGGCAGAGCGGCGCATGGTAACGGCGATAACAGCCCGACAGTTCGAAGAACGTGGCCTCGCCCTCGCGCATCTCGTCCCCGTTCCAGGTCAGGTGCGCGGCGGTGGCATCGAGCCCCGAGGGCGTCAGCGGCACGATGGCCGGGTAATCGCCCCAGGCATCGTCCACCCCGGTGATCCCCGCATGCATGATGTCCGCCACGAGATCATTCTTGCGCACCCCCGGCGCGGCGCGCTCCAGCGCGACCTGCACCACCTTCTCGGAAATCTTCGCCGCCTTGCGGATAAAGCCGATCTCCTCCTCCGATTTCACCAGCCGCGGCCAGTTCACAAGCGCCGTGGCATCGACCAGTGTTGCATTGGGCAGCTCCGCGCCCAGAACCGCATGCGCCTTGGCGGAGTAATAGTAATTCTCCATCTCCACCCCGATCCGGGCCGAGGCCAGCCCCATACGGGTGAAATGCTCCGCCAGATCCTGCATCGGGTGGTAGACGGTCGACTGGATGTAGTGGTCCGAATAGCCGTGAATGTTCTCCGCCGCCATCCAGCAGGTCCGTTGGCCGCCAAGCGCGTCCATGGACCGGCCCCACCATTCGGGCTCGCCCTCCATCCGCAGGATCACGCCCTGATGCACGTAGAAGGACCAGCCGTCATAGCCCGTCAGCCAGGCCTGGTTCGAGGGATCGGTCACGAAAATCGCATCGAGCCCGGCTTCGGCCATCGCGGCCCGTGTCTTGGCGATCCGCCGGTCATATTCCGCCTGGCTGAACGGTGCGCATCCCGCTGGCATCTCATCTCTCCCTGTCTGGCTGTTCCGATCACGCTAGGGGAAATCGGAAACACCGCAACAGCTTTTCCGACACCGCGCTTGCCGAACGCGTCAGGATCGGTCAGGACCGGGGACAGCGAAAGGCGAGGCAATGACCAGACTGATCCTTTTCAACAAGCCCTATGACGTGCTCTCGCAATTCACCGACAAGGGGGTGGAAGGCAGCCCCCGCCGCACCCTGTCGGAATTCATCGACGTGCCAGGCGTCTATGCCGCCGGGAGGCTCGACCGCGACAGCGAAGGGCTGATGGTGCTCACCGATGACGGGCGCTTGCAGGCCCGCATCACCAGCCCCCGCGCCCAGACCCCCAAGACCTATTGGGCCCAGGTCGAGGGCACCCCGACGGAGGACCAGTTGCAGGCCCTGCGCAAGGGCGTCACCCTGAAAGACGGCCCCACCCGCCCCGCGAAGGTACGCCTGATGGAGGAACCCGAAGGCCTCTGGCCCCGCACCCCGCCCGTGCGCTTTCGCAAATCCGTGCCCGACGCATGGCTGGAACTCACCATCACCGAAGGCCGCAACCGCCAGGTCCGCCGCATGACCGCCGCCGTGGGCCTGCCCACGCTGCGCCTGATCCGCGCCCGCGTCGGAAAATGGGCGCTCGAAGGCCTCGCCCCCGGTGACTGGCGCGATGCAACGGCAGACCTGACTGCCCCTTCCCCCCGGCGCAAACCGCGCTAAACCCGAAGGGCATGAGCCTGATGCCAGACCCCGCAAACCGCCCCCGCCTGCGCCACCTGCCATGGCTATTGCTTGGCTGGACCGCCGTCGCGCTCGGCTTCGCGGGGGTGGTCCTGCCGATCCTGCCGACGACGCCCTTCCTGATCCTCGCCGCCTTCGCCTTCTCGAAGAGCTCCCCCCGCCTGCGCCAATGGCTGGTGGATCACAACATCTTCGGCGGCCCGATCCGCGATTGGGAGGAAAAGGGCGCGATCCGCCCGCGCTACAAGATCATGGCCTGCACCGCCATGGCGCTGGTCCTGTTCGCCAGCATTCTCTCCAGCCTCAGCGGCATGATCATCCTGATCCAGATCATGGCCATGGGCGGCGCAGCGGCCTTCATCCTGTCCCGGCCGAACGGCGACTGATCCCCCGCCCGTTCATCTTGGCCAAAATACCTCCGCCGGAGGCGTCCTGCCCTCTCACCCCACGGATCACCCCGGACAGCGCACCTCCAGCAGCCAAATTCCCGTGGCAACGCGGCCCGAGGAGGGCGCCAGAGGCGCCTGACGAGGGGCGCTCCCCGGTCGACGCGCCCGCGCGGCGAAACCAGAGGACGCTCCGCCAGGACATCGCCGATGTTTGACCGAGAACCCGCAGGGATGCTACTCTGAAGGACAACCCGGATGCGGCCACGGGGCCGGTGGTCACCGTCGCGGACCGGGGCAGGAGGCCGTGGCGAGAACGGATCGGGCGCTTAGCGTACCCGCCGGAGGCTTTCCTTGACCTGTTTTTCCCGATCCCTTTCCGTGGTCCTCTTTTCCGTGGCCTTTCTGCACCCCCCCCAGGCAGGCGCCCAGATACGCAGCTATACCTGTAGCGATGCCGATGCGTTCTTCGGATCCGTCTATGCACCGGGCTGGGACTACATTTCCGGCTACGGCTCCCGCTCTGACTGCGAGAACGCCTGTTGGGGCTTTGCCAGCTGCGAGGCCTATTATTGCACCACCATCGGCTATTGCGTTGCGCTCCATGCCGGTCCGAGCACCTCGGGCGGCGGCACGGGAAGCGGGTCCGGGACCGGCTCGGTCGGGCCAAGCCGGTCCAACCTGCCCTTCGGTGCGGCCTGCGGCTTCAACTCCGAATGTCAGTCAGGTCAGTGCTGGCTTGGCTTCTGCCAGTAGCGGATTCCGCGTTTCGTCTGCACGCAGGGTGTACGGGGGGTGCACGGGGGGTGTACGCCCGGCACCCCCCCTTTTTTCGCCGCCGGACGGGTCGGAACAGGCCCGCCGCTAGCGGCTCAAGGTCCGCGCCACGGCGTCCTTCCACCCGGCATAAAGCCGCGCGCGCCCGGTCTCATCCATCCTCGGCTCGAATTCCCGCTCCAGCGCCCAGGTATCAGCAAACCGGTCACGGTCCGGGTAGATCCCGGCCTTCATCCCGGCCAGCCACGCCGCCCCGAGCGCGGTGGTTTCCAGAATCTCGGGCCGGTGCACCGGCGCACCGAGAATGTCCGCGAGAAACTGCATGGTCCAGTCCGACGCGCTCATCCCGCCATCGACGCGCAGGATGCTGTCGCCGCCCGCCCCTTGCCAGTCGGCGCGCATCGCTTCCCACAGGTCACGTGTCTGATATCCCACGCTTTCCAGAGCCGCACGCGCGAATTCCGCGGGACCAGAACTGCGCGTCAGACCAAAGACCGCCCCCCGGCAATCCGCATCCCAATAGGGGGCACCAAGGCCGGTGAAGGCGGGAACGAGATAGAGCTGTTGTTCAGGATCAGCGGTTTCGGCCAATCCCTGTGTCTCGGGCGCCGCGCCGATGATCTTCAGCCCATCCCGCAGCCATTGCACCACCGCACCGGCGATGAAGATCGATCCTTCCAGCGCATAGGTGGGCGTGCCGTCAAACTGGTAGGCGATCGTTCCCAGCATCCGGTTTTGTGACCTGACCAGCGTGTCGCCGGTATTGAGCAGCGCGAAACAGCCCGTTCCATAGGTCGATTTCAGCATCCCCGGCGCGAAACAGGCCTGCCCGATCGTCGCCGCCTGCTGGTCGCCCGCGACGCCCAGAATGGGCAGCGCCGCACCGAACAGGCCCGGTTCGGTCTCGCCGAACTCCGCCGCGCAATCCTTGACCTCGGGCAGCAGGCTCATCGGGATGTTCAGAAGACCGCAGATTTCCGCATCCCACTGGCTCTCGCGGACATTATAGAGCAGCGTCCGCGCCGCGTTGGTGGCGTCGGTCACATGGGCCGCGCCGCCCGTCAGCCGCCAGATCAGGAACGTATCGACGGTGCCGAAGGCCAGCTCACCGCGTGCCGCCCGCTCACGCGCGCCCTCCACATTGTCCAGCAGCCACGCCAGTTTCGTCCCGGAAAAATAGGGGTCCAGCAGCAGCCCGGTCTTGTCCTGCACCATGGCCTCGTGCCCCGCCTCGCGCAGCGCGGCACAGCGATCCGCCGTGCGGCGGTCCTGCCAGACGATGGCGTTATGCAGGGGAGCGCCGGTCGTCCGGTCCCACAGCAGCGTAGTCTCCCGCTGGTTGGTGATGCCGATCCCGGCAATCTCGGCCGCCGAAAGCCCGGCCTTGTCCAGCGCCGCGCGGCAGGTGTCGACAACCGTGGTCCAGATATCCTCGGGATCATGCTCGACCCAGCCCGAGGCCGGGAAATGCTGCGTGAACTCCTGCTGCGCGGTGGCCTTGATCTTCATGTCGCCGTCAAACACGATGGCACGGCTTGATGTAGTGCCCTGGTCGATGGCCAGAATATGGGTCATCGGTTCCTCCCTTGTTGTCGCGATCCTAGCGGGCGTTCCCTGACCCGCAAGTCATTCGGTTGATTCCGGCAGGGTTCGCCGCCTGCCGGCGTCGACCGGGGGGCGGCCCTCCTCAAGCCCCTTTGGGGCCCTCGTCGAGCCGCGTTGCCACGGGATATCGGGAAGCGTCGTGTGCCGGATCGGATGGTTGATGTGGTTGCGGGGTTGGGATGCCTCCGGCGGAGGTATTTTGGCCAAGATGAAAGACAGGCGCTCATTCCATTGCTGCCGGAGCATTGGCGGAAGCGATCATGAAGCGGTCGATGGCGGCGATCTGGTCCTCGGTCAATCTGAGCCCGAGCCGCGTGCGGCGCCAGACGACATCCTCGGCGCGGCGGGCATATTCCTTGCGCATGAGCCAATTGAGTTCTACCTCGGTAAGCGTTGCACCAAAATCACGGCCAAGGTCGGCGGCGTCGGTTGCATTCCCGAGGATATCGCGCGCCTCTGTGCCGTAGTGACGCACAAGCCGCTTGGCCCAGGCCGGGGTGAGGAACGGATAATCGGCGCGTAGCCCGTCGATCAGGACCTGCACGCCAGCCACGGGGAAATCCCCACCCGGCATGGAAACACCTGCCGTCCAGTCCCCGCGCGAGAGGGGCAGATACTGGCCGATCTTGTCCATCGCGCTTTCGGCAAGCTTTCGATAGGTGGTGATCTTGCCGCCGAAGACGTTGAGCACCGGCGGCCCGTTCGCATCAACCTTCAGCACATAGTCGCGCGTTGCCGATTGGGCGGCGCTGGCCCCGTCATCATAAAGGGGGCGGACACCGGAATAGGTCCAGACCACGTCGTCGCGCGTCACGGGCTGCCTGAAATACTGGGACGCGAAGGCGCAGAGATAGTCCTGCTCCTCGCCGGTGCAGACCGGTTTCACCGATGGGTCAGGATGGTCCAGATCGGTGGTGCCGATCAGGGTGAAATCCTCTTCATAGGGGATCGCAAAGATGATCCGCCCGTCTTCGCCCTGAAAGAAATAGCACTTGTCGTGATCGTAGAGCTTTCGGGTCACGATATGGCTGCCGCGCACCAGCCGCACGTTTTCCCGCGAATTCACGCGGATCTTCGTCTGGATCACGTCGCCAACCCAGGGGCCCGCCGCGTTGACCAGCATCTTTGCGCGCACCGTCCGCTGGCCGGTCTCATCCACCAGCGTGATGGCCCATTCATCCCCGTCTCGGGCCGCTGAAATCACCTTGGTGCGCACCATGATCTGCGCGCCGCGCGCCTCGGCATCGCGGGCATTCAGCACCACCAGCCGCGAATCCTGCACCCAGCAATCGGAATACTCGTAAGCCTTGGTAAACCTGTCTTGCAGCGGTTGGCCCTCTGCTGCGGTGCGCAGGGCGACGGTCTTGGTTCCCGGCAGGATCTTTCGCCCGCCGAGATGATCATAAAGGAACAGGCCCAAGCGGATCAGCCAGGCCGGACGCCGCCCGCGCATCCAGGGCATGACCAGCCCAAGCAGCCGCGAGGTGGGCGTTGTGCTCTCGAACCGCATATCCTTGTGATAGGGCAGCACGAAGCGCATGGGCCAGCTGATATGGGGCATCGCGGACAGCAGCACCTCGCGTTCCTTCAGCGCCTCGCGCACCAGCCGGATCTCGAAATATTCCAGATAGCGCAGACCGCCATGGAAGAGCTTCGTCGCGGCAGAGGACGTCGCCGAGGCAAGGTCGTTCATCTCGGCCAGACCGACCGTCAGCCCCCGGCCTGCCGCGTCCCGCGCGATGCCGCAGCCATTGATGCCGCCGCCGATGATGAAGAGGTCATATTCCTCTGGCATGAGAGTCCCGCTTTCCTGATGATGCGCGACTCCTCTCACTTCGTGTTCGCTTTGTCAATTTTCATGTTCGCTTTTCTTCGCTTCCGTGTGTGGATTTCTTCGATATAAGAAAGGCGAAGGAGAGCCCATGCCCATCACGCCCCGCCAGTCCGACATTCTCGACCGCGCCCGCAGCGACGGGCGGGTGATGGTGGAAGGGCTGGCCGAGGCCTTTGGCGTGACCGTCCAAACCATCCGCCGCGATCTGACGGAGCTGTGTGACGCACGGCTATTGGACCGCATCCATGGCGGCGCTGTGCTGCCCTCGGGCGTCACCAATATCGGCTACGAGGACCGCCGCCGCCTGAATGCGGATGCGAAAGAGGCCATCGCCCGCGCCTGTGCCAACGAGATCCCCAATGGCGCCTCGCTTTTCCTCAATATCGGGACGACAACCGAGGCCGTGGCCCGCGCGTTACTGGGGCATAGCGGGCTGATGGTGGTCACCAACAATATGAACGCCGCGCAGATCTTGGCCGCGAACCCATCTTGCGAGGTGGTGCTGACCGGGGGCGCGCTGCGCCGGGCGGACGGGGGTCTTGTGGGCGATCTGGCGGTGCAGACGATCCGCGCCTTCAAGGTGGATGTGGCGGTGATCGGGGCGTCGGCGCTCGATGCCGACGGCGACCTGCTCGACTTCGATATTCAGGAGGTTCGGGTGGCCCATGCCATTTTGCAACAGGCTCGACAGGCCATTTTGGTCGCCGATCAGGGCAAGCTGACCCGCGCGGCCCCGGTGCGGATTGCCTCGCTGTCCGACCTCGATTTGTGGGTTACAGATGCGGAACCGCCTGCGGCGCTGCGCGCGCTCTGCCGTGACTCGGGCACCGCGATCAGGGTTGCTCAACCCGCGTGAGAAGAGCCTCGACCGCAGGCCCAAGCGCCTCGACAATCAGGGCCACGCCATCGGCATTCGGATGGATGCCATCGGCCTGCATGACCGCCCGAAGATCGGGGGCCGCAACGACCGGGGCAAGGAAGCTTTCAGCGTAGAGCGTGCCGTATTCCGCCGCCAGATCCGGATAGATCGCATCAAAGGCGGCCTGGTAGTCTGGCCCGTAGTTCAACGGGGCCTCCATGCCGACCAGCAGCACCTCGACCCCTGCCGCGCCCGCCGCGTCCAGTATGCCGGCCAGATTGGCCCGCGCAGCCTCTGGCGGCAGGCCGCGCAGCAGGTCATTGCCGCCAAGCGTTACGATCAGGGCCTGAACATCCGATGTCAGCGTCCAGCCGATCCGCGCCAGCCCGCCCGCCGTGGTATCCCCCGACACGCCCGCATTGATCAGCCGCACCTCGTGGCCACGCGCCTGCAACCATGCCTCCAGTTGTGGGACAAAGCCCTGATCGGCGGGCAGCCCGTAGCCTTGGGTCAGACTGTCGCCGAGCGCTGCAATCACCACCTCGTCGGCCCATGACGGTGCGGCAGTCAGGCCAAAGGCCAGCACAGCCGCCTTGCCCAATCCCCTCCGTCCCCCATATCCATGAGATATATACGCCCGGAGCCTTTTCATGACGTCCCCCATTCTGTGCCTCACTGATGTAACCCTGACGCTTGATGGCAATGCCGGTCCGGTCGAGATTCTGCACGGGATCACGCTTGCGGTTGAAGCCGGGGAAACGGTGGGGTTGGTGGGGCCGTCGGGGTCGGGCAAATCGTCTCTCCTCATGCTCATGGGCGGGCTGGACCGGGCCACGGGTGGGCGGGTCGAGGCCTTGGGGCAGGACCTGACACCGATGACCGAGGACCGGTTGGCGCGCTTTCGCAGGGACAATATGGGCGTGGTCTTTCAAAGCTTCCACCTAATTCCCACCATGACCGCGCTGGAAAACGTGGCGACACCGCTGGAACTGGCGGGCCGCAAAGATGCGTTCGCACGGGCGGAGGAGGAACTGACCGCCGTGGGGCTTGCCGACAGGATGCAGCACTATCCCGGCCAGCTATCAGGCGGGGAGCAACAACGTGTGGCACTGGCCCGCGCCGCGGCGCCGCGCCCGCGCATCCTGCTGGCCGATGAACCCACGGGCAATCTGGATGAGGCCAACGGGCGCGCGATCATGGACTTGCTCTTTGACCTGCGCGACCGCCATGGCGCGACGCTGATCATGGTCACCCACGCGCCGGAGCTTGCCGCACGCTGCGACCGGGTGATCGGCCTGCGCGACGGGCGGCTCGACGCATGATCAGGGTCACCAACTACCCCGTGATTGGGCAGGTGGCGCGCGCCGCGAATGGCCGCCTGACCCTGACGCCGGAACAGGATCTGATGCGGGAGGGCATCCTCTACCTCGTGGAACGCATGGTTCCCACCGAACGCCGCCTTGCCGTGCCCGGCGGCATGCTGCGCTTTGCCGAGAGCGGGCGGCTTTTCGCGCTGCTCGCGCGCGCCCTGCCGGAATGCCATGCGGCGCTTGACGAAGGCGCCGTGATCGACGCGCGCTTCCGCGATATTGCCGACCCGATGGAGGCCGCCTTCACCGCACAGGAAATCCGCGACCGGCTGGCGCCGCCGTGGAACTGGGGCAAGCAACGATGAGGCCCGCCCTCAACATAGCCCTGCGCGATCTGCGCGGGGGGCTGCGCGGCTTCCGCATTTTCCTGGCCTGCCTGACACTCGGCGTCGCGGCGATTGCCGCCGTGGGCTCAGTCCGGCAGGCGGTGCAGACCGGGCTGGAAGAAGAAGGTGCGGTGATCCTGGGCGGCGATGCCGAGATGACCTTCGTCTATCGCATGGCGACGGAAGAAGAGGCCGCGTGGATGGCATCGCAGGCACTGACCCTGTCCGAGACCGTCGATTTCCGATCCATGGCGGTGGCCGAAGTGGATGGCGAAACGGCGCGCGGCCTGACGCAGTTGCGCGGCGTTGACGGCCTCTATCCGCTGTATGGAGAGGTCGGGCTTGATCCGGCCATGACCATCACGGAGGCGCTTGCCACGACCGACCTGCCGGGCGCGGTGATGCACCCGACGCTGATCGCGCAGATGGGGTTGCAGATCGGGGATCGAGTAACTTTCGGGGTGCAGGATTTCGAATTGCGGGCGGCGCTGACCCATGAACCCGACATGGCAGGCGGCAATTTCGGCCCCGGCCCGCGCACTCTGGTGCGGCTGGATGCGCTGGAGGGCTCGGGCCTGCTTGGTCCGGGTACGCTATACAACAGCCAGTATCGACTTGCCCTGCCAGAGGGCACCAACCTTGCCACGCTGGAGACCGAGGCGCGCGGCCTCTTCGCCGACAGTGGCATGCGCTGGAAAGATGCGCGCAACGCCGCCCCCGCCCTTGACAGGTTCGTCGAACGGATCGGCGCGTTTCTGGTGCTGGTGGGGCTGGCGGGGCTGGCCGTGGGTGGCGTGGGCATTTCCGCCGCCGTCCGCAGTTACCTGACCGGAAAGACCGACACTATCGCCACGCTGAAAACCCTCGGCGCGGAGCGGCGCGTGATCTTCACGGTCTACTTCCTGCAAATCGGTGCGATGACCCTGCTAGGACTCGTCCTGGGTCTCGCCCTGGGCGCTGTCCTGCCGCTCGGGCTTGCGCCGCTGATCGCGGGGGCGCTGCCGGTTCCGGCCGACTTCGGGTTCCACCCCGCACCGCTGGCCGAGGCGGCACTCTATGGCGCGCTGACGGCGCTGATTTTCACCCTCTGGCCACTGGCCCGTGTGGAGCAGGTCCGCGCCGCCGCGCTTTACCGCGAAACGGCAGGGCTCGCCCGTCTCTGGCCGCGCTGGCCGTTTCTGCTGATCATCGCCGGGCTGGCGGCGGCCCTGATTGCGCTGTCCGCATGGCTGTCCGGCATCCCGCGCCTGGCCTTCTGGTCCGCGGCGGCGATCCTGTCCGCGATGATCATCCTCGTCCTCGCCGCCGGCCTTGTGCGCCTGATCGCGCGCCACGCAGCCCGCCATGCACGCGGCCGCCCGGCGCTACGGCTGGCGCTAGGATCTATCGGCGCACCGGGGTCGGAGGCCACCAGCACCATCCTGTCGCTCGGGCTTGGATTGTCTGTTCTGGCCGCCGTGGGACAGATCGACACCAACCTGCGCGCCGCGATCCAGCAGGATTTACCAGAGGTCGCGCCCGCCTTCTTCTTCGTCGATATCCAGCCCGACCAGATCGCCCCCTTCCTGACCGTGATGGAGGCCGACCCCGACGTGACCCGCGTGGACAGTGCACCGATGCTGCGCGGGGTCATCACCCGGATCAACGACCGCCCGGCGGCGGAGGTCGCGGGCAATCACTGGGTGATCCGGGGCGACCGGGGCCTGACCTATCGTGCCGACGCACCGTACGAGCGCGAGATCACGGAGGGCGCGTGGTGGCCAGAGGACTACGACGGCCCGCCGCAGATGGCCTTTGCCGCCGAAGAGGCTCTGGAAATGGGCATCGGCCTTGGCGACACGATGACCATCAATGTCCTTGGCCGCGACATCACCGCGACCATCGTCGCGTTGCGAGAGGTCGATTTCTCCAACGCCGGGATCGGCTTTGTCATGACCCTGTCACCCAATGCGCTGGCCGGTGCGCCGCACACCCACATTGCCACCGTCTACGCGAACCAGCAGGCCGAGGCCGACATTCTGCGCGAGGTCGCCGCGATCGGCCCCAACATCACCGCGATCAGCGTGCGCGACGCGATCGACCAGGTGGCGCGGGCCTTGTCGGGCATCGCGGCGGCCACGTCCTGGGGGGCGGCGGCCACGTTGCTGACCGGCTTCATGGTGCTGATCGGCGCAGCGGCGGCGGGCGAACGCGCGCGGACCTACGAGGCGGCGGTGCTGAAGACCCTCGGCGCCAGCCGCGCGCGCATCTTGGCAAGCTTTGCCTTGCGCGCCGCCCTTCTCGGCATGGCGGCGGGTGCGGTGGCCGTGGCGGCAGGGGGGCTGGCCGGATGGGCCGTGACCCGCTTCGTGATGGAGACCGACTTCGCGTTCAACCTGCCCTCTGCCCTGGCCATCACGCTTGGAGGCGCGCTGGCAACCTTGCTGGCCGGTTTGGCCTTCGCCCTGCGCCCCTTGGCCATTCGCCCCGCCGCAATCCTGCGCAGCGAGGGCTGAAACCGGCGAAGCTTTGCCACAGCGCCGCCATACCCTCTTGTTTTTCTTGCCTCGCCAGAGCAAGTGCTAATCATGATCCGCCGCCTGCGCAGCATATTGTCCCGTCCAGTGAGCGACGCATCCCCCGCCCCCGCGCGGGATGCCCTGCCGCGCCCGGAATTCGCCACCTATGTCATCGGCGATCTGCACGGGCGGGCCGACCTGCTGGAACGGGCGCTGGACCGGATCGACGAACATGTGGGCCGGACCGGTGCCCGCAACCCGCAGGTGGTTTTCGTCGGCAACTATATCGACCACGGGCCCGACAGCGCCGCGACGCTGACCCGGGTATGGGAGCTGTCCAAGGAACTGCCGAAGAACGTGACCTGCCTGATGGGCAATCACGAACGGATGCTGCTGGATTTCCTGTCCGACCCCAAGACCCGCGGCCCCCGCTGGCTGCGATCCGGCGCACGTCCGACGCTTGACAGCTTCGGCCTTCATACCAGCCAGCTGGAACCCGGCTGCGCGCCGGAACTGTTCCGGCAAGAGGCGCTGGCGCTGCGCAGCCACATGTCGCCCGCGCTGCTGGACTGGCTGGAAAACCTGCCCCTGTCCTGGAACTCCGGCAATCTCTGGGTCGTCCATGCCGCCGCCGATCCGCAGCACGCGATGGAAGACCAGTCGCCCCGCGTCCTGCTGTGGGGGCATCCCGAGTTCGACACGCGGCCCAGGTCGGACGGCACCTGGATCGTGCATGGCCACATCTCCGCCGAGGCCCCGGTCAGCACCGAAGGCCGGATCTGTGTCGATTGCGGAGCATGGGAAACCGGGCTGCTCTGCACCGCCGCCTTGCTGCCCGATGGCCGGTTTGAATTCCTCTACGCCTGATCGCGCACGGGATTTCTTAACCTTATCGGGGCATGCGCCGTGGACAGAGGCGCCCCGCTGTCTCTAAACTCCTGCGGGCAAGGTTCCTGAGTAGTGAGTGCCGCCGGTGAAAGACATTGGCGAACGTGACATCCTGGCCCCCGGCGACATCGAAGCGCTGGTCTTGGATGTGTTTTTACACGCGGGCCTTTCGCCTGACAGCGCAGCCCCCGTCGCGAGATCCATCCGCCACGCCGAAACCGCCGGGTTGCGCCGCCTTGGTCTGGGGCTAGTGCCGCATATGGTGGAGCATCTGCGCTGCGGGCGGGTCAACGGGGGGGCAGCCTTCGACCTGTCGGAAAGCGGTCCCGCTGCCCTGACGGTCGAAGCCGATGGCGGCTTCCCCTGTCCCGCGGTCGCGATCGGTCTTGAAACGCTATGCGACCGCGCCCTGACCCATGGCATCGCGGTTCTTTCCGTGCGCAATGCCTATCCGGTCGGCGCCGGGCGTCTGTTTCTCGATCATTGCGCGGCGCGGGGACTGGTCGGGTTGGCGAATATCGCCGGGCTCGTGGCGAACGCCGCGCCCAATGGCAGCATGGTACTGGAGATCGAGCAGCGCCAGCTTGGCCTGTCGCAGGCGTCGCCGATGATGCAAAGCCGCATTGTCCCTGACCGGGGGACAGGCCGCCCCATCCCCTTCGAGGGCCCGCTCGGCCCCGCCTTCCGGTTGCATCACAGCTTTGTCGCGGTCCGCCCCGCGTTTTGGCATCACGCCCCTGACCCGCCCGTCGCAGTGCAGAATTCCGGTATCGCGGTTTCCCCCGTCCTGTTAGAAAAGATCATCAACGCCTGAGGCAGGATCGCCTCGGGCAGAAGGTGACAAGATCAGATGGGCGGCGTTCTGAAAGGTGTTTCGATCCGGGGGCTGGAAGTGTTCGAGGCCCTTGCGCAGACCGGGTCGGTCGGCGAAGCCGCGCGCCGTTTGGGCATGAGCGCACCCGCCGTGTCCCAACAGTTGAAGAACCTCAATACTGCAGTCGGAATTCCGCTGGTCGATCAGGGCCGACGACCGATGACGCTGACCCCCGGCGGCCGCCAGTTCCTGCGCCATGTGGAGGCCGCACTTGGCGCGCTGCGCACCGGACAGCGCGACCTGACGACGCTCGATCTGTCGGACGTGTCCTCGCTGCGCATGGGGATCATCGAGGATTTCGAGAACGAGGTGACCCCGACGCTGACCGCGCGGCTTGCGGAAACCATGCAGAGCTGCGTGTTCCTGCTGAACACTGGTGCCAGCCACACGCTGCTGAACCGCGTGACCCGGAACGAGCTTGACCTCGCGATTTGTGCCGAGGGGCGGGAGAACCCGCCGGGTGCTGTCATCCATCCGCTGCTGGACGATCCCTACATCCTTGCGATACCGAAGGGCACGAGCCTGGCAAACGGGCTGGAGGGGCTGTCGCATCTGCGCTTTTTGCGCCGCGATCAGGCGCAGGTCATGGGCCGCCAGATCGAGGAGATGCTCCAGCGTCAGGGTCAGACACTTCCCAACAGGTTCGAACTGGATTCCAATCAGTCGATCAGCGCGCTTGTGGCCGGGGGCCACGCCTGGACCATCACCACCCCTCTCAGCCTGCTGCGCGGCGGGCGTTTCCTTGACGGGATCGATGCCCGCCCCCTGCCCTTCGCGGGAACCTCGCGCCGGATCTCGCTGTGTGCCACCGGCGACTGGTCGGGCGATATCCCGCGCCAGATCGCGGCCATCGCCCGCGACCTGATCGAACAGCATTTCACGGCGCCAGGGCTAGACCTGATGCCGTGGTTGCAGGGAGAGTTCAGGATTCTGTCCGACGACTGATCGCCAATGATTCCGGCGAGCCAAGTCGCAATGCGGCTGCCGCAACGCCTGTTTCGCCTTCCATCCCCGCCGGATCTGACCGTGTAGAAAAGAAAACCACTGGTTCAGCCTGACTTTTGGCGATCATGGTTCCCGACTATCCATTTGATACAGAATACTTTTAGGGATTTTATGTAAATTTTTTTACAACCAACACCGCGCCTTCAGAAAATCAGTTACAGAAACCTTTACGACGCTCAGCAAACAATTCTCCAGTTCACGAAATTTTGTAATGTTCAGATCAGGGAAAACGCAACTTATGCACCCTCTTCGGCAAATGCCGCCGACCGGAAGGAGGAAACTCCGGTTCAAGCGGCAGCCCGAAGCAACGGTTGGGGGAGGCTAACCAGATCATTCAGCCCTTTCGGGCCCCGCGCAGGACCAGCCAAACCGCAAATTGGCCCCTGTCCGAATATGCAGGACACGTGGAAAGCAGCCGTTTTCCGCCCCGGTTCGACGTGTCATCTGTTTGGGACAAGAACCGAAACTCTTTAAGGGAGAGACCATTGCCCAACGATACGAACATGATGCCCGACCTTCTGCCCGGCGCTCATATCGACAGCACCAAATACGCCGACATGTATGCGGCCTCGATCAATGACCCCGAGGCCTTCTGGGGCGAACACGGCAAGCGCATCGACTGGATCAAGCCCTACACCAAGGTCAAGAACACCTCCTTCGCCCATGACAACGTGCATATCAGCTGGTTCGAGGACGGCACCACCAATGTCTCGGCCAACTGCATCGACCGTCACCTGGCCACCCGCGGCGATCAGACCGCGATCATTTTCGAGCCCGATGAGCCGACAGACGAAGCGCAGCACATCACCTACAACCAGCTGTCCCAGGAAGTCGGCAAGTTCGCCAATGTCCTGAAGGAACTGGGCGTCGGCAAAGGCGACCGCGTCGTTCTCTACTTGCCGATGATCCCCGAAGCCGCCTACGCCATGCTGGCCTGCGCGCGCATCGGCGCCATTCATTCCATCGTGTTTGCCGGGTTCTCTCCCGACGCTCTCGCCGCGCGGATCAACGGCTGTGATGCCAAGCTGGTCATCACCTCCGATGGCGCCCCGCGCGGCGGGCGTGTCACCGAGCTAAAGGACAACGTCAACAAGGCGATGCTGCATTGTGGCGACGACGTTCAGTGCCTGGTGGTCAAGCGCACCGGCGGGCAGGTTGCCTGGCGTGAAGGCCGCGATCATTGGTACAACGAACTGGCCGAGCAGGTCAGCACCTACTGCATGCCGACCGAGATGAATGCAGAGGATCCGCTCTTCATCCTCTACACCTCTGGCTCCACCGGCCAGCCCAAGGGTGTTGTGCACACGACCGGCGGCTATCTGGTCTATGCCTCGATGACCCACCAGTACACGTTCGACTATCAGGACGGCGATGTCTTCTGGTGTACGGCGGATGTGGGCTGGGTCACTGGCCACAGCTATATCGTCTACGGGCCGCTGGCCAACGGCGCGACCACGCTGATGTTCGAAGGCGTGCCGACCTATCCCGATGCTGGCCGCTTCTGGGAGGTCTGCGCCAAGCACAAGGTCAACCAGTTCTACACCGCCCCGACCGCGATCCGGGCACTGATGGGCAAGGGCACCAGCTTTGTCGAAAAGCATGACCTGTCCAGCCTCAAGCTGCTCGGCACCGTGGGCGAGCCCATCAACCCCGAGGCCTGGAACTGGTACAACGAAAACGTCGGCAAGGGCCGCTGCCCGATCGTAGACACCTGGTGGCAAACCGAAACCGGCGGTCACATGATGACCCCGCTGCCCGGCGCCCACACGCTGAAACCCGGCGCGGCGCAGCATCCGTTCTTCGGCGTCAAGCCGCTGGTGCTGGAACCCACCTCGGGCGAGATCATCGAGGGTAATGGTGTCGAGGGCGTTCTCGTCATTGCAGACAGCTGGCCCGGCCAGATGCGCACCGTCTATGGCGACCATGACCGCTTCGTGAAAACCTACTTCTCGGATTACAAGGGTTACTATTTCTCGGGCGACGGCTGCCGCCGCGACGAGGATGGCGACTACTGGATCACGGGCCGCGTCGATGACGTGATCAACGTGTCCGGCCACCGCATGGGCACCGCCGAAGTGGAAAGCGCGCTCGTGGCACATGAAACCGTATCCGAGGCCGCCGTTGTGGGCTACCCGCATCCGGTCAAGGGTCAGGGCATCTATTGCTACGTGACGCTGATGAACGACGAAACCCCGTCTGATGAGCTGAAAAAGACGCTCTCTGACTGGGTTCGCCAGGAAATCGGCCCGATCGCGAAGCCCGATGTCATCCAGTGGGCCCCCGGCCTGCCCAAGACCCGGTCCGGCAAGATCATGCGCCGCATCCTGCGCAAGATCGCCGAGAACGATTTCGGCAGCCTTGGCGACACCTCGACGCTGGCCGATCCTTCGGTGGTCGACGAGCTGATCGAAAACCGGGCAAACAAGTAAGGCAGGGTTGATGAGCACCGACACCATGACCCGCCCCGTCAACCTGATCCTTCTCGGCCCTCCGGGCGCCGGGAAGGGCACCCAGGCCCGCATGCTGGAAGAAAGCTTTGGCCTTGTGCAGCTGTCCACCGGGGACCTGCTGCGCGAGGCGGTTGCCGCTGGAACCGAGGCCGGCCTTGCCGCCAAGGCGGTGATGGAAAAGGGTGAGCTTGTTTCCGACGAGATCGTCATCGCCATCCTGTCCGACCGGCTGGATCAGCCTGACGTGACCAAAGGCACCATCCTTGACGGCTTCCCCCGCACAGAGGCGCAGGCCGCGGCGCTCGATACGCTTCTGGCCGAACGTGGCCAGAAGATCGACGCCGCGATCAGCCTGGAAGTGGATGACGAAGCGATGATCGCCCGCGTCTCGGGCCGCTACACCTGCGCGGCTTGCGGCGAAGGCTACCACGACGAATTCAAGCAGCCCGCCACGGCGGGTACTTGCGACAAATGCCAGGGCACCGAGTTCAAACGGCGCGCTGACGACAATGCCGAAACGGTGCGCACGCGCCTGACGGCATACCACGCCCAAACCGCCCCGCTCATCAGCTATTACGCCGCGCGTGATGCGCTGACGCGGGTGCCCGCAATGGGGGACATCGACGAGATCGCAGCCAACCTCGGCAAGATCGTCGGCGGAGTCACGGAAGGCTAACACGAGATTCGTCGCCACCTTGCTGGAGGGGTGGCGGCGATAAAAAGACCCGGACCAGTCGGGAGGGCAGGTTCGGGAAACCCAATCGAAGGGAGAACTCACATGGCTGACTCGCCATCTAACAACGAATACTGGTCGGCGAACATCCGTCTGGTCACCATCTGCTTGGTGATCTGGGCGCTTGCGTCGTTCGGCTTTGGCATCCTTCTGCGTCCGCTTGTCAGCGGCATCGCAGTGGGCGGCACGGACCTGGGCTTCTGGTTCGCTCAGCAGGGATCCATCCTGGTCTTCCTGGTGCTGATTTTCTTCTACGCCTGGCGCATGAACTCGCTCGATAAGCAGTTCGGCGTTGACGAAGAGTAAGGACGGACCGACCAATGGATCAGACGACACTTAACTTCATCTTCGTGGGCGCGTCCTTCGCGCTCTATTTCGGCATCGCCATCTGGGCCCGTGCCGGTTCGACCTCGGAATTCTACGCTGCTGGCCGTGGCGTGAACCCGGTTGTCAACGGTATGGCAACAGCGGCTGACTGGATGTCGGCGGCCTCGTTCATCTCGATGGCAGGTCTCATCGCCTTCACCGGCTACAACAACTCGCTCTTCCTGATGGGCTGGACCGGCGGCTACGTGCTGATGGCCATGCTTCTGGCGCCTTACCTGCGCAAGTTCGGCAAGTACACCGTGCCGGAATTCGTGGGCGACCGCTATTACAGCCAGACCGCACGCGTTGTGGCCGTGGTCTGTCTCATCGTGATCTCGACCACCTACGTGATCGGTCAGATGGCGGGTGCAGGCGTTGCCTTCTCGCGCTTCCTGGAAGTGGAAAGCGACACCGGCCTGATCATCGCGGCCTGTGTGGTTGCCGTCTACGCCGTTCTCGGCGGTATGAAGGGCATCACCTACACGCAGGTGGCTCAGTACTGTGTGCTGATCATCGCCTACACCATCCCGGCGATCTTCATCTCGCTGCAGCTGACCGGCAACCCGATCCCGGGTCTGGGCCTGTTCTCCAGCATGAACGAAGGTCTGCCCGGTGGCGTCGAAGCCGGCGTTCCGCTGCTGACCACCCTGGACGGCCTGCTGACCGACCTGGGCTTCAACGAGTACACCGCCACCACCAACCCCTGGCTGATGGCTCTGTACACCCTGTCGCTGATGATCGGTACCGCGGGTCTGCCCCACGTGATCATCCGCTTCTTCACCGTGCCCCGCGTTGCTGACGCTCGCTGGTCCGCCGGTTGGGCGCTGGTCTTCATCGCGCTGCTGTACCTGACGGCCCCGGCCGTTGGCGCAATGGCCCGCCTGAACATCATCACCACCATGTGGCCGAACGGTGTTGAAGGTGAAGCCGTGGCAGTCGAAGACCTGCCCGATTGGTTCCGCACCTGGGAAGTCACCGGTCTGCTCGGTGTTGAAGACCTGAACGGCGACGGCATGATCCAGTACTACAACGCTGGTTCCGAAGCCGGTGCCGCCCTGGCCGAAGCACAAGGTCTGCAGGGCAACGAGCTTGTCACCTTCAACCGTGACATCCTCGTTCTGGCCAACCCAGAGATTGCACAGCTTCCGGGCTGGGTGATCGGTCTTATCGCTGCCGGTGGTCTCGCGGCCGCCCTGTCCACCGCGGCAGGTCTGCTTCTGGCCATCTCCTCAGCGATCTCGCACGACCTGATCAAATCGACGATCAACCCCAACATCTCGGAAAAAGGCGAGCTCATGGCCGCCCGTGTCTCGATGCTGGTGGCAATCGTCGTGGCAACCTACCTGGGTCTGAACCCGCCGGGCTTCGCAGCTCAGGTTGTGGCGCTGGCCTTCGGTCTGGCAGCAGCCTCGCTGTTCCCGACCCTGATGATGGGCATCTTCTCGAAGCGCATCAACTCCAAGGGCGCGGTTGCGGGTATGCTGGCCGGTCTGATCTCGACCTGTCTGTACCTGTTCCTGTACCTGGGCTGGTTCTTCATCCCCGGTACCGCGATGCTGGACAGCAGCCAGTACCTGTTCGGCATCCCGCCGACCCACTTCGGCCCGATCGGCGCAGTGTTCAACTTCGTCGTTGCCTATCTGGTGTCCAACGCCACCGAAGAGGTGCCGCAGGAAATCCAGGAGCTGGTGGAATCGGTTCGTATTCCGCGTGGCGCCGGCGCAGCCGTCGATCACTAAGGGATCGCCCAATCCCGGGGCCTGCGACACCGCAGGCCCTGTTCAAGACACCGGCGCATCCCGACAGTCCGGGGTGCGCCATTTCTTTCCGGGGGAACCCGTTCCATGCCTCAGACGATCCGAGAATTCCTCGCCCATACCCACCCCTATGACAGCCTGCCCGCCGAGGCGCTGGACAGTCTTGCTGGCACGGTGGAGGCGCGTTCGATCAAGGCCGACGCCCAGATCTACAGCCATGGCGAGCCGCTTGAGGCTCTTTACCTGATCATTCGTGGCCGTGTGGACATCACCGATGAAACCGGTGCCGTCCTGTCCATCCTCGGCCCCCGCAACACCTTCGGCGAACGCGGCCTGATGCGCGACGGTCTGGCCGTCACCTCGGCCCGCGCGGAAGAGGATACCGACCTCATCGCCATCCCCGCCGCCGTTTTCAAGGCGCTGGTGGCAGACCATCCCGGAGTCGCCAAGTTCTTCGACCGCACCCGCCCCGCCCGCACCAAGCGGCAAGACCTCGCCACCATGTCGCTGGCCGACATGATGACCCGCGACCCGAGGCAGGTTGCCCCTGACACCCCCATTCTGGCCGCCGCGCAGGACATGCGCGATCATGGCGTATCATCGCTGATGATCACCGAAGGCGAGGCGCTGAAAGGCATCGTCACAACCCGAGACCTGACCAACAAGGCTCTGGCTGAAGGCCTGCCGCATGACACGCCCGTCAGTCAGGTCATGACCGCCGATCCCATTGCTCTGCCGCCCTCCGCGCTTGTCTCGGACGTGCTGCACGCGATGGTCGAACGGCGCATCACCCATATGCCCGTTGTCGAGGGCGGCAAGCTCGTTGGCATCCTGACCCAGACCGATCTGACCCGCTTTCAGGCCACATCTTCGGCTGCACTGATCCGCGAGATTGCCGATGCCCAAAGCTGCGCCGAGCTGGCACGGATTGTTGGCCGCATCCCGCAACTGCTGGTGCAGCTCGTCGGCGCCCATAACGCCCACCAAGTTGTCACAAGGCTAATCACCGATGTGGGCGATGCCACCACCCGCCGCCTGCTGGCCATGGCCGAGGACAAGCTGGGACCGCCACCGGTGCCGTATCTATGGCTCGCCTGTGGGTCGCAGGGGCGGCAAGAACAGACCGGCGTTTCGGATCAGGACAACTGCCTGATAATAGACGACGCGATGCAGCCCGAGCATGACACCTATTTCAAGGCACTGGCAAAGTTCGTCTCGGACGGGCTCGATGCCTGCGGGTATTTCTACTGCCCCGGCGACATGATGGCGACCGCTGACCGCTGGCGGCAACCGCTCAGCGTCTGGCGAGGCTATTTCCGCAAATGGATCGCAAAACCCGACCCCGAGGCGCAGATGCTGGCCAGCGTCATGTTCGACCTGCGCCCGATTGGCGGCGACGAGAGTCTCTTTGCCGACTTGCAGGCCAATACACTGAGAAGCGCGGCCGAGAACTCCATCTTCGTCAGCCACATGATCGCCAACTCTCTCAAGCACACGCCGCCGCTCGGCCTCTTCCGGGGCTTTGCGACCGTGCGCTCGGGTGAACACAAGAACACCATCGACCTCAAGCATAACGGCGTGGTGCCCATCGTGGACCTTGGCCGCATCTATGCGCTGCAGGGGCAACTGCCCGTCGCCAATACCCGCGCCCGGCTGGAAGCGGCCATTGAGGCTGGCAAGGTGTCCACCACCGGCGGGCGCGACCTGCTTGATGCCTATGACATGATCGCCGAAATCCGGCTGGAACATCAGGCCGCGCAGATCCGCCGTGGCGAAAAGCCCGACAACTTCATGCCGCCCACGGACCTGTCCGATTTCGAGCGCAGCCACCTGCGCGACGCCTTCGTCGTGGTCAAAACCATGCAATCCGCCGCCGGCCAGGGCCGTGGCATTCTGAGCTGAGGAGCACCCCCCGCCCATGTTCTGGACCCTTTTGACCGCCTTTGTCGCCGGTTTCGCCGGTGCCGGCACCGGTTTCGCCCTGCGCCATCTAAGCGGCAAGCGCCTGCCCAAGGGCATCATCCCGGTGGCCGCCGGTATCGCCATGATCGCCGCGACTGTGGGGCTGGAATATGGCTGGGCCCGCAACGTGCTGGACACGCTGCCAGAGGACACGCAGGTCATTTCCGAACGCACCCAACAGGCCTGGTATCAGCCCTGGACCTATCTCAGCCCCTGGGTGCGGGGCTTCATCGCCCATTCACCCTCTGAAACGGTCGAAACCGCGACCGGCTCCGGCGTTTTGGCGGTGCAGATCCGCATCCATGAACGCTGGCAGCCAGAAGTCATTCGCCCGATCCTTGTCGACTGCGGCAACAGCCGCCGGGCCGACGTCAATGCCGAGACCCAGTTCACAGATGACGGCCAGCCCACCAATGCCACCTGGCTGGAGCTCGAGGCCTCCGACCCGATCCTGCAATCCGTCTGCGGCGGGGGGGCTGCGGACTAACCCGATACGGCAAGGGGCGACGCGCGACCGCCCTGATCCGCAACGCACCAAAGGGGGCAAGGAGGAGGCCCCAACCACATGTTCACCCAGCTTTCCCTGCGTCTGCGCATCTTCCTGTTCTTCGCGTTCCTCGCCGTCGCGACCTCGGCCCTCGCCATCGCGGGGCTGACGCTTGGCTATATCCGCTTGGGCGAGGACCACGCCCTCTCTGCCTTCGTCATCGCCGGTCTCATTGGCGTCGTCGCCATCTTCGGGCTGACCACCTGGGTCTGGGTCCTGTTCGATGAAAACGTCGCCCGCCCGGTGGAACGGCTGGCCGCAGATATGCGCGCCCGTGCCCATGCGGATGTGGAGCAGGAGATCGACCACGCCCCCGCCCGCTATCTGGGCGATCTGGGCACCGCCGCCGCCGCCGTGACGGCCAACCTCACCGAAACACGCAACGCGATGGCCATGGCCGTGGGCCGCGAAACCGCACGCCTGTCGCTCGAAAAATCCCGGCTGGAAACCCTGCTGGCAGAGGTTCCCGATGGCGTTCTCTTCTGCACGCCCGATCATTCGGTGGTGCTCTACAATGCCCGAGCGGTGGAGATCCTGGGCCATACGGAGGCGCTCGGCCTCAACCGTCCCGTCCGCCACCTGCTGATGCCCGGACCGATCCTGCAAGCCTATACCCGGCTGCTGGAGGCTGGCGAAACCGAGGGCGCCGACATCCTCTGTGCCACCCGCCGCGGGGCGCGTCTGCTGGAGGCGCGCATCCGTCTGCTCTATCTGGAAGGGCAGGAAACCAGCGGACCGGGCTATGTGCTGTCGCTGCGCGACGTGTCGAAAGACCTCAAGGTTCACGCCGAACGCGCCACGCTGCTCGACCGGCTGATTGACGCGACCGATGACGTGCTCCCCGCCCTGCCGGATCCGCAGAAATCCGCCCTCAGTGAAACGCTCTCCGACATCGCCGCCCGCAAGGCCGCGACCGACACCCAGTGGTGGCCGATGGAGGCGCTGCCGCTCACCGATCTGGGCACCGCCCTGCGCGCCCGTCTGGCCCGCAAGGACGTGGCGCTTACCCTCGATCTGCCCGCCCGCCGCATTCGCTGCGACGGCTATGCGGTTACCAGGATGCTGGAACGTCTGGCGCTTGGATGGTCCGGCCAGGGGGCCACCGCCTTTACCCTGCGCCTCGCGCAACTGGGCGACAGTGCCCTGACCCTCAGTCTCGAAAGCAACGCTTCCGCGCCAGACCGCGCGGATCTGACCGACTGGCTCTCCGCCCCGCTCTCGCCCGGCTTCGCATCCTTCTCGGGTGGTGACGTGCAAACCACCCACGGCACCCGTGTGACATTGGGCGACGGCGCAGAGGGTCGTGCCGCGCTACAGTTTTCCCTACCGCTCGCGGCGCCCAAAGCCACGCTTCCCGCCCGCGCCATCCAGTATGATTTCGACCTGCTGCATGCCGATCTGCCGAAAGAGCTGTCTCAGGCCCCGCTCAGCAAGCTCAACTTCGTGATCTTCGACACCGAAACCACCGGCCTCAACCCGCAGGTGGACGAAATCTGCCAGATCGCCGCCGTGCGTGTCGTGAATGGCCGGGTCCGGCCCGACGAACGCTTCGACATGCTGGTCGATCCCGGCCGCAAGATCCCCGCGGCCTCCACCGCCGTCCACCACATCACCAACGAGATGGTTCAGGGCGCGCCCGGGGTGGCAGAGGCACTGACCCGCTTCCACCGCTTTGCCGACAACAACGTTCTGGTCGCCCATAACGCGCCCTTCGACATGGCCTTCCTGCAACGCCGCGAAGCCGAGATCGGGTTGCGATTCGATCAGCCCATTCTGGATACGGTGCTGTTTTCCGCCATCCTCTTCGGCCAGTCCGCCGAACACACGCTCGATGCGCTCTGCACACGGCTCGCCATCACCATCCCCGAGGACGACCGCCACACCGCCATTGGCGACGCCATCGGTACGGCGGCGGCCTTCGCGAAAATGATTCCGATGATGGAAGCGGCAGAGCTGCCCACATTGGGGGCAACCATCGCCGCCTTTGACCGCCATGCGCGGCTCATTGGCCATCTGAATTGACCACAGACCGAGGGCCAGATCCTCTACAAGAAAGACCGGAGACGACCATGGCCCGCGTACCCCTCTACAAACAAGCCGAAACCGAACTTCTGCGCCGGATCACATCCGGTGAATGGCCCGCCGGCATGCGCCTTGGGAATGAGTTTGAACTGGCGGAGGAGTTCGGCGTCAGTCAGGGCACCATGCGCCGCGCGCTGATGTCGGTCGAGGCCATGGGCCATCTCAGTCGCAAACCGGGGCGCGGCACCGTGGTGTCAGACCCCGAACCGGCAAAGCCTTCTGCCCCGCCAGACCTGCGCCGCCTGTTCCTGCCTGATGCGACCCCCCTGCCGCTTGAGCCGTTTCGCGCCCGGCTGGACCTGCGTGACCCGGTTGACGCGGAGCGGGAATTCTTCGCGGGCCGGGTACATGCGCTTGGTCGAACGCTGAAATCCGGTGGTGAGCGGATCGCATTGGAAGTGATCCTGATTGATGCCGGGCTGGTGCCCACGATGGACGAGGATCAGCCGGTGGAGTTCCTGCCCCTCCTCCACGCGCTCAATCTCCCTACGGCAACACTGGAGGACCGGCTACATGCCGAGGTCACCAGCATGGGCGACTCCGTCGCGCTGGCCTGCGACCGTCATACCGGGCTTCTTTGCCTGACCCGCATTGCAAGGGACAGTGCCGCCAAAGTGCTCGCCGTGCAGTTCCTGCGCATCATGGAACCGGCCAGCTACAGGACGCTGCCTTCCTGAAGCTGCTCGCGCGGCCCATTCAAACGCCTGCCTGCGCCGGGATGATCAAGACCTTCAGCGCCCCGAGACGCGGTCCTTCAGCTTGGCCCACCGAACCAGAACCCAGTCGACCGTTGGGTCGATCACGCGGTCCTCGAACCGTTCCCAGAGTCGCCAGAGGAAGAACAGGAACGCGGCCAGCAGAACGAGGATCACGATATTGAGCCACGGGAAGACGCTGGCGTCGGGACCGTCCACCGCGCGGATCGCGACCGCATTGGGATAGATCGACAGCGCCGGCATACGCCAGCCGTAATGGGTGACCATCACCCATTGCGGGTTGGCCGAGGTGCTGGTCAGATCCGCGGCCTCCGCGTGAAGGTTGGAACTGTCGAGCTTGAAATAGGGTGGCCAGCCGAAGCCGGTGTCCTCGTTGCGATAGACGCTGACATCGCCATCGGGCTGGGTCGTGTTGATCAGGCGCAGATCGCGGTTGGTGCCGTCGGTGTTTCCGGTATCCGAGCGCGCATAGAACATCCGGTTCCAGCCTGACAGGTCCGCCCGGATGATCTCTGTCCCCGTGATCCGCACGATATCGCGGCCCGGTAGCGTATAGTGAAGGAACCCGCCAATGAAGAGCGCGATCAGCAGCAGGACAATCCAGCGAACCCATCTCATATCGGTCAAATCCTTCCCGTCGAATGGCCTTTCCCTATCCTGTCAGATGGGGAGCGCCAAGCCAAATGCGAGGGCTTGCGGCATGATGGCCTTGGGCGCAAAGTGCAGCCCATGAGAGATGATCCAAGCCTTGACCGCCTGTTTTCCGAGATTGCCGCCCGCGAGGCGGAGCTGATTGCCCTGACGCAAGACCTTGTGCGGATCCCC
This sequence comes from Nioella sp., assembly GCF_965215655.1. GTDB lineage: Bacteria > Pseudomonadota > Alphaproteobacteria > Rhodobacterales > Rhodobacteraceae > Nioella. Next base: position 3,212,504 of record NZ_OZ244111.1, read on the forward strand.
ACGCTGAACCCGCCGGGGCTGCACTACCACGATATCTGTGATTTCCTTGGCGACCGGCTGCGGCGCAAGGGGTTTCATGTCGACATGATCCGCGCCCGTGGGGCACCCGCCGACAGCGAGAAATATCAGCGCTGGAACATGGTGGCGCGCCATCAGGGGGCGGGGGGCACCGGTGAGTGTGTGCATTTCAACAGCCATCATGACGTGGTCGAAGTGGGCCATGGCTGGACCACCGACCCGTTTGGCGGCGAGTTAAAGGACGGGCGCATCTACGGGCGCGGCACCTGCGACATGAAGGGGGGGCTGGCGGCCTCGGTGATTGCGGCGGAGGCCTTCATCGCGGCCTTCCCCGACTATTCCGGCGCCATCGAGATCAGCGCCACGGCTGACGAGGAATCGGGCGGCTATGGCGGGGTGGCCTATCTGGCGGAACATGGCTGGTTTTCGCCCGAGAAGGTGCAGCATGTGATTATCCCCGAACCCCTGAACAAGGACCGCATCTGCCTTGGTCATCGCGGCGTCTGGTGGGCTGAAATCGAAACCAAGGGGCGCATCGCCCATGGCTCCATGCCCTTCCTCGGTGACAGCGCCATCCGCCATATGGGCGCGGTGCTGGAGGAGATGGAGCGCACGCTTTACCCATTGCTTGCAGGCAAGCGCACGGAAATGCCGGTGGTGCCGGAAGGGGCCAAGCAATCCACGCTCAATGTGAACTCGATCCATGGGGGCGAGCCCGAGCAGGACGCGGATTACACCGGCCTGCCCGCGCCCTGCGTCGCCGACCGCTGCCGCATCGTGATCGACCGGCGCTTCCTGATCGAGGAAGATCTGACCGAGGTAAAGGCCGAGGTCGCCCGGATGCTGGAAGGGATCAAGGCCAGCCGCCCGAATTTCGAGTATGACATCCGCGATCTGTTCGAAGTGATCCCCTCGATGACGGACGAGGACGCTCCGGTGGTGAAAACCGTTCAGGCAGCGATCGAGAAAGTGCTGCACAAGCAGGCGGAATTCGTGGTGTCCCCCGGCACCTATGATCAGAAACACATCGACCGGATCGGCAAGCTGAAGAACTGCATCGCCTATGGGCCGGGTATTCTGGACCTTGCACACCAGCCCGATGAATGGGTGGGCGTGAAGGACATGATGGACAGCGCCAAGGTGATGGCCCTGACCTTGCGGGAACTGCTGACCTGAGGGGGCGCCCCATGCCGATGCCATGGACCTATCGTCATGCCAGCCGGGAATTCCGGGCGTTTCTGGATGACGCGAAAGAGAGGATGGGGCTGGAGTCGGACAACATGGCCTATACGGCGGTCGATGGCGTGTTTCATACTTTCCGACGCCGCCTGACGCCAGATCAGGGCATTCTGTTTGCCAGCGCCCTGCCCTCCGTGCTGGCGGCAATCTTCATCCGTGACTGGGACATAACGGCGCCGCCCCTGCCCTTCGGCACGCGGGCCGAGATGACGCGCGAGGCGCAGGCGCTGCGTCGCCATCACAACCTGACGCCCGATAACGCTATCGAGGCCACGGCCTTCGCGCTGTGGCGGGTGATGAACAGCGCCGATCTGGCGCGGGTTCTGGACAAGTTGCCGCCCGAGGCACGGGCCTTCTGGACCGCGGAGGCCACCCCGGAAGAGCTGACCCGCGGGATCATTTGAGCATCAAACCATTGCAGGCAGGGCAACCCGGGGTTGCGGATTCAACTGTGGTGAAAAATCAGGCAGACGCGTAGAGGCGCGGGCTGACCCCCCCCCTTCTTTCCGAAAGACAGCCCCATGCCCAACACGCCTCATAATCTGCACGCCTTCAGCTTCCTCATGGCTGCATTCGATCTGCGCGATCTGTTTCCCGGCACCCGCCGCCGGTCCGCGTCGGAGCCGGCTCCGCACTGGATCGATTTCCTGCATCCGGCTTCGAAAACCAAGAACTGATCCGCGCCCAAACACTCACGGATGAAATGCACGCGCCGCGCTATTTCGCGCGGTGCGTGCGTGTCCAGGGATTTGCCGCTCCGGGTTGGTCCCGCACTGGCCCGGCATGGCCGGAAACGCGTCGTGAGCTCCATGACATCGTGCGGAAAATCACCGCCATCCGGACCCGGGCCCTTTGATACCGATCCTCAACTCTGCCAGGGGTTCGGTTCGGGCCGACAGGCCAGGCATTCCGCGTTGGCATTTATTCGACCAAGATCACGCCACAGCTCCAGCAAAGCGCTCCGAACTCGCCGAAGGCAAGACGGTCGGGATTGGCTGTTCGTCACTGGCTGTCCGCTCTGATCACAATTTCGAACTCGCTGACATTTTTCTTGACGCGTTATTGCATCACCTGCAAGCATGTTAAACACCACGCAACGCACCTAGAGGTCGGAACATGGCGACGCGTCACCGTAGCGCTGGATTTGTGCCTGGCCCCGCCGCCTTGCGCTGGCTTTTAAAAGGCTGCAGCACCGCAACCTTTCCCACCGGGAATATCGCCCTATGATGTATCCTCGGGACCATCGGGCGAACCTGACTTCTGAATTCCTGAGACACCGGGGGGCTGTCCGACCCCGATACGACCGGAATGATGCGAGATTACCGGTCAGACACACGGAAAACCTGCCCCGGCTAAGTGTTCCGGTGCGGGATCAAGGCCGCTCTTGGGCGTGTTGCCACAGGGCTTCGTTACCAACACACAACAACAGGGGATGACAATCATGAACAGAAGGGACGTTTTCGTTGCTGCCGCGCTTGGAACCGGGGGGGTGATGCTGGCCAGCACCACGCCAGCCGAGGCCCATATCGCGGAATCGCGCCTTGAGCGCATTCTCAGCAGCGGCACCTTGCGTGTCGGCACAACCGGGGACTTCAACCCGATGTCCTTCCGCGACCCGGCCACCAACAGCCGCGCGGGCTATGACATCGAGGCGATGACGCAGCTTGCCGCCGATCTCGGGGTCGAGATCGAATGGGTGGTCGCCGAATGGGCCACGATCACCGCGGGCATCGCTGCCGACCGCTATGACATCTTCTCGGGCGCGTCGGTCAATGTTTCTCGCGCGCGCGTCGCAGCTTTCTCGGTGCCCTATACCGAGGCGGGGACAGTGCCGCTGTCGCTGGCCCGAAATGCAGGCCGCTTCGAAACCTGGGAATCGATCAACCAGGCCGGCGTGCGGGTTGCGGTGTCCATGGGCACCGTGTTCGAGGAACAGGCCCGCGCCCATTTCCCCGATGCCGACATCCAGGGGGTGCAGTCGCCCGCAACCGGTTTCCAGGAAGTTCTGTCGGGTCGTGCCGATGTCACCATCACCTCGAATGTCGAGGGCGGAACGCTCGTGTCGCGCTTCCCGGAGCTGCGCATTCTCGTGCCGGGGTCCGAAATGCGCAACCGCAGGCCCTTCGCCTACGTCGTGGCGCAGGACGATCAGGTCTGGCTGAACTTCGTCAACACCTGGGTCACGCTGAAACGGACCGAGGGATTCTTTGACGGGCTCAACCGCCGGTGGCTTGGCCAGAGCTGAGCAAGACATGACCAAAGCTTCTTTCGAAGCCCGGGGGCGCTGGCGGCTGCCAGCGCTCCTTGCGGTTGCGGTGCTGGTCCTTGCTGGCTGCTCGGGCTCCGGTTCGGGCGGGGGCTATACGTTCGCCTGGTATATCCTGTCGCCTGCCGACGGGCGGGGGCAAGCCAACCTCTCGTTCCTGCTGATGGGGTTCTGGGCGACGATCTCGATCTCGACACTGGCAATGATGATCTCGCTGGCCATCGGGCTTCTGGTGGCACTGATGGGCATATCGAAGCGCCGGTGGGTGCGTCGCCTGAGCCGTGTCTATGTGGAATTCTTCCGCTCGATCCCGCTGCTGGTCATGATCCTGTGGGTCTATTACGGCCTGCCGTCGCTGACCGGCATCCAGTTCGGGGTTTTCATCACGGGCCTGATCTGCCTTGCGATCTCGGACAGCGCCTTCACCTCGGAAATCTTCCGCTCGGGTCTGCAATCCATCAAGGTCGGTCAGGGCGAGGCGGCGCGCAGTCTCGGCCTGTCACCATGGCAGACGATGCGGCTGGTGATCCTGCCGCAGGTGATCCGCGCGGTTCTGCCTGCACTGGGCAACCAGTATGTCTACATCCTCAAGATGTCGTCGCTGGTCTCGGTCATCGGCTTCCAGGAACTGACACGCCGCGCGAACGAGCTGACGCTGACGGAATTCCGCCCGCTGGAAATCTACAGTTTCCTGGTGCTGGAATACCTGATCCTGATCCTGCTGGTGTCCTGGGGCGTGCGGGTGATGGAACGGCGGATGGGGACGGGCGTTCATGGCCGGGGTTGAGCGTGTCCTCTACGGCCTTCCGATCAGCGTCTACAGCTGCAAGCTGCGGCTGGCGCTGGCCCTGAAGGGGGTCGATCTGAAGGAAACGCCGCCGCCGGGCGGCTATGCCAGCGCCACCTACCGGGCCATCGTTCCGCAAGGGACGATCCCGGCGCTGGTGGAGGGCGATTTCGTGCTGACCGAGTCCGACGCCATCGTCGAATACCTCGATGAGACCGGCATCGGGCGCCTTCTGCTCCCGCAAGAGCCTCGCGCAAGGGCACGCGCCCGCGCCGTCTCGCGGCTGGTCGATACGCGGCTGGAACCGGCAGCGCGCGCACTGTTCCCGCTGGTCGGGGCCGGACAACCCGTGCCGGAAGCCGCGCGCGAGGCGATCCTGCGCCCGTTGGCAACGCTGGAGGAGCTTGCCGGGGATGGTCTGTTCCTTTCCGGCCTCTCAACCCCCGGCCTCCCCGATTGCGGTCTCTGGGCCGTGGGCGCGGTTCTGGAAACGCTGGACGAGGTTCTTGGGCTCCACCTGCCCCTGCCCGCGCTGATCCGGGCTGGCGACGGGGTGCCCGCCACGGCGCCCCATCTTGCCACCTATCGGACCGTGCTTGCCAATTGGGCCGCACAGAAAACGGGTGCCGCATGATCCTGCAGGAAATGAGCTGGGAAGAGGTCGGCGCCTATCTTGAAACCCGCGACGACGCGGTGCTGCCCGTAGGTTCCACCGAACAACATGGGCCGATCGGGCTGATCGGCACCGACGCGCTCTGTGCCACCGCCGTGGCCGAGGGCGCGGCGGCGCAGGCGGGCGCGATCATGCTGCCGCCGGTGGCCTACACGCCCGCGCCGTTCAACATGGCCTTCCCCGGCACGATCTCGGTATCGGAAGCGACCTTTTCGGCCCTTCTGTCCGACATCATCGCCGCGCTCGCCACCCATGGGTTCCGGCGGCTCTACGTTCTGAACGGACACGGGGCCAACCTCGCCCCGCTTCGCGCGCTGGCTGAAACCGCGCCCCTGTCGATGCGCATCCGCTCGTGGTGGGACTACCCCGAAACGAATGCCCTGAGGCAAAGCCTTTACGGCGACTGGGAAGGCATGCACGCCACCCCGTCCGAGATCGCGATCACCCAGGCCCGCCACCGCCGGATCGAGCGCGCGCCCCTGCCCGCGCCGAGGGCACTTGACGCTGCCTTCCGCGCCGCCCATGCGGGCGACCGTCATGGCCCTGCCGATGAACACCGCGCCGAATTTCCCTGCGGTCGGGTCGGGTCGTGGTCGGAACTGGCCCGGCCCGAACACGGCACCGACCTGCTGTCGCTGGCCATCCGGGAAGCCGCCGCCGACATGCAGGATTTCGCGCGGCTGACCGGACCGGACACCGGGTAGCCTCTGCCTAGGCTTCTGCCCCCCGCACACGGGGCGCGCGGGGGGGGAATGGCACAGCCTCGGCTTTCTCGAAAGGCCGGATCAGACGGCGTTCCAGCCACCATCGGCAGAGGATGCGAGGATCGTTTCCACCAGATGCTGAATACGAGTCCCGGCATCAAACCCGAAGGGTTCCGGCTGTTGACCGGCAATGGCCCCAACATAGCCTGCGATTTCGATGGCCTTGAGATCGTTGAACCCGATCTGATGGCCCGGAGCGACGCAGAAAAGCCCATACGGGTCATGCTCCGGCCCGGCTTCGATCTTGCGAAACCCGCGCCGACCAGGGGCATCGTCGGTGGAATAGAAATGCAGTTCGTTGAGACGCTCCTGGCTGAGGATGAGGGCCCCTTTGGAGCCATAAACCTCGAAGTCATGCTGCATCTTACGGCCTGTGGCGATCCAGTTGGCCTCGATAGACCCGGACGCGCCGTTCTCAAAGCGCAGGAAGGCGCGGGAGACGTCATCGACCAGCACTGGCGCAGCGGTCCCGTTGCGATCGGGGCGGCTGTCGATGGCCGTCACGCAATCGCCCATCACGCTGGTGATCGGCCCAAGCAGATATTCCGCCGTGGCAAGCGCATGGCTGCCCAGATCGGCCAGAACACCCCCGCCCGCCGGATCGGTGCGGAAGGAATGGGGGGCGCTGGCATCGGTCATGTAGTCCTCGGCATGGATGCCGCGATAGCTGCGGATCTCTCCCAGTTCGCCCGCCTCGATCATCTGTTTGGCCAGAACCATCATCGGGTTGCACAGGTAGTTGAACCCGACCTGCGTCACGACACCGGCGGCCTTGGCGGCGGTGGCCATTTCGCGCGCATCGGCTGACAGCGGTGCAAGCGGCTTTTCGCAATAGACATGCTTGCCCGCCGCAATCGCCGCCAGCGCCATCTCCTTGTGCAGCGCATTTGGGGCGGTGATGTCGATCACGTCGATCTCGGGGTCATTGAGCAGGTCGCGCCAGTCGGTGGTCCAGCCATCGAACCCGAAGCGCCTGGCGGCCTTCGCGGCGGCCTCTTCCGTCACATCGGCAACGCTGTGCAGGGACAACCCGTAGGGCAGGTCAAAGACCTTTTCCGCCGTCGCATAGCCAAGCGCATGGGCCTGCCCCATGAAGCCGGTGCCGATCAGGCCTACCCGCAATGTTTTGCCATCACCCATGTGTCACCTCTGCATTCACGATAAGGGCTCGCTCGATGGTTCCATCAAGGAACCCAAGCGCGTTTTCAAGGGACGCAAGCGCCATGCGCTCGCTGGCCTCTGCCGTCAGCCCCGCCACATGAGGGGTCAACAGGGCGGTGTCGCAACCCGCCAGTGGCATGTCCGCGCCGGGCGGTTCCGTTTCGAACACGTCGACCCCTGCGCCGCCAACTTGGCCGCTGGCCAGAGCGTCCGCCAATGCGACCTCGTCGATCACACCGCCCCGCGCAGTGTTGGCGATGATCACGCCGGGTTTGCAGCGCGCCAGCTCTGCGGCGCCCAGGATGGGCCGGTCGCTTTTCGGAATATGGACCGAGATGCAGTCTGCCCAGGCCAACCCTTCGTCCATATCAACCGGGCGGACAGGTCCGTCAGGCCAGCCCATCCGCTCCAGATAGGGGTCATGCGCGCGGACCTGCATATCAAAACCGGATGCCATTCTTGCCAGCTTGCGGCCTGACCGGCCATAGCCCACGATCAGCAGGGTCTTGCCCGAAATCTCTTGCTGTTCCAGCCGGTTGCGCCAGCCCCATTGGGCGGGGTCGCGCACGGCGCGGTCGGCCCTGAGCACCCGTTTCGAGGCCGCCAGCAGAAACATCATCGCCTGTTCAGCGACCGAGGTTGAATTGACATCACCCACGATGGTCAGGGCAATGCCACGGTCGTTCAGCGCCTTCAGGTCAACAGCGTCATAGCCAACCCCGTGGCGCGAAACGACCTTGAGATGCGGGGCCTTGGCGATGGTCTCTGCCGTCAGGGATTGTGTGCGCAGGACCAGCGCGTCGGCGGTGGCGATATGGGGCAGGTACGAGGCCTCGGAGATTTCCTCGACATAGTCCACCTCGACCCCTTCGGCACGCAGTTCGGCGATCCGGGCCTCACCCGCAGGATGCAGTTTTCCGGCAACCAGAAGACGGGGCATCAGTACGTCCCTCCGGTGTCGGCGGCTTTTGCATCCTGCCCCACCCGGTCCCGCCAAGCGGACACCGATGCGGCCGCAGCCCCGGCCAACAGGCGGGAATCGCCCGATACAGTTGTCAGGGAATAGCCCATCTCGATCATCCGAGCGGCATAATCGGGTGTGCCGCAATGGATGCAGGCGCGGATGCCATTGGCACGGCAGGTATTGGCGATGCGCTGGATCAGCTCCAGCATTTCGGGTTCCTCGCGGTCGAAGCCCGGTGGCAGGCGCCCTTGCTGCGTGCCAAGGGTCAGGTCGGCGGGACCGACATAGATGCCATCAAGACCCGGCGTCGCGGCAATTGCCTCGAGGTTCTCCATGCCTTCGGCGGTTTCGATCATCGCCAGCGCCAGCACCTCGTCATTGGCGGCAACCCCGTAGCCCGGCATCGCGACAGCAGCGCGGGTTGGCCCGTAACTGCGCTGCCCATGGGGCGGGTAGCGCATGTAGCTGACGAACCGGGCGGCCTCGTCCGCGGTGTTGATCATCGGGCAGATGATGCCCATGGCGCCCGCATCCAGCGCCTTCATGATCGCGGCGGGGTCGAGCCACGGCACCCGTGCCATCAGCGTCGCGCCTGATGCCTTCATCGCCTGCAACATCGGCAGGGCGGCGGCGTAGTCCAGCGCGCCGTGCTGAATGTCGATCGTGACGCTGTCATAACCCTGCGCGGCCATGATCTCTGCCGTGAAAGGGTTGCCGATGGAACACCAGCCATTCAGCGCGGGCTGGCCCGCATCCCACAGGGCCTTGAGCTTGTTTTTCTGCATGTTGTCCCCCCTTCAGAACACGATCTGGGCCAGCTTGGTGTCGAGGTAATCCTCGATCCCCTCGCTGCCGCCTTCCCGCCCGAGGCCCGAGAAATTGGTGCCGCCAAACGGCGCTTCGGACGCTGCAAGGGCAAAACTGTTGATCCCCACCATGCCCGATTTCAATGCCCGCGTCGTGCGCCTTGCGCGAGAGGGGCAGCGGGTGAAGGCATAGGCGGACAGCCCCATGGGCGAGGCATTGGCGCGGGCCAGAACCATGTCTTCATCCGTGAACCGGGTGATCGCGGCAATGGGGCCGAAGTTTTCCTCCTCGAAAACGCGCATGTCGTCCGCGACATTGCTGAGTACCGTGGGTTCATAGAAATGCCCGGCATTGAAGCCTGTCGCCCGCTGTCCACCCGTTTCCAGCGTTGCGCCAGCGGCCACCGCGTCCTGCACTATGGCGTCGATCTCCTGCAACCGGCCCGCATTGATCAGCGGCCCCATTTCGGTGTCCGGGTCCAGCCCGTCGCCAAGCCGGATCGCACTGGCGCGACGGGAGAACTCGGCAACGAATGTGTCATGCAGGCTGTCATGGACGAAGAAACGATCCGGCGTGACACAGACCTGCCCGGCATTGGCGAACTTGGCGGGCACAGTCATATCCAGCGCCATATCAAGATCTGCATCGTCATAGATGATGAGCGGCGCGTTGCCCCCAAGCTCCATCGAGACCTTCTTCACCGTTTCCGCCGCGTCGCGGATCATCTGCTGCCCCACGCGGGTGGACCCTGTCAGGGACACCTTTCGCACCCGGGGATCGGCCATGATCGGGCCATAGGTGTTTGCCGTCGTGCCCACCACGAGGTTCACCGCCCCGTCCGGCAGCCCGCCTGCACGTATGCAATCGACCATCACCATGGCCACGCCCGGCGTCTGAGAGGAGGGCCGCAGCACCACCGGACAGCCGGCGGCCAGGGCCGGTGCCAGTTTGCGGGCGGGTAGCGAAGCGGGGAAGTTCCATGCGGTGAAGGCCCCGACGATGCCGACCGGTTCGCGCGTGACCTCGAACCGACCACCCGGCACGCGGCTTTCCACAACGCGGCCATAGATGCGCCGGGCCTCTTCGGCATACCAGCGGAATTGATCGACCGAGAGCACCCACTCACGGCCTGATTGCGCGATCGGCTTGCCTGTCTCGGCAGAGATCATCCGCGCCGCTTCATCCGCCCGCGCGGCCATTTCGTCGGCGATCCGGTGCAATGCATCGGCGCGGGCAAAGCCGCCCATCTCGACGAGAGCAGGCAGCGCCTTTGCAGCGGCATCTATCGCGGCAACCGTGTCTTCGGCGCGGGCAGTCGGGACTGCGCCAAGGGGCTTCCCGGTGACCGGGGACTCCACTTCGGCCCGCTGGTCCGATCCGCGCCATGCCCCGCCCACGAACTGGCCAAATCCTTCATACATAGCGTTTTCCTCTTTGCCCGACCCGTTTGAGAGGCGCGATAAACAAACACGGGTCGATCCCGTGCCACCCGAAGCCATGTCAGCGCAATACCCTTCGAATCCCCCTATTGCAATAATTTATTCATATCTATTACATTTTGCAATATCTGTTGCATTTCACGCTTGGCCGCTTGCCGCAACACCTCTCACGCCCTGCCAGAACATGCTCATCACGGTGCTCTTCCGAAAGGCGACGCGCCACCCCTGTGACCCTGCCGCGAGGCAGGGTTTCACAAGCCTTTCATGCTGACGTGATCCTGGTGTCACATGTCTGCGGCACGGGGAGATGTCCAACCGCTGGAGACAACACATGACCTATCGCACCGTTCTGCTTGGCGCCGCCGCCGTCCTGATGGCTGGCCCCGCACTGGCAGATATGAACTTCAACCGCATCGCTTCATTTGCCGTGGCGGAAAACACGCCGGATGCAGAGGAATCCTCGTCCGAGATCATTGCCGCCACTGCCGATGGCATGACGCTGGTCTATACCGACAGCCCCGCCGAAGTCCTTGGCTTCATCGACATCACCGACCCCTCCGCACCCGTTGCCGCCGGTGTGGTGGCCCTGGACGGAGAGCCGACCTCGGTCAGCGTCATCGGTCAGACCGCCTATGTCGGGGTCAACACCTCAGCCGACTACGTCAACACCTCGGGCCACCTGCTGGCGCTGGATGTCGACAGCCGCACCGCCCTGGGCGATTGCGACCTTGGCGGCCAGCCCGACAGCGTCGCCGCCGCACCTGACGCAAGCTTTATCGCCGTTGCCATCGAGAATGAGCGCGACGAGGATCTCGGCGACGGCCGCACCGGCCAGATGCCCGCAGGCTACGTCGCCATTTTGCCACTGACCGATGGTGTCATGGATTGCGACGCGATGATCATGGCTGAGATCACCGGTCTGGCCGAGGTCTCGCCGGAAGATCCGGAGCCCGAATTCGTCTCGATCAACGGCGAAAACGAGATCGTCGTGACCCTTCAGGAGAACAATCACATCGTGGTTCTCAACGCGGCTGGCGAGGTGCTGAGCCACTTCTCGGCCGGGGCGGTGGACCTCGAAGGCATCGACACCGTGGACGAACGCGCCGCGCTGGTCTTTGACGGCAGCCAGCCCGGTCGCCTGCGCGAACCCGATGCGGTGACCTGGATCGACGACAGCCATTTCGCCACCGCCAATGAAGGCGACATGGATGGCGGGTCGCGCGGCTGGACGATCTTCCATCAGGACGGCACGATCGTTCACGAATCCGGGGCCTCCTTCGAACATGCCATCGTCCAGATCGGCCATTATCCCGACCGCCGGTCCGACGCCAAGGGCGTAGAGCCGGAATCGGTGACCTTCGGGGTTTTCGGCGGTACACCCTATGTCTTCGTTGGGGCCGAACGGGCTAGCGTCGTGGGCGTCTACGACGTGACCGACCCGGCCGCTCCGGTTCTGGATCAACTCCTGCCCTCGGGCATCGGGCCGGAAGGCTATGTGGTGATCCCCGAGCGCGGGCTGCTGATTTCGGCCAATGAGGTCGACGGGCTGGAAGACGGCGCAGCGCGCAGCCATGTCATGATCTACGAATACCAGGACGCACCGGCGGTCTACCCGCATCTGACCAGTGCCAGCATGGACGATCTCACGGGATGGGGTGCGATTTCCGGCATGGTGGCCGATCCGGAAACCGGCCTGATCTACGCGGTCAATGACAGCTTCTACGGCTTCCAGCCGACGATTTTCGTCATTGATCCGTCGATGGACGGCCCCTCGCAGATCATCGACACGATCCCGGTCACCCGCGGCGGCCGCCCGGCCCAGATGCTGGACATGGAAGGGATCACGCTGGACGGTGAAGGCGGGTTCTGGGTGGCCTCGGAAGGCCGCACCGACCGGATGATCCCGCATGGGATCTACCACATCGGCGCCGATGGAGAGATCGAGCAGTCGATCCCGCTGCCCGCGGAACTGCTGGCCGTGGAACGCCGGTTCGGCTTCGAGGGCATCACCATGGTGGGCGACACCCTGTGGATGGCCGTGCAACGCGAATGGGGCGACGATCCGGAAAACCACGTCAAGCTGGTGGCCTACAACACCACGACCGGCGACTGGGGCGCGGTGCGCTACGAGCTGACCGATCCCGAAACCGGCTGGGTCGGCCTGTCGGAAATCGTGGCCCATGGCGACTATGTCTACCTGATCGAGCGCGACAACCAGATTGGCGAGGCGGCGGTGACCAAGCTGATCACCCGCGTGGCTCTGGCGGACATGGTGCCCGCACCGCTTGGCGGCGATCTGCCGGTGGTGGAGCATGAGGTGGTCCTGGACCTGATCCCCTACCTGACCTCGACCGGCGGTTACGTGCTGGACAAGGTCGAGGGGCTGGCGATCATGCCCGACGGCACGATGTGGGTGTCCACCGACAATGACGGCGTTGACGATCACTCGGGCGAGACGATGTTCTTCGCCATCCCGCCGATGTAACCTGATTTCAGCAGGCGTGGCCCCCGGCGGAGCGATCCGGCGGGGGCTATTATTTTGAGGCGCCCCACATTCATGCATTCATGCATGGTTCGATTGCACATTCTCTCAATTCACGCATGACGACCATTGGTCTATCCCCTCCTCAACAGAGATGAAGGAGACCGAAAATGAAAGCGATGGTTTATCAGCGATATGGCGGCCCCGAGGTTGTGGGACCGGTCGAAATGCCTCGGCCGGATGTGGCGGAGGGCGAGGTTCTGGTCCGCGTTACGGCGGCCGGAATCACCACGGCGGACTGGCGGTTGCGCGCCTCGGCCTTTCCCGGTGGTCTGTGGCTGCCGGGGCGGCTGATGACCGGGCTTTTTCGCCCGCGCAAACCTGTTCTGGGCGGGGATTTCGCCGGGATGGTCGACGCCGTCGGCGCGGGCGTGACCCGCTTCAAACCCGGTGACCGGGTGTTCGGGTTCAGCGGCTTCGGGGCGCATGCGGAATACATGACGATGTCGGCGGAGGGCGCGATTGCCGCCATTCCCGGTGGCCTGTCGGACCAAGAGGCGGCTGCACTGCCCTTCGGGGCGCTGTGCGCGCTGGAGTTCTTGCGAGACGTGGCCGATGTGCAGCCGGGTCAGCGGGTGCTGGTCGTTGGAGCTTCGGGCGGGGTTGGTGGCTACGCGGTGCAGATCGCCCGGTGGCTGGGGGCCGAGGTCACAGGCGTCGCCAGCGGCGAGAACCTGTCCTATGTTCGGGCGCTTGGCGCCGAAGAGACCGTGGATTACCAGACAGAGGATGTCAGTCAGCGCGATACGATGTTCGACGTGGTTTTCGACACTGTAGGTGCAATGGATTTTCACTCGGCCAAGCGCATCCTTGCGCCAAACGGGCTGTTCCTGCCGCTGAACTTCGGATTGGGCGATGTGCCTCGGGCGATGTGGTCCGGTCTGGGGCGGGGCCCACGGATGAAACTGCATGTCAATGGCGACAGCCGGGAAGGCGTGAAGATGCTCGCGCGTCTGGTGATCGAGGGGCATCTGAAGCCGCTGATCGACCGGGTGTATCCGTTTGACCGGATCCGCGACGGTTACCTCCATGTGGAAGGGCGCCACCGGCGCGGGGCGGTGGTTCTGGATATCGCAGATGAGGATGACAGCGCACCGGTGGCCATCTGAGCGGGGGAAGGATCTTGCAAGATCCTTGGAAATTCCGTGCAAGGAATTTGGTCCCGCCCGGATCAGGCCTGTTGCGCGATGCGCCGCTCCCGCCAGAGGATCATCAACCCGCCAGCGATGATCAGGATGGCACCGGGAAACAGGTCTGAGAACGGGCTTTCCCCGAAGAACAGCCAGCCAAGAACGAAGGCCGTTGGAATGCCCAGATAGGCAAAGGGGGCAAGGTTTCCGGGTTCGGTCATGCGGTAGGCCACCACCATGCTCAGCACCGCTGACCCGCCGCAGAGCCCCATCATCAGGATCCAGCCCATATCGGTCAGGGACGCGGGCGCGGTGAATCCGCCAAGCGCCAAGGCAAGCGAAAAGGCCCCGATGGCAGAGACTGACGAGGACCACAGGTTGATCAGCGGGCTTGGCACGTCTTCATCCATCATCCGAGAGGACACGCCGGCGAAAGCATAGAGCGCGGCAGCGATGAGGGGCAGCAGCGCCTCCCATGTGAAGCTGTCGCGCCCCGGTCCCATCACCATCACCACACCGGCAAACCCCACAAGCGCGGCAGACCAGCGGAAAAGGCCCACCCGCTCGCCCAACAGGGGCACGGAATAGACGAGGATGAACAAGGCGTTGGAATAAGAGATCGTGGCGGCCGTGGCGAAGGCCAGCCGCCCGAGCGCAAGATAGAAGCAGAACTGCGCGACGGTCACCGCCAGTCCCCGAATGACCGGAATCTGCCATTGCCTGAGGCGCAGCTTGCGCCCTCCTGCGTGCCAGTTCCGTGTCGACCACAGCGCGATGCTGGCCGGGATCAGACCGAACAGATTGCGCCATGCCGACAGCTCTGCCGCGCCATAGGTGCTGGACAAATGCTTGATGATCAGCCCCATCAGGTCGAACAGAAGGATCGCCAGCAGGCTGAACAGCACGCCGGGCAGCACCTTGTTCACGCGGGTGGTCTGGGGAGGTGTCATCGGGGCAATCGTTGCAAAGAAAAACCCCCGCCTCGCGGCGGGGGCTGTCTGCGGGGCAGACCTTAGTCGGTCCAGCGGACCCCGGTCAGGTCGATGGCCTGGGTGGGAGAGTTTTCCCACAACCCCTCGATATCGGCATTGGCGACACCGGTCTTGGCCAGCTGGAACAGGTAGCCGTTCACGTAGTCCTCGGCGATGATCCGCTGTGCCTGTTGCAGCAGCGCAGATCGGCCCGCCGGGTCGGTGGTGGCGTTGAGCTCCTCCATCACGGCGTTGAACGCGCCCGAGGAGTACTGGAAGTAGTAGTCCTCGCGCCCGTAGATACCGATATCCATCGGCTCGGTATGGCTGACGATGGTCAGGTCGAAGTCATGACCGCGGAACACCTGTTCCAGCCACTGTGCCCATTCGAGGTTGGTGATCTCTACATCCAGCCCCACATCGCGAAGCTGCGCGGCGACGATCTCGCCCCCGCGACGCGCGTAGGAGGGCGGCGGCAGCATCAGGCGCAGGGTGATGCCCTCGGCCCCGGCCTCGGCCAACAGGGCGCGGGCACGGTCAGGGTCGTATTGGGACATGCCGGTCAGGTCGACATAGTCGGGATTGTGCGGCGCGAAATGGGTGCCGATGGGGGTGCCGTAGCCGAACATGGCCCCGTCGATAATATCCTGCCGGTTGATCGCATGGGCAATGGCCTGACGGACGCGCACGTCGCTCAGGTGGTCTGCCATGTTGTTGGTGGACAGGATGGTTTCACCCTCGGTCGAACCGACGATGACGTTGAAGCGCGGGTCGGCGTCGAACTGGGCGAGCGTTTCGGGGCTGGGGAAGACCGGGAAGGCATCCACATCGCCCGCCATCATCGCGGCGAAGGCGGCGTTCGGGTCGCTGATGAAACGGAAGGTTGCGGCCTCCAGAGCCACGGGCTCGCCCCAATAGTCCTCGTTCCGGACCAGTTCCACCCGGTCCCCCTGCACCCATTCGCTGAACCGGAAGGGGCCGGTGCCCACGGGATTGGTGGCGTTCGTGTCGGCACTTTCGGGCGCAACCATCACCGCATCGCCCCAGGCCATGTTGAACAGGAAACTGCCATTGGGGGCCGACAGCGTCACCACAAGCGTGGTGTCATCCACGGCTTCGGCACTGTCGATCCCGGCAAAGAGCCCGCCCTGCGCATTGGTGGAGCCTTCCGCGCGGGCACGGTCGAGGCTGAACACCGCGTCCTCGGCGGTAAAGCTGGTGCCGTCATGGAACATCACACCGTCGCGCAAGTGGAAGGTATAGGTCAGCCCGTCTTCGGAAATGTCCCAGCTTTCGGCGAGGCCCGGAATAACCGACCCGTCAGAGGCGAAGCGGGTCAACCCTTCGAAGATATTGGCATAGGTCACCTCGTCGATCGCGGCAGCGGCGCCTGAGGTCGGGTCCAGATTGGGCGGCTCCAGCTGCATGCCGACCGTGATATCGGTGGTGGTGGCAAAGGCGGCGGTGCTGCCCAGAAGCAGCGCAAGTGCCGTGGATTGCAGGATACGCATGTGAATTCTCCCTGTCTTGGCCGGTCGCGTGCCGGTCCTCGTGCCCATGAAACGGCCAAGTGCGCGCATAATCAAGCGAGTCGACTGTTAATTTTCATGCATACCCGCCACTACAAAGCCAAAATTCCGCAGCGCAGCGCGATATGCCGCACCGCAAAAGGCGTCGCATGACCAGAGGCAAAGGCACCGATGACTCCGCGAGGCCAATTCTGACCAGACACAGTTGCGAAACGGACCATCTGCCTCGTTCCGCATCTGAATCCCGCCACGCCATTGGCGCAGCGATCCCGCTTGGACAGATGTCTACCGGAGCGACGGCAAAGTCAGAGATCCAATCGACCTGCACGGATCTGGCTCGGCGTTGCGTTCAGGCGGCGGGCGCAATGTCCCGACAGGCTTGCAGCGCTTGAAAAGCCTGCCGCATAGGCGACGGCGGTCACCGATCTGGAACTGTTGCGCAGCATCCAGACCGCGGCCCTAAGTTTCATGTCGATCATGTAGGACTTGGGCGACATGCCGACCTGTGCCTTGAACAGACGCAGGAAATGCCGCTCCGTCAGGCCAAGCGACGCGGCGATCTGGCTGATCCGGGGTGTTTCGGTCGCGCGTTGGTCCAGCATGACGAGCGCCTTCTGCACCCGTGGATCCGTGGCCTCGATATGGCGCGACAGGCCCACGCGTTGCAGTTCCCCAAGTCCCGTGCCTTCTGTCAGGGACAACTGGTGTACCGCCTTGGCGGCCCTATCCGGCCCGAAATGGTCGCGGATGAGCCGGGTCATGAATGACAGGATCGATATGCCGCCGGGGATCGTCACGATGCCCTCTTCCCCTTCGTAATCGGAACGGGTCGTTGCCCGGTGATTGGGGAAATGCAGCTTGAAATCCGCCTCGTGATAGGGGTGGATGCAGGCAATCTGCCGGTCGAGTAGCTTTTCCTGCGCAAGGATGAAGCTGCCGGTGCAGACACCGGCGATGGTGCGGCCAACCCTATGGGCCGCGTGGATGTAGCGCCGATGTGCCGCCGGGGCAGCGTCGATGTCCCTCAGCAGCCCGCCCACTATGAAGAGAATGTCAAACTCTCCGGGGTGAACATAGTCGTGGGTCGTGCCCACCTCGATCCCGCAGCTCGCGCGGACGCGCGCGCCGGGCGGTCCAAGGATGTGCCAGCGAACGTAGCGCTGTTCGGAATGATCGCCGTAATCGCCCGCATGGCGCAGGCTTTCGACGATGCCCGTCAGCGACATCATCGGGAAGGTCGGCCAGAGCAGAATCCCAACCGTGAGCGACACGGACCGGCTGTCGGATCGGTCCAGCCGCGCATCCCAGATCCTGTCCAGCCAGTCGACATAGGACAG
Source organism: Nioella sp. (assembly GCF_965215655.1). Taxonomy (GTDB): domain Bacteria; phylum Pseudomonadota; class Alphaproteobacteria; order Rhodobacterales; family Rhodobacteraceae; genus Nioella. The sequence goes on from NZ_OZ244111.1 coordinate 3,230,131, forward strand.
GTCGGAGGCGGGGCTTGGCGGGTGATCTGGGATCAAGGGCACCTCTCGGAGTCTGTTTTCCTAACATAATGTCCGATTTCTGAAAGACCATCCCGAAAACACATCGCTACCAAAAAGGCACCGGACACGGGGCGCACCAGCGATCCGGGTCGCTCAACAAGGGAGACTGATATGTTCAAGAGGCGTAATTTCATTGCCGGTGCCGCTATGGTCGCGGCAATGGCGGCCGCGGGGCCGACCCTGGCGCAATCGGAAGCGTTCGACCTGGTCGAAGACGGGCACCTGACGGTGGCGTTCACTGGCGATATGCCGGGCTCTGGCTGGCAGGATGGCCGTCTGATCGGCTATGACGGCGAAATCATGCAGCGCATCAGCGAACGGCTGGGGCTCGACGTTGCGCCGGCGCTCATGGAATGGTCGGGCACCATCGCATCGGTGCAGGCGGGTCGCGTCGACGTGATGCTCGGCACCATGGGCTGGACCGAACAGCGCACCCAGATCATGACGCTGTCGGAGCCGATCCACTACTTCCGCAATGGTATCATGCAGTCCGTCGATACCGACTGGGACAGCCTGGCCGATCTGGAAGGGCGCACCGTGGGCACCATCACCGGCTTTTCCTTCGTGCCCGAACTGCGCGCGATCCCGGGGCTGGAACTGAACCTCTACGACACGTCCGATGCGGCGGTGCGCGACCTGCTGGCCGGGCGGATCGAAGCGGTGATCGGCGATCCGCCGGTAATCGGCTACGCGATCAGCCAGAACCCCGACTGGGGAATGCAGTTCCTCGCCTTCACCGACAACAACCCCGATTTCCCGCTGCTGACCGGGCTCGGCCAGACGGTGTTCGGCTTCAACCAGGCGGATGACGACCTGCGCCAGGCAGTGGACGAGATCATTCTTGAGATGTGGTCCAGCTGCGAGATGGCCGAGATCGGCGCGCGCTACGGGCTTGTCGGTGATGTCTGGTACAGCGCCAACGGCGAAAACTTCCGCGCCGGCGTCGACCGGCCCGAGGATTACGCCCTGCCCGAGTGTTCCAGCTGATCCGATCGGTTCAAGACCGTCAGGGGCGGCCTCGTGCCGCCCCGGATGCCCGGTGAAAGGAAGCCTTCCATGTCAAACCCAATCCTGTCCGTCAGCGGGCTTCACAAGTCCTACGGCGCTGTCGAAGTGCTCAAAGGCATCGATTTCGAGGTGTCGCCGGGCGAAAAGATCGCGCTGCTTGGCCCGTCCGGGTCGGGCAAGTCGACCTGCCTGCGCTGCGTGAACTTCCTGGAAACACCCACGCGGGGGGAAATCCTGCTGGACGGGGAACGTGTCGGCGTCGGGTCGGGCGGACGCGCGATGAACAACCGGGATCTCGCGCCGCAGCGCGCCCAGATGGGCATGGTGTTCCAGGGCTTCAATCTCTGGCCGCATCTGAGCGTGCGGGACAACATCGCCATCGCGGTGCGCAAGGTCCAGAAATCCAGCGCCGCCGAGGCGCGCGACCTGGCCGAAGCGATGCTGGCCAAGGTGCACATGGCCGAGAAGGCCGACGCGATGCCCGGTCAGCTTTCGGGCGGCCAGCAACAGCGCGTCGCCATCGCCCGCGCATTGGCACAGCGCCCGAAACTGATGCTGTTCGATGAGCCGACCTCGGCGCTCGACCCCGAGCTTGTCGGGGAGGTGCTGAACGTCATGCACGAACTGGCCGATGAAGGCCGGACGATGCTGATCGTCACGCATGAGATCGCATTCGCCCGCGACGTCGCTGACCGGGTGCTGTTCCTCTACGATGGCGTGATCGAGGAAGAAGGCCCGGCGCGCCAGGTCATCGAAACCCCGCGCAAGGACCGCACCAAGGCGTTCCTGAGCCGCATGAACGGCTGATCCCATGGAGTTCCTGACCTCAACCATCCTGCCCGGCCTGCTGACCGGGGCGACGGTGACGATCACCGTGACGCTGGCCTCGCTCGCCATTGCCGCGACGCTCGGTTTCCTGCTGGCGCTTGTGCGCGAATTCTCCGGCTTGCGCTTGCTGAATTTCGCCATCGACGCCTATGTGGAATATCTGCGCAACATCCCCGCGCTGAGCCACCTGTTCATTCTCTATTTCGGGCTGGCCTCCGTCGGCTTTGCGATCACCTCGATCCCCGCCGCGATCATCGGCCTGGGGCTGGTCGGTTCGGCCGTGACCTGCGATATCTACCGCTCCGGCTTTTCCGCGCTCGGAAAGGGTCAAAGCGAGGCGGCCCTGGCCGTGGGCATGACGCCAATGCAGGTGATCTGGCTGATCCTGTCGCCGCAGGCCTTCCGGGTCGCGTTGCCGCCGCTTGGCAATTATGCGCTGCAACTGCTCAAGGATACCTCGGTGGTTTCGGCCATCGCCGCGCCGGAGATCATGTTCTACGCCCGTTCGATGGTGACATCGACCTTCCAGACGACACTGATCTATTCCTCGGCGGCACTGCTCTACCTTGCCATGAGCCTGCCGCTGGCCTGGGGCGTGGCCCGGCTCGAAAAACGGTTTGGAGGCGCGACCGATGTTTGAATTCCTCTCCGTCTTTGTTCAATACGCGGATCAATGGGGCCCCCGGCTGGCAGAGGCTGCCGTCGTCTCAGCGCGGATATCGCTGCTCGGCTTCGCCCTCGCGGCGGTGGTGGGGCTGGTTCTGGCGCTGATGCAGGACGCGTCCAGCGCGCTGCTGCGCGGGGTGGCGAAGGGCTACGTGATCTTCTTTCGCGGTGTGCCGGTGCTGGCGATCCTGTTCCTGATCTATTTCGGCCTGCCGGGCATCGGGGTAGTGTTCGATGCGGAACCGGCGGCGGTTGTCGGGCTTGGACTGGCCTTCGCGGCACAGATGGCCGAAGTGTACCGCGCCGGGTTGTCGGCCATTCCCAAGGGCCAGTGGGAGGCCGCGCGAAGCGTCGGCTTCCTGCCCGGACAGGTGCTGTTCCTGATCATCCTGCCGCAGGTGGCGCGCATCGTTGCTGCGCCGGTGATCGTCACCTTCGTGGCGTTGCTGAAAGACAGCTCGCTCGCCTCGCTGATCACGGTGAACGAGCTTGTTCTGGAAGGCCGCGCGCTGGCGACGGAGTATTTCCTGCCGCTTCACATCTACATCTGGGTCGGCGTGATGTATTTTATCATCGCCTTCCCGCTGTCGATGCTTGCCAAGCTGCTGTCGCGGCGGGCCAGGTTGGGCACGCGCTGAAATGCCCGTTGTTCAACTTCCTCCCCTGATCGGTGTGACCGTCGATCACCATGACGCAGAGCCTCCGAGCGAGGCCACCTACACAGTACGTCGAAACTATGTCGATGCGCTGAACGAGGCCGGAGCGGCCGCGATCCTGTTGCCCTTCGACCAGGCTGCGGTGCCCCGCTACGCCGAACTCTGCGACGGGCTGCTCGTCACCGGGTCAATTCCGGGGCATCCCGGATCCACCGAACGGCAGATCTTCGACAAGGCAATGATCCGGGCTGTGATGGACCGGGAACGACCGGTGCTGGGAATCTGCAACGGCTTGCAGATGATGGGGCTGGTGCTTGGCGGCCGGGTGGTCGATGTCGCCGCGGGTCCGCATGGCCCCGATCACGCGGGCGACTGCGTCGCCGAACGGCTGGCCCATGGCATCCGGATCGCGGATGACGGGCTTTTGCACCGGATCGGAAAGTCGGTCGGGGACAAACCCGGACATTCCGTCAACAGCCTGCACAGGCAGGCACTCGACAGAAGCGGCGCATACACGGTCTGCGCCGAGGCAGATGACAAGGGAGTCGAAGCCATCGAACTGCCCGGCCACCCCTTCGCCCTTGGCGTCCAGTGGCACCCGGAATACCGCTTGACCGCATTGGACCGCGCAATCCTCGCTGCATTCGTCGCGGCCTGCCGCCCCGCGCGGGAGCCGACGCTGCACCCGGATTGAAAGCGACGCTGATACGCAGGGAGGGGATTCTGCCCTGTGGAACCGAGGCGCGAAAATAGAAGGTTCGCCCGCGCGTAACCAGCCTTGGTATCGTGGCCATCCTTGCCCTCACTGTACCAGGGCGCGTATTTCGGCCTTCCCGAAAACCAGTATCGTTTTATATCAGCAGGTTAGCCGTGAAATGGCGGAGACGAAGTCCGTATGACTATGGTTCTTCTGGGGTTAACGCCGTTCGCAAGCGTTCAGGAAATATACGCAAAAACAATGCTCTAAATTCACGCCCCGCTCTTGCGGTTCGCAGGCGTTCATCCTAAAGCGGTATCAAGTGTGGGAACAAATGTGGGAACAATATGTCTTTGAGCGCGCGGAAAGTGGAAACGGCTGCCCCCGGACGGCACGGCGATGGGCGGGGCCTGTTTCTCTACGTCAAAGCCTCTGGCGCACGGTCTTGGGTGCTGCGCTATCAGGTCATGGGCAAGCGGCACGATCTGGGGCTTGGGGCCTATCCCGAGGTGTCGCTGGCCATGGCGCGCGACCGGGCCTTGCAAGCGCGGCGCATGATCCAAGAGGGTGAAGACCCGATTGCCAAGAAGCGGCAGGCCAAGCCCAAGACGTTCAAGGACGCCGCGCTCGAACTGATCGAAAGCAAGCGGCCCGGATGGAAAAACGCCAAGCACGCGGCGCAATGGACCTCGACGCTTGAGGCCTATGTGTTCCCCAGCCTTGGGCGGATGCAGGTCGCGCGGATTGAGACGGCGGACGTGATGGGCGTCCTGAAACCGATCTGGACCGCCAAGCCCGAAACCGCCAACCGGGTGCGTCAGCGGATTGAGGCGGTGCTGGACTACGCTTCCGCGCTGGGCATCCGGACAGGCGAGAACCCGGCGCGCTGGCGTGGGCATCTTGACCACCTGCTTCCCAAACCGACCAAGGTGAAGGCGGTCAAACACCACCCGGCCTTGCCCCATGCCGAGATTGCCGAGTTCATGGCAGACCTGTCAGGCCGCACGGGCGTCGCAGCGCGGGCGCTGGCCTTCACCATCCTGACGGCAGCGCGGTCTGGCGAGACACGCGGCGCAACATGGGCTGAGATTGATCTGGACGCGAAGCTTTGGACGATCCCGGCGGGCAGGATGAAGGCGGGCAAGGAACACCGCGTTCCCCTGACACCAGAGGCACTCGCCTGCCTTGGCCCCAAGCGCGACCACGCGGCGCTGATCTTCGGAAGCGAAGCCAAACTAGGCAAGCCTATCTCTGACATGAGCATGACCGCCGTGCTCCGTCGAATGGGGCGCGACACGATCACCGTGCACGGCTTCCGCTCGACCTTCCGCGATTGGGCGGGCGAGACCACGGGCTTCCCGCGTGAGGTGATCGAGGCGGCATTGGCACACGGGATCAAGGACAAGGCCGAAGCGGCCTATGCCCGGTCTGACCTATCCGACAAGCGGCGGAGGTTGATGGAGGCTTGGGCCAACCGTGCAACCGCAGCCACGTCGGGGCGAAATGTAGTGGCCATTTCCTAGCCCAAATAGGTAATGAACCACACCCAAAATAGTAGCCTGCAATTGGACATCCCAAGGAATGTTACGATCAAAAACACTCCAATGTAAAGGTACGCTCTTGTACCGAATGACATGACCCACTGATTTCCGCTCAGCCGCGCAAAGAGCGACTTGAAAACCGAGTATGGCCTTAGACCCGGCTTCCCTTCAACTTTCAGCCTGTTGAAAGCTCACACCTAGCGCATGTCTCGAAGGGCTAGCACACCGTCGTCGCCGCCGCGATCCGGCAGGCCTTCGATCAGCCCGACCGAAAGCATGCCGGGGAAACATGGCAACGCGTGCCCGCATCGCTTGGGCGAGCTTGCGCCATAATGTCGACTTCGAGCCGGCATGGGGGCAGAGCGTGACGGCGTAACGAAAGGATACGCTGCGATATACTTGGCTGGATGCGCAGCGTAGAGAGGTTGGCGAAAGGAGGCTGATGGCCGGAAAGGTCGAACACCCGCGTCCCCGGAACTCTGGAAAAAAAACGGCGCCTCGACGCCGAGTCTTTTATGAGGGCCAGGACGCGCGGATATCCATCATGGCGAGGGCCAACGTGCCACTATGCCGGATACGTTAGCGCACGACCTGTAATCGCCAGAAGCAACCGACTTGCCAGCGGGGCGGGTCATACGTTTTGTACGTGAACCCGACTCGGGACAGCAGGTTGGCGATGGAGGAATGATGCACCCGAACGACTTCTGCCTCGGCCAGCGCATCGCGCAACTCAAAGAGCGTGATGTCAGGGTCCTGCGCGACCAGTTCCTCGAGGAAAGCTTGGTGCGGCGCTAGCTTTCCCTTGCCTCGCGGCGGCCCCCGGGGCGCCGGTTTCGCATGGCCCTTGGTCCTCACCTGATGTGCCCACCTTGCGCCTGTGGCCGGCGAAACCTTCAGACGCAACGCCGCCGCCCGCCCGCTCAACCCTTCTTCAATGTATCTCTGAAACCGCGCCCGCAGCGCATCCGGCAAAGGTGCTGACATGAACCATTCTCCCAAACAGGATGAATCACATCTGACGCCTCAAGATTCAAGTTCAGACCGATACGCTCTAACAGAATGATTTAATAGGCATCAGTCCACTCAAAAAAATATCCTTCGATATTTTAACTTCTATAGAATTTATTTCTTCTCTTTTGCTCAACGAAGCCGCCGAGCTTCTGTGATAATCTAGGTTTGTGGTGTCAGTGGTCTTCGACGTGGCGCAGTGTGTCGCTTGCCAATAGGGGAAGAATACTTGCATAGTATGGTCGGTAGTGGTGACAGAGTCGCCTCTAGCATATCTTTGTTTGAGCGAGTTGCAGCTTGCGAGAAACCAATCGCGCTTCAGAGCACGTCAATCTACATTGTGTCCAAGAATGACTCTTTTATCTGGCACACGGCTCACTCGTTGGTTGGCGATTTCTCAAAGATTGTCTTTCATGATGCAGAGGATCCCTCGTTCACCATCTCCTTTTTCAGAGATGACTATGTCTTGGTTATCGACATCGATGTTTTCGAGTGCTTGGATGATGCCATTAATTGGCTGTTGAAGTTTCGCTCGATCAACTTGGGTGTGCCGATTGCCATCCTTTCAGACAAGTTCACTTATGATGACCTCACTTTACAGCGGAGCGCTATTGCCGATGTCAGCGTCAGAACGCCATGTACAGTAAAGTTTCTCAAGGCTGCAATTGTACAAGCTATTGAGAATAATATCATATACCGAAAACAGCTGTCCGACTCGTCGAACGCACAATAGGAAAGCATGAATATGACCTCAAAGTCCCTCGTTGCCGTGTGCTTCGCGTTCTACACCTCTCTGTCTTGCGGCGTGTTTGCTCAGGATATGAGCCTGTCCGATACCCTATCGCTTGCGGAGCGGATTGGTCCTCACGACTATCGCGCAGTCAGAGCAGTTCAAACAAATTTGGCCTACTACAGTTTCTATTCCGGCCCAATAGATGGCGTGTGGGGGCCTCAGACTGAACTCGCAGTAGAATTGGCACTCCGTTCGGAGCGCCCCCAATTGTACCAGATTGTTGAACACTCATCCAACAACGTGGTTTCTCTTGTGCCTATTTCGGTTCCAGTGTCCATTGTGTCATCTGACAGGTTCGTGACGCTGCCACATATCAATCGTGTGGTTCCAGCGTACTATCATGTCGAAGGCCAGGGAAATGTGTGGCTCGATGTTGGCTATCTATCCAACGAAACTGCACAGCGCTATCAAACCCTGTCTGTAGATCGGGTAGACGGCTACCGTGTTATTTCATCTACGGTTCGAGTTCCAGTTGTTCGTCACTAGGTAGTTAATCCCACGGTGGCGTTGTTGCAGAAAGACGGCCTGAGGCGTGACTTCCCCTTTCCCCTTTGAGCTTCAGGCCGCGCGGGCGATCTCGGCGGTGCCGAGGGCGTTGAAGCGGTTCATGAGAGCGACGCGGATGTGGATTTCGGCGGTTTGGCGGTCCGGGTCTCTCGCGGCGATGCGCTCGCCGAAGGACTTGAGGCAGCGCATCCTGGCCTCTACGCGGCTGCGGGCGTGGTATCCCGTCCACCGTTTCCAGAACGCCCTGCCATAGTGACGTGTGGCGCGCAGGGTTTCGTTGCGCGCCCGGGCAGCTGGGCAGTCGTCTTTCCATGGCCGACCGTTCTTGCGGATCGGGATGATCGCAGTGCCACCGTGTGCGATGATGGCGCTGTGGCAGCGGCGGGTGTCGTAGGCGCCGTCCGCGGTAACGGTGCCTATGTCTTCGTCGTCCGGGACCTGACCCAGCAGGTCCGGCAGGACGGGGCTGTCGCCTTTCCGGCTGGGGGTGAACTCGACCGCGCGGATGTCGGAGGTGGCCGTATCCATCGCCAGATGCACCTTGCGCCATTGGCGTCGTCCCTGAACACCATGCTTCCGGGCTTGCCACGCGCCATCGCCGAGGAACTTGATGCCGGTGCTGTCCACCAGCAGGTTCAGCGGCCCGCCAGCACGGCGATAGGGGATCTGCACCTTCAGGGTCTTCTGCCTGCGGCACAGGGTCGAGTAGTCCGAAACGGGCCAGTCCAGCCCGGCCAGGCGCAGCAGGCTGGCGACCATTCCTGCGGTCTGCCTGAGCGGCAGCTTGAACAGCACCTTGATCGACAGGCAGAACTGGATCGCCGCGTCCGAAAAGACGGGCGGACGCCCTGGGCGCCCTTCATGCGTCGCGTGCCAAGCCATCTCCTTGTCCAGCCAGATCAGCAGCGATCCACGCATGCGGAGCGCAGCGTTGTAGTAGAACCAGTACGTAGTGCGGTAGCGGACGGGAGCGGGTTTACTCATGCAGACCGTCTAACTGCATGGATTCGTGATGTGAATCCTTTACTGCCAAAGTTCTGCATCAACGCCGAGTCAGTAGCAACAGGTTGACGTGTCGAAAATCAACAAAATTGGTTGGCCACGCGGTTGAAAATATCATAGACCAGTTATCTCACCAACTACGGAAGAGACACCTGACTGGATCGCGCCTGTGTTAGCTGCACCAATAGCAGTGGCTGTTATTTGACTAACAGACCCGCTTACATTGGCAATCTGGTTTTCAACTCTACCGCGAACTGCTGCTTCATTGGCTGACATGTTCATTACCAACACAGCGCTTTCGAAACTTCCCCCAAGTTGGCCTAGTTGCATTGACGATGCATTTGTCATTGTGGTGGCGACATGATCGAGCATCACGTTAGAACCGGTTTCTATTCCAGCACTGATATCTTCAATCTGGTCCAATATAATCTGACCAGTATTGACGCCGCCAATCGCCAAGGCGTCTTCTTCGCCAACTTCGAATATAGCGACCGCACTAAGCGCTTCCGCAGCGTAAACTTCAGAGGTGATTTCTGGAATGGTTACCCCATAAATCGTGTTGCTGATGGTGCCATCGATCACGGCAAAAGCTGGATCGATTGACAAAGGATGGAAAGTGGTTTCCGAAGCATTGACGAAGACGCCGTTCAACCTCGGATTGCTGAACGATGCCAGAACACGATCAAGGACTGTTTCAGCAGATGCAGCTCCCACACAAACGAACAGCAGCAGTGCGATTGGACATGCCACATGCTGACGAACTCGCCTTAAAGCTGTATACACTCGATATTTCAAGCCTTTGGCGCCTTTTGTTAAACCATCTTAGACATGGTTTGGATAGCCCTGCCCCACGTTTTTTACTAAATAATCAGACAGTTGCTGCATGGCCATGACCTCGCGTTTCATCTCGTTTTTCAGTTTTGACAAGAATAGCACAACACCAGGTGCAACGCGATGCGATTTCAGCGACAATTCAGCCTTTTCTTAGCGCTGACAGGCCTGCATCTTTCCAAAAAGTCGACCCGCTGGTTTCGGCCTGAAACCAACGGGTCTCCAGAGGGCTCTCACCGTGGAGCAGGAGCGCCCTCGGCTACCGTCGCATTGCAAAAATACAGCAGCCGGTTCTTCTATTCGAAGGTCCGGCGACGCGCCGTGTGCGCCCGAGCGCGCGCCGAACCTATCCTGGGCCTTGCCTGGGGGGCAAAACAGGCCCAGCTCCGCGCAATCGGGCAGTTGATTGCGCAGATTCTGTTCTAAATGATTATAATTTATATCACGATCATTCATGGAGTACTTGTTTATCCACTTCCTTGCTGATTATGGGCACAGTATGTTTTCTTGAGCTTCTTATGAATGATCTATAACCCCGATCCAAGAAGTACACATCAAATTTATTATCGCCCTCACAGCGTTTGTACCAATTTACAAAAATGCAAACCATCTTCAACATTTTCTCAACTTTCATTGCGGAATCGATTGAATTTTCCAAGTGAATTTGTCGAAGTATCCACTCAGGCTTTGGTGAAATAATCTCAACCCTTCGAAACAAACCTGTTCCCAACGCTTTCTTCACTTCACAGAAGTCGATTGGAAAATTAGGATAAACAGCTTTCTTGGATTCGGTTCGGAAGTAATAATCTAATATAGACTCTGGAACTTTCAGCCCCTGACCGTTTCCTAGAGACGGAAAAGTGTGGAGTTGTATGTTCGCCCTGGGATTAACTTCTAACACGTACGCAAGGTTCCGCTCAGTGCACAAAAGCACATCAACGCCAGCGTTTGGGATTCCTATAGCAATTGTTGCTTTTATTGCTTCGCTTTTTAATTCTTCAGATATGGTATTAGTAACGTCCTCGGTGTCAAACCCAGGTACAAAGTTTTTATCACTCAGTTCGACAACCTCTAGGAATCTTGGCTTATACTCGAGTGATCTACCCGTGCTCCGCAAAAATATTTCTGATTGCTCCAGATTGATCTGATTTTTTGGTATTCCCCCAAGTGCAATATCTTCATTCTTATTTTTGACGAGCTCTCTAATACTTTTACGCCCATCGCCAGTAACACTTGGTACGAGCTTTTTGAATGAAGCAATGGCCTTCTTGTTGCTAACGTAAATGCGATATTCAGGCCCATGAATCATTTCTTGAAGAATCCACTTATTTCTCTTCTTAGTCACTATTTCAAGCACGTCGGAAGGAAGGAGGTTTATTTCCACACCTTGCCCAAGAGACCCCGAAGCTGGCTTCAGAATAAATCTTTCAGATCGCGAGGCCTTCAAGAAAGCCTTTATTTTTTCTAATTCTGAAGCGAAGATAACAATGCTTTTAGGTGTTCGCACCCCTTTCGCATTGAATATAATTCCAGACTCATCTTTTTTGGCGGCAAGGTTGTTGACTTGAGCAAGTGTGTCTTGCCCTCTGCTTCCATCAAAGTAAACAGTACGCTTGCCATCCGATACGCTTAGATATCTTCCATTATAGTTAGGTGCTGTGCCGAAAAAGGATTTCGATTCACTGCTAACGAAAGTCTCAAAGCCTACAGTAAAACCTTTCCGTACAGCCGCTAGAGCAATTAGATATCTTGATAGATCACCTCTGCCCAATTCTTGTGCAGTCAGAAGGTCTTGCTGAGTTATTCCCAAGAAAGATTTGGCTGCCATCATTTATTTGGTCGCTCCATGGGGATGGGGGCCAATTGGCCCCCATCTAATTATCTAAACGCACGTCTTTTACTGACCTGCGGAAGAACCGGTAATTCCAGTCACAACACCGTTGATGCCCGATGTGATCGTGCCGGTGTTAACCGCACCGAGAGCCGTAGTAGACAGACCACCGATCGTGCCATTCACCTCGGTCATGGTGTTGGAGATCGAACCGTTCACACCGGTCATGTTCGACGCGACATTGATCACGATTGCACCAGTATCAGCCGAGCCACCAATCTGGTTCATTGCCGCAGAAATGGCGTTTGTGCTGGAAGTCGATGCCTCATCGATGGCGGAGTTCACGCCCAGCGTGATGTCGCCGGTGTTCACAGCACCTAGAGCCGTGGTGGCCATGTCACCGAAGCTGAGCGTAGGCATGTTGTACTCAATTGCGATGACGCCCTCGGCTTCTGCTTCCTGGGTAACGCTCTCGATACCGTCGACAATGTTGGTAATCGAGCCGTCGATGCCGTCAGCATAGCCGCCAATCACTTCCGTCACAGTTGCTTCGCCTTCATAGGCAGCAAATTCTGTTTCAGAAAGGACGCTGCCATCGCTCATCACATATTGCAGTTCAGAACCACCGATGTTTTCCGCGATGTTGGCGAAGGTGCCGTTCACGGAGGCCAGGTTAGTGGCGTTGTCAATCTGGCCCAGAACACGTTCCAGAACCGATTGTGCCGACGCAGCGCCGCTCAGAGCGACGAGTGCGATGGCGGAAGTTGCAAGAAGCTTTTTCATGCTTTCCCTCATTTCAATTCAAGACCGGCCCCTGTCCACCAGTCCCTAGATTGTTAAAGGGGGGGATAAGGGCCCCTTGGCTGGTGCCCTTTGACGGGCCCCCCCACTGGCTTCCCCCATCCCGGCGAAATCAGTGGAATTTCTACTCCGTGCTTACGGATCTGCAGCGTCCTCCTGTCCCGGATCGACTGCTGTGCTGTCCTGTTCGGCGTCCACGACCTCGTCTTCGGGCGCGGCGTCGGCCGTTTGCGGTTCCTCGGAGGCGTCCTCCGGCGGAGTGAGAAGTTCGTTGGCCTCTATCGTAAGCTCTAGGGCACGCTGAACGACGATGGCTGTCGCATCGCCCCGCGGACCGTCCATTCCAAGCTCCGCAGCCCTTCGCAGTGCCTGGCCGGCGAGCCGCACAAGTTGCAAAGCTTCAGCTGCTTTCTGGGCCTGCACATCCGGCGTTGTGGATGCGATCGACTCCTCCGCGGCAGCAATCGCACGCGCAGCAAGCACCGAGGCCTGGTTGGAAAGCTCGTTGATGTGCTCTTCCACAGAAATCGCAGCATTTTCACGAGCTTCTGCTCCGCCCTGATTGCCATCAGTTGTGGGTTCGGTCTGGTCGGATTCAGTTGCCGCCGCCGCAGCCACCTGCAACGCATCGCGGATTGCCTCTGGCGATCCATTACGATGCGGTCGACCACCGCCCGCGAATGCAGAGATGGACGATCTGCAATTCTGGTACGCGGCTTCATTCGCGACCTGACCAACCAGTTCGAAGGTTGCGAGGCTCAGCATTTGACGCAGTACGAAATGAACTGCCTCGCGTTCCTGCCCACCAGCCTCAAGACTGACGAGAGTATCGCCGAAGAACGGCTTTGTTGCACAAATGGGGTGAGGGATTCCCTGTGTGAATCCAGCGTGGTAGCTGGCGAGCATGAGCAGTTGGTCCCTTATGACGTACAAGACCAGGAACTGGCCTTCGTACAACACGGCGCTGAAGCAGCGCGGTTCGCTATCGATCTGGTTTGATCCCGATATGACCTGGCACGCGGCACCCACCGGCAAGCGCGGGCGGCAACCCGAGTTCAGCGACGCGGCGATACAGGTTTGTCTCACGATAAAGGTGTTGTTCGGCATGCCCCTTCGCCAGACGACCGGGTTCGTCGAAAGCCTGCTGCGGTTGGCAGGCCTTGACTGGAAAGTGCCGGACTTCAGCACTCTGTCTCGCCGCCAGAAGACCCTGAGCGTCGCCATCCCTTATCGCGGAGGAACGGGTCCTTTGCACCTGCTGATCGATGCGACCGGGATCAAAGCCGAGGGCGAGGGAGAGTGGAATGCCCGCAAGCATGGCGGGTCAAAGAAGCGCCTTTGGCGCAAGCTGCATCTTGGTATGGACGAGGAAACACTGGAGATCCGCGCAGTCGGTGTCACGACAAGCAACGTCGGCGACGCCCCTATGTTACCCGACCTGCTGGCACAGATCCCGCCCGACCAAGAGATTGCCACGGTCACCGCTGACGGAGCCTATGACACGCGCAGATGTCACAATGTGATTGCCGCTCGAGGTGCCGTTGCCGTCATCCCACCACGCAAGAATGCGCAACTCTGGAAGCCAACTACGGCGGGTGCTATCGCGCGAAACGAAGCCGTGAGGGCCTGCAAATATCTCGGACGGGCACTCTGGCGAAAGCTGACAGGCTATCACCGACGAAGCCGCGCAGAGACGAAGATGCACTGCGTCAAACTCCTTGGCCAAGGCCTGATGGCCAGAGACTTCGACCGGCAGGTCGCTGAGCTCCAGATCCGGATCGCGGTGCTCAACCGCTACACCGCTCTTGGCATACCCGTCACTGAGCCCGTAGGATGAGTCCGTCCGGGGAAAGGGGAAGCCTGCCCTTCAACCGATTTGTGCAACAGAGCCCCGAAGAACCGCCCTACGCTCGCTCCCACTTCTCGCGAGAACATCTGCCTTTGAAGCGGAACGCTGGCAACAATCCGACCGGTCAGTGCATCTGTCATGGACAGATCGAGACCCACCAGGATGCGGCTCTGGCGATAACTTGGACCTACGCCAGCAACCGATATGCTTGCGCCTCCACCCGGAATGAAGTCGAGGCTATTGATGCTCCCAGAGATATAAAAGTTAACGGGCAACTGTCTCTGGATATCGCGAATGCCCCACTGGGTTTCCATTACCGCAATGGCAGGATCACGACGGTTGACGACCGCAGCACCAGACCGAAACAGTGACGACTGCACCATCTCTCCAGCGCCCTGAGATATGAAACGCCCGGCTCCACCATCAGAATAGCTTTCGCGACCGGTTGCATCGACGACTTCACCCACCGCGAAAGTCAATCCGGCCGGAATGTGGCCGCGCAGACAATGAAGGGCATCATCGAAGATAGTCACAATTTCTTCGACAGGCGGGCCTTCTGGCAAGTCCACATTGCGGGTCACGGGCGTGAAGGTCCCGATTGTACCACCACAGCTCGCGAGCAGTAGGACTGACGCGATCAGGCCGTAAGGACGCAGAGCTCCGCCAGACACAGTTACCCCGGATGCTCTTGGCTTCGGGGTTGATCTGCTCACTTTTCTTCGCGAAAGGATGATTGACTTCAACTGCATGGCGGCACGGTCGAACTCGCAACATTAGAAATGCTGCTATCACCTTCTGAATAGGAGTCGAGGAGAGACAGCGTTTCGTTAACAACGCTAGAATCGATGCAACCCTCAGACTCTGCCGAGTTTGTTGCATCCACCAGATTTCCATCTCCGTTTATTTCGATCGTCGTTTCGCCCGTATTCATTGCGCCAACTGAGTTGGTGTTCTGACCAATCTGATCGCCTATTTGGAACTCGATCGCGCCCAATGACCCGGATACTCCGGACAAGTCCTGGTAGTTTGCCCTATTATCATAGCTATTGGTGTTGTAGACGACCGTACTCGGACCGCCTGAACTCTGCTCGGCACTTCTGATGGCCTGAGCTTCTTGCAATCTAAGTGACCTGTTCGTTGCTGAAGGCCCCCAAGTGGAGGACCAGCTCTGCCCCGGCCCATAGGTGCTCTGAGCGTTCACGAATTCACAAACCACGCTGAACGCCGCAGTGACAACGCTGACCGAAATCAGCCTTCTAACTCGCGATTTTCTTTCCAATTGCGCCCCCCTTACCTGATTGACCTCAGGCTTTTTAGTTGAATGGGTTAACAAGACCCGCGCCCTCAAGCTGATCGCCTACCTCGTCAAACACATCCTGGGTGGACTGACCGGAACCGGGATCGGACGAATCGAACGCCACGGCATTCCCCCCTCCCGCCTGAGAACTTTGGACACGACCATCTTCACCGACCTCGACTGCAACGTTCGTTCCATCAATGTCCAATGCTGTGTATTCGATGACGTTGGCCGGCACGGGCGGCTGAGGCTGCGGAGCGGCTTTGTTGCACAAATGGGGTGAGGGATTCCCTGTGTGAATCCAGCGTGGTAGCTGGCGAGCATGAGCAGTTGGTCCCTTATGACGTACAAGACCAGGAACTGGCCTTCGTACAACACGGCGCTGAAGCAGCGCGGTTCGCTATCGATCTGGTTTGATCCCGATATGACCTGGCACGCGGCACCCACCGGCAAGCGCGGGCGGCAACCCGAGTTCAGCGACGCGGCGATACAGGTTTGTCTCACGATAAAGGTGTTGTTCGGCATGCCCCTTCGCCAGACGACCGGGTTCGTCGAAAGCCTGCTGCGGTTGGCAGGCCTTGACTGGAAAGTGCCGGACTTCAGCACTCTGTCTCGCCGCCAGAAGACCCTGAGCGTCGCCATCCCTTATCGCGGAGGAACGGGTCCTTTGCACCTGCTGATCGATGCGACCGGGATCAAAGCCGAGGGCGAGGGAGAGTGGAATGCCCGCAAGCATGGCGGGTCAAAGAAGCGCCTTTGGCGCAAGCTGCATCTTGGTATGGACGAGGAAACACTGGAGATCCGCGCAGTCGGTGTCACGACAAGCAACGTCGGCGACGCCCCTATGTTACCCGACCTGCTGGCACAGATCCCGCCCGA
This sequence comes from Nioella sp., assembly GCF_965215655.1. Classification (GTDB taxonomy): domain Bacteria; phylum Pseudomonadota; class Alphaproteobacteria; order Rhodobacterales; family Rhodobacteraceae; genus Nioella. Next base: position 3,246,385 of record NZ_OZ244111.1, read on the forward strand.
CCAAGAGATTGCCACGGTCACCGCTGACGGAGCCTATGACACGCGCAGATGTCACAATGTGATTGCCGCTCGAGGTGCCGTTGCCGTCATCCCACCACGCAAGAATGCGCAACTCTGGAAGCCAACTACGGCGGGTGCTATCGCGCGAAACGAAGCCGTGAGGGCCTGCAAATATCTCGGACGGGCACTCTGGCGAAAGCTGACAGGCTATCACCGACGAAGCCGCGCAGAGACGAAGATGCACTGCGTCAAACTCCTTGGCCAAGGCCTGATGGCCAGAGACTTCGACCGGCAGGTCGCTGAGCTCCAGATCCGGATCGCGGTGCTCAACCGCTACACCGCTCTTGGCATACCCGTCACTGAGCCCGTAGGATGAGTCCGTCCGGGGAAAGGGGAAGCCTGCCCTTCAACCGATTTGTGCAACAGAGCCTTCGAAGATGACCGTAGGGTCAGGACTGACCTGCTCCCCTGAAAAGTCCCCGGTTTGAGGTTAGCCTGTTCTCCAACTGAGGAGACAGACGATGGAGAGAAGCCGTTTCAGCGAAGCACAGATCATAGGCATTTTGAAGGAGCACCAGGCGGGCATGAGCGCGCCGAACCTGTGCCGTAAGCACGGGATCAGCGATGCCACTTTCTACAACTGGCGACGGAAGTATGGCGGCATGGAAGTAGCCGACGCCAAGCGACTGAAGGCGCTCGAGGCCGAGAACGCGAAGCTGAAGAAGATGTTGGCCAAACAGATGATGGATGTGGCCACGCTGAAAGAGATGCTCGGAAAAAACTTCTTAGGCCCGGTTCGAGGAGGAAGGCCGTGGACTGGGCCATGAAGGAAAAGAGCTACACGCAGCGGCGGGCCCGTGCGCTGGCCGGGATTGATCCGCGTGTCTATCGGCGGATGTCGAAGCGACCGGCTGACACAGAGCTGAGGGCCAGGATGAAGGAATTGGCGTCCGAGCGGCGGCGGTTCGGGTATCGGCGGCTGCACATCCTACTTACGCGGGAGGGCTGGACGCTGAACTGGAAGAAGCTCTACCGGATCTACCGGGATGAAGGGTTAACCGTCCGTAAACGGGGCGGTCGCAAGCGGGCGCTGGGAACCAGGGCGCCGATGGCGATCCCGCAGGGACCGAACCAGCGGTGGTCGCTGGACTTCGTGTCGGACGCGCTGGCGGACGGCCCCAGGTTCCGCATCCTCTGCGTGATCGACGACTTCAGCCGGGAATGCCTTGCGACCGTCGTCGATAAGTCGCTGTCGGGACACCGCGTCGCCCGTGAACTGGACCGGATCGCCGAGATGCGCGGCTTCCCCTGCTTGGTGGTCAGCGACAACGTCCTATGTCGGGAAAATCTGGCTGCTTAGGTCAGCAGGTCATGGGACATCCGGAGCACCGGATGCCCTGTTACGTTTGCCCAGACGGGCTCTGCCGTCAAGAAATGATCTCTTCCATAGCAAACACAGGGTACGGCCCCGTCCATCCATCGAGATGCGCACGCCCGCCTCGGTCAGCGTGGTGATCCAGGCCGATCCAGTGAACTGGCTGCCTTGATCCGTCTTCATGATCTCGGGCGGGCCGTATTTGGCGATGGCTTCATTCAGCGCATCCACCGCATGCATCGTGTTTGACAGCCTCCAACTCAGGACCTTGCGCGAGGCCCAACCCATGATCGCCACGAGATAGAGGAACCCGTTGCGCACAGGCACAAAGGTGATGTCAGCGCACCAGACCTGGTTGGGCCGGTCGATCTGTATCTTTCTCAGTAGATACGGGAAGACCGGATGCTGGGGGTGCGGCTGACTGGTTCTGGGACGTTTGTAGATCGCTTCGAGATCATGTTCGGCAGGTTGAAAGATTGGTGGCGCGTGGCAACCCGCTACGATAGATGCCCGAAGGTCTTCCTGTCAGCCATCGCCCTTGCCGCACTCGTCATTTATTGGCTATGAGCCCTGACCCTAGTCGTCGCCTTGAACTGATGCGGTGGATGCCCCCGTCAACAGCATCAGTTCACACGTCAGACAGCCAGCAATCCTGTCCACTAACAAAAGATCTCTACATGCAGTGATCCGAAGTTATCCTAAAGTTTTGTATGATAATCTTTAGATGCATTTCTCTCTGATGCCGCCTCATCTAATCTGTACGTTGACGCGCGGTTTATTGCTTTTCATTTGGAGCGGCTGCGACCCCGCTGACAGAGCACTTTGAGCATAAATAGAGGTAGGTTCTTGGCAGTCTTGAGGGACTTCAGCCCGCTAAAAATTTGGCTTCGCTTTCTGGCGTTCGCTCCGGCGGTCATACTTGCGCTCGTAGCTTTGTTGAACGAGGCACGTATCTCTCAAAATGAAACCTTACGGAGGTTGTCGCTGTCAGCGCAGACACACGCGACCATTTTTAACGACCACCTCGAGCACCTTATCACCCTTACCGAGTTTTGCGCGACCTCGCCTCATCTGGTCGAACGTCTTGACCTGACCACGCTGCTTTCAGAATGTGGGCGATCAGCTGAGCTGCTGAACGCGTGGATCGTGGTGCACGAGTTGGGCGATATCAATCGACAGCTGCTCAATTCCAGGGCCGAAGATCAGTCTTCCCTTCCTTCACACAACCCCTCTGATGAATTTCCAGAAATTGTTGAGGCTATCGAAGCGTCTCGAGCGAGTGGTCAGATTGTCGTCGCAAATGTGTTTCAAGGGCCGGTCGCATCCATCCCCGTGATAACCACCGTATTGCTTACACAAGATGCCAGTGGAAGGACAGTGGTTGTCAGTGCCGCAATGGACGCTGTAAACGTTTCAAATTTTTTGGAGGATAGCGTCGATCCACCCATGGTCGTTACCATATTGGACGCGTCACATCGTGTTGCCGCAACAAGCACGCGTATCGAAGGCTTCATGTTGCGGGAAGCACCTCAATGGGCGCGAATCCGATGGGAAACCTTGAGCGAGGCGAGAGCTACGGCAAGGGTTGGCGTGAATCTTTCAGACGGTGTTTGGGACAGAGTAGCAAGAACAGTTGAAACAGCTCCAGGCTGGGTTGTCGCCACCGCGGTGCCCAATCGAAGCATCTTTGGCCCAGATACTCAGATTATCAGACCTGTATCTATATCGCTGTTTGGCGTCATGCTGACTTGGTTATCGCTGGCCATGCTGCGACGGGAAGAAGCGCAGAGAAACCGGATTGTTGCCATCAATCGGGAGCGTGATATCGCGGAACGAGCAAACGAGGAGAAGACACGTGCAATCACTTCGATTGCCCATGATGTCCGAAATGCCCTACTCTCAATACTTGGGTCATTCGATCTGGCCGATCAGGGCGCTAGACCCGCTGATCTACCGTCGGGGCGAAAAACATATGGTTCCGCATTGCGATCGGTGCAAAACCAGCTTCAGCATCTAGAAGATGTATTGGATTGGAGCAAGTCGGACAAACAGCTTCCAGTTGCGAAACTGACACCTGGTGACATCAGGGGAACAGTGCGGGACGTGGTCGAGGCGTTCAAGGGGCCAGCCGATGCAAAGGGGCTGGAACTGACATACAAAGTGTCCAAAACCGTTCCAATGGTTGTTAATGTTGACCGATCGCGTCTTCAGAGAACCCTATCCAACCTAATCGAAAATAGTATCAAATACACCGACGTCGGAAGCGTTACTCTGGAAGTGATTGCGGAGAGGCAACAAGAAGAAAAAGCTAAGGTGACATTTAGCGTTAGCGATACTGGTGCCGGCATCCCCGCAGACAAGATCCAACTGATCTTCAAGGATTACGGTCGCCTTCCCGAGCATGAGCAAGAACGGTACGATGGGATAGGCTTGGGCCTTTCGATTTGCTCTATGCTGTTGAAGACAATGGGCACCACTCTCAATCTCGATAGCAAGGTGGGGGCAGGATCGAAATTTTTTTTCACTCTGAATCTTACTGTCGTCCTCACAAATACTGTGACACCCGACCACCGCGGCATCTTGTATGGCAAGCACATTGTGTTTGCCGAGGACAATGCGATCATCCGAAAACTGACAACAGACCGCCTGAGCATGGAAGGGGCAACTGTTTCAGAGGCACGCGATGGCGCTGAAGCGGTGGTGATCGCCGAGAAGATGCATGATCAGGGGCGTCGCGTAGACCTCGTGCTGTTAGATTTGGAGATGCCCGGACTAAGCGGTGTCGGTGTCATAAAGGAGGTCAGACTTAAGGGATTACTGGGCGATTGCCCCATTTTCCTTCTTACGTCCCACCCAGCAGGCAAAATGACGCAAGCAGCAACCGATGCCGGGGCCGAAGCCATTTTTACGAAGCCAGTGCAACCCGTCGCTCTTGCGGGTAAATTGCAATCCCTTTTATGTGAAGGCACTTTCCAAAGAAATGATCCCGATGAAATGAAAACTGCTCTTTGCGCCTCTCCTGTCCTCGACGAGGATATGTTCAATAAAGTCTTGATAGCGACGGGTGACAGCGCTTTGCAGAGCTTGATACCTAAAATCGAAGACGGCATGCGCATCGCATTGGCTGGCATCCGAAGTGCAGTGAAAGACGGTAACTTTGAAAACGCATATAAAATCATACACAAGGAAAAAGGACTTTGCCAGGCTTTGGGGTGCATTAGACTCGCCCAATCATTGACAGATCTGGAGGAGGGCCTCAGCCGCCTCGGGATCGCCGAAACGAACAAAACCCTGGGTGGCATAGCCGAACTAGTAGACAGCACATTGGAGGCCATCAGAGCCAAAGTTACGGACCAGAAAGCGTTATAAACCGTGCCCTGATCCATTTTTAGCACGCGTTTATTGTTTGGTTCAGTTCAGGTTCTGCTCCAGTATTTATAATTGCATTCCCGCGAAGTGCGCGCATCCAGGCTCGAGTGTGGGCGGGTATGCTTGCAAACCGATCAGCATTATCTCTATCGCTATGGCAGAGCATGTGTCCCAACACTATTGTTGACGTCTTTCGATAGCATATCATCTCCACAACTCAATCTACTCTTCGACGTCAAATTTATTTTTTCCGCTCTTGATTAAGGGATGCAAGTTCAAATGACGATTTAGATTATCTTTCAGACCTTTCATTGCAGAAAGGATATATTTGGCAGCCTTATGCACAGATGCGCGAAAGGCGAAAATCACTGATCCTATCACCACGGCCCACAGATCAGCATGTGCAATGACATGTGAAAGGAGCAGTTGTGACGATCTACAATTACGGAGGTTATAACGTATACAAATATGACAAGGGATCGGACAGCTACTTGGCTGTTGGCGCTCATGTATTTTCAGGCTCTCTGGACTATCGAGAGTTTGACCGAGTGTACGAGGTCGAATATCAACTCGGCACGACGTGTTCCTTTGCCGGGTCTCTCGAGCTTCCCTTGGTCAAAGATGGCACAGTCCGGGTTCCGGTAATCCGGTCCGGCAATCAATACATCGTTTACTTACCCTCCGACCTATCCGCTTCGCATGTAAACTTTCCTGCGGCGATCGACCCATCTAGTCTGCACACGAGCGATTTCAGGATCGGTTATCACGGCGGCAGCCTGATCGCTACGCCCAACGGCGAATGCGCCATCGAAGAACTTTCGGTCGGTGACATTGTGCTGACTGAGGACGGGCGTTCTGTGGCCGTCAAGTGGGTTGGCAAACAGACCGTGTTCACGGCTTTCGGCCCAGCGGAACGGCTTATGCCCGTTTGCTTTGCGGCAAGGTCGCTCGGTATGGGGCTGCCTCGCGTGGAGGCTCTGTTGCACAAATCGGTTGAAGGGCAGGCTTCCCCTTTCCCCGGACGGACTCATCCTACGGGCTCAGTGACGGGTATGCCAAGAGCGGTGTAGCGGTTGAGCACCGCGATCCGGATCTGGAGCTCAGCGACCTGCCGGTCGAAGTCTCTGGCCATCAGGCCTTGGCCAAGGAGTTTGACGCAGTGCATCTTCGTCTCTGCGCGGCTTCGTCGGTGATAGCCTGTCAGCTTTCGCCAGAGTGCCCGTCCGAGATATTTGCAGGCCCTCACGGCTTCGTTTCGCGCGATAGCACCCGCCGTAGTTGGCTTCCAGAGTTGCGCATTCTTGCGTGGTGGGATGACGGCAACGGCACCTCGAGCGGCAATCACATTGTGACATCTGCGCGTGTCATAGGCTCCGTCAGCGGTGACCGTGGCAATCTCTTGGTCGGGCGGGATCTGTGCCAGCAGGTCGGGTAACATAGGGGCGTCGCCGACGTTGCTTGTCGTGACACCGACTGCGCGGATCTCCAGTGTTTCCTCGTCCATACCAAGATGCAGCTTGCGCCAAAGGCGCTTCTTTGACCCGCCATGCTTGCGGGCATTCCACTCTCCCTCGCCCTCGGCTTTGATCCCGGTCGCATCGATCAGCAGGTGCAAAGGACCCGTTCCTCCGCGATAAGGGATGGCGACGCTCAGGGTCTTCTGGCGGCGAGACAGAGTGCTGAAGTCCGGCACTTTCCAGTCAAGGCCTGCCAACCGCAGCAGGCTTTCGACGAACCCGGTCGTCTGGCGAAGGGGCATGCCGAACAACACCTTTATCGTGAGACAAACCTGTATCGCCGCGTCGCTGAACTCGGGTTGCCGCCCGCGCTTGCCGGTGGGTGCCGCGTGCCAGGTCATATCGGGATCAAACCAGATCGATAGCGAACCGCGCTGCTTCAGCGCCGTGTTGTACGAAGGCCAGTTCCTGGTCTTGTACGTCATAAGGGACCAACTGCTCATGCTCGCCAGCTACCACGCTGGATTCACACAGGGAATCCCTCACCCCATTTGTGCAACAAAGCCTCGCGTGGATCTGACGGTGACTGCTGAGCAAGGCATCCTGATTGATTCGGTCATCTGCCAGGCCGGGGCACTCGTGAACCACAAGACTATAAATAACGTATCGCTGGATGAAATTGGGCCGAGCTATATGGTCTACCACATCGAAACCGCAACGCATGATATCATCCTCGCCAATGGCGCACCTGCGGAGACCTTCATTGACTACGTGAGTCGTCGCTGCTTCGACAACTACGCCGAGTTCGAATTGCTTTACGGCGATGTGCCCCATATTGAGCAACTGGACTACCCCCGCGCCTGGAGCGCCCGTCAGGTTCCGCCTCGGATCAAGTCAATGCTCGAATGCCCCGAGCTCGCTTGATCGAAACCTGGCAGCACATGATCCAATGATCAAGTCAGCCATCGATCGGCGTGATTTGGTTTTAGTTATGCGCCCTGCCCAACATTTCATGAGCCTTGAGGCTCAATTGATGCGCTTGTTGGCTCCTGTTGGAATGAGCCATATTCAATGCCTGCCCAATCCGATAGATCATGCGCCTCGAACGTGTACTGGTAGCGTGTGTTATTTCTGGTCATGTTGGCAAACTTTGGAGGCAAAGGCGGATCGACTTGAGGTCAATGAAACCCAGGAAGCTTTCTGCGGTTTTATCGTCGCGGGTAGCGGCACGGCGGGCACTCTTGAGCTTATTGAAGCACCGCTCGACCAGATTGCACAGCCGGTAAATAGAACGGTCGGCACCGAAGCGTGCCTTGCGTGGCTTTCGCATCGGGATGACAGGCAAAACGTCCCGCTTGTCCATGGATTTGCGAATACTATCAGCGTCATAGCCTCGACCGCCGAGCAGGGCGCTCGGTGCTGGAAGCGTATCGGCCATAACCAGATCGAAGCCAGGATAGTCCGATGCCTGGCCCGGCGTGATCTCAGTTCTCCTGGGCAGCGCTGCGGCATTGACGAGGAGGTGGACCTTAGTTGTGAAGTCACCTCGAGAACGCCTGAAACCCTGTCACATTTTCCAGTGAGCTCAAACCAATGGCGCCTGCACTGGCTCATCCCCCTTTAGCGCCTGCCGCTCTCCTCTCAGGACATTGCCTTCGCAATGCCCGGCTGGACAATGGATGGTGAGCCTGGACTATGGTGCAGTCGATCATTTGAGGGGCGTCTGGCACGGCCCCGCTCTGGTTCAGGGCATCCATGATGTCCTCCCACAGCCCAGCCAATCTCCAGCGCCGGAATTACCGGTAAACGCTCGACCATTTACCGAACTCTTCGGGCAGGCCCCGCCACGGAGCGCCCGTCCGCGCGAACCAGAAAATGCCATCTGAAACAAAGCGGTGGCGAATGGGTTTACGCCCATTCGGGGCGCGAACAGACAGGATGAAACGCTCAAAGAACGGCCGTTCCTCGCCCGACATCAGATCTCGCGCCAATCTGGTCTCCTGCGCAGATACCAGCGTGAATGACGCGCAACGTTCGATGGGAGCCCATCTTGTCAATACACCCCCCCAGGCTATTCAGCCTTGTATCGGATGCTCTCGAACACCACATTGTGACACAGGTATTAATTCAGGCACAAGATACATGGCTTCATATAGTGGGTTCCTTCGAAAAGCCCCTAGTTCACGATTAAAGGCATTTCTCACCTCAAAAGGTGTCGAGATGCCCGAGGGTTTCGACTGGAACAGCGCTGGGCGCGGCACGGCGTTTGTAGCTGACCTCAACACGGTCATTGATGATCTACCAGCACGCCAACAAGATCGCCTCAAGGCTGAACTGGATCATTTGGCCAGCTTGACCAATGACGCGGTGATGGTCAGCGCAGAACAGGTCTGCCCGATGATGGGGATTGATCTGGAAGGCCTAGAGGGCGTTCAGGACGTGCTCTTGATGCTGGCGCTGGATTTTCCCCATGCCTTTGAACGTGTGGCCGTGCAGGCCTCGCTAAACCGTCGCACGGGCGGCAAGAATTGGTCGGCATTTCAGTTTGACGATGATGGCAAGGCGTGGGCTTTGGATGATGATACCGCGCGCCGGGCATTCGTGGCAGACGCGATTGCAATTCTGGACCTGCCCGCTCATCGCAAGCGCGAGGCGGATTGGTATCGCGCTGTGCGGGTTCACCCCATTACAGGCGAGGAAACGGAGATCGTTCAGGCGACGATCTACGTGGAGGACCGGGCGGCAAGCGAATTGACCTTCGGGGCATCGGAGGGCTTGGAGCGGCAAGTGTTCCAGCGGGTTTTGGAGGTGGGCATCGCGTGCAATCCAGCCGAGCGCATCGTGGAGATTTGCGCCGCTGGTGGAAAGAAGGTTCGCGATGAATATGCCCAAGCTTTTTCAAGGCATTTCGCGCCTGGGTCCGAGCCGCCGGTGGAAGCGCCACGTCGAGAAGTGATTTTGAGCACGCTTCGAACCGAACCTGCATTTGCGATTGAACCGGCGCATGGTGTGGAGGGCGTAGAGGTGTCGTCGCTGGACTTCTTCTCAACCGGCGGCGGCTTTGCGCGCTTTGAAAAGCGGGGTGACAGCGAAACGATTTACCAGTTTCTAAATCGTCGCTTCGCGCAGGAGTCCCCTCTCAAGGCCGGTGGATGGCAGATCGTGGCTGCAACCCTGCGGATTGTCATGGCGGCGCAAAATGGCAAGCGCCGCCGCACGCTGACTGTGACCTTGCGCAGTCCGAATACCACCACGATCCCAAACAAGACAGAAGCAGACCGCCAACGGGTGCTCAATCTGTTGGAGCGATGGAACCTGATTGCACCGCCGTCACCTGAAATTGACGTGATCGAGGACGGCTGATTGAACGCGATTTCCTTGCTCTCTGAGATCATAGGGCAGGCCGGGAAGGTGGCGGCGCAGGCCTATCGTAATGATACACGATATGGCGTGTTGCTGGATGCGGGTTTGCTCAAGAGCGACGGCTTGGTGCAATCGGTGTTCTGCGAGAATTGCGACGTGCCGCACGATGCCGAGATCGTCTTCGAGGGCGGTTCATATGGCCATTTTTGCCCTGAACTAGGATTTGTCCCTGTTGAGCGTGCGGACCTTGTTGCCGTCCGCCCCAACTTTGCCGCGCTGGTGGAACACCTACACGCGGCCTTTGAGTGTTCGCAGGGGGGCATATCTCAACTCGGGCCGCAGACATGGCGTATCGGGCTGGTGGATACACCCGGTGGGCGGGCGGTTGTTTACTTCCACACCTGCCTTCAAAATGACGATGAGCTGGTCAGCCTTGAGAACGCCCTGCGCGGTCAAATCCGGCGCGACTACGCCCTTGTCGTCACCGCCGCTGGCCATGTGCCGCATCGTGACGGCGTAACCTACACCCTCGACCAGATGGTGCAGTTAGACTTGGGGACCGCGCGCCTACGGAAGACTTTGAGCGTGGCCGAAGCCGTCGGCGCGCCGCCAAGGCCGACTGGCGGGCGACCCAGCGCCTACCGCGAGCGTTTCCACGAATTGCTTGCAGATCGTGCTGCGCAGGGAGCGGCAGAAAAGGGGCGAAACGAAGAGGCCAAGGCCGCTTTGCTGGATTATCGAAGGCGTTACCCAAATGAGACCACACCCAGTCTGTCTACGGTAAAAGCCTATGTTTCCGAATTTCGGGGTGGATGAAAACTGGATGGAAACCCAAGCCCTGTTTTGATCCACCCAACGTCCGCGACGGTTCACCCACCTTCTAACGGTGGAGTATGAACCATGGCAGACCTGAACGAAACGACCCCGAAACACGCCCCCATCGCGGTGTCCCCAGACGAGGCGGCGCGTCTTGCGGGCATCGGGCGAACGACACTTTATGCGGCCTTGGCCAAGGGTGATTTGCCCAGCATCAAGATCGGCACGCGGCGGCTTGTCCGGGTGGATGCTATCCGCGAATGGCTGGCACGGCATGAGGGGTAAGGCCAAATGCCCAAGTCAGCCAAACTCAGCGGAATAAAATCGCTACGCTGCTACACGATCTCAGAGGCGGCGGGTGTCACCGGCGTCTCTGACCGCACCATTCGGGCGTGGATCAAGCAAGGCCTGACGGCCATGACGGATGAACGGCCAACGCTGGTGCGTGGCGACGCGCTGATCAGCTACATCCAGCGCCAGAGACAGGGGCGAAGATCCCGGCTGTCGCCCGACGAGTTCTATTGCTTGAAGTGCCGCGAAGCGCGGAAACCGGCGGGTGGGCTTGTCGATTGCGAGAAGGATGGAACCCGCGCGAAACTCACCGCGATGTGCGAGACCTGCGACACGATCATGCACAGACCCATCGCGCAAGAACGCGTTGCGGCCCTCAATGACGTCTTCGATTTGACCTTGCGGGGCGAGGCGTCCGAAACGCCCAAAGCCGGTTCTTAAACAACCGCCGGGAATCGACATTGAAGAGGCGGACAGATGCCCCCCTGATTTTCCACTTCCAGCCTGCCTCGATTGGCAGGGGTTCTGACAGTCAAGAATTGAGCAAATCGGAGGCTCTGATGACAACCCAACTCAACGAGAAAAACGAGCGGACCAAGCGCGAGTTTCTGACCTATCGCAAGCACTCCAAGCAGGTCTCAGACAAGACCCTGGACCGCGAGATTGCCCATCTTGAGCGTTTCGACCTGTGGAACAAGCGCAAGGACTTCGCCAAGTTCCACATTGATTGGGCCGTAGGGTTTCGCGAGCATTTGGATCACGCCAAAAGCACGACAGGCAAGCCCCTCGCCAAATCCACCACCCGCTCGATCATGGCCACAATGCGAGAGTTCACCTTGTGGCTGTCACAGCAAGATGGGTTTCGACGCAGGATCAGGGCCAAGGACGCCAGCTATTTCCAACTTTCGAGACGCGATGAGGCGGAGGCACGCGCGGCCCCCGAACGCCCCGCGCCCAGCCTTCGCCAAGCAAATCGCGCCTTGTCCATGATGCCCAGCGAGACGCCGCGCCAGATGCGCGACAAGGCGATCTTCGCGCTGCTGTGCCTCACCGGTATCCGCGTCGAGGCGCTGACTTCGCTCAAGATCAAGCATGTGGACCTGGACGAAAAGTCCGTCACCCAAAACCCGCGTGAGGTGGCCACCAAGTTCGGCAAGCGAATCGACACGTTCTTCGCCAAGGAGTTCTCAGAGGCCGAAGCCCCGCTGCGCGACTGGATGACCTATCTCGACGAGGTAGCACTCTACAGCCCCGATGATCCGCTGTTTCCCGCCACAGCCCTGTCGGCACAATCAAACAGAGGGTTCGCAGCTTGCGGATTCACCCGCGCGAATTGGAAGACAACCGAACCTGTTCGCAAGATCGTCAACACCGCCTTCGAAACAGCCGGTTTGCCCCCGTATGGTCCGCACGCCTTCCGGCACATGCTGGCCCGCCACGCGGCGAAGAATAGCAAGAGCGTGGCCGAGTTCATTGCCAACGCTCAAAACCTTGGCCACTCGGACCCGCTGATCACCCTGCGCAGCTATGGACAAATCAGCCGAGACGAGCAGCGACGCCTGATAACCGGCGAAAGCGAGTGAGCGGTTGCGCGCCTTGGGTGGACCGAACAAAGGTCAAGTGTGGGAACATGTGTGGGAACGGCAACCTCAAAATCCAGATTTTTCCTTTAATAACAAGGTCTAATTGGATTTTTATGGCGGAGACGAAGGGATTCGAACCCTCGAGACCCTTCCGGGCCTACTCCCTTAGCAGGGGAGCGCCTTCGACCACTCGGCCACGTCTCCGCTGGCGGGTGTATCCGTCTGCAAACCGGGGAACAAGGGGAAATTTGCCTTTGCGGGCGCGCTTTTGATATCCGCGGGGGCAACGCGGCAATCTTCGGTTAGTGCATTGCGTTCTGCAGGGGGGGCAGGCAGGATCGCCCGGACAGGAGGCCCCTCATGAAAAACACCCAGGTCATTCTCGCCAGCCGCCCGGTTGGTGTCCCGAAGCCCGAGCATTTTGCCATCCGGGAGGTCGACGTGCCGGTGCTGGCCGAAGGGCAGGTCCTGATCCGCGTCAGCCACTGGTCCGTGGACCCCGCGATGCGGGGATGGGCCAATGACGTGCCGAACTACTCGCCCCCCGTGGCGCTTGGTGACCCCATGCGCAGCTTCGCCGTTGGCGAGGTCATCGCCAGCCGCCATCCCGGCTATGCCGAGGGTAACGTGGTCGAGGGACTTCTGGGCTGGCAGACTCATGCGATCAGCGACGGGTCCAACATCGGGCGCAAGGTGACGGAGACCGACCTGCCGCGCAGCTACGCGCTCGGGATCATGGGGCTGAATGGCACCACCGCCTATTTCGGGTTGTTGGACTCCTGTGCGGCCAAGGCGGGCGATACGGTCGTGGTCTCGACCGCTGCGGGGGCCGTCGGGTCTGCCGTGGGGCAGATTGCCAAGGTCATCGGCTGCCGGACCGTCGGCATTGCGGGCGGGGCCGAGAAGGTCCGCCAGTGCCGAGAGGAGTTCGGCTATGACGCCGCCATCGACTACAAGGCCGGGGATGTGGCCAGCGCTGTCGCCGCCGCCTGCCCAGATGGAGTCGATTGCTATTTCGACAATACCTGCGGGCCGATCTCTGACGCGGTAATGACCAGGCTTGCCGTTGGGGCACGGATCACAATCTGCGGCACGGCGGCGATCACCGAATGGGATCCGCTGCCCGTTGGCCCGCGCGTTCACCGGCAATTGCTGGTGGCGCGCGCCCGGATGCAGGGGTTCCTGATCTTCGACTACAAGGACAGGCTGCACGAGGCCCGCACCGCCTTGGCGGGATGGCTGCGCGAGGGCAAGATCAGCGTGCGGGAACACATCCTCGACGGGCCAGAGGCCGCGATGGACGCGATCGGGATGCTTTACCGGGGCGAGAACACCGGCAAACTGATCGTCAAGGTGGACTGACCGGTTTTATTCGCCGTTGAACTCTACCGGCAGAATGTCCGACCCGTAGGATCCCACATTGTCGATGGCCCAGGCCTCGCCGCCATAAGGGTCATCGCCGATACGGCCAATTCCAAATTGGATCTGTTCGCTCGGGTTCTGCACGACCACCTGCACGGTGTATTCGCTCTGCGTGTTCACGTTGGAACGGATGGCTTCATAACGGGCACCATCAGCCTCGGCCTCGTACCAGGCGGCCGCGATTTCCAGCCGTTCCTCGGTCACATCGCGGCTGACGCTTTCGCGCTCGATGAAGTTGTAGGATACAAGTGTTTCGTCGGATCCATCGCTGGCTACGCTGTTGGTGCTGCCACCCGCCAGCCGCGTCGCGTCGATCATCACCCCGTTGACGAAGAGCCGCATCTGGTCTGCTGCCTCCCAATTGCCGATGGTGGTCAGATCGAACTCGAACATCGCATAGCCTGTGTCGGGATCGAATGTGTAGGTGTTCAGCAGGACCGGGGCACCGCTTTGATCGTAGTAGGGACCAAGCATGCCTTCGAGCAGCGGGTCGTCATGCTCGTCGGCCATGGTAATCCAGCCCTGATCCCCATTGGTGAAATCGTTGAAGACCAGCTCGACCAGCCCGTCATCGCCACCCGCGGCACCGGAACCGGCGCCCGAGGCTTCACCGGATCCTCCCGCGATAATATCGGAATTCAGAGTATCACGAATACTGCCGGCGAGACTTTCCAGCCCACCACTGACAACGCCGGCAACCGCAAGGCCAAGCCCCACCGTCGCGCTGACAAGCGGCACCCAGTCTGTGGTAACAGCCCCGCATTCGTCCAGGCAAAAAGCACTGACAGTATTCGGTCGCGACATCTCTATGCACCAATCAAGTGCCCCCAAGACGGCAATGGACTGATATCTCGTCACAATTGGGGAAGAATTGCAGCAGTTTTGCCTTAATTGAGAATGGCTTCACGCATTGAACAGGAAATGCAGGACGTCACCGTCCTTGACGGTATAGGTCTTGCCCTCGACCCGCATCTTGCCCGCTTCCTTGGCGCCGGTTTCGCCATTGCAGGCGATGTAATCGTCATAGGCGATGGTTTCGGCCCGGATGAAACCGCGCTCGAAATCACCGTGGATGACGCCCGCGGCCTGCGGCGCGGCGGTGCCCCGGCGGATGGTCCAGGCGCGAGCCTCTTTCGGGCCGACGGTGAAATAGGTCTCAAGATTCAGCAGGCCATAGCCCGCGCGGATCAACCGGTCGAGCCCGGCCTCCTCCAGCCCCATTTCGCCCAGGAACATCTCGGCTTCCTCGGCGTCGAGCTGGCTGATCTCTTCCTCGATCTGGGCCGAGATGATCACAGTCGCCGCGCCCTGTTCGCGGGCCATGTCCTCTACTTTCGCCGAGAATTCATTGCCCTCAGCCGCAGAGCCTTCATCGACGTTGCAGACATAAAGCACCGGCTTGGTGGTCAGCAGTTGCAGCATCTTCCAAGCCTTCGCGTCCTCGGCGCTGACCTCGACCAGCCGCGCGGGCTTGCCGTCTTCCAGCATCGCCTGTGCCTCGGCCAGCAGCCGGTCCTGCTGCTGCGCTTCCTTGTCGTTGCCCTTCAGCTTGCGGACGAGGTTCGCGCGGCGCTTTTCGATGCTTTCCAGATCGGCCAGCATCAGCTCGGTCTCGATGGTCTCGGCATCCGCAATCGGGTCGATCCGGCCATCGACATGAGTGATGTCGTCATCCTCGAAGCAGCGCAAAACCTGCGCGATGGCATCGGTTTCGCGGATATTGGCGAGGAATTGGTTCCCCAGCCCCTCTCCCTTGGATGCGCCCTTCACCAGCCCCGCGATATCGACGAATGTCATGCGGGCGGGTATGATCTGCTTGGACCCTGCGATTGCCGCCAGCTTGTCCAGCCGCGGGTCAGGCACCGCAACATCGCCCACATTGGGCTCGATCGTGCAGAAGGGAAAATTCGCCGCCTGCGCCGCCGCCGTCTTGGTCAGCGCGTTGAACAGCGTGGACTTGCCCACATTCGGCAGCCCGACAATACCCATCTTGAAGCCCATCTGGCCCTCCGCATCCTTTGTTCCGGCGCCTTCTACGGCCTTGGGCATCCTACTGCAACGGGCCTCGTGCTATGCTCAGGGGGATCGACCCCAGGAGTTTCCGATGCAGCCAATCCCCTACCTCATGTTTCAGGGCCAGTGCCGACAGGCGATGGATACCTATGCCGACCTCCTCAATGGCCGAGTGACCAGCGCGCTTCCGGCTACTGAAGCCAAGGACATGTACATCGACCACGGTGACACGATGTATGTGCCGCCAGATCGGGCAGAATGGCTGGCGCATTGCGAGATGACCTACGAAGAAGGGGTTCTGATGGGGGCGGATGACCTCACCGGTGCCACCGAGCCCGGTGGCGGCTTCTGGGTGAGGGCCGCGTTTTCCAGCCTCGACCGGGCCGGGTCTGTTTTCGATCGGTTCGAGCGCGAATGCTGCTTCATCCTGATCCGAGGCTTCGCCCCGAACGCATGGACCGAAGGCTTCGGCATGTTGACGGATCGCTACGGAGTGCATTGGATGATCACTGCCCCATGGAACAAGGATTGACCGCCAAGCCCCATTGATTTCCTCGCAGACATTCGCCAAACGGGGCCGGAAGACTTGCGAGGAATTGCCATGACCCGGATCAACGCCAAATTCGCTGCCCTGAAGGACGAGGGGAAGAAAGCCTTCGTGTCCTACATCATGGCCGGTGACCCCGACTACGCCACCTCGCTGGAGATCATGAAAGGCCTGCCCGGCGCGGGCGTGGACATCATCGAACTTGGCCTGCCCTTCACCGATCCGATGGCCGATGGCCCCACGATCCAGATTGCCGGTCAGCGCGCGCTGGAGGCCGGGCAGACCCTGCAAAAGACGCTCGATATGGCTGCCGAGTTCCGCAAAACCGACGACACCACCCCGATCGTGCTGATGGGGTATTACAACCCGATCTACAGCCGGGGCGTGGATAAGTTCCTTGTCGATGCCAAGGCCGCCGGGATCGACGGGCTGATCGTGGTGGACCTTCCGCCGGAAGAGGACGAGGAGCTGTGCATTCCGGCCCAGAAGGCGGGCCTCAACTTCATCCGTCTAGCCACCCCCACAACCGATGACGACCGCCTGCCCAAAGTGCTGCAGAACACGTCCGGCTTCGTTTATTACGTCTCGATCACCGGCATCACCGGGGCCGCCGCCGCCGAAGCCACCGATGTGGCCCCCGAGGTCGCGCGGATCAAATCGCAGACCGACCTGCCCGTGATCGTGGGCTTTGGCATCCGCACGCCCGAGACCTCTCAGGCCATCGCGTCCGTCGCGGATGGGGCCGTCGTCGGCTCCGCCATCGTGTCCGAAATCGCAGCGGGCAAGCCGGTGGCCGAGGTGCTGAGCTTCGTCAAATCGCTGGCAGACGGCGCGCATCGGGCCTGAGTCCGATGATTGCCTTGTCCCTGGGAAGCTTCGCGCCCGCCCTGATTGCCGCTGCCCCCGGCACTATCGCCATGATCGCAACGACAGCCCCGGGCGCACCGACGCTTCTGCCGGGGCTGGTCACCGTCCTGTCGGCGTTCGGCTAACCCACCTGCCGCCTAAGGATATGCGTCGCGCGGTATTTCGCGACCTCTTCGCCGTCCTGGTTGTAGATCCGGTACTGGATTTCGGTCCGCCCCCGGTCGGGCCGCGACTGCGACGGGGTGGAGCCGATCACCTCTGCCTCTGCATGCAGCGTATCGCCGGGATAGACCGGCTTCATCCACCGCAACTCGTCCAGACCCGGAGACCCCAACGACGCCTCGTTCCACACATCCGCTTCAAGAGACAGGACGAAGGCAGTCAGGATGGTGTGGAACCCGCTGGCGATGATCCCACCATAGGGGGACTCCTTCGCCGCTTCGGGATCGGTATGGAAAGGCTGCGGGTCCCACCTGCGGGCAAAGCCCACGATCTCGGCCAAGGGCAGCGTCCGCGCCTCGGTCTTGAACCGGTAACCTACGGGCAAATCGTCGAAAAACATGTCTCCCTCCGCGTCTTGTCCCCTGCGGCAGAGTAACCGGAAAAAGGTCGTTGTGAACACGCGCACATATTGGTAAGAATTTCTCACCAATCTTGGAGGAGATCCCATGCCCGTCATTACCAATATCGACGATCTCAAGCGCATCTATAAGCGGCGCACCCCCAAGATGTTCTACGATTACGCGGAATCAGGCAGCTGGACGGAACAGACATTCCGTGAAAATGTCAGCGATTTCAGCCAGATCCGGCTGCGGCAGCGGGTGGCGGTGGACATGACCAACCGCAGCACCGCAACAAAAATGGTTGGTCAGGACGTGTCCATGCCGGTGGCGCTCGCCCCCGTGGGCATGACGGGGATGCAATGCGCTGATGGTGAGATCAAGGCCGCCCGCGCCGCCGAGAAGTTCGGCGTGCCCTTCACGCTGTCGACCCTCTCGATCTGTTCCATCGAGGATGTGGCCGAACAGACATCGAAGCCCTTCTGGTTCCAGGTCTACACGCTGACCGATGACGACTACATGCGCCGCCTGATCGGGCGCGCCCGCGACGCGGGCTGTTCGGCGCTGGTCATCACGCTCGACCTGCAGATGCTCGGCCAGCGGCACAAGGACCTCAAGAACGGCCTCTCCGCCCCGCCGAAACCCACGCTCGCCAACATGATCAACCTGTCGACCAAGTGGCGATGGGGCCTTGGGATGCTCGGCACCAAGCGCCGCACTTTCCGCAACGTGGTGGGCCATGTGGAGGGCATCACCGATCCCGCCTCGCTGACCTCATGGACGGCAGAGAAATTCGACCACGCGCTCGACTGGGACCGGGTGAAGCAGCTGATGGACATGTGGGGCGGCAAGGTGATCCTGAAGGGCATCCTCGATGCAGAAGATGCCGTCAAAGCCGCCGATCTGGGGGCTGACGCAATCATCGTCTCGAACCATGGCGGGCGGCAGATCGACGGGGCGCTCAGTTCCATCCGCATGCTGCAACCGATCCTGGACGCCGTGGGCGACCGGGTGGAGGTCCATATCGACGGCGGCATTCGCTCGGGCCAGGACGTGCTGAAGGCCGTCGCCATGGGCGCCAAGGGCACCTATATCGGGCGCGCTTTTGTTTACGGCCTTGGCGCCATGGGCGAAGAAGGCGTGACCAAGGCGCTGGAGGTGATCCACAAGGAACTGGACACCAACATGGCGCTGTGCGGAGAACGCCAGCTGACCAACCTCGGGCGGCAGAACATCCTGGTGCCCAAGGGATTTTCCGGCGAGTGGGAATAAGGGACAGGGCGGCCACCGGGACCGCCCTTTTTTATTCAAGCCGCGCTGTCCAGCCCCCGGCCCTTCAGCAGCGCCTCCACACCCGGCATCCGGCCCCGGAAGGCGGTATAGAGCGCGTCCGCCTCTTCGCTGCCGCCCGCTGACAGGATGAACCGTTCCAGCTTCGCCGCCGTCGCCGGGTCAAACACATCGCCCGCTTCCTCAAAGGCCTCGAACGCATCGGCATCCATCACCTCGGACCACATGTAGCTGTAGTAGCCCGAGGAATAGCCGTCGCCCGAGAAGACATGCGCGAATTGCGGCGTTGCGTGGCGCATGACAATCGCGCGCGGCATCCCGATGCGGGCCAGTGTCTCCGCCTGCGCCGCCATCGGGTCGGCGGGTGCGGCCCCGTCGTGGAAATCGAGATCGACCAGAGCGGATGCCACGTATTCCACCGTCTGAAACCCCATATCATAGGTCCGCGCTGCCAAGAGGCGGTCCAGCAGATCCTTTGGCATCGGCTGGCCGGTGTCCGCGTGGCGGGCGTGCTTTTCCAAAACTTCCGGCACGTCGAGCCAGTGCTCATAGAGCTGGCTCGGCAGTTCCACGAAATCGCGCGCCACCGATGTGCCCGAAATCGAGCCGTAGGTCACATCGGACAGCATCTGATGCAGCGCGTGGCCGAACTCGTGGAACAGGGTCCGCGCGTCGTCGTAACTCAGCAGCGCCGGCGCGCCCTCGGCGGGTTTGGCGAAGTTGCAGACATTGACCACGATTGGGCGTTCCTCGCCATCAAGCTTGGATTGCGACCGCATCGCCGAACACCACGCGCCCGAACGTTTGGACCCGCGCGCGAAATAGTCCCCGAGGAATACCGCCATGTGACGGCCACTCCGCGTGACCTCCCACGCCCGCACATCGGGGTGATACATCGCTGCATCAAGCGGCGCAAAATCGAGGCCGAAGAGCCGGTTCGCACAGTCAAACGCCGCCTCGATCATGCTGTCGAGCTGGAAATAGGGTTTCAGCTCCGCCTCATCCAGATCATGTTCCGCCACCCGGCGTTTCTCCGAATAATACCGCCAGTCCCAGGGCTCCAGATCGCCGTTGATGCCATCGGCCTGCATCATCTCGGTCAGGCGCTCCGCGTCGCGCTCGGCCTGCGCCTTGGCGGGTTCCCAGACCTGCATCAGCAGATCGCGCACATTGTCCGGTTTGCCCGCCATCTCGGTATCCAGCTTGAAGGCGGCGAAGCTCTCGTAGCCCAACAACCGCGCGCGTTCCTCGCGCAGGGCCAGCGTTTCGGCAGCTATCGCCCGGTTGTCGGTTTCGCCGCCGTTTGCGCCCCGCGCCGCCCAGGCCTGCATGGCCTTTTCGCGCAGATCACGACGGGGGGAGAATTGCAGGAACGACACGATCAGTGACCGTGACAGGGTCACCACCGGGCCATCCGCGCCCTTCTCTTTCCCTGCCGCGCGGGCGGCATCAACGACGAAGCCCGGCAGGCCCTCCAGATCGTCCTCGGACAGTTCCATGAACCAGCTACGCTCATCGGCCAGCAGGTTCTGCGTGAACTGCGTGCCAAGCACGGCAAGCCGCGATTTCACGTCGGTCAGCCGGTCACGATCCGCCCCCTCCAGCGCAGCACCTGCCCGCGTGAAACTGCGATGCGTCAGGTAGAGAACGCGCTCCTGCTCCGGGCTCAGGCCGAGGCTTTCGCGGTTCTGCCATAGCGTGTCGATCCGCTGCCACAGTGCGCGGTTGTTGGTGATCTCGGAGGAATAGGCCGAGAGCTTCGGCGCCATGTCCCGCTGCAATGCCTCGCGGGTCGGGTTCGCATCAGCGCCCGCAAGGTTGTAGAAGACGCCCGCCACCCGGTCGAGCAGCCGGTCGGCCCGTTCCAGTGCCTCGATCGTATTGGCGAAGGTGGGTGGCTCCGGGTTGTTGGCAATGGCCCTGATCGCGGCGCGGCCCTGGTCCAGCGCATGGTCCAGCGCGGGGGCGAAATGGGTGTCTTCGATCTGGGCAAAGGGTGGCAGGGCGAAGGGGGTGTCCCAATCCTGCAAAAGCGGGTTCGTCATTATGTGTCTCCTTTGGGAGAAAGATAGGCGAGGCCTGCGCGGGTGGCGAGGGCGGGACGCCTCCGACGGGAGTATTTTTGCCAAGAAGAAGGGGGCCTGCGTTAACCTTAATGCGGGGTTAGCGGTCCGAGTGGCCCTTGCGCATGGATTTCTCCACTTGGCGCAGACCGAGCGAGAGGGTGATCGTCATCGTCAGGTAGATCAGCGCCACCACGTTATAGGTCTCGAAATAGCGGAAATTGCCCGCCGCCGTGACCTTGCCCAGTTGCGTGATGTCGAGCACGCCCAGAACCGAGACCAGAGAGCTGTCCTTCACCATCGCAACGAAATCATTGCCCAAGGGCGGCAGGATCACCCGAATGGCCTGCGGGAAGACGATATGGCGAAAGCGCTGGCGGCGGTTGAGGCCAAGGGCCTCGGCGGCCTCGATCTGGCCCTTGTCCACCGATTGCAGCCCGGCGCGAAAGACCTCTGCCAGAAAGGCGGAATAGGCGATGGACAGCGCCAGGATCGCGCGCCACAGCAGGCTGAAATCACGGGTGCGGATCGGGTCGAGACCGATCTGCCCCGCCACCCAGTTCCAGCCCGCGACCAGCGCCGGGGCCAGCACGAAGGCCACGTAAAGCAGCAGCACAAGGATCGGGATGCCCCGTATGACCTCCACATAGAACCTTGCGCATTGGCGCAGGATCAGTGACCGCGACTGACTGGCCAGCGCCAGCCCAAGCCCCACGGTGGCGGCGGTGAAGAAGGCCACGATGGTGACGAAAATCGTGATCCCAATGCCCCGTTGCAGGGTCGTCAGAACCTGCCGGTACTGATCATCGGCCAGCACCTGCCAGAAGGCGAACAGCCCCAACCCGGCCACGGCGAGCAGCCACCAGGGGAAATCCTTGTCGCTTTGGGGGGAAGGGATCATGCGCGAGAAAGGCCCCGGCCCTGCGCGGACCGGGGCAAAGACGGCTCAGCCGCCAAAGCTGTAATCGACGAACCAGCGCTGGTTCAGTTCATCCAGCGTGCCATCCTCGCGCATGGACGCAATCGCCGCGTTCATCGGCCCGACCAGGTCCGAGCCGCGCGGGAAGATGAAGCCGAAATCCTCGGTTCCAAGCGGATCGCCGATGATGGCCAGCCGATCGGGGTTGGCACGAACATAGCCCTCGCCACCTGTGGAATCGGTCAGCACCATGTCTACATCCTCGGTCAGCAGGCCCTGCACGGCGGCACCAAAAGTTTCGAACAGCTGAATGCGCGGGTTGGCTTCGTTGCCATCCAGCACCTCGTAGACGCCCACATAGAAGGGTGTCGTGCCCGCCTGGCTGCCCATCAGGAAATCCTCATCGGCGGCAAAGCTTTCGGCATCCGTGAACCGGGTTTCCCCGGCGCGCACCAGCATGCGCATCTGGCTGGTCATGTAGCTGTCGGAGAAATCGACCATCTCGGCCCGATCTTCGCGGATGGTGATGCCGGTCATGCCCATGTCGAACTGGCCCTCGGAGACAGCGGCAATCATCGCGTCCCAGCTGATGGTCTCGTAGACCACGGTGATGTTCAGCCGCTCGGCGATGATCTCCATCGCGTCATATTCCCACCCGGCGGGCTGGCCGGTATTGGGATCGACGAACTGCAAAGGCGGATAGGCGTTTTCGGTGACGATCACCACTTCGCGGCCTTCGAGATTGGGCATGTGACCATCGGCAAGGGCCGAAACGGGGGCCAGCGCGGCAAGGGCCAGCGCGGCGGCAGCAAGGCGTTTCATTGGAAAGACTCCCTGTTTTGTTATGGGGGCAGTATGGCGCGGCCTTGGCAACACGCAAGGGTCAGCCGCCGCAGACCGGGCACATTTCATTGCGCTTCATGGTGATCAGCCGGGTTTCTGCGTAAAGCGCATCATAGATCAGCATCCGCCCGCGCAGCGGCTCGCCCGCGCCAGCAATCAGCTTCACCACCTCGCCCGCCATCATGGCACCGATGACACCTGGCAACGCGCCAATGACCCCGGTTTCCGAACAGGTCGCCGCCATGCCCGGCGCGGGCGCATCGGGGAAGACGCAGGCCATGCAGGGCGCGCCACGGGCGGGATCGTAGATCGTCACCTGCCCCTCCCAGGCCGAGATCGCGCCGGACACAACGGGTTTACCCGTGGCGACGGCCGCCCGGTTGATCAGGTCACGGATGGGCCAGGCATCGGTGCCATCCACGATCAGGTCATAGTCGGCAAACAGCGCCTCCGCGATCTCCGCCGTCAGTTCACGGTGATAGGGGCGCACATCAATGTGAGGGTTCACGGCCAGCATCCGCTCGCGGGCCGAAAACACCTTGGGTACTCCCTGCGCCTGATCGGTATGGATGATCTGCCTTTGCAGGTTGCTCAGGTCCACCTCGTCATGGTCGATGACGCCAAGCCGCCCCACACCTGCCGCCGCAAGGTAGAGCAGTACCGGCGATCCCAGCCCCCCTGCCCCGACAACCAGCACCTTGGCTTGTTTCAGCCGCTTTTGCCCCGGTCCGCCCACTTCGCGCAGGGTGATATGGCGGGCGTAGCGTTCCAGTTCCTCGCCCGAAAACGAACCTGCAGGTTTCGGCGCGTCGGCCTCGCGCGCACCCTCAACGGCCTCGGCCCGCGCCCGCAGCCGCCGCAACCCCTCACGATAGGCCAGCACCAGCACAACGACCCCGCCCAGCATCAGCCAAGGGGCGGGCGACCCACCCGTGCCAACCCGCAAGGGATGCGCCTCGGGCAACGCCACCTGCACCAGCAGGACCGCCATGTAGAGCACCAGCAGCATCACCAGCCTCGCCCGCACCGGCGCGCCCATCAGCCAGCCCACGCCCCAAAGCGCCGCCGCCATGGCCAGAACCACCCCCATCAGCCGCGCCCCGTGGAGCCAAACCCGCCCGCGCCCCGGTGACTGTCGGACAGGCCCTCGGCCACGTCGAACACGGCCTGAACCACGGGCGCAACAATCGCCTGCGCGATGCGGTCGCCATGGGCAATCGGGAACGGCTCAGACCCATAATTGATCAGCAGCACCCCCAAAGGCCCGCGATAATCGCTGTCGATGGTGCCGGGCGTATTCGGCAGCGAAATCCCGTGTTTCAGCGCCAGACCCGACCGGGGCCTGATCTGCATCTCGTACCCGTCCGGTATCTCGACCCGCAGCCCCGTGGGCACGATCCGCCGCTCCATCGGGGCCAGTACAAGGCCGCCTTCCCGGTTCTCGGGCATCAAATTCGCGCGCAGATCGGCCCCCGCCGCCCCTGCCGTTTCATAAGACGGCAAGGCCACGCCGGGATCGGCCCAATCCTCTCGCAGCACCCTGATGGTCACCGCCATGCCCTGCCCCTTCTTCTTTGCCCAAATACCCCCGCCGGAGGCAGCCTCACCGCGCCAGCGCCTCGGCAATGCGCGCCGCCAGCCGCCGGGCGGTTTCTTCCTTCGACAGGCGCGGCCAGTCCTCGACGCCCTCCGCCGTCACGATGGAGACCTTGTTTTCCGACCCGCCCATGATGCCGGTCGCAGGCGAAACGTCATTCGCCACGATCCAGTCACACCCCTTGCGCGCCCGTTTCGCGGTGGCGTTGGCCTCCACGTCATGGGTCTCGGCAGCAAAGCCCACGACGAGGCCAGGGCGTCCGTCGCCCATCTGCGACACGGTCTTCAGGATATCCGGGTTCTCTGCGAAATCGAGCGAGGGCAGGCCCGCCCCTTCGGTCTTCTTCATCTTGCGGTCGGTCGCATTGGCCACCCGCCAATCGGCCACGGCGGCAGCAAACACGGCGGCATCTGCGGGCAGCGCGGCCTCGACCGCATCCAGCATCTCGCGCGCGGTTTCGACCTTGACCACCTTCACGCCTGCGGGCGGAGCGACCCGCGCAGGCCCTGTTACGAACGTGACCGATGCACCAAGGCCACGCAGCGCGGCAGCGAGCGCAGTTCCCTGCGCGCCAGAGGATCGGTTGGCGATATAACGCACCGGGTCAATCGGCTCATGGGTGGGGCCAGAGGTCACCAGCACATGCCGCCCTTTCAACGGCCCGTCCGACAGGGCCGCGCCAATGGCGGCCACAATGTCGGGCACCTCCGCCATGCGCCCGGGCCCGAATTCACCGCAGGCCATCGCGCCCTCATCGGGGCCGACCACCAGCACCCCATCGCCCTGCAATGTCGCCAGATTGCGCTGCGTCGCCGGATGCTCCCACATCCGCACGTTCATCGCGGGCGCGATCAGCACGCGCTTGTCGGTGGCCATCAACAGGGTCGAGGCCAGGTCATTCGCCAGCCCGTTCGCCATCTTCGCCATCAGGTCGGCGGTGGCGGGGGCAACGACGACCAGATCAGCGGCACGGCTCAGCTCGATATGGCCCATCTCGGCCTCGTCCGTCAGGTCGAAGAGATCCCGATAGACCTTTTGCGCCGCCAGTGCCGAGGCGGAAAGCGGCGTCACGAACTCCTCGCCTGCGCGGGTCAGAACCGGCACCACTTCAGCGCCCTGCTCCCGCAATCGGCGGATCAGGTCAAGCGATTTGAAGGCCGCGATGCCGCCACCGATGATCAGAAGAATGCGCTTGTCCGCCAGCATGGGACCTCCGCCCATTGGTCATTTTCTGACGCTCAACCTAGTCGCCCCGTTCCCCCATCACAAGCCGCCACAAACCCCGGCAGGTCGCGGCCCGGAACGGGCCGCGCGGGTCGATGCGCGATGCGCAGCGAAATTCCCATCGGACAAACAGCGCCCCGGTTAATCCCATCTTCAGGAAGATCTGCCAATCTGACCGCCGGTTAACCGACTGCAACAGCGTGGCCCGGTCCCTCCCGATGCCTCAGACCACCCCTGACAAGGGTGCAGGTGGACGGGGGAATTCCCGGAAGCTTCCACGAAGACCGACAGACCGCGCGCCTTTTCGAGGCGGCGCCGCTTCACCTCCCTGCCCGTTCCTGCGCAATCGCGCCCCCGGCAGCACATTCCCAGAGATTTACAGGCCCGTCACTGAAACGCCGCGCAGGGATCGTCCCGTTCGGCGGGCTCTGTCACGCGCCACAGGTCGAAGGGTACGCCTGCCTCCGCTTCCGATTCGAACTGCCCCACGCTGATCACGGACAGCTCTGGCGCGGCCAGCGCAATCATCGCGGGCACCGCCCAATCGGTGCGCGCATGACCATTGCCGGTGATCAGCACCACCGGACCACCGGTCTCCTCCAGCGCCTCCAGCACCCGCGCGGCAAAGCCCGCGTCCCGCAGTCTCTGGGCTTCGACCATGCCCGGCAGCAGCGCGGCGGGAAGCGCATTGCAATGCGCTTCGGCCTGCATCTCTTCGCGCAGTGCCTGTTGATTTTCGGGAAGGGGCTGATCGAGCAAGAACGCCTGCGGGTCGCCTGCGAATCGCGCAGCCGCCCCCTCACTCACCGCCGCGCGCACATCCTCATAAGGCAGCGCCGCGCCGAAGATCGCAGCCTCGCCCAGGGCTGCAAACAGGGGCTGATACAATGCGAACTCTGGCCAGCCCGATTGATCCCACCCGATTTCAGCCGCCAATGCATCTGGAGAGGCAAGCAGATCGGGTGTGATCCGCGTCGCCTGGTCGGGCGACAGCATCTCGAACACAACCGCTGCGGGGGCAAGGACCTCCACGGCCTCGGCCTGCCACAGGTGATGGGCGGGATTATCATGTACCTCGCCAAGGATCACCACATCCGCGCCGCGCAGTTGGTCCAGCCCCGCCAAAGGGGCGGACCAGACCGCGCAGGCTGACAGACTCAGCACAAGGATCGCAAGACGCTGTTTCATGGCACCCAGCAAACGCGCAAGGCCCGGCGCGGACAAGCCGACAGGCTGTCTCAGCCCATCATCCCGCGCAGTTCTTCTTCACGGGGGGCCAGCTTGCGGCGCATCTTCTGCAAGGCGCCCGCCTCGATCTGGCGCACGCGCTCTTTCGACAGGCCCAGTTCCTCGCCGAGGCTTTCCAGCGTCCGGGCCGGGTTGGTCAGCTTGCGCGCGGCAATGATCTTCTGTTCCCGCTCGGTCAGCGTGCCCAGCGCATCGCCCAGCCATTCGCGCAGACGCGTGCTGTCCTTCTCGCGCTCAAACCGCTCGCTCGCCTGTTCACCGTCGTCTTCCAGTGTCTCGATCCACTCACGGCCCTCATCGCCATCGGATTGCAGGGCGTTCAGCGAGAAATCCGACCCGGCTAGGCGGCCCTCCATCAATTCGACGTCCTTCAGCGCCACGCCGATCTCGGTTGCGATCCGCTCTCGCAACTGGTGGGAATCCAGCTCCAAACCCTCCGCCGCGGCATCAGCCTCCAGCCGGGCGCGCACACGCCGCATGTTGAAGAACAGGCTCTTTTGCGAAGATGTCGACCCGGTGCGCACCATCGACCAGTTGCGCATCACGAAATCCTGCATCCCGGCGCGAATCCACCACACGGCGTATGTCGAAAAGCGAACGCCCCGGTCGGGGTCGAAGCGATCAGCGGCTTTCATCAGGCCAAGCCCTGCCTCCTGGATGAGATCGTTCATCGAGGCGCCGTAGCCCTTGAATTTCCACGCGATGGATATGGCCAGGCGCATGTAGGCGGTGATCAGGCGATGCAGCGCCGCCTCGTCCCGGTGGTCTCGCCAGGCAATGGCGAGATCGCGTTCCGTGTCGGCATCGAGCAACTCCGCTGCCCGTGCGTGGCGGGAAAGAGACTGGCCAGGATCAAAGTCGAGTGCCATAACGCGCTCCTGTTGGCTTGCATTCACGAGGGTTACGGTCGGGAACTGCGGCCGGATCACTTTTGGGGAGGAAAAAATGTCTTTGCCCGGACTGACATTGGTGATCGGCGGGGCCGCGTCAGGGAAATCCGCCCATGCCGAAGCGCTGGTGCGCGACCATGGCGGGCAGCGTGTCTATATCGCCACGGCGCAGGCGTTCGACGACGAAATGCACGCCAAGATCGCCGCCCATCAGGAAATGCGCGCAGGCGATGGCTGGCGCACCGTTGAAGCGCCGTTTGACGTTGTAGAGGCGCTGTCCGGGCTTGGGTCGGGTGATGTCGTGCTACTCGATTGCGCGACCTTCTGGCTGATGAACCTGCTGCTGGCAGAGCGGGATTGGCAGGAGGAAGCCGAGGCGCTGATTGCGGCGCTGCTGGCCTGCCCCGCGCCGGTTGTGGTGGTCAGCAACGAGACCGGACAGGGAATCGTGCCGGAGAATGCTTTGGCGCGCAGGTTTCGCGAGGCGCAGGGCCGGTTGAACCAGCGGCTGGCGGCCGAGGCCGGGCTGGTCGTGGCGGTGATGGCGGGGTTGCCGCTTGTGCTAAAGGGGGTAGCCCCGTGACGAGAGGGATTTCGCCGCCTTCGGCGTCGACCCGCGGGGGGCGCTGCCCCCCGCACCCCCCGAGGTATTTTTACCAAGATGAAAGGGAAGGGGCGGGCGCGTGACGGTCTGGCATTGGGTCCGGCACGGGCCAACGCATGAAAAAGCCTTTGTCGGGTGGCGGGATGTTCCGGCGGATTTGTCGGATACAGCGGTGATTGCCCGGCTGGATGCGGAATTGCCGCGACCGGCGCTTGTCGTGTCCTCGGATCTGGTACGCGCCACGGCCACGGCGGATGTGCTGATGGAGGGTCGGCAGCGATTACCCAATGTGCCCGACATGCGCGAGTTCGATTTCGGGGATTGGGACGGGCTGCATTTCACGCAAGTATCCGAGCGCGACCCGGTGCTGAGCCGCCGTTATTGGGAGGAGCCCGGCGATGTCGCCCCGCCCAATGGCGAAAGCTGGAACGCGGCTGCGGCGCGGGTCGCGCCGTTTGTCGACCGGATGAACCGGGACCATCCGGAGGCCCATATCGTGGCGGTGGCCCATTTCGGGATCATCATGACGCAGATCGAGCGCGCCTCGGGCCTGTCCGCTTACGAGGTGCTTGGGCACAGGATCGACAACCTCTCGGTCACGCGGCTGGTGCATGAGGGCGGTCTCTGGCGCGTCGAGACGATCAATCACCGTCCCTGATGCGCCGCGTCAGCAATTGGAATTGGACAGGCGCGTGCCCGCGGACCAAGCTGGCCGGACCGATTTTCAAATGGGTAGGACCATGACCTACACGCTTCTGATTGCAGATAGATCCTATTCCAGCTGGTCGCTGCGCGGCTGGCTCAGCTTTCGCGCCTTCGACATTCCGGTGAGCGTGAAATCCACCCGCATGTATTGCGACCAGTTCCGGCTGGATCTGGAGGCGTTCGCACCCGGCAACCGCACTGTGCCGATCGTCAAGACGCCCACCGGCGGGCTGCTGACCGATTCCATTGCCATCGCCTGGCACCTCGACCGGGCTTTCCCCGATAAGGGCCCGCTGCCTGCCGATCCCAATGCCCGCGCCCACGCCATGAGCCTGATTGCCGAGATGCATTCAGGTTTCACCGGCCTGCGCGGGGCCTGCCCGATGAACCTGCGCACGGGGTGGGAGGGGTTTGAGGTGACCGACGCGGTCCGCGAAGATCTGGAGCGGCTGGAGCGGGTCTGGGGCGAGGCGCTGGAGGCCCATGGGGGCCCGTGGCTCTGCGGAGATTACTCACTGGCCGATGTGTTCTTTGCCCCCGTCGCCACCCGCATCCTGACCTACGGCCTGCCGGTGTCGGACCAAGCGTTGGCCTATGCTGGGGCCCATGTGGCGCATCCCGCGTTCCGCCGTTGGCGGGCCATGGGGCTGGTCGAGGGGCCGGAACAACCCGCCTACGAGATGGGGCTGCCGCGTTGCGCCTTTCCAGCGCCCGAACCACTGCCGGCCCGCGCCGTCGATCATGGCCCATCCGAGAACACCGCCTGCCCCTATTCCGGCGACCCGGTCACGGATTTCATGGAAATGGATGGGCGCATCTTCGGCTTCTGCAACCCGTTTTGCCGCGACAAGACCGTGGCCGACCCTGAGGCCTGGCCGGACTTCATGGGTGTTTACCAATCGTAAAGGGTTTTCGGGCAAGCGTTAACCATGCCGGACGCGACCCGACCCGAAAGCCTTGCGCGCACCTACACCGTCGCCTTCGAAGGGTTGGAGGCCCGGCGGGTCGAGGTGCAATGCGCCATCACCCCGGGCCTGCCTGCCTTTTCCATCGTGGGCCTGCCCGACCGCGCCGTGGGCGAAGCGCGCGACCGTGTGCGCACGGCGCTGTCCACCATGGCCATCGCGCTGCCGTCCAAGCGCGTCACCATCAACCTGTCGCCCGCCGATCTGCCCAAGGAAGGATCGCATTTCGACCTGCCGATTGCGCTGGCCCTGCTTGGCGCTTTGGGGATCGTCCCGCGAGAGCGGGTCGAAGCGGCGATGAGCCTTGGGGAAATGTCGCTCGATGGGACCCTGGTACCCGTCATCGGCGCGCTGCCCACGGCGCTGGCGGCGGGCGAGGACGGGCGGGCGCTCTTCTGCCCGGCCGCCTGCGGGGCCGAGGCCGCCTGGGTCGGCGCAACCCCGGTCTTCGCGGGCCGCAATCTGGCCGAGATCATCGGCCACCTGACCGACCGCGCGCCCCTGCCGCCTGCCGAACCGGGCGAGGTGCTGAGCGAGCAGACCGGCAAGGACCTGCGCGAGGTGCGCGGGCAGGAACGCGCCAAGCGCGCGCTGGAGATTGCCGCCGCCGGGCGGCATCATTTTCTGATGGTGGGCGCGCCGGGGTCCGGCAAATCCATGCTTGCCGCGCGCCTGCCCGACCTCTTGCCGCCACTCACTGCCGCCGAGGCGCTGGAAACCTCTATGATCCATTCGCTGGCGGGGCTACTGGACGAGGGCGGCATTTCCCGAACCCGGCCCTATCGCGCGCCGCATCACACCGCCTCTATGCCCGCCATCGTGGGGGGTGGGCGACACGCCAAACCGGGGGAAATCAGCCTCGCCCATAACGGGGTGCTCTTCCTTGATGAATTCCCCGAATACCCCCGGCAGGTGCTGGAAACCCTGCGTCAGCCGATTGAAACCGGCGACGTGGTGGTGGCCCGTGCCAATGCGCATGTGACCTATCCCTGCCGGTTCCTGCTGCTGGCGGCTGCCAATCCCTGCCGCTGCGGGCATCTATATGACGCCGATCAGGCCTGTGGACGCGCGCCCTTATGTGGCGAGGATTACTTGGGCCGCATCTCCGGCCCGCTGATGGACCGGTTCGATTTGCGGCTGGAGGTGCCGCCAGTGGGGTTCACCGATCTCGACCTGCCGCCATCGGGCGATGACAGCGCCACGGTGGCTGCCCGGATCGCCGCCGCCCGCGACCGGCAGACTGCGCGATTCGAGGCGCTCGGGTCCAAGGCCCGCGTCAATGCCGATGCCGAAGGCGCGCTGCTCGATCAGATTGCGGAACCCGATGCCGAAGGTCGCGACATGCTGGTCAAGGCCGCCGAACGGTTCCGCCTGTCGGCGCGTGGCTATCACAGGGTCTTGCGGGTGGCGCGCACGATTGCCGATCTGGAAGGGGCGGACGCCGTGCGCATGCCCCAT
Organism: Nioella sp.; assembly: GCF_965215655.1. Taxonomy (GTDB): domain Bacteria; phylum Pseudomonadota; class Alphaproteobacteria; order Rhodobacterales; family Rhodobacteraceae; genus Nioella. The sequence continues at coordinate 3,277,854 of NZ_OZ244111.1, forward strand.
ATCGCCGAGGCCCTGGGGTTCCGGCTGATCGCGGGCAAGAACTAGCGGATTGCGGCGGCCATCTGGTCGAGCGTGGCGTCTGCTTCGGGCAGCAGCCAGCCGGGAAAGATCGGCCAGACATGTGGCAGGCCGGGCGCAATGGTCAGATGCGTCTCCACCCCCTGCCTCTGCAACAGGTCCACCATGCGGCGGCTGTCATCGAGCAGGACCTCGCCATCCCCCACCCAGACATGCACAGGCCCGGCACCGGGAAACTGCGCGTAAAGCGCGCTGGCGCGCGGGTCTTGCGGATCGGCCCCGTCCAGATAGCCAAGCGCGGACACCCGGATGCCTTCGGGCGGCAGCACAACCTCGCTGGCGTCATTCGATTGCAGGCTGTCGCCGGTCATGGCCAGGTCCGTCAGGGGGGACAGAACCAGCGTGGCCAGCGGCTGCGGCAGGTCGGGTTCAGCACAGATCATCGCCAGCAGTGACAGGGCGAGCCCGCCGCCCGCGCTGTCGCCCGCCAGGATCACCGGACCTTGCGCCGCCATCTGCCGGTACAGGCGCAAGGCGGCCTCGGGCGCGGCTGGAAAGGGCGATTCGGGCGCAAGCGGGTAATGCGGCACCAACGCACCGCCGCCGATGCGCTTGACCAGCCGTCCGGCAAGACCCTTATGGGTGCGGTGGCTGCCGAAGACATAGGCCCCGCCATGCAGGTAGAGCAGCTGTGGCCCGGTGGAATCGCCAAGCTCCAGCACCTCCATCCCGGCGCGTTCGGTCCAGCGCTGCGGGACACCGCGCGGGATCGGGCACAGGATTCGGCACTGCCATTCAAACCGTCGGCGGACCCGTGTCGCCGCGTCCTGCCGGGCCAGACGGTTCAGCGCGGGCCGCTCGATCCATCGCAGCCAGGTGTTGAGCAGCCGCGCGCGGGCACTCATGTGACGCGCGCTTCGATGGCCTGCCAGATCTTCTCGGCAATGTTGATCCCGTCGAAGCGTTCCAGTTCCTGGATGCCGGTGGGAGAGGTCACGTTGATCTCGGTCAGCCAGCCGCCGATCACGTCAATTCCCACGAATATCTGCCCCTTCTCGCGCAGGAGCGGGCCGATGCGGGTACAGATCTCGCGGTCGCGGTCGGTCAGGGCCACCTTCTCGGGCCGCCCGCCCACATGCATGTTGGACCGGGTCTCGCCCTTGGCAGGGACGCGGTTGATTGCACCCACGGGTTCGCCATCGACCAGAATCACCCGCTTGTCGCCCGCCGAGACATCGGGCAGGAATTTCTGCGCGATCAGCGGCTCGCGGTTGATACCGGTGAAAAGCTCGTGCAGCGAATTGAGGTTGCGGTCATTGGGGTCGAGGCGGAAGACCCCGGCCCCGCCGTTGCCGTAAAGCGGCTTGAGGATGATGTCGCCATGCTTGTGCTTGAAGGCCTTCAAGGTCTCCAGATCGCGGGCGATGGTGGTGGGCGGCGTGAGGTCGGGGAAATCTAGGACCAGCAGTTTTTCCGGGAAGTTGCGGACCCAGAACGGGTCATTCACCACCAGCGTATCGGGATGGACACGTTCAAGGATATGGGTGGTGGTGATGTAGCCCATGTCGAAGGGCGGATCCTGGCGCAGCCAGACCACGTCCCAATCGGCAAGGTCGATCTCCTGCATATCGCCAATGCTGAAATGATCGCCCTGCACGCGCCGCACGGTCAGCGGCCAACCCCGCGCGGTCACCCGGCCTTCCTGATAGGCGAGCATGTCGGGCGTATAGTAGAACAGCTCATGACCCCGCGCCTGCGCCTCTTCGGCGATGCGGAACGTGCTGTCAGCGTCGATATTGATCGGACCGATCGGGTCCATCTGGATGGCAACCTTGAGGGGCATGCGGCGTCTCCAATCCCACGTGTTGCGCATTCATGACCCGTGACGCCGAAAGGTGCAATGCCGTCGATGTGCCCCTATGCACAGAGGACATTCGGCAGAATGTCGATTTCCCCATGATGGTCCAGCAGTGCCACATCGACCCGGCAATCGGTATTGGCACCCGCCGGAAGATGTCCGATAAAGTCTTCGGCACTCCGGTATATGCGATGCAATTGGCGTTGAGACAGGCCTTCGGCGGCCCGCGCATGACTGCGGCTTTTCTTGACCTCGATGAACACAACCGTGCCGTCCTTTTCCGCCACAAGGTCGATCTCCCCGGCCTTGCCGCGCCAACGGCGGGACAGGATCGTATGACCGTCACGCACATATCGACGGGACACCTGGTCTTCTGCCGAAAGCCCGGCATGATAACTGATTGTTCCGCTCATCCATCTTTCTCCAGCGTCAGCGCCGCCTGGTAGACGTCGCGTTTCTTCAGCCCCAGATCGGCAGCGACCTGCGCCGCCGCGTCCTTGACCGACAGTGTCGCCAGCGCCGCGCGCAAAGCGTCTTCCATCGTTTCCACGCTCGCCTGAACCGGTGCGCCCTTGCCGATGACGACGACAATTTCGCCCTTCAAAACCCGATCCGCGATGTTATTTCGAACCTCATCCACGCTGCCGCGCAAGACCTCTTCGAAGCGCTTGGTTAATTCCCGGCACAACGCCATTGGCCGCTCGCCCCCGAAGGTATCGGACAAAACATCTAACAATCGGTGAACGCGACGCGGCGACTCATAAAGAATGATCGTCGCCCCGACCGGCGCAAGATCTGCCAGCCAGCTTGTCATCGCGCCCTTGGCCTGCGGCGGGAAACCCGCGAACAGAAACCGGTCGCTTGGCAGGCCGGACACGCTGAGCGCCGCCAGCACGGCAGAGGCGCCCGGCGCGGCGATCACCGGCAAGCCGTCCTCGATCATGCCACGGGCCAGCTGATAGCCGGGATCGGCCACCAGCGGCGTGCCTGCTTCGGACACATAAGCCACGGATTTTCCCGCCGCGACCATCGCGGCCAGCCTGTCCCGCGCGCCGGGGCCGCTGTGATCGTGATAGGCGATCAGCGGGCGACCGGCGACGGCAAGCCCGTGGATCTCCATCAGCTTGCGGGCAGTGCGGGTATCCTCGGCGGCGATCACATCGGCAGAGGCCAGAATATCCAGTGCCCTCAGGGTGATATCCCGCGCCGCCCCAATCGGCGTTGCCACGAGGTAAAGCCCCGGATCAAGCCGGGAGGCGCGGGGCGCACCGGCGGTTGCAAGCTGATCGGACATGGGCTGGCCTCTTGGCGTTTACTTGTTTCGCGTGACCGCGTAGGGTCCGTCCGACCCAATTTCGAGCCTTCTGGAGACGGCCCCGTATGTTCCCTACTTTCCGCATGTTCCGCAAGTCACGCCGCTTTGTTCTGCTGGCGCTTTGCGCCGGTGTCCTCGCCGCCTGTCAGGTTGGCGTTCCCGGCGGCAGCGGTCCGCGGGTGCGCGCGGGCGCCCCGATTCAGGTCGCGCTGCTGCTGCCCTACGGCTCTGCCAGCGCGGGCGATGAGATCGTGGCCCGCAGCCTGGAAAACGCCGCCCGGCTCGCCGCATCGGAGTTCGAAGGCGTGGAGCTGGAAATCACCGTCTATAATACCGCGGCGGACCCGGCGCAGGCCGCCACGGTGGCGCGACAGGCCATTCAGCAGGGGGCACGGGTCATCGTCGGTCCGTTGCGATCCGATGCCGCGGCGGCCGTGGGGGTCGCGGTCTCGAACAGCAATGTCGCGGTCCTGAGCTTCTCCAACAACACCGAGATCGCAGGCGGCAATGTCTTCGTTCTGGGCCATACGTTCGACAATACCGCCGCCCGGATCGCAAGATATGCCGTGCGCCAGGGCCGCAATCGCATTGTCATTCTGCACGCCCAGAACCTGGCGGGCGAAGTTGCGCGCGACGCGGTGCAACGGGCCGTGGCCAGCACTGGCGGCACCGTCGCGGGCGTAGTCAGCTACGAATTCTCACAGCAAGGCGTGGTGCAGGCGCTGCCCGAGGTGATGTCGACCATCCGCTCCTCTGACGCGACCGGGCTGGTCATCACCGCCGAGGCCTCTGCCGCGCTGCCGCTCTTCGCACAGCTGCTGCCGGAAAACGGGCTGGATACCGAAGAGGTCCGCGTCATGGGCCTGACCCGGTGGGACGTGCCGTCGCAGACGCTGGAACTGTCCGGCCTTCAGGGCGGCTGGTTTGCCCTGCCCGATCCCGATGCCAATGCCGCCTTTGGCGCCCGCTATACCGCCGCCTATGGCGACGCGCCGCATGTGCTGGCCCCGATTGCCTATGACGCCATGCGCGCGATTGCCGAAACCGCTGCCGAGGCCGGTGCGATCGGCGTGACGGAACTGACCGCCTCCTCTGGCTTTGCTGGGGCGAACGGGGTATTCCGCCTGAGAGCCGATGGCACCATCGAACGGGCCATGGCGATCGCAACGGTACTCGAAAACCAGGTTTCCATTATTGACCCTGCACCAGGACGCCTTGGCGCCTCCGGCTTCTGACCGGAACCCGCGCCTTCCCGCCAAAGGAACCGCCTCCGGGGAGATGATCCTTCCCGAGGCGGAGATATTCGACACCGCCGCGATCCGCGCGCGGCTGGATGCCGCCCTTGCCGAGCAGAGCGACGCGAGCAAGATCCGGGCGCTGACCGTCGCCGAACTGCTGGCCGTGCAAAAGACCGGGCGCGCTGCCATCAAGGCGGCCTTCGAGGCAAATCCACTGGTCGCGCGGCGCGTGACGCGAGCCTATGCCTTCCTGACCGATGGAATGGTGACCGAGGCCATTCGTGTCGCCACCACCTATCTGCATCGCAATCCCAACCCGACCGAGGCCGAGCGGCTGGCGGTCATGGCCGTGGGCGGATCGGGGCGCGGGGAGATGGCCCCGTTCTCGGATGTCGATCTGCTGTTCGTGCTGCCTTACAAAATGACCGGATGGGCCGAAAGCGTCATTGAATCCACGCTCTACATCCTGTGGGACCTGCGCCTGAAGGTGGGCCATGCCAGCCGGTCCATCCCCGATTGCCTGCGGCTGGCGAAAGAAGATTTCACGATCCGCACGTCGCTGCTGGAAATGCGTTACCTGACCGGGGATGCCGCCCTTGGTGACCAGTTGCACGACACGCTGCGCGAGCAGCTTTTCGCGGGCACGGCCAGTGAGTTCATCGACGCCAAGCTGGAGGAACGCGCCGAACGGCACAAGCGACAGGGCGGCCAGCGCTACATGGTTGAACCCAATGTCAAAGAGGGCAAGGGGGGGCTGCGCGACCTGCAGACGCTCTACTGGATCGCCAAATATGAACATGGCGTCGATACGGTCGCCGAACTGGTGGAACATGGCGTCTTCCGGCAGGAGGAGTTCAACGCCTTCGACGCCGCCGAGCGGTTTCTCTGGGCCGTCCGCTGCCATATCCACCTGATCGCGGGCCGCGCGCAGGATCAACTTACCTTTGACCTTCAGGTCGAGGTGGCCGCGCGCATCGGCTACACAGATCACAGCGGCCGCCGGGCGGTGGAATATTTCATGCAGGATTATTTCCGCCACGCCACCCGCGTGGGCGAACTGACCCGCATCTTCCTCACCGCGATGGAAGCCGCGCATCTGAAGCCCGAACCCCTGATCATCGGGTTTCTCAAGGGACGCCGCAGGCGCCGCAAGAAGCTGAAACCGAGATACGACGTCAAGCAGGGGCGCCTTGCGGTGGTGGATAATGCTGACTTCCTGTCAGACAAGCTGAATCTTCTGCGGCTGTTCGAGGAAGGGCTGCGCACCGGCTACCTGATCCATCCCGACGCGATGCGGCTGGTCACGGCGAACCTGCATCTCATTGACGACGAGATGCGCAGCGACAAGGAAGCGGTACGCATTTTCCTCGACCTGCTGCTGAAACACGGCAACCCGGAACGGGGCCTCAGACGGATGAACGAGCTTGGGGTGCTGTCGGCCTTCATCCCCGAATTTGCCCCGGTCGTGGCGATGATGCAGTTCAACATGTATCACAGCTATACGGTCGATGAGCACACGATCCAGGTGATCTCCACCCTCGCGCAGATCGAGCGGGAGGAACTGATCGAGGAACTGCCCGTGGCCTCCGGCATTCTCAAGGCGGGCGTCAACCGCAAGGTGCTGTATCTGGCCTGTTTCATCCACGATCTCGGCAAAGGCCGGGACGAGGATCATTCGGTTGTGGGGGCGCAGATCGCCCGCCGCATCTGCCCCCGTCTGGGGTTGAAGGCTGAAGAGTCCGAAACCGTGGAATGGCTGGTGCGTCATCACCTGCTGATGTCCGACATGGCCCAGAAACGCGATATCGGCGACATCCGTACCGTGCGCGATTTTGCCAAGGCGGTGAAGACCAAGACCCGGCTCGATCTGCTGACGGTGCTGACCGTCTGCGACATTCGCGGCGTCGGCCCCAATGTCTGGAACAACTGGAAAGCGACGCTTCTGCGCGGGCTTTACCGGGCCACCGCCGTGGCGCTGGAAACCGGGCTGGAGGACCTCAACCGCGAGAAGCGCGAAGGCGAGGCCAAGAAGGCCCTGCGCGAGCGGCTAGAGGATTGGGACCGCAAGGCCCTGAAGACCGAAACCGACCGGCATTATGGCCCCTACTGGCAGGGGCTGGACACCGAAACTCAGGCGGTCATTGCCGGGCTGTTGCGCGACCTGCCCAACGACGAGATCCGCATCGACACAGCGCAGGATATCGACCGCGACGCAACCCGCGTCTGCTTTGCCCTGGCCGATCACCCCGGCATCTTCTCGCGCCTTGCCGGGGCGCTGAGCCTTGTCGGCGCGAACGTGGTGGATGCACGCACCTACACCACCAAGGACGGCTACGCGACCGCCGTCTTCTGGGTTCAGGATGCCGAGGGTCACCCCTATGAGGCCAGCCGCCTGCCGCGCCTGACCACCATGATCCAGAAGACACTGAGAGGCGAGGTTGTCGCCAGCCAGGCCTTGGACAAGCGCGACAAGATCAAGAAGCGCGAACGCCCCTTCAACGTGCCCACCAACATCACCTTCGACAATGAAGGGTCCGAGATCTACACGATCATCGAGGTCGACACCCGCGACCGGCCCGGCCTGCTGTATGACCTGACCAAGACCCTCGCGGCGTCGAATATCTATATCTCGTCGGCGGTGATCGCGACCTATGGCGCACAGGTGATCGACACGTTCTATGTCAAAGACATGTTCGGGCTGAAGCTGCACGCCAAGCACCGTCAGGACGCGTTGGAGAAGAAGCTGCGAGAGGCCATTGCCCGCGTGGCGGAACGGGCGGGGGCATGAACACGCGGCCCATCCGTCTGCTCAGCGGCATCCTGACCGTGGGCGGCTGGACCATGGTCAGCCGGGTTCTGGGCTTCGTGCGGGAGATCATGCTGACGGCATTGATCGGCCCCGGCCCGGTGATGGACGCCTTCGTTGCCGCCTTCCGCCTGCCCAACCTCTTCCGCCGCTTCTTTGCCGAGGGCGCGTTCAACGCTGCCTTCGTGCCGATGTATTCGAAGAAAGCCGAGGCGGGCGAGGACGCCACGGGCTTTGCCCGCGATGCGCTGTCGGGGCTTGGTTTTGTCGTGCTGCTGCTGGTGGGGCTTGGCATGGTCTTCATGCCCGCGCTTGTCTGGGCCACGGCGGGCGGGTTCGTGGGGGATGAACGCTTCGACATGGCCGTGGGCTTCGGTCACGTCGTCTTTCCCTACATCTTCTTCATGTCGTTGGCGGCGCTTCTGTCCGGGGTGCTGAATTCCCATGGCCGGTTCGCGGCGGCGGCGGCGGCGCCGGTTCTGCTGAATATCTTCGTCATTGCAGCGATGACACTTGGCGCGGTCATGGGCGGCGCGGTCATCACCTGGCTGATCTGGGCCGTTCCGGTTGCAGGTGTGGCACAGTTGGCGCTGGTCTGGGGCGCGGCGGATCGCGCTGGCATCCGCATCCGGCCCGCGCGCCCCCGCTGGACGCCAGAGATGAAACACCTCGTCGTCGTCGGCGTTCCGGCGGCGCTCGCCAACGGGGTGGCACAGATCAACCTGGTGGTGGGGCAGCTTGTAGCGTCATCGACTGAAGGCGCGATCAGTTGGCTCTTTGCAGCCGACCGGCTCTATCAGTTGCCTCTTGGCGTGGTGGGGATCGCCATCGGCATCGTGCTGTTGCCGGAACTGTCACGGCGGCTGAAGGCGGACGACCCCGAGGGCGCGCAGCATTCCCTCTCTCGCGCCTTCGAATTCGCGCTGATCCTTACCCTGCCCTGCGCGGTGGTCTTTTTGCTGATCCCATTGCCCATTGTCTCGGTGCTCTACGAACGCGGCCAGACAGATGCCGCTGACAGCGCTGCCATTGCCGGGGCGCTGGCGATCTACGGGCTCGGCCTGCCAGCCTTCGTCCTGCAAAAGCTGCAACAGCCGGTCTTCTTTGCACGCGAGGATACGGCAACCCCCTTCCGCTACGCGCTTGTCGCCATGGCGATCAATGCGGCGCTGGCCTTCGGGCTGATGCCGGTCATCGGCTGGCTGGCCCCGGCGGTCGCGGCCACCACGGCGGCCTGGGCGATGACCCTGATGCTGTGGCTCGGCGCACGCGGGTTTGGCGAGGCGGTCCGTCTGGACAGCAAGGCCCGTCACGCGGCCCCGCGCATCATGGCTGCATCGCTGATGATGGGGGGCCTGGTCTGGGGACTGGTCTGGCTGCTGTCAGGGGCGTTGCAGACAGATGGGCTGCGCTACGCGGCACTGGCGGGTGTGATCGTGGTCGGGATGCTCTCTTACACGATCTTCGGACAAGTGACCGGCGCGTTCCGGCTGGCGGAGATCAGGGCCAGCCTCAGGCGCAATCGCTGATATCAGGCGCGGGCGCGGGCCGGGGTGCGGGCTGGCGCGGCGCAGCCTCTCCGCCAGAACCGACGCTGAAAGCGCCAGCCCGGGCGGGTGGGTGGGCACCCCGGACCGCGCCCGCCACGCTTACCGCTGGCGCATCCGGTTCAGGATTCGCTGCCAGCCGCCGGGGCTGACCACGAAAGACAGCAGGAACCCGGCCACGAAACCTGACAGATCCGCCACCACATCCCCGTAATTGCCCTGCAAGGTCGCAAAGATCAGCTGGATCGCCAGCAGCATCCCGATAAGCCCGAAGGCGCGCATCTGGTTTTCCCCGGCGACGCCCAGATTGACCCACCGGATAAAGGAAAACGCGCCAATGAGCCCGTAGACACCGGGATAGCCGCCAATCAGCGGATAACCGGAATCGAGCACCAGCACGAAGGCCAGGCCGCCCACAATGGCCGAGACCCAGAAGACCAGCAGGAAGGCCAGCGGCGAAAACACCTCCGCCACCATCTTGCCGATGGCCAGAATGAAGACCACCACGAAGGCCACATGCACGAAGCCTCCATGCAGCAGCGGATAGGCCACGAACCGGGCCAGATGCTGCACCGGATAGCTGCGATTGGCGCGCATCCATTCCCAGACAGAGTCCAGAACCGCGTAATCCTGCATCGCCGCGATGCGCCAGCCGACACCGCCCGCGCCGCCCAGAAGCCCCGCGGTCGCCAGTTGGAACATCACCTCCAGCCCGCCCATCACGACCGCCAGGGCGACCACCACGGGCGGCAGCGCATTGAAGGGGGAGTTACCGCTTGCGTCCATCTTCCCATTGTCCCTTATGTTGACGCGCCTCGCCCCCATGGGTAAGCGAGGCGCGCGCGGTTGACCAGACGCCCTTTTCGCGCGGGGGGCAGGCAAGGATGTTCACGATGAGCGATGCAAAATTCACGCCACGGGTGTTTTCCGGGATCCAGCCCTCGGGCGGGCTGACGCTTGGCAACTACCTCGGTGCCATGAAGCGCTTCGTAGACATGCAGAACGCGGGCACCCATGACTGCATCTATTGCATGGTCGACATGCACGCGATCACCGTCTGGCAGGATCCCGCCGCCCTGACCCGCAACACGCGGGAACTGTGCGCAGGCTTCATCGCCTCTGGCATCGACCCGGAAAAAAGCATCCTGTTCAACCAGAGCCAGGTGCCCGAACACGCACAGCTGGCCTGGGTCTTCAACTGCGTCGCCCGCATGGGCTGGATGGGCCGCATGACCCAGTGGAAGGACAAATCCGGCAAGAACGCCGAAGCCGCCTCGCTCGGGCTGCTTGCCTACCCTGCGCTCATGGCTGCTGATATTCTGGTCTATCACGCCACCCATGTGCCCGTGGGCGAGGACCAGAAACAGCATCTGGAACTGACCCGCGACATCGCCGCGAAATTCAACCATGACTATGGCGTCGAGTTCTTCCCGATAACCGAACCGGTGATCGAAGGCGCGGCGACGCGGGTGATGAACCTGCAGGACGGGACCAAGAAAATGTCGAAATCCGACCCGTCCGACAAGACGCGGATCAACCTGACCGACGACGCCGACGCCATCGCCCGAAAGATCAAGAAGGCCAAGACCGACCCCGACCCGCTGCCCGAAACCGCGGACGGGCTGGAAAACCGCCCCGAGGCGCGCAATCTCGTGAATATCTGGGCAGCTCTGGCCGAGACGACCGTGGACGAGGTTGTGGCGCAGAACGCGGGCAAGATGTTTGGCTATTTCAAGCAGGACCTCGCTGATCTGGCCGTCGAAAAGCTGGCCCCGATCTCGGGCGAAATGGCCCGGCTGATGCAGGACCAAGCCGAGATCGACCGCATCCTGGGCCGCGGGGCCGAGCGGGCACGCGAGATCGCCGCGCCGATCCTGGCGCAGACCTACGATATCGTCGGCATGGTGCGCAGCTAGGTCTCTGCGCAGATCTGCACCGATCCCCTGCGAAAACGGTGAATTCCCCTTTGTCCGGCAGCTCCTATGTTGCCGGACAAAGGAGAAACGCCATGAGTTACACCGCAGACCCCGGCATGGGAATCGGCCATGTCCACCTGAAAGTATCCGACCTTGACCGGTCCATCGCCTTCTATCGCGATGTGATCGGGCTGGAGGTTCAGCAGCGTTACGGCCCCGGCGCGGCGTTTCTGTCGGCAGGGGGCTATCACCATCATCTGGGGCTGAACACCTGGGAAAGCCGGGGCGGCATGCGCCCGCCGCGCGGCACGACCGGGCTTTACCACGTGGCGTTTCTCTTCCCCACACGAGAGGCGCTGGCAAAGGCCGTGGCGCAGGTGGCCGCCGCCGGCGTTCCACTGGTCGGGGCTGCCGATCATGGCGTCAGCGAAGCCGTCTATCTGGAAGACCCGGATGGCAACGGTATTGAGCTTTACCGCGACCGCCCACAGGCGGAGTGGCCGCGCGATGCGGAGGGCAACCTTGAGATGGGCAATGCGCCGCTCGACATGGCGGGGCTTTTGGCACTGGCGGCGTGATCGGGCCCTTTAACCTTTTGGCAGGCTTTCGCGGCGATGATGTCGCCAGTCATGCACGGGAGGAGCCATGGAGACAGCCAAACAACCGCCAGGGGCACCGGGCAAACCGCCTGCAACCGGCTCGGGCGCGCGGCCCGCGCCGATGTCCTATCAGCTCGGATTTACGTCTGGACCTATGACCTAATCTACCCCATGCTGTCGCCAAGAAGGAGGACTCCCCCATGGCGACCGGCAAGAATATCCGCACCTGGTTCGAAGGCAAATGGCATGACGGCAATGTGCCGATCATGAATGCGGCCGATCACGGATCGTGGCTGGGGGGCACGGTATTCGACGGCGCGCGCTATGCCCAAGGGCTGGCCCCCGACCTGCTGGCCCATTGCGAACGGGTGAACCGCTCGGCGCGCGCGCTGATGATGAATCCGACGCATACCGGACAGGAGATCTTCGATATCGTGTGGGAGGGCATCCGGCTCTACCCCGAGGACACGCCGCTCTATATCCGGCCCATGTACTGGACCATCGACGGCGGTTATTCGGCCATCGTGCCGAATGCGGACTCCACCGGGTTCGCGGTCTGTCTGGAGGAAATCCCGCTCTCACCGCCCGATGCCACGGTGCGGCTTGGCACCACCCAGTTCCGCCGCCCGGTTCTGGCCGACAACGTGACCAACGCCAAGGCGGGCTGCCTCTACCCCAACAACGCCCGGATGCTGGCAGAGGTGCGCGCCAAGGGGTTCGATAATGCGCTGGTGGCCGATGCCATGGGCAACGTGGCCGAAAGCGCCACCGCCAATGTCTTCATCGTCAAGGATGGCGTGGTGAAAACGCCCATTCCGAACGGCACTTTCCTGTCAGGCATCACCCGCGCCCGCCATATCAAGAACCTGCGCGCCGCAGGCCATGAGGTGCGCGAAGAGGTGATGAGCTTTGACGACGTGCGCGCCGCAGACGAGGTCTTCCTGTCGGGCAACATGTCCAAGGTCACGCCCGTGGTGGAGTTCGACGGCACCAATTACCAGGTCGGCCCGGTCACGCGCGAGGCGCTGAAGCTCTACTGGGACTGGGCCAAGTCAGAAGGCTGATCACCCCGTAAAGCGCCTCAGGTAATCGTCGGAATAATCAACCTCCAGTTCGATCCAGATCGGCAGGTGGTCCGACATCTCGTAGGTGGTCCAGCCTTTGTAGGATCGGTCCCAATTGGCATAGGGCTCGCCCCGCATTGCCTCGGCATGGGGCTGGTAGTGATCCGCATCCTCGTTCCGGAAGACAGCCCCGCGCCAGTCGAAACTGCCCTTGGCCAGAAGCCGCGTTTTCACGTCCTCCTTGGTGAAGGCGATCTGGTCGTAGTGTTTCGTTCCGCCCAGGTTGGTCGCCCCGAACAGAGGCACATGCAATCCCTCGTCGGTCATCGCCTGCATGATCGGATCGCCCGCCGCCTCGATATTCATGTCGCCGAGCAGCACATGTACCTCATCGGTCTGTTCCGACCGGCGCGCCAGAACCTTTGATATCGCCCGGATTTCAGCGGCCCTGAGCGCGTGATCCGCCGCGCTGCTACCGCCATAGAGGATATGCGCACTACAGAGCGTGAAGCGGAACCAGCCCGCCTGAAACGACGCGAAAAAGGGCGAGCGGGCAATCTGTCGGCCCTCGATCAGCGCCTCTTCCGGCAGCACCAGTTCCCCGATCAGGTTCTTGAACCGCACCCGGTTGCGGTCATAAAGAAAGGCCATGCGCTCGTTATTGCCGGGGCCGCCTTCAGTCACGTCATTGACGAAGTAATCCCAATTGGGGCCAAGCAGCCGGACCAGCCGTTCCAGCGGTTTGAGGTCCTGCTTTACCTCCTGCACTGCGCAGATATCGAAGCTGTCGATGATCTCGGCGATGTAATGATAGCTCTCATCCATGCGCGGGCGGCCATCGTCGAAGGCGCGGATGTTCCACGATCCGATGATCAGCGAATTCGCCCGCCGCCGCCCGGTGATCCGGTCGCGCAGATGGGTCCGCAGCTCCAGCAGGCGCGAGGCGATCCACTCGGCCTTGCCGGGGTAATCGACATCACGCCCGGCGGCGCGGGCGGCCTCTTCGGCGCGCCGATAATCCTTGAGGGTGTGATAGAAGGCCATGTCCGGTCCCCCGCATGAACGCCGTCGATAAATGCCGAAAGGTTAACACAGACCGGCGAACAAGTGGTTAACAAGAGCTTGCAAAACCCGCTGTTGCCTGCGCCCCTCACCTCGGTCATGATGGCCTGCGGTGACTATGGGAGAGGTCCATGCGCAAGTTTCTGGTTATCCTCGATGATTCCCGCGAATGCCTGAACGCCATGCGTTTCGCGGCAATGCGGGCCGCGAATACGGGGGGCGGTGTGCAGATCCTGTCGGTGATTCCCCCCGATGAATTCAACCACTGGATCGGCGTGGGCGAGGTCATGCGCGCCGAAGCGCGCGAACGGATCGAGGCGCATTTCAACGTCTTCGCCAAGTGGATGCGCGACAAGCAGGGCGTCGACCCGGAACTGGTTGTCCGTGAGGGAGAGCCGATTGACGAAATTCTGAGCCAGGTCAACGAGGACCGGGAAATCGGCGTGATCGTTCTGGGGGCCGGGACCGGTCGCAAGGGGCCGGGGCCGCTGGTCACCGCCCTGTCGAAAACCGCGGGCACCCTGCCGATTCCGATGACCATCGTGCCCGGTGAGCTGTCGAAGGAGCAGCTTGAGGCGATCACCTGAGCCTCAGATTAGAACCGTTCCAATTCTTGACTTCCCCGGTCGGGATAAGCATATCAGTGCAAAGCCGCGAAGGAGCGCAAGATGTTCATCCAGACCGAATCCACCCCGAACCCCGCCACGCTGAAATTCCTGCCCGGATTGCAGGTTCTTGAAAGTGGCACAGCGGATTTCCCGGCGGCGGACAGCGCTGGCAGTTCTCCGCTGGCGACCCGCATTTTCGGCGTGTCCGGTGTGGCTGGCGTGTTCCTGGGCACCGATTTCGTGACCGTGACCAAAGCCGCCGATGTGGAATGGGACCACGTGAAGCCCGCCATTCTGGGCGCGATCATGGAACATTTCCAGTCCGGAGCGCCGGTGATGGAGGGCGACGGCGCAGCCGGTGGCCATGCCGAGCATAGCGGCGAGGATGCCGAGATCGTCGGTCAGATCAAGGAATTACTGGATACGCGCGTGCGCCCCGCCGTGGCGCAGGATGGGGGCGACATCACCTTCCACGGGTTTGATCGCGGCATCGTCTACCTGCATATGCAGGGGGCCTGCGCCGGTTGCCCCTCGTCCACCGTGACGCTGAAAATGGGCATCGAGAACCTGCTGCGCCATTACATCCCCGAAGTGATCGAGGTGCGCCCGGTTGCCGTCTGACGCGCTGATCCTTGCCTTTGACACATCGGCCGCGCATTGCGCGGCCGCTTTGCTGTCGGGCGACCGGGTGCTGGCCGCGCGGCACGAAGAGATGGGCAAGGGCCAGGCAGAACGGTTGATGCCTCTGGTTCAGGAGGTGCTGGCAGAGGCTGGTGTCGCCCTGCCCGATCTGTCCGCCATCGGCGTCGGTATCGGCCCCGGCAACTTCACCGGCATCCGCATCTCCGTCGCCGCCGCGCGGGGGCTCGCCCTGTCGCTTGGCATTCCCACCATTGGCGTGTCGCTGCTGGACTGCCTCGCGCTCGGGGCCGAGGGGCCTGTGCTGGCCTGCCTCGACGCGCGCCGCGATCACCTGTATTTGCAGCGCTCCGCCGAAGGGGCTGGAAAAGGCCCGGCCCTGGTGCCGTTTGATGCAGTGTCGGAGTGGGCGCTGCCCGGCCTCACCTGTGTTGGTCAACGGGCGGAGGAGGTGGCCGAGCGGATCGGCGCGACCCACGCGCCTGCGGCCTTTGCCCCGGCTTCTGCCATCGCGCGCATCGCCGCGACCCGCTGGCAAACACCCCAACCGCGCCCTGCCCCGCTCTATATCCGCTCACCCGACGCGGCCCCCGCCCGCGACACCGGGCCTGTCATGCTACCATGACCCCGGCTGACCTTGCCCGCATCCACGCCGCCAGCTTCACCACCCCAAGGCCGTGGAGCGCGGTGGAGCTGAAGGCTTTTCTCTCAGACCCGCTATGCGACCTGATCGAAGGCGACGGCGGCTTTGCCCTGATCCGCACCATCGCGGGCGAGGCAGAGCTGCTGACCATAGCGGTAACCCCGGATCGCAGGGGCCATGGAATTGGGAAAGCGATTCTCTTGCAGGCTCTGGACCGCGCCAGAACGCGCGGAGCCAAGCAGATATTCCTTGAAGTCGCCGCCGACAATCAGGCCGCGATCCGCCTTTATGAAACCGCCGGATTCGTACAAACGGGCCAACGTCCACAATACTATCGCAAACCCGATGGAACCCGCGTCGATGCCGTGCTCATGGCGCTGCCTTTGCCGGCATCAGGCGGTTGACGCGAGAATACGGTTGACCCCGTGCGCGGGCTTTGCCCTTATTCAGCATGGGATCTTTCAACTTTTTCCAGGCCGGGCGCATCACCCAAAGAATGCCCCGCCATAATCCAACCGGGAGAGACACATGACTCTTTTCAAGACATTCTATGGCACCGTTGCGGCCCTTGCGATCACCGCCACCGGTGCGCTGGCCGATCCGGCGATCATCTTCGACCTCGGCGGCAAGTTCGACCGCTCGTTCAACGAAGCGGCGTTCAACGGTGCGGAACAGTGGGCCGAGGAAACCGGCGGCTCCTATCGCGAGATCGAGCTGCAGTCCGACGCACAGCGTGAACAGGCGATGCGCCGTCTTGCAGAAGCCGGTGCGAACCCCGTCGTGATGGCAGGCTTCAGCCAGGCGTCCTCGCTGGAGGTTGTGGCCCCAGACTATCCCGACACCACCTTCGTGATCATCGACGGTGTGGTCGATGCGCCAAACGTGCGCTCGGTGATCTTCTCGGAACATGAAGGCTCGTACCTTGTCGGCATGCTGGCGGGTCTGGCATCGGAAACCGGCACCGTCGGTTTCGTGGGCGGCATGGACATTCCGCTGATTTCCCGCTTCGGCTGCGGCTATGCGCAAGGTGTGCGCGCGGTGAACCCCGAGGCGACCATCATCCAGAACATGACCGGCACCACCCCGGCGGCCTGGAACGACCCGGTGCGCGGCGGTGAACTGACCCGTGCCCAGGTGGCACAGGGCGCCGACGTGGTCTTCGCCGCCGCTGGCGGCACCGGGCTTGGTGTTCTGCAAACCGCCGAAGACGAGGGCATCCTGTCGATCGGCGTGGACAGCAACCAGAACTACCTGCACCCCGGTTCGGTCCTGACCTCGATGCTCAAGCGCGTCGACGTGGCCGTCTATGATGCGTTCAGCACTCCGGTCGACGAGATCGAAACCGGCATCCATGTCTTCGGCCTGGCCGAGGACGGCGTGGGCTACGCGCTGGACGAGCACAATGCCGACCTGATCACCGAAGACATGATCGCACAGGTGGATGCCGCCCGTGCCGCCATCATCGCCGGTGAGATCTCGGTGCATAACTACACCGAAGACGGCATGTGCCCCGTCGAGTAAACCGGTGACAGGCTGATCAAGCCCGACGGGCCGCCCCGACAGGTGGCCCGTCTTCTTTTCCAGGGGCAGTGACTGGACAGACGCCCCGGCTTTGGTCACAGTTTCCCAATTACGCCCGCATTTCGTGGCGACCCAATGAAAAACAAAAGGGACAGGCTGCCGCATGACAGACACAGAACCCTATGCCATCGAACTGAAGGGCATCTCCAAGGCCTTCGGTCCGGTGCAGGCCAACAAGGATATTTCCCTGCATGTCCGCAAAGGCACGATCCACGGGATCGTCGGCGAGAACGGGGCGGGAAAATCGACGCTGATGTCGATCCTCTACGGGTTTTACAAGGCCGATGCCGGTGAGATCCTGATCAACGGCCAGCCCACCCCGATCCCCGATAGCCAGGCTGCGATCCGCGCCGGTATCGGGATGGTCCACCAGCATTTCAAGCTGGTCGAGAATTTTACCGTGGTCGAGAACGTGATCCTTGGGGCCGAAGACGGCGCGATGCTGCAACCCTCGATCACCAAGGCGCGGCGCATCCTCAAGGAACTGTCGGACGAATACGAACTGCATGTGGACCCGGATTCGGTGATTGAGGAGATTTCGGTCGGCCATCAGCAGCGGGTCGAAATCCTTAAACAGCTTTATCGTCACGCCGATATCCTGATCCTCGATGAACCCACGGGCGTGCTGACACCCGCCGAGGCCGACCACTTGTTCCGCATCCTCAACGGGCTTAAGGAACAGGGCAAGACGATCATCCTGATCACCCACAAGCTGCGCGAGATCATGGAGGTAACCGATACGGTATCCGTGATGCGACGGGGCGAGATGACCGCGACCGTTCAGACCGCCGACACCAGCCCCGAGGAACTGGCGGAACTGATGGTGGGCCGCAAGGTGCTGTTGCGCGTCGACAAGGCCCCCGCCAATCCGGGCGAGGTGGTGCTGGACGTAAAAGACCTGCGGGCCAATGACGATCAGAAGGTCGAACGGCTGAAAGGCATCTCGTTGCAGATCCGGGCGGGCGAGATCCTTGGCATCGCGGGGGTGGCGGGCAATGGCCAGTCGGAACTGCTAGAGGTTCTGGGCGGCATGATCGCCGCAACCGGTGGCAGCATCGCGGTGAATGGCGAACAGATCGACCTGACGGGCGCCTATTCAGACGGGCAGAGCCGCCGGGCACGTGGAATCGCCCATGTGCCCGAGGACCGGCAGCGCGAAGGGCTGATCATGCCCTTCATGGCGTGGGAAAACATGGGCTTCGGCTATCACCACGATCCGAAATACCAGAAGAACCGCCTGTTCATGGACAATGCGGCGCTGAAGCAGGACACCGCCGAGAAGATGGAACGCTTCGACGTGCGCCCGCCCAATCCGTTTCTGGAGGCGAAGAACTTTTCCGGCGGGAACCAGCAAAAGATCGTCGTGGCGCGCGAGATCGAGCGCAATCCCGACCTGTTGCTGATCGGGCAGCCGACGCGGGGTGTCGATATCGGTGCCATCGAATTCATCCACAAGCAGATCATCGCCCTGCGCGACGAAGGCAAGGCGATCCTGCTGGTCTCGGTGGAGTTGGATGAGATCATGTCGCTGTCCGATCGCATCGCCGTCATGTTCGATGGCCATATCATGGGCGAACGCCTGCCCTCGGAGACCGACGAAGGTGAATTGGGCCTCTTGATGGCCGGTGTAAGCAAGGGGGCTGCGTAAATGGACAAGATGCCAAGATGGGCCGATGTCGCCCTGATCCCCTTCATCAACCTGCTGCTGGCACTGGTCGTGTCGGGGCTGGTGGTACTCTATATCGGGGAAAGCCCGTTGGAGGCGATGGCGATCATGGTGCGCGGCTCGGTCGGGTCGGCCTATGGTTGGGGATATACGCTGTATTACGCCACCAATTTCATCTTCACCGGGCTGGCGGTTGCGGTGGCCTTCCACGCGCGGATGTTCAATATCGGCGGCGAGGGTCAGGCCGCCCTTGGCGGGCTTGGCGTGGCCGTTGTCTGCCTGTCGATCCCGTGGCCGCACTGGAGCCTTGCCCTGCTCGGGGCGATTGCCGGGGCCGCCGCTTTTGGGGCGGCATGGGCCGCAATCCCGGCTTACCTGCAAGCCAAGCGGGGCAGCCATATCGTGATCACCACGATCATGTTCAACTTCATCGCTTCGGCGCTGCTGGTCTACCTTCTGGTCAATGTCTTTCGTGTACCCGGGTCCATGGCGCCTGAAACCGCGCGATTTGCAGAGGCCACGCATCTGCCCAATGCCTACGACATCGCCCCCTGGCTTGGCTTCAGCCGGTCGACGCCGCTGAACGTGTCGTTCGTCGTGGCGCTTCTGGCCTGCGTCGGTGTCTGGCTGCTGATCTGGAAGACCCGGCTCGGCTATGAAATACGCGCCTATGGTCATTCCCAGAGCGCAGCCGTCTATGCCGGGATCAACCCGGTGCGGATCATCATGATCTCGATGCTGATTTCCGGCGGGCTGTCCGGGATGATGGCGATCAATGGCGTGATGGGAGAGGCCGAACGGCTGGTGATCGACCCGGTTCAGGGCGCGGGTTTCGTGGGCATCGCGGTGGCACTGATGGGCCGGTCGCACCCGATCGGGGTGTTCCTCGCGGCGCTGCTGTTCGGGATGCTCTACCAGGGCGGGGCCGAGCTGGAATTCGAAATGCCCGCCGTCAGCCGCGAGATGCTGCTGGTCATTCAGGCGCTTGTGATCCTGTTCACCGGCGCGCTGGACAATATGGTGCGCGCACCCGTGGAACGCCTGTTCCTGGCGATGCGGAAAGGGAGCTGATCCATGGATTTTGCAACTCTCATCCAGCTTCTCGACAGTTCCATCCGGCTGGCCACACCGCTGCTGCTGGCCTGTCTGGCAGGGCTCTATTCCGAACGCGCCGGGATTTTCGATATCGGTCTGGAAGGCAAGATCCTGATCTCGGCCTTCTTCTCGGCCTCGGTCGCGTTCACGACCGGCAATGTCTGGCTTGGCCTACTGGCGGGCGTCGCGTCCTCCATGGTCTTTGCGCTGCTTCACGGGGTGGCGTCGATCACATTCCGCGGCAACCAGCTGATTTCCGGTGTTGCGATCAACTTCCTTGCCGCGGGGATGACCGTAGTGGTCAGCGACAGCTGGTTCTCGCTTGGCGGTCGGACACCGCAGCTCGAGACCTCTGGCCGGTTCCAGAACATCACCCTGCCCTTTGCGGAACAGCTGCAGGGCGTGCCGATCCTCGGGCCGATCTATCACGACCTGATCTCGGGCCATTCCATCCTTGTCTACGCGGCCTTCCTGATCGTGCCGCTGACCTGGTGGCTGCTGTTCCGCACCCGGTTCGGCCTTCGGCTGCGCGCCGTGGGGGAAAACCCGGCGGCGGTGGATACGGCAGGCATCTCGGTGGTGCGGATGCGCTTTACGGCGGTGCTGATCTGCGGCGTGCTGTGCGGCATCGCCGGCGCCTATCTGTCAACCAGCCTGTCGGCAGGCTTCGTGCGCGAGATGAGCGCGGGCCGGGGCTTCATCGCGCTGGCGGCTCTGATCTTCGCCAAGTGGCGGCCGTGGTATGCGCTGATGGCCTGTTTACTGTTCGGGCTTCTGGATGCGACGGGCAGCCTGTTTCAGAATATCCGGCTTCTGGGCGTCAGCGTGCCGGTGCAGTTCATGCAGGCACTGCCCTATATCCTGACCGTGGTGATCCTGGCGGGCTTCGTCGGCAAGGCCATTCCACCGCGCGCCGGTGGGGAACCCTACGTGAAAGAGCGCTGAGGCGCCGAGTGGGCGCGACGGGGAAGGATCTTGCAAAATCCTTCCCCCCGCTCGTTGAAAGGAAATGCCCATGTCTGATGTCGCCGCACTTGTCGATCTGATCCAGTCCCGCGCCGGAACCGAGCCTGTTGCCATCGGTCTGATCCTGGGTTCTGGCCTGGGGCACCTGGCCGAAGCCGTGGACGGCACCGCCATCGACTATGCCGACCTGCCGGGGTTTCCCCACGCGGGCGTGTCCGGCCACAACCCCAAGCTGGTCATCGGTGATCTGGAAGGCACCCGCGTCGCCGTCTTCGGGGGCCGCGCGCATTACTACGAAAGCGGCCGGGGCGACGCGATGCGCCTGCCGCTGGAGGTGCTGACCGCGCTTGGGGCGGAGGCGCTGATTGCCACCAATGCGGCGGGGTCGATGCGCGCAGACATCCAGCCCGGCGACCTGATGCTACTGAATGACCACATCAACTTTTCCGGCCTCAACCCGCTGATCGGGGAACCGTCGGACCGGCGCTTCGTGCCGATGAAGGACGCCTATGATCCCGGCATCCGCGCGGCTCTGAAACAGGCGGCTAAGGACGAGAACATCGCCCTCGCCGAGGGGGTCTATGCCTGGTATTCCGGCCCCTCCTTCGAAACACCGGCCGAGATCCGCGCGATCCACATGCTTGGGGCGGACGCGGTTGGCATGTCCACCGTGCCAGAGGTCATCCTCGCCCGGTTCCTGGGCCTCAAGGCCGCTGCGATTTCAACCGTGACCAACATGGCAGCCGGTCTCAGCGACGAGGCGATCAGCCACGAACATACAAAGGCCATGGCCCCCCTGGGCGCCGCGAAACTGGAAAAGATCCTGCGCCGGTACCTGCGCCAGCGCTGAGCCCGCCTGTTCCGATCTGTCGCAGGGAGGCCCGTGGATTCCGTCCGATCACAGGCGTAAGGGGCGATATCCCCACCGAAAGCCCCCGCGCCCCATGCAAATCTACCTTCCCATTGCCGAAGTCAGCGTAAACGCCTTCCTGCTGCTTGGTATCGGTGGCGTGGTCGGCGTGCTGTCCGGCATGTTTGGCGTCGGCGGCGGGTTCCTGATCACGCCGCTTCTGTTCCTGGCGGGCATTCCGCCCGTGGTGGCCGTGGCGACCTCTGCCAACCAGATCGTGGCGTCGTCAATCTCGGGTGTCATCAGCCATTTCCAGCGCCGTACCGTCGATATCCGGATGGGCGCGGTTCTGCTGGCGGGCGGGTTGCTGGGGTCGGCCATTGGAGTGCAGGTCTTCTCGGCCCTGCGGGCGGTCGGTCAGGTCGATCTGCTGGTCAGGCTTTGCTATGTCGTCTTCCTTGGCGCGATCGGGGCGATGATGTTCATCGAAAGCCTGAATGCCATCCGCGCCTCGAAACGCAGAGATGACCGCCCCCCCCGTCGCGCGACGTCAGCGCAACTGGGTGCATGCGATGCCCTTCAAGATGCGCTTCCGCACCTCGGGGCTCTATATTTCGGCCCTGCCGCCGCTGCTGGTCGGCGGCGCGGTCGGCATCCTGTCGGCGATCATGGGCGTGGGCGGCGGGTTCATCATGGTGCCCGCGATGATCTATATCCTCGGCATGCCCACCAAGGTGGTGATCGGCACCTCGCTGTTTCAGATCATCTTCGTCACCGCCTTCACCACGCTGATGCACGCGACAAGCAGCCATTCGGTCGATATGGTTCTGGCGCTGCTGCTGATCTTCGGCGGGGTTCTTGGCGCACAGGTCGGCGCGCGGATCGGCGTCAGGCTGAAGGCCGAACAGTTGCGGATTCTGCTGGCGATGCTGGTGTTGGCGGTCAGCGTCAAGATCGGGCTGGAACTGGTCATCCGCCCTGGCGAGCTTTACGGAATATCGGTCACTCTGGACTGAGCCGATTGGCACGCTGGCTCTGGACGGATCGAGGCCAGTGATTCACTATACTGACAGTCGCTTACTGTTCCGATCTGTCGCACCCCTGCCGGGCGGGGTGAAGGCTGGCCATTACGCGGACCGGGCAGTAAGACAGGCTACAACCTCAGGAGGCATTTGTCGGACCATGCAGATCTACCTGCCCATTGCGGAAGTCAGTGTAAACGCTTTCCTTCTGCTTGGGCTTGGCGGTCTGGTCGGCATCCTGTCGGGCATGTTCGGGGTTGGCGGCGGCTTCCTGCTGACACCGCTTCTGTTCTTCATCGGCATCCCCCCCGCCGTCGCTGTGGCGACCGAGGCCAACCAGATCGTGGCCTCGTCCTTCTCTGGCGTTCTGGCGCATTTCAAGCGAAAGACGGTGGATCTCCGAATGGGGGTCGTGCTGCTGATCGGCGGTCTTGCGGGGGCCGCGCTCGGGGTGCAGGTGTTCAACGCTTTGCGCGCCATCGGTCAGGTCGATCTGCTGGTCCGGCTGTGCTACGTCGTCTTCCTTGGCATCATCGGCGCGCTGATGTTCGTCGAAAGCCTGCGCGCCATCCGCCGGTCCAAGGCCACGGCCGGCGCCCCGCCGCCGCGCCGCCATCATCGCGGCTGGATCCATGCGCTGCCCTTCAAGATGCGCTTCCGCACCTCGGGGCTGTACCTGTCGGTCATTCCACCGCTGCTGGTCGGGCTGTTCGTGGGCATCCTGGCGGCGATCATGGGCGTGGGCGGCGGTTTCATCATGGTGCCCGCGATGATCTATATTCTGGGCATGCCGACCAAGGTCGTGGTGGGCACGTCGCTGTTCCAGATCATCTTCGTCACCGCCTTTTCGACGCTGTTGCACGCCACCACCAACTATACGGTGGACATGATCCTTGCCGTCCTGCTGCTGATCGGCGGGGTCGTCGGTGCGCAGGTCGGCGCGCGGATCGGCGTCAAGCTGAAGGCCGAACAGTTGCGCATCCTGCTGGCGATCATGGTGCTTGGGGTGTGCGGAAAACTGGCGCTCGACCTGCTGCTGCAACCGTCGGAGCTTTTCACATTGGGGGCGGCGTCGGGACATTGAAACAGATCCTGCTGATCCTGGCCCTTGTGCTGGCCCCGCTCGCTTCCGCCGCGCAGGAGGAAACTGTCGTCGCTGGTCTCAGCCAGAACGAGGTGTCGATCACCGCGAATTTCAACGGCTCCGAGATCCTGATCTTCGGCGCGGTCGAGCGCTATACACCGGTGCCCGAGGGCAACCCGCTGGAGGTGATCATCACCATAGAGGGTCCCGACCGCCCGGTGACCGTCCGCCGGATGGACCGCCGTTATGGCATCTGGATGAATACAGAAGCGGTCGAAGTAGACGCCGCGCCCACATTCTACGCGGTGGCCACCACCAACCCGTTCCGCGAGGTGATCAGCGATACGAGGACCTGCGCCACCGCATCTCGATCCCCCGCGCGATCCGGGCCGTGGGTACCGAAACCGACCGCCAACGCGACTTCACCGATGCCGTGATCCGCATCCGCACGAATGAAGACCTGTATCAGGTTCTGGAAGGTGCAGTGACCCTGCGCAATGAAACGCTGTTCAACACCTCGTTTCGGATGCCCGCCAATCTGGTCGAGGGCGACTATACCGCCCGCATTTTCCTGACCCGTGGGCGAGAGGTCGTGTCCTCCTACGAGACCGCTATTACCGTGCGCAAGGTCGGGCTGGAGCGGATGATCTACACGCTCGCCCATGAACGGCCCCTGGTCTATGGGCTGCTGTCGCTGGCGATCGCCATCGCGGCTGGCTGGCTGGCCTCTGCCGTCTTCCGCTATATCCGAATGGGCGGCTGATAGATGAACACAATCGACACGATCAAGGCCTTGGAGGCACTCTATGACGCTCCGGTGCCCGCGTCGCTGACCAAGGTTGCCACCCGGATGACGCCGCTCTACCGGCAGTGGATCGAGGCCACGCGCTTCGTGGTGCTGTCGACCGTCGGCCCCGAAGGCACCGATGGCAGCCCGCGCGGCGATGATGGCCCCGTGGTGCGCATCATGGACGCGCAGACCCTTTGGTTGCCTGACTGGCGCGGCAACAACCGTATCGACAGCCTGCGCAATATCGTGCGCGACGGGCGCGTGAGCCTGATGTTCATGGTGCCGGGGTCAACCAACGTGGTACGTGTGAATGGACGCGCCGTGCTGACCACAGAGCCGGAGGTGACCCGCAGTTTCGAACAGCGTGGACAGCACCCGAAACTGGTGATCGTGGTGACGCTGGACGAGATGTATTTCCAATGCGCCAAGGCGATCATGCGGTCGGGCCTGTGGACCCGGGGCGATGACAGCGCTTTGGTGCCGACGGCGGGACAGTTCGTGAAGGAACAGGACACAAGTTTCGACGGCGAGACCTACGACGCCACCTATCCCGAATATGCGAAATCGCGGATGTGGTAGCGGGTGTAGGGTGGGCAGTTTGCCCACCATCACCGGGCTGACCTGGATCGAATGGTGGGCAAACTGCTCACCCTACAGCCGCTGGACCTTCCCTACCCCCGCCCGACAAACGGCATCTTGTTGGCCATTACCGTCAGGCTCGGCACGTTGGCCTCAAGCGGCAGGGTCGCCATGTACCAGACGGCTTCGGCCACGTCGCCCGCATCCATCACCGCCTCTGGCTTGGTGGACCCATCCGCCTGCCGCGCGCCGAGTGCGATGCCCTTGGTCATTTCCGTTGCCGCATTGCCGATGTCGATCTGACCCGCACAAATCCCGAGCGCGCGCCCGTCGAGATTGAGCGTCTTGGTCAGCCCGGATACACCATGCTTGGTGGTCGTGTAACAGACCGACCCGGGGCGCGGCACATGGGCGGAAATGGAGCCATTGTTGATGATCCGCCCGCCCGCCGGGTCCTGCCGACGCATCTGCGAAAAGGCAGCACGGGCACAAAGGAACATGCCGGTCAGGTTCACATCCAGAACCACGCGCCAATCGTCCAGGCTGATCTCGTCAATCGGCCCCGAAGGCCCGAAAGTACCCGCGTTGTTGAAAAGCACATCAAGCTGCCCGGCGCGGTCCACGATCTGGGCAAAGGCCGCATCAACCGCCGCTTCATCCGTCACGTCACAGGGCAGCGCGATGGCATTCTCATGCGCCTTGGCCAGGTCCTCCAACGGCTCCGCCCGCCGCGCCAGCGCCGCCACCGTCCAGCCCCGGTTAAGGAATAATTCCGCAACCGCCCGCCCGATCCCGGCACTGGCCCCCGTCACGGCAATCACCTTGCTCATCCCGCATCCTCCGCTTCCAATGTCAGGGGTGCCACCGGCACCTCCAGATCATCCGTCCCCAGAACCACCTGCGGCTTGGACAGCATGTAGCGCGTGATCCAGATCAGCCGCTCCTCTGCACGGGTGATGGCAACATAGGCCAGCCGTTTCCACAAGGCCTGACCGGCCTCAACCCGGCCCGCGCGGCTGGCGGCGTAGATATCCGGCGCGAAGACCTGCACATCCTGCCACTGACTGCCTTGCGCCTTGTGGATCGTCACCGCCGCCCCATGCAGGAAGGTGGCCCCCATGCGTGCGGCATAGGGAATGAACGGCTCCTCCTCGTCGGGCTTCTCGATCTTGACGATGGAGGCGGCGGAAAGCTGCGGGCTTTCCGCCCCCACCACATGCAGCCGCGAAAAGCCGGGCTTGCGGCCGGGGCCCATATAGACCACCTGCGCCCCCTTGATCAGTCCCCGCGCCTCCAGGTCGATGCGCTTCTTGCGGTGCTTTACCGGCAGCTCGATCCCGTCACAAATCAGCGGTTCGCCGGGCAAGAGCGCATCCTCGGGCGCGCCATGGGCCAGCCGAAAGGCCCGGATCAGCCGGATGCGCGTGGCATTGCGCCAGACCAGAACCGGACTGCGGGCCATCAGGTCGCTGTCGGCGCGCGGCGCAACCACCACGCGCGGGTCGCTGCGGGCGGCATCCTCGATCATCCGCTCGAACTCATGAAACTCCAGCGCCGGATCGCCGAGCGCATGGGCCAGGTCCAGAATGGGGTTATCCGCCTCCTGCCGGTGAATGCGCCCAAGCACCAGCCGTGCAGGCTCCGCCAGCTTGTCGAATACCATCTCGCCCGACTGGCCGACCGGCGCCAGCTGCGCCGGATCGCCGAACAGCACAAGCGCGGGGAAAATCTCGCGCAGGTCGTCGAACTGCTTTTGGTCGAGCATGGAGCTTTCGTCGACGAACCCGATATCGAGCGGATCTTCCCGCCGTTTCCAGCCGGTAATGAAATCCGACCCGCGCAGCCCCGCCGCCGCCAATGCCGCAGGCACCGACTTATGCGCGTCATAGACAGCCTTGGCCCGGTCGAGCGCCGCATCGGTCAGCGCCTCGATCTCGGGCCGCTCCCCCTGCCCGGCCAGCCATTCGGCCACCTTTTCATATTCCGGGTCATAGACGGGGGTATAAAGAATGCGGTGAATGGTGGTCGCGGGCACACCGCGCCGGCGCAGCACCGACGCCGCCTTGTTGGTCGGCGCCAGCACCGCCAGCGTCCGCCGCTCCCTGCGCCGCCTGCCCTCCCAGTCCCCCGACACAAGGTCCACACCGGCAGCCTCCAGCGCCTTCACCAGTTCGGCCAGCAGCATGGTCTTGCCGCTGCCCGCCTTGCCGATCACCGCCATGACCTGCGCCTTGCCCTCGGCGGCGGGCACCAGCGTCTCGGCATCCAGATCGACCCCCATGGACCGCAAGACCTCGGTCAAACGGTCATAGGCCGCGGCCTGATCTTCGGAATATGTAATGCTCTGCCCGGACATGCCCGCACCCTAGGCAAAGCCACGCCCGGGCACCACGGCGAAAACGCCCCCCCTTTCATCTTGGCAAAAATACCTCCGCCGGAGGCGTCCCGTCCGCGCCACAAGCGCGCGCCATCGACGGCAAACCGCCCTCTCCGATATCCCGTGGCAACGCGGGCCGAGGAGGGCCCCGAAGGGGCTTGACGAGGCTCGCCCCCCGGGTGACCGCGCCAGCGGGCGCAATCCTGGTCCCCAAAAGAAAACCGCCCCGGGTCTCCTCCTCCCCGGGGCGGCTTTGCCGAAACCTGAAACCCTTCCGCCGATCAGACGGTCGGACCGGCCTCCAGCACATCCTCCAGCGTGGTCAGCCCGGTGCGCGGGGCCTGCACCAGCACCGACATGTTTCCGGGCTTATGCTCGTTGCGCAGCATCTTCATATGCGCGTCGGGCAGCTCCGCCCAGGGGAAAACCTCGGACATGCAGGGGTCGAGGCGGCGTTCCACCATAAGCTGGTTCGCCGCCATGGCCTGCTTGAGATGGGCGAAATGGCTGCCCTGCAGGCGCTTCTGATGCATCCACATATAGCGCACGTCGAAAGTCAGGTTATACCCGGTGGTCCCGGCGCAGATCACGACCATGCCGCCTTTCTTCACCACGAAGGTAGAGACCGGGAATGTGCTTTCGCCGGGATGCTCGAAGACCATGTCCACGTTGACGCCCTTGCCGGTGATGTCCCAGATCGCCTTGCCGAACTTGCGGGCTTCCTTGAACCACTCGGCATATTCCGGCGTGTTCACAGTGGGCAATTGCCCCCAACAGTTGAAGTCGCGGCGGTTGATCACGCCCTTGGCACCCAGATTCATCACGAAATCGCGCTTGCTCTCGTCCGAGATCACGCCGATCGCGTTGGCCCCTGCCGTGTTGATCAGCTGGATCGCATAGGACCCAAGGCCACCCGAGGCACCCCAGACCAGCACGTTCTGGCCGGGCTTCAGGTCATGCGGCTCGTGGCCGAACAGCATCCGGTAGGCGGTGGCCAGCGTCAGCGTGTAGCAGGCGCTTTCTTCCCAGGTCAGGTGCTTGGGCCGCGGCATGAGCTGCTGCGCCTGCACATTGGTGAATTGCGCGAAAGAGCCGTCAGGGGTCTCATAGCCCCAGATCCGCTGCGAGGGCGAATACATCGGGTCGCCGCCATTGCAGTGCTCGTCGTCGCCATCGTCCTGGTTGCAGTGGATCACAACCTCGTCGCCCACCTTCCAACGCGTGACCTTGTCACCCACGGCCCAGACAATGCCAGAGGCATCCGAGCCCGCGATATGATAGGGTTGCTTGTGGACGTCGAACATGCTGATCGGCACGCCGAGCGAGGCCCAGACCCCATTATAGTTGACGCCAGCGGCCATCACCAGAACCAGAACTTCGTGGCTGTCCAGTTGAGGCACATCGACGACTTCGACCTGCATTGCCTTGTCGGGCTCGCCCTGGCGGTCCTTGCGGATGGCCCAGGCATACATCTGCTTGGGCACATATCCCATCGGGGGGATTTCGCCCAACTCGTAAAGATCTTTTTCAGGCGCGTCGTAGCTGGCGATCGCGGGGTTGCTGTCCAAGGCCATCAGCTCCTCCAGGATGTTTTTTCTGCGGCGCGGAATCATTCCGTGCTCATGCAGAAAGTCCTAATAAGGCCCGCGCAACTATGCAACCCGAAATTGGGGTGTTTGTGAAATATTATGTCGCGGCGGATTTTTGAGGCAGGATTTCCCCAGGAAACTCCCCCAGGATTGGGCTGACAGACCGCGCATAGAACGCCACCAGCCGCTCGCCCTCGTCGGTCAGGGCAAAGCTGTCTCCCTGCAACTGCAGCACGCGACGCCCCTGAAGGGTCTTCAACGCCGCCTCGATCGTGTAGGGAAGATCGCGTTTCGGCAGGAACACCGGCGCCCCGGCAGCCAGCGCCCTTTCGAAGCGGTCCTCTATGGCGGGCAGCAGCGCCTCCTGGCTGCGAATGCCGCTGGCCATGGCATGGGCGATCACCGGGAAGGGCACGACCGGCATCACCGACCCGATCCGGTCCATCAGATCCTGCCCGAGCGTTTCCGCATGTCCTTCGTGGTCTTCGATGAACTGCGCAAGGCTCATCGGTTCGCCAAAGCTGACCGCCGCCATGCCAAAGCGGCTGGCCTGCCCGGTCATTCTTTGCCAGATCAGCAGGCGCAGATAGCGAAAGATCGGCTTCAGCGAGAAACGGAAGCCGCGCCCGCCCTCGGCGTGGATCAGATTGCGGTCCTCCATGACGCGATCATAGTTGATCGCCACCGGCACGAAGACCACGTCACGGCTTTCACCGGGGCGGAACCCGTCGATGATGTAGGACAAAAGCCCCAGCTTGGGGTCGCGCAGCGCGCCGGTCCGGGTCAACCCGCCTTCGGGGAACACCGCCTGCGTCACCCCTGCCTCCGTCGCCATCTGGACATAGCGCGCCAGCACCTTGCGATAGAGCGGGTTGTTGTGACGGCGGCGAATGAAGTAGCCCCCAAGCATTCGGATCAGCGGCTGCAGGGGCCAGACCCGCGCCCATTCGCCCACGGCATAGGCCAGGGCGCTGCGGTCGGCGGCCAGCCAGGTGACCAGCACGTAATCCATGTTCGACCGGTGATTCATCACGAAGATCACCGTCTTATCCTTGCCGATCCCTTCCAGCGCGGCGGCATTCGCCGCCCCCACCCGCACCCGATACAGGGACCGGGACAGGAAACGCGCGGCGCGAATGGCGAAGGCGAAATAGGTGAAGGCCGAGAAGGAGGGCACAATCTCGCGCGCATAGCGTTCTGCGGTCTGTGCAGCCACGTCTTCGCGGATGCCTTTGTCCCGCGCATAGGCCAGCACCGCCTTGGCGACCTCCGGGTCGAACCGCAGTCGCAGGATCGTGTCGCGGCGGCGCGCCAGCTTGAAGGGTTGGATGGGATAGGACAGTTTCTGGTTCAGCCGTTCTACCGCGCGTTCCAGTCGGCGGCGCAGATACCAGCGAACCGATGGCATCAGGATCCGGTCCAACGCCGTGACCGCCGCAAAAAGCAGCACCAGAATCAGCAGCCACGCCGGAACTTGGATCATGTTCGTCATCCGGGGGACGGTGGCAGGAAACGCGGGGCGCTTCAATCGGGCTTGTGCAGGTCAGGGGGTTGACCGTGGCCCCGCGCCCTCAGCTAGACTGGCCCCGATCAGGAGGACAGATATGCCCAAACCCGACCTCGACAGCGCCTATGCGCTTGGTGGCAAGGAAGAGACCCGCGAATTCTACAAGGAATGGGCGGAAAACTATGACCAGACCTTTGCCGAGGACCGCGGCTATCGATCCCCGGGCGAGGTTGCGCGCCGGTTTCTTGCATCGGCAAAGGGGAATGAACCGGTTCTGGATGTGGGTGCGGGCACCGGCCTGATCGGTGAGGCCATGGCGGGGGTACAGATCGACGCGCTGGATCTGTCGCCGGACATGCTGGCGGTTGCGGGCCACAAGGGCGTCTATCGCAACCTCATCACCGCCGACCTCACCGGACCGCTGGATGTCGAGACTGCCAGCTATGGCGGCATCGTATCGTCCGGCACCTTCACCCATGGCCATGTTGGGCCCGTCTGCCTGCCGGAACTGATGCGCATTGCCCGGCCCGGCGCCCTGTTCGTCTGCACGGTCATTCCGGCGGTCTATGACAGCGCCGGGTTCGGGTCCGCACTGGCTCAGCTTGTGGCGAATGGGCAAATCACGCCGATCCGCTTCCATGAGTTCAGGATCTACGACAAGGCCGATGATGCCCATGGCGATGAACATGGGCTGATCATGGAGTTTCACCGGCTCTGACCCGCCAATGCAGATGCAGAATAGCAGCGCAGCATCTTTTCCGGTCTTGCCGCAATGCAGCGAGTTGACGGCGCATGAATATTCCCGATATACCCGGCCTGACGAAATAAGATTACCGATCCGGATTCGGAGGCCGCCCATGACCGCGACGCAAAAAGACCGCCCCTGGCTCATTCGCACCTATGCGGGCCACTCGACCGCCAAGGCCTCGAACGCGCTTTATCGCGGCAATCTGGCCAAGGGGCAGACGGGCCTGTCGGTGGCCTTCGACCTGCCCACCCAAACGGGGTATGACAGCGACCACGAACTGGCGCGCGGCGAGGTCGGCAAGGTCGGCGTTCCGGTCTGCCATCTGGGCGACATGCGGGCGCTCTTCGACCAGATTCCGCTGGAACAGATGAACACCTCGATGACGATCAACGCCACCGCGCCGTGGCTCTTGTCGCTCTATATCGCGGTGGCCGAGGAACAGGGCGCGGATATCTCGAAGCTGCAGGGCACGGTGCAAAACGACCTGATCAAGGAATACCTTTCGCGCGGCACCTATGTCTGCCCGCCTGCGCCAAGCCTGAAGATGATCGCGGATGTGGCGGAGTATTGTTACACCAACGTCCCGAAATGGAACCCGATGAACGTGTGTTCCTACCACCTGCAGGAGGCCGGGGCGACTCCAGAACAGGAGCTGGCCTTTGCGCTGGCCACCGGCATCGCGGTGCTGGACGCGCTGCAACCGCGCGTGAAGCCCGAGGATTTTCCGGCGCTGTGCGGGCGGATTTCCTTCTTCGTGAACGCGGGCATCCGGTTTGTGACCGAGATGTGCAAGATGCGCGCCTTCGTGGACCTGTGGGACGAGATCCTGCTGGACCGCTACGGCGTCGAGGACGCGAAGTTCCGCCGTTTCCGCTACGGGGTGCAGGTGAACTCCCTCGGCCTGACGGAACAGCAACCGGAAAACAACGTCTACCGCATCCTGATCGAGATGCTGGCCGTGACCCTGTCGAAAAAGGCCCGCGCCCGCGCAGTGCAGCTCCCTGCCTGGAACGAGGCGCTTGGCCTGCCCCGCCCCTGGGATCAGCAATGGTCGATGCGGATGCAGCAGATCATGGCGTTCGAGACCGATCTTCTGGAATATGGCGACCTCTTTGACGGCAACCCTGTGGTCGATGCCAAGGTCGAAGCACTGAAAGACGGCGCGCGGGCGGAACTGGCCAATCTGGACAGCATGGGCGGGGCAATTGCCGCCATCGAGTACATGAAGGGCCGGTTGGTCGAATCCAATGCCGACCGGGTAAACGGGATCGAGCGGGGAGATACCGTTGTTGTCGGTGTGAACAAGTACACGGAAACCGAGCCTTCGCCGCTCATGGACGCGGATGGCGGGATCATGACCGTCGATCCCGGCGTGGAGGCCGACCAGATCGACCGCCTGAACGACTGGCGCTCCGACCGGGACAACGAAGCCGTCAAGGCGGCACTGGACGCCCTGCGCGCTGCCGCCTCTGCCGGTGACAACATCATGCCCGCCTCCATCGCCGCGGCAAAAGCCGGGGCCACCACCGGCGAATGGGCCGGCGTCATGCGCGTGGTCCATGGCGAATATCGCGGGCCGACCGGCGTGTCGCGGGCCGTTTCGAACAAGACGGAAGGGCTGGAAGATATCCGCGATGCCGTAGATGCCGTGTCCGATAGCCTTGGCCGCCGATTGAAATTCCTCGTCGGCAAACCCGGTCTCGACGGCCATTCCAATGGCGCAGAGCAAATTGCCTTCCGTGCCCGCGATTGCGGAATGGAGATTTCCTACGAAGGCATTCGCCTGTCACCGCAACAGATCGTGGATGCCGCCAAGGCCGAAGATCCGCATGTGATCGGCCTGTCGATCCTGTCGGGAAGCCATATTCCGCTGATCAGGGATGTGATGGCCCGATTGCATGCCGAGGGGCTTGGCCATATCCCTGTAATGGTGGGCGGCATCATTCCGGAAGAAGATGAAAAGACCCTGCTTTCCAGCGGCGTGGCACGGGTTTACACCCCCAAGGATTTCGAGCTGAATCGCATCATGATGGATATCGTACAGCTCGTCGCGCCCCCAGTTGCCGCTGCGGAATAAGCAGACCTGTCCAATTGGACAGTATAGCCTGTCCATTCAATGGAATGATTATTAACTATTGCCCCAAGGGCACCTGTACTTTTGGACAGGTGCTCCTATTTTATATTGAATACGCAGTTTCAGGTAATTAACACGGTAATTAGTCACACGCGGGAGAAGTTAAAAATGGCAATCGACCTCGATTCGATGTCCAAAGAAGAATTGCAATCGCTCAAGAAGAATGTCGACAAGGCTCTGACAAGCTTTGAAAAGCGGCAACGGGAAGCAGCCCTTGCCGCTGCCCAAAAGGCCGCGCAGGAACATGGTTTCTCGCTCGACGAAATCCTTGGCAAGAAGGCCGCCGGGAAAACATCTGTCCCGAAATACCGCAACCCCGACGACGCATCCCAAACCTGGAGCGGCCGCGGTCGCCAACCGGCGTGGTACAAAAGCGCCATCAATGCCGGCACCGATCCGTCCGATCTCGAAATCTGAGTCACGGATCAATCCTGATTGATCAACCACCCCGGGCCTTTCAATAAATTGGCTCGGGGTGTTGCGTTTCCAGGCATTCGGAAAATGAACATTCATCTTTCCTAACCAATGGCCCTCGGGCAAGGTGGCGTCAGTCACATACAGGGTTTCCAATGACCATTCATATCAGCGCCGCCCCAGGAGAGATTGCCGAAACCGTCCTGATGCCAGGGGACCCCTTGCGCGCCAAATGGGCGGCCGAAACATTTCTGGACGATCCGGTCTGTGTGAACCAAACGCGCGGGATGCTTGGCTTTACCGGGCACTGGAATGGCAACCGCGTCACCATTCAGGGATCGGGCATGGGCATGCCAAGCCTGTCAATCTATGCCAACGAACTGATCCGCGACTATGGGGCCAAGACGCTCATCCGGATTGGATCGGCAGGGGGAATGCAACCGCAGGTAAAACTGCGCGATGTTGTTCTTGCAATGACAAGCTCAACGCTTTCCACACCCTCTCGCGGTATCTTCAAGGAATTGAACTACGCCCCTTGCGCGGATTACGGGCTGCTTCAGGCGGCCCATGCCGCCGCCCGGAAGCTGGATTGCAGGGTGCATGTGGGCGGGATCTATTCCTCGGACGTGTTTTACGATGAGCGCCCCGATCTGAACGAACAGATGACCCGCCACGGTATTCTGGCGGTCGAGATGGAAGCGGCGGAGCTCTACATGCTGGCGGCCCGTTATGGCTGCAGGGCGCTTGCGGTTCTGACCATCTCGGACCACCTGCAAACGCACGAGGCGCTGCCGGCGTCGGATCGACAATCCAGCTTTGCGGATATGGTGCAGATCGCCCTGGAAGCGGCGTTTGCCTGACACAGGAAGGCTTTCTTGACAAAAGCCTTTGGGCCCGACGCGGGCGGGGGGCCGCGTTTATAACCCCCTGCCCGCTCCGATCAGATCAGATCACGACCACATCAAGCGGCGGGAAGCCGTTGAACCCGACCGAGGCGTAGGTCGAGGTATAGGCCCCACAGCAACGGATCACGATCCGGTCGCCCGATTGCAGGCTGAGCGGCAGGAAGACCGGGCGCTTCTCGTAAAGCACATCGGCACTGTCGCAGGAGGGGCCTGCCAGAATGCAGGGGCCCATGGCGTCATCGCCATCCCGTTCGGTGATGAACTGGTAGCGGATCGCTTCGTCCATGGTCTCGGCAAGGCCCGAGAACTTGCCAATATCGAGAAACACCCAACGGTGCAGGTCCGTGCGTGCCTTGCGCGACACCAGCAGCACTTCGGCCGCGATGGCGCCAGCCTCGGCCACGAGACCCCGTCCCGGCTCTGCCATGATCTGAGCGACATCGCCGAAGCGGTCGGCAATCAGGCGGCGCACTTCCGCGCCATAGACTTCCGGCCCATCCACTTCTTCACCATAAAAGGCCGGGAAACCGCCGCCGATGTTCAGCAGACGGGGCGAGAACCCGGCCTTCTGCAACGCGCGCCAGCTGCCAGCCACCTCATCGAGAATACCCGCCCACATGGAGGCCCGGCGGGTCTGGGACCCCACATGGAAGGACAGGCCAACCGGGTCGAGCCCCAGCATCACCGCATGTTGGAACAGGTGCAGCAGATTGGACCGGGCACAGCCGAATTTGCGGGTCAGTGGCCAGTCGGCTTCGGAAAATTCAACGATCAGGCGAAGATAGACCTGCGCGCCGGGGGCGTGGGCCGCGATCTTTTCCAGCTCTTCCTCGGCATCGGCTGCGAAGAGGCGAATGCCCCGTGCGTAGGCATAGGCGATGTCGGCGGGTTTCTTCACGGTGTTGCCGAAGGAGATGTGGTCCGGCGATGCGCCCTGGTCCAGGCACAGCTCCACCTCGGCGCGGCTTGCAGCATCGAACCCGGACCCAAGCGACACGAGACGCGCGATGATTTCCGGGGCCGGGTTGGCCTTGACTGCGTAGTGGATATGCGCATCGCCAAGCCCACGGGACAGGGCAGCATAGCGATCGGCCACCGCCTCGGTGTCAATCACGAGGGTCGGGCGCTCGAAGCGGTTCGCTGCAATGAAGGTCTCGGCACGGGAACGTGCGGCGACGGCGATAGAATCCGAGAAATCGGTCAACATAGCGGTCATGGTCATCTCCAACAGACCTGGCCCATCAAAGGGCGGCAAAGTTCAAGTTCGGAGACGTTACCGTCGCTACGTAACTGCGGCAGTCGAAACCACCCATGACAGAGGCGCGTGCGTTGGCGTCTTGTGCGGGGGCGTTTGGAGCTTTTACTGATTCATTGCAAGAATTTTATTGGCCGTGGCCGAAGTTTTTTCGGCTTCGGTCAGGCACAGTTTTGATCAAGTTTTCAAGGCAGGGACACTCAGAGCCCGTGGCTGCGATCATAGCCGTTCCGCGCAGGCTGGACCCAATCCGCCGTCGCGTCGGTGTCGAACACCTCCACCAGCAGCGGATAACACGCCGCTGCATCCGAGGAATGCTCCGCGCTGCAATCGCCACCCGGACAGGCAGACAAGCCGCCAAGCAGGTCGATCTCTGCCACGAAATCCAGATGATCGCCGGGGCGCACCGGGCTGGCCTTCATGAAATACTGCCCCGTGTCGCGGGTGAAGCCAGTACACATGAAAACGTTTAAGACATCGTGAACCAGGGGTTCTGCCTCGGCCAGGGTCATTCCGGTTTCAGCAGCCAGTGCGCGGGTCAGGTTGGAATGGCAGCAATGGTGATACTGCCCGCCCGCCAGCAGGTTATGGGTATAGGGATCACAACGGGTGCCGATCACGTCATGGACGGACCCGCCAAAGGCATCCATGCCATACCAGTTCAGACTGTCTTCCAGGATCGTCGCCATGGGCCGAAGCCCCGGAAAAGAGGACCAGAGCCGGTCCCCCATCTTTACATGTGTGCCATGCAAGGCTCTTGTTTTTCCTGAATAAAATCGCTCCGATAGATCATGCAAGTTCCACAGGTTCAAATCCCCAACCTGCGGACCTTCCACCGAGGATATCCGAAATGCCTGCCCCGCCTTTACCTTGAAACAGGCCCCGTCGCGGGGGGGCACCGTGACCTCCCCCACTTTCGTCCAGCCCGATTTCGCCGCCTGCGTCAGACCGGGATCGAGCCGTGGCAGAGTATCATTCGGGTAGCAGATAACCGGGGCGATGGCCCTTCGGGCGTCGGCATCGGCGGGTGCGCTCATGGGTCTCTCCTGATCGTCGAAAACAGGGGGGTGCCCCCCGTACACCCTGCGTACACCCCCCGTGCACCCCCTGTACAGCCGTGACGCCCCGATCTGGCGCGCGCCCGCTCTTTCATCTTGGCCCAAATACCTCGGGGGAGGCGCCGCAGGCGGCGGGGGCAGAGCCCCCTGTCGCGGCCCGCAAGGGCCGCGCGGGTCGACGCCGAAGGCGGCGAAATCCCGGTCCCCTCACAGCGCTTCTCCGACGACCTTGCCCGAAAAGATGCAGCCGCCCAGAAACGTCCCCTCCAGCGCGTTGTAGCCGTGGTAGCCGCCACCGCCGAACCCCGCCACCTCGCCAGCGGCCCAAAGCCCCGGCAACACCGTGCCATCGCCGCGCAGCACCCGGCCGGTGAGATCCGTGTGAATCCCGCCGAGCGACTTCCGCGTCAGCACGTTCAGCCGCACCCCGATAAGCGGTCCGGCCCTGGGGTCGAGGATCGGATGCGGTTTCGCCGTGCGGATCAGCTTGTCGCCCAGATAGGCCCGCGCGCCCCGGATCGCGGTCACCTGCGTGTCCTTTGCGACCGTGTTCGAAATCTGCCGATCCCGGTCCTCGATCTGCCCGAGAATATGATCAAACGGCAATTCCGGGCCGGGATTGATGCGGTTCATGCCACGGATCAGATCCTGTAAATCACCCGCCACGACGAAGTCTTCGCCCTTGTCCTTGAACGCCTCGACCGCACCGGTGGCCCCTTTCCCAAGACGTTCCTTCAGTACAGCCCGCCAGCGGCCCGAAGTCAGATCCGGGTTCTGCTCGGACCCTGACAGGGCGAACTCCTTCTCGATGATCTTCTGGGTCAGGATGAACCAGCTATGGGCATGGCCCGTCGACAGAATGCGCTTCAACGTGCCAAGCGTATCGAAGCCGGGAAAGAACGGCGCCTGCATCCGGTCGCCATTGGCATCGAACCAGAGCGAAGAGGGACCGGGCAGGATGCGGATACCGTGGTTCGGCCAGATCGGATCCCAGTTCCGCACCCCCTCGCAGTAGTGCCACATGCGGTCCTTGTTGATGACCGCCGCGCCCGAGCGCTCGGCCACCAGTTGCATCTGCCCGTCCACGTAATCCGGCACGCCCGAGACCATCTGCTCGGGCGGCAGTCCCAACCGGTCGCGGGGCCAGTAATCGCGCACCAGCTCGTGGTTGCCGCCAATGCCGCCGGTGGTCAGCACCACGGCCCCGGCGCGCAGGGTGAATTCGCCTTCAACGTCGCGGTTCGTGGATGCGCCACGCGGGGCATCGTCTTCGGCCAGCGTAACCCCATGCACCCCCTTTATCTCGTCGCCCTCGATGATCAGCCCGGTCACCCGGTGGCGGAAATGCAGCGTGATCCTGTCATGGGCGCGGATGCGGTCGGCATAGGGCCTGACCACGCCCGTTCCCGTGCCCCAGGTGATGTGAAAGCGCGGGATGGAATTGCCATGCCCGCCCGCCAGCGCGCCGCCGCGTTCAGCCCATCCCACCACCGGAAACCAGCGCATCCCGAGCCCATGCAGGTAGGATCGCATCGGGCCGGACGCGAAATCCAGATAGGCCTCGGCCCATTGACGCGGCATGTCATCCACCGCCCGATCGAACTGCGCAGATCCCATCCAGTCGACGCGGGCCAGATCGCGGCTGTCCCTCAGGCCAAGGCGGCGCTGTTCGGGAGTGTTGACCATGAAGAGCCCGCCAAGGCTCCACCAGGCCTGCCCGCCGAGCGATTGCGGCCCCTCCTGATCGAGGAAGATCACGCTGCGCCCACGTTCCGCCGCATGCCAGGCCGCGACCATGCCAGCCAGCCCGCCGCCCACGACGATCACATCTGCGCCCATTCCCTGTCCTCCCTGTGCCGCAGGCTATCCCGTCTGGCCGGTTTCGCAAAACCCGCCCATGCGTCAGGGGCGATGCAAAACCTCCAGCCCCAAGACCGTGGGCAGATGACGGGCGATTTCGGACCAGGTTGCGCCTTCGTCGAAACTGGCGAAGACGGAGCCGGTATTGGTGCCGAAATAGACGCCTGCGGGATCGGCCCGGTCGGTGGACATGGACTGGCGCAGGACGGTGAAGAAACAGGCCGTTTGCGGCAGGCCCGCGCGCATCGACTGCCAGCTGTCGCCCGCGTCGGAGGATCGCCAGACAGCGGCGGCGGCATCGGGCGGGAAACGGCCCGCCATGTCGCCATTGAGGGGCACCGTCCAGATCATCGCAGGATCATGAGGATTGACGGCAATGGGAAAGCCGAAGGTGGAGGGCAGACCTTCGGTGATATCGTCCCAGGACCGGCCTTCGTCGCGGCTGCGGAACACGCCGTGGTGGTTCTGCTGGTAGAGCGTCCCGTCGCTGGCGCGTTGCATGTTGTGGACGCAATACCCGGTCTGCCCGTCTCGCGGCGCGGCCGGGTGATCGTGATGGGTGCAGCTTTCCGCGTTGGACAGGCGATTGCGCCGGTCCCAGCTTTGGCCGCCATCCTCGCTGGCGAAGACCCCGGCGGCAGAGACCGCGATCCACAGTTTTGCCGGGTCGTCAGGGTGAGAGACGATGGTGTGCAGCGTCAGCCCTGCCGCGCCGGGGCCCCAACCTTCGCGGCTTTCGTGACTGGCGAGGCCTTCGTTTCGCGTCCAGCTCTGCCCGCCATCGCGGCTTTCCAGCAGGGTGCCGGGTTTGACACCCGCATAGAGCACCCCATGGGCGTGGTGCAGGGACCAGACCGAGTGCAGATCGTCCCCGAAGGGCGGCGGCTTGTCGGTCCAGCCGATCATGGCCGCGAAATCGGGGTCGTTTGCGGCCCATTCATCCATCTGCCCGGAAGAGAGCTTGGCAAGCTCCCACGTCTCGCCGCCGTCCTCTGACCGCCAGACGCCCGCCCCATGCCAGTCGCCGCCGCCGCCCGCCCAGATCGTGCCGGTGTCTGGGTCGCCCACCATGTGGTTGATCGGCCAGCCGCCGCAATGGGGGCCGCTGACCTGCCAGCCGCTGCGATCCGCGCCGCCGGAGATCAGGAACGCGCCCTTTGTGGTGCCAACGAGAACGGTAACGGATTGGGGCATGGGGAAACTCGCGCTTGAGTGGTGTATCTCTACAGAGTAGCAGCTATTGCGCGAGTTCCCCAAGCGCCGTGAGGTCAGGCCACGGCGGGTAGGTCCTCGTAATCCTGTGCCGTGGCTTTCGGAACCGGGATCGGGGTGAAGTAGGACAAGGACTCCTCCAACAGGCGCAGGGCCGTATCGGAGTCGATTGTTTGGGTGGTTTCAGATTTGGACATATCGGGCCTCTTTGGCTTTGGATGTCCTCCCTGCGGGTCAGGATAAGGGCTGTCATGCGCGGGCACATCTGCCAATTCGGCATAGGGAGTTTGCGGTTTTCGCATATGGGGCAAAGGCTTACCCAAGGTCACCCGGCCACCACCCCGGGCGGCGGGGCATGGCGATTGCGCAGGTCAGCTTGCGGGGCGATATCCCAGAAGATCGGGTAGTGGATGCCATCCGCCGCAAACAGCATGCAACCCGAACTTCGCCCCCTCCGGTCAGAGGAGGAGCGAGGCCGCGCCTTCCAGCTTGAGAAGCGCCACCTTGGTTTCGACCCCACCCGCGCCAGAGAACCCGCCAAGCCCGGTCGAGGACAATACCCGGTGACAAGGGATCAGGACGGGAATCGGATTGGCACCACAGGCCTGCCCGATGGCCTGTGCAGAGACGCCAAGTTCCGTGGCCAGATCTCCATAGGTCCGGGTTTCGCCATAGGGAATGGCGCGGAGCACGCGGTAGAATGCCCGCTGGAAATCGGACCCGCGCGGGGCGAGCGGAAGGGTAAAGCGGGTCAGGTTCCCCGCGAAATAGGCGGCCAGTTCCCCGGCCGCCCGCTGCATCAGATCCGATTCGGGCGGGGCATCCTCGTCCCGCCACTCCAGCGCCGTGATCGCCCCGTCCTGTTCGGTCAGGGTCAGCCGACCCACGGGGCTATCCACGCAAGCGATCATTCGGCCGCGTCGAGCTTGTCCTGAGTGCGTAGCTCGAAATCCGAGGCGTCGTGACGTTCATGCAGCTGCGTTGCCGGATCGCCCGCCGTGCGGTTCACCATCCGGCCCCGCTTG
Organism: Nioella sp.; assembly: GCF_965215655.1. GTDB lineage: Bacteria > Pseudomonadota > Alphaproteobacteria > Rhodobacterales > Rhodobacteraceae > Nioella. The sequence continues at coordinate 3,318,884 of NZ_OZ244111.1, forward strand.
ACGGCGGGACGGGCATAGATGCGCTCAGCCCAGTTCACCACATGGGTATAGCTCGCCACGTCCAGGAACTCCGCCGCGCCATACTGCCAGCCCTTCACCAGCCCGCCATACCAGGGCCAGATCGCCATATCGGCGATGGAGTATTCACCGCCGGCCATCCATTCATTGTCCGCAAGGTGCCGGTCCAGCACGTCGAGTTGGCGCTTTACCTCCATCGCGAAACGGTTGATCGGGTATTCCCATTTCTCGGGCGCATAAGCGTAGAAATGGCCGAAGCCGCCGCCCAGATAGGGCGCGCTTCCCATCTGCCAGAACAGCCAGTTGAGCGTTTCGGTGCGGGCCGGACCGGAGGCAGGCAGGAACGCCCCGAACTTCTCAGCCAGATGCATCAGGATCGAGGCGGATTCGAAGACCCGCACCGGCTCCGCCCCGGTATGGTCCACAAGCGCCGGGATCTTGGAATTGGGATTGGCCTCGACAAAGCCCGAGCCGAACTGATCACCCTTGCCGATACGGATCAGCCAGGCGTCGTATTCTGCGTCGTGTCCCGCGGCCAGAAGCTCTTCGAACATCACGGTGACTTTCACCCCATTGGGCGTGCCCTGGGAATAGAGCTGGAACGGGTGTTTGCCGACCGGCAGCGCCTTCTCATGGGTGGCCCCGGCAATGGGTCGGTTGATCGAGGCGAAGGTTCCGCCGCTTTCCTTTTCCCAGGTCCAGACCTTGGGGGGCTCATAGGGTTTGGGGTCGGTCATGGGGATATCCTGTTCTCGAATGACTCGCGCTTGCTTTGGCGAAAGATAGGGCGCGAAGGCGCCAAGCGAAAGGCGCGGGTGACCCTGCGAATTCGCACATCCCCCATGCGCTGAACACCGCCGGTCCGCTCGGACCTCTGGGATTGCCGTTGCATGGCGATGGCTTGCGGCAGAGAGTGACGCCAAAACAACGGGCAGGAGGCACAGATGCCAACCTTCAGAACGACTCTTGTCATGGCCATCGCCCTTTTGGGACTTGCGGCCTGTTCCCAGACCTTGCGCAGCCAGGCCGCTGCCGTGATGCAACTGGCGGACGGGACAGAATGGGTTTTGACGGGCGATATCCAGACCGATTTCGAACTGTCCTCAGTGACCCGGCTGTCAGGCGACGGCATCACCTGCGAGATGCCGATGGAGCTGCGTCTGGACCGGTCGGGCGCAGGCACCATGACCTGCCGGGATGGCACCGGTGCAGTGATCTATTCCGAAGAGCGGGTGGTTCCGACCGGCATGTACCCGATCGCGGTGCGCGGCACCTATGTGGACGGGATCGACACGACACGCGGGCGGGGCCGGATGGCCTTTGGCTGGGGCAGCTTTGCAGACCCCGACTACCTGCGCGGGTTGATGGAATAAACGAAAAGGGCGCCCCGTGTGGGACGCCCCTTTTTTTCAGAGAGACAAGACCAGCTCAGCCGAGCGCCTCGTCACAGCGTTTGCAGGTGCCTGCATGGGCATGCGTCCCCACATCGGGCAGGATCTTCCAGCAGCGTTGGCATTTCTCGCCCTCTGCGGTCTCAAACACCACGCCGACGCCTTCAACCTCCGGCAGGCGGAACGCCTCCTGCGGCAGGGGGTCGCCGGTCAGGTTCACGTCGGAGGTGATCACGACATCGGCGAAGTTGACCGACCGCAGCGCCGTCAGCATCTCCGCATCACGCACATGAACGACCGGGGCGGCCTCCAGCGAGGCACCGATGACCTTTTCACGCCGTTGGATTTCCAGCGCGGCAGTGACGACCCGACGGGCGCGGCGCACCTTGGCCCATTTGGCGGCCAGCGGTTCGTCCAGCCAATCGGCGGGCGTCTCGGGGAAGTCCACGAGGTGAACCGAGCTGTCGTCACCCGGGAACCGTTCCAGCCAGACCTCTTCCATCGTGAAGACGAGGATCGGGGCCAGCCACGTAGTCAACCGGTGGAACAGGATATCCAGCACCGTCCGCGCCGCGCGGCGGTTCAGCGTGTCGCCGTCGCAGTAGAGCGCGTCCTTGCGGATGTCGAAATAGAAGGCCGACAGATCCGTGGTGGCGAAGTTGAACAGCGCCTGGAACACGCCCTGGAAGTCAAACGAGGCATAGCCCGCCCGCACGGTATGGTCGAGCTGCGCCAGGCGGTGCAGAACCCACCGTTCCAGCTCCGGCATGTCAGCAGCGTCAACCCGATCCGCCTCCCTGAAGTCCGCCAGCGACCCCAGCATGAAGCGCATGGTATTGCGCAACCGGCGATAGCTGTCGGCGGTGCCTTTCAGGATCTCCGGCCCGATGCGTTGGTCGTTGGTGTAGTCGGCCTGCGCCACCCAGAGCCGCAGGATATCGGCCCCATATTGCTTGACGACCGCCTCGGGCACGATGGTGTTGCCGAGGGACTTGGACATCTTCATGCCCTTTTCGTCCAGCGTGAAGCCATGCGTCACCACATTGCGATAGGGCGCGCGGCCAAGGGTTCCACAGGCCTGCAACAGCGAAGAATGGAACCAGCCGCGATGCTGGTCTGTGCCTTCCATGTAGACATCGGCGATGCCGTCCTCGGTGCCATCTTCCCGGTCACGCAGAACGAAAGCATGGGTAGAGCCGCTGTCGAACCACACGTCCAGAACGTCAAAAACCTGATCGTACTCGTCGGGGTTCACGATGCCGCCCAGGAAGCGTTCTTTCGCGCCCTCCATGTACCAGACATCCGCGCCATCGGCTTCGAATGCCTCCGCAATGCGGGCGTTGACCTCTGCATTGCGCAGCAGGAAATCATCGTCCGTCGGCAACGCGCCCTTCTTGGTGAAACAGGTCAGCGGCACGCCCCAGGCCCGCTGACGCGACAGCACCCAGTCGGGCCGCGCCTCGATCATGGAATAGAGCCGGTTACGCCCGGTCTGCGGGGTCCATTTCACAAGGCTGTCGATCGAGGTCAGGGCCCGTTCGCGGATCGTCGCGCCATACTGGTCCTGATCGTCGCCCACGGGCTTGTCGATGGCGGCAAACCATTGCGGCGTGTTGCGGAAGATGACAGGCGCCTTGGACCGCCAGCTATGCGGGTAGCTGTGGGTCACGCGACCGCGCGCGATGATGCTGCCAGCCTCAACAAGCTTGTCGATCACGGCGGCGTTGGCCTTGCCTTCCTTGCCCTTGCGGTCGAAAACCTGGAGGCCCGCGAAGAAGGGCACATGCGGCAGGAACTCGGATTCCTCGCCCACGTTGTGGGTCATCCGGTCCAGCCAGTTGCGTTTCATGAAGCATTCGTAGTCGTCAGCCCCGTGCGAGGGCGCGGTATGGACGAAGCCCGTACCCGCATCATCGGTCACGTGATCGCCGTCTATCATGGGAACGTCGTAATCCCAGAAGCCCTCGGCCCCGTCGAGCCCGTGGAAGGGGTGTTGCAGCATCAGGGCACCAAGCTCATCGGCGCTCACGTCGCGCAGGCGGCGATACATGCTGTCGTCGAGGCGCGATTTGGAAAGCACCTCGCCCGCAAGATTGTCGGCCAGCAGGTAGCGGTCGCCGATCCGGCACCAGCATTCCTCTGGCCGGCCGGTGACTTCGTAAAGCCCGTAAGAGATTGCCGGGTTGAACGCTACGGCCTTGTTCGAGGGGATCGTCCAGGGAGTGGTGGTCCAGATAACGGCCTTGGCGCCTTGCAGGTCGCCCTGCCCGTTCGTGGACTTGAACGGCACCCAGATCGTGTGGCTCTTATGGTCGTGATACTCGATCTCGGCCTCGGCCAGCGCGGTCTTTTCCACCGGGCTCCACATCACGGGCTTGGACCCCTGATAGAGCGTGCCGTTCATGAGGAACTTCATGAATTCCTCGGCGATGACCCGCTCGGCGTGATAGGCCATGGTCAGGTAGGGATCGGCCCAGTTGCCGGTAATGCCAAGACGCTTGAATTCGTCGCGCTGTATATCGACCCAGCCTTCGGCGAATTTGCGGCATTCCTGGCGGAAGGCGACCACGTCCACGTCGTCCTTGTTCAACCCCTTGGCGCGGTACTGTTCCTCGATCTTCCACTCGATCGGCAGGCCGTGGCAGTCCCAGCCGGGGATGTAACGGCTGTCATGGCCCATCATCTGATGGCTGCGCACGATCATATCCTTGATCGTCTTGTTCAGCGCGTGGCCGATATGCAGGTGGCCGTTGGCGTAGGGGGGGCCGTCATGCAGGGTGAAGGGCTTGCGGCCCTCTTTCTCGCGCAGGCGGTCATAGATGCCCATTTTTTCCCACCGGGCGAGCCATTCCGGCTCGCGCTTGGGAAGCCCCGCGCGCATGGGGAAATCGGTTTTGGGCAGGTTCAGCGTGTCTTTGTAGTCGGGCGTCTGCCCGGTCGTCTCGGCGCACATGGATCGGCGTCCTTCAGATAGTCTGTCGGGATGGGGTTATCAGGGCGGTGCGAAAAATCAAACACCTTGTCCCGGCGTCTCTTGGTCTCAGAGAGCCGGGCCGATAATTCGAATAATGATGCGCACGAATTGGCGGGTCATGTTGTGCCTTATAGGACTGCCGACAGGGGGCGTCCAGAGGGCGTGGCGCGACCAGATGGCCACTGGCGAAGGGGTGGGCACGACCCCATCTTGGCGGCATGACCAGAGCGCCACTTGCCAAGTTCGACATCACCCGCCCCGAGATCGAACGGGTCGTTGCCCGCTTCTATGCCGGGGTGCGGGCGCATCCGGTGCTTGGCCCGGTCTTTGCCGCTCATGTGACGGACTGGCCGCCGCATGAGGCCAAGATCGCCCGGTTCTGGGCCAATGCGATTCTGGGCGAACGCTGCTATGACGGCAATCCGATGGTCAAGCATATGCAGGCAGGCAATGTGCGGCCGGGCATGTTCGAGCCGTGGCTAAAGCTCTTCGATGCGACGCTGGAGGCGGAACTGTCACCCGAACAGGCTGCCAGCTGGTCGGCACTGGCACACCGGATCGGGCGTTCGCTCCGGGCCGGTGTGGTGGATCGGGACACCCTGCCCGGCGGCATCCCGAAACTGAGATAACGCGGACCGGTCAGGCCGGGCGCGGGGAAGGATTTTGCAAGATCCTTTCAAGACATTTCAAAATCTTGCCCGTGCCCGATGGCAAGGTCAGCCGCAGGGGCCGCCCACCATGCCGATCCCGCGCAGGATATGGACCACGCCGACAACATCGGCCGCCACACAGACGACGAGGTTCAGGCTGCGCGCATCCGGTGCCAGATCCCGCAGCCGCATCAGCCCGGATGACCCTGCCAGCATGGCCAGCGCCCCGAACAGAAGCGCACCGTAATCCATGTAGGAACAGGTCCGCACACCGTTGATCGAACTGGTCGACAAGGTCGTGAAGCTGATGACGAAGCCGAGGATCGCGAAAATGAGGGCCGCTTTGCTGGCCCCCGACAGGCTGCTCCAACTCATGGTATTCTCCTGAAAGTGATGATTGAAACCCGTTCAGGTTGCGCTGAACACCCGCTTCGGTCAAGCATCACCGGGCTGGCCTGCACCGTTTCGGCGCACAGGTCAGGGGCAAAGAGGGCGAGGAGCGGATGAAAATCGGTATTGCAGGTGCCGGAATCGGCGGGTTGGCGGCAGCGGCCCTTCTGGCACGCGACGGGCACTCGGTCGCTGTGTTCGACCAGTTCGACGCACCGCAGCCCGTAGGGTCAGGTCTCGTGATCCAGCCTGTCGGCCTGTCCGTGCTCGACAGGATTGGCGTGGGCGACAAGGCACGCCGCCTTGGGGCACGGATCTCGTCGATGTTCGGGCACGAGGCGGAAAGCCATCGCGTCGTTCTGTCTGTCAGCTACGGGAGCGCCCCGGATCGCAAGGGCCTTGGCATACATCGCGCAACGCTGTTCTCCCTGCTTCTTGACGCAGCACAGGATGCAGGCGCGCGGCTTGTACCCTCGCGCCGGGTTCTGGGCCGTAAGGGGCAGTCTCTCCGTTTCGGCGACCGGCTGTCAGACCCGTTCGATCTGATTGTCGATGCCTGCGGTGCAGGGTCGCCGCTGTCGCCTCTGGTCAGTCGCCCCCTGCCCTATGGTGCGGTCTGGGCCACGGTTCCCTGGCCAGAGGACAGCCCGCTGCCAAAGGATCGGCTGACCCAATGCTATCGACGCGCCGACCGGATGTTCGGTGTCCTGCCCGTGGGGGCTATGCCGGACCAGCCCGGTCAGAAGCTTGCCGCCATCTTCTACTCTCTACCCGTCTCGGGGTTTGAGGACTGGGCCCGCACCGACTTTGCGCATTGGCGGCAGCAGGCCATCGGGCTCTGGCCTGATTTCGCCCCGTTCCTTGGCTGGGTCGCGAACCATGATGCCTTCACCTTCGCCAGCTACACGCACGGGTCGCTGGCGAAACCCTATGGCGATAGGATCGTTCATATCGGCGATGCGGCGCACAGGGCCAGTCCGCAACTGGGGCAAGGGGCGAACATGGCCTTGCTGGATGCCCTGGCCCTGCAGCGCGCCCTTACGATGGCCGAAGGGGAGGAGGCCCTGCGTCTCTATGCCGGGGCGCGGCGCTGGCATGTGGCGACCTATCAGGCGCTCAGCGCCTCGTTCACGCCGCAATACCAGTCGGACAGCCGGGTCCTGCCGATGGTCAGGGACCACCTGTTGGCCCCGCTGTCGCGGATCTGGCCGGTCCCGAAGGTCCTGACCCGGCTGGTCTGCGGTGATCTTGTCCCGCCCATGCCCGCGCTTACACCGGTTGCGCGCGAGAGGTGACCCGTTCTCGCCAGATGATGTAGAGCCCCGCCCCCACGGTCAGGGCGATCCCCGCCGCCGCCAACCCGTCGGGAAGGTCCTCGAAAAAAATCAATCCCAGGACCGTTGCAACGGGGATTTCCAGATATTGCATCGGGGCCAGCGTGGCCGATGGGGCAAAGCGCAGCGACCACGTCATCAGCAGATGTGCGACTGTCCCGAGAACGCCCATGGCGACCAGCAGCCACGCATCCGACCCCGACGGCCAGCCCGGAGTCAGATCCGGCAGGTCGATAGGCAACAGCAGCAGCGCCAGCAGAATCGGCACGCCAACCAGACCGCCGACGGCCTGCAAGGCCAGCGGGTCCGCCTCTTTTGCGATCTGCCTTGTGACCAGCATGAAGACCGAAAAGATGAAGGCCACAGACAGGGGCAGCGTCGCGATCCAACCCACCTCGGAAAAGCTCGGCTGGATCACCATCAGTGTGCCGACAAAGCCCACCCCGCAGGCGGCGATCCGGCGGATGCCGACCTCTTCCCCCAGAATGAAATGGCCCATGATCAGCATGATGAAGGGCATTACGAAGGCAATCGCCACGGCGTCGGCCAGCGGCAGATAGCGCAGGCTGAGGAACATGAAGGAAATGCCAAGGATCTGAAGGATCGACCGAAAGGCGGTCAGGCGAAAGGTGCGCCCGCTCATCCGCAGGGTGCCGCCCATCAGCCAGAGCATCGGCACCAGCAGCAGGGCCTGCGCGCAGAACCGCACCAGCACCAGCACGATCAGCGGCACGCTGTCCCCAAGCATCTTGGCCAGCGCGTCCCCGAACGGGATCAGCACGCAGAACCCCAACATGAAGAGGATGCCCAGAAGCGGGCGGTCCCCGGTCACGCGGCATCCCCTTTGCCGAACAGCCCTGACAGCGCACGTCGTACAAGACCGGTGACGGAGGGCCGGGTCGATTTGCGGAAGGGCAGCGGGCGACAGACCTCCATAGCTGCGACGCCCACACGGGCGGTGAGCGCGCCACTGACGACGCCTTCGCCAAAGCGGCGGGAGATCTTGCCGACAAGTCCGCTGCCGATAATGGGTTCCAGCATATCGTCCCCCACGGCGACCATGCCGGTGGCGACCAGATGGGTGATCACGGTGCGCGTCAGGCGCCATCCGCCAAGGGTTCCCGCGCGCCCCCCATAGATTTCCGCGATGCGCCGGATCATCCGCATGTTGGCGGTCAGCGCCGCGACAACATCGGCGAGCGCCAGCGGCACCAGGGCGGTGACCGTCGCAACCTGCCGCGTGGCGGCCTCGACTTCGGCCCGTGCCGCGGCGTCGAGGGGACTGAGAAGACGATCCTCGGCCAGATGCAGGACCGCATCGGCATCGAAGACATCCCCAGAGCGGGCAGCCAGCGCCTCTCGTCCCAGACGCAGCTCGGGCCGCGACTTGTATAGCGCGACGAGGTCATCCGAAACCTTCTGCGCGGCCTTCAGGTCGCCTGTCGCCAACGCGGATTCAGCCGCTCTCTGCAACCCGTCGAGCCGACCGAGGCTGAAGAATGACGCCGCCTCGCGCAGGGCCACCAGCAGCGCGGCCAGAACGAAGAGGCCGATCAGCCCGGTGGCGATCCAGCCAAGAATGGGGTTCGAGGCCAGCAAAGCCGTCACGAAGTTCCACGCGGCGAGCGAAATGACAAAGCCCAGTAGCGCCGTCAGCGACGCCCAGAAGAACCGCGCCAGACGCGAGGGTTTGCGCGCGGCCAGCGTTGCCACGGTCTGCATCGCGCGGCCAGTCGGCGCGGGCAGATCGAGGTCGGGCACCGGCGGGGCGGCGGCGGGGCTTTGGTCGGGGAAGTCGTCCAGTTCAATCAGGACGGGGCCTTTGCGGTCGCTCATGCCAGCTTGTCCCCCAACAGGAATTCGGCGGCGCGGTCCAGCCTGATATGTGGTGGACCTTCACCGGGCTTCAGGGTCAGTTCGGCGGGCGCAAATCGCATGACCGAGTAATCGGCATCGAGCCAGGCGGTTTCGCCCTTCCGGGCCGGGGCCAGAAGGTGGCCGGGGTCTTCGGGCAGCTCACCGGGGTGGAAGGCCGCCTGTTTGCCTGTGTCCAGCAGGGTGCCCCGCACAAGATCCAGCTGATTGCCACCATGCGCCCGCGTCTCCTCCACCGTGGCGCGCAGGGCGGCGATGGCCATGGCCTGCGTCTTCGCCCCGGCAAAATCGGCCCGGTCGCGCGCGTCGCGCAGGAGCGCCTCCATGATTGCGGTCAGGCGCGGATGCTGCTTGTGGTGCAGGTGATCGGCCTTGGTCGCGGCAAAGAGGATCTTTTCCACCCGCTTGCCCATGATCGCCGACAGGAAGGAATTCCGGCCGGGCCGAAACGCCCCCAGAATCCCCGCCATGGCGCGGCGCAGATCCTCGACCGCCTGCGGCCCGGAATGGATCGCGCCAAGCGCGTCGACCAGCACCACCTGCCGGTCGATCCGGGCGAAATGGTTGCGGAAGAAGGGTTTGACGACCTGCGCCTTATAGGCCTCAAACCTTCGCGCCATTTCCCGGCGCAGGCTGCCGCGTGGGGCCTCGCCGGGGGGAAGCGGTGCGAAGGTCAGGACGGGGCTGCCCTCCAATTCACCGGGCAACAGGAATCGGCCCGGTGTGCAGTCGGAAAAGCCCGCCTCGCGGGCCTCGTTCAGATAGGCGGTGAAGCTGCGCGCGAGGCCCTGCGCAGTGGTTTCTTCAAGCTTTGCGGTTCCGTCCGTGCCTGTGGCAAGCTCCAGAAACCCCTTGGCAGCGTCCCGCGTCTCCGCGCGCGACAATGTGTCGGCGCTCCACTGATCGTAGCTTTGGTCCAATAGCGACAGGTCCAGCAGCCACTCGCCGGGATAGTCCACGATGTCGATATGCACGGTGCGCGGGCCGGAGAGACCCGAGAGAAGGCCCGAAGGCTGGACGCGCAAGGACAGGCGCAGTTCCGAAACCGCGCGCGTCGACTCGGGCCAATGGGGGTTGCGACCCGTCAGCGCCGCCAGATGGGTCTCAAAATCGAAGCGCGGCACGGTATCGTCAGGCTGCGGCTGCAGGAACGCCGCCTGGATGCGGCCGGACCCGGCGGCCTGAAGCCCCGGCATCCGCCCCCGGTCCAGCAGGTTCGCCACCAGCGAGGTGATGAACACCGTCTTGCCAGCCCGAGAGAGACCGGTAACGCCCAATCGGATCACCGGTTCGAAAAACGTCTCGGAAATGGCGGAACCGACGTTTTCCACGCCGCGGCCCAGAGTGTCGGAGATGGCACCAATGACCAAACGATCTGTCCTTTGCGATAACCAATGTATCAAAGAATAGGCATTCGCGGCGGCGGTTTACAGGGCCGATTGCCCTTTCACCCGCTTTGCGGTAGCGGAAGCCCATGCCCCGCTTTGCGCTTTTGATAGAATATGACGGTCGCCCCTTTTCAGGCTGGCAGCGCCAACCCGACCGGCCCTCGGTTCAGGGAGCGATTGAAGAGGCGCTGTCGCGTCTGGAACAGGACGTGCCCTCGATCGCAACCGCGGGCCGTACCGATGCAGGCGTTCACGCGCTTGGCCAGGTGGCCCATTGCGATCTGGCCCGTGACTGGGACCTGTTTCGCCTGACCGAGGCCGTGAACTATCACCTGAAACCGCGCCCGGTTGCTGTCGTGGCCGCAGCCCGTGTCTCAGACGATTGGCATGCGCGGTTTTCGGCGCTGGAACGGCAATATGTGTTTCGCCTGATCGCCCGGCGCGCGCCCCTGACCCATGACGCGGGCAAGGTCTGGCATGTCAAGAACAAGCTGGATATCGAGGCGATGAGAGAAGGGGCGAGACATCTGATCGGCCTGCATGACTTCACCACCTTTCGCGCAACGATCTGCCAGGCGGCAAGTCCGGTCAAGACGCTCGACGAGATCAGGATCGAGCAGGTTGACTACCCCCATGGGGCCGAGTTCCGGTTTCACCTGCGCGCACGGTCTTTCCTGCACAATCAGGTCAGGTCGATTGTTGGCACATTGGAACGGGTCGGGGCCGGGTCATGGTCGCCTGAGGATGTGAAGACGGCCCTCGAGGCGAGGGATCGGGCGGCCTGCGGACCGGTCAGCCCGCCAGAGGGGCTCTATCTGAACCACGTGCGCTACCCGGAACCGGTGTTTGCAGGCAGATAGCGGGATTGGGGGCGCTGCCCCCGTCGCCTTGCGGCGACTCCCCCGAGGTATTTGTGCCAAGCTGAAAGGGGGCGCGCGCGTTAAGGTTAATGGGATTGCCGTGACGAAGTGTTTACCTTGGCGCGACCCTGCGCGGGGTGCCTTTCGGGACGGATTAGCGCTATGGCGGGATTGCATGGATATGAGGGATGATATGGGACCGGCCCTGCCTATCGTAACGGATATCGTCCTGATCGGAGGTGGCCATACCCATGCGCTGGTGCTGAAGGCCTGGGGCATGCGGCCTCTGCCGGGTGTCCTGCTGACGCTGATCAACCCCGGACCGACGGCGCCTTATTCCGGCATGTTGCCCGGCCATGTGGCAGGGCATTACGCACGGTCTGCGCTTGATATTGATCTGGTCAGACTGGCCCGGTTCGCGGGCGCGCGGCTGGTGATCGGGGGAGCCACCGGGATCGACCCCGTAGCGCGGCAGGTGACGGTCCCGGATCGGGCCCCGATCAGCTATGATCTTCTATCCGTTGATATCGGCATTCACAGCCGGATGCCCGAGATCCGCGGGTTTGACTCCCATGGTATCGCCGCGAAACCGCTTGACCGTTTCGCGGATGCCTGGGCCCGGTTTGTCGAGGGGGGCGGCGGGCCGGTGACGGTGATCGGGGCTGGTGTGGCCGGAGCGGAACTTGCGCTTGCGGTGGCGTTCCGGCTGAGAGCCGAAACAGGTGCTGCGGACGTGGCCCTGATCGACAAGGGAGACATCCTCGACGGCATACACCCGAAAGCCCGCGCGCGATTGTTGGAAGAGCTTGCCAAGGCCGGCGTCCAATGCGTGCCGGGAGAGACGATTGCCGAGATTTCCCCGGCCAGTGTCTCCCTCGCATCGGGCGGCGTCTTGCCCTCTGCGTTTGCCCTTGGCGTTGCCGGGGCCCGCCCCCATGGCTGGCTAGCCGATACCGGTCTGACCCTGCGGGAGGGGTATATCACCGTCGACCGGCACTTGCGCTCGGTGTCTCATCCGGAGGTTTTCGCAGCCGGGGATTGCGCCGATCTGGCCTTCGATCCGCGCCCCAAGGCCGGTGTTTATGCCGTGCGCGCCGCCCCCGTCCTGCTGCGCAATTTGCGGGCTCTGGCCATGGGACGAGAGGAAGACCTGCTGCCGTTCCGGCCACAGCGCGACTACCTCAAGCTGATTTCCCTGGGCAGCAAACGGGCATTGGCCGAAAAGGGTGGGCTCGTCGGGGCAGGGTCCGTGTTGTGGCGCTGGAAGGACCGGATCGACCGGGGGTTCATGGACAAGTTCAGCGACCTGTCGCCAATGGCATCGCCGCGCCTGCCCCGAGAGTTGGCAAAAGGCGTCCGGGAGACGCTCGGCGACAAACCCATGTGCGGGGGATGCGGCGCCAAGCTGGGACCGGGCAGTCTGAAATCGGCGCTTGCGTCCCTGCCTGCCCGAACCCGGACCGATATCCTGTCCGACCCTGGCGATGATGCAGCAGTATTGCAGGTGGGCGAGACCCGACAGATCCTGACCACGGACCACTTGCGTGGATTCACCAATGATCACGCGTTGCAGGCACGGATTGCCGCCATTCATGCGCTTGGGGATTGTTGGGCTATGGGGGCACAGCCCCAGTCGGCGTTGGCGACGTTGATCCTGCCGCGCCTGTCGCCCGAACTGCAAAGCCGCTGGATGACGGAGATCATGGCCGAGGCTGCGGACGTGTTTGCCGCAGAGGGGGCCGAGATTGTCGGCGGGCACAGCTCCATGGGCGATGAGCTGACCATCGGGTTCACGGTGACGGGATTGCTGGACGGGCCTGCGATCACGCTGGCGGGGGCACGGCCCGGGGATCGCCTGTTGCTGACGAAACCACTTGGGACCGGCGTCATTCTGACGGCGGAGATGCAGCTTGAGGCACCCGGGCATGTCGTGGCGGGGGCGTGGGCACAGATGGCCACAAGCTCGGGTAATGCCGCGCGTATCCTCGCCCCGCATGCGACCGCAATGACCGATGTGACCGGATTCGGGCTTGCCGGGCATCTGTGGAACATCTGCGAAGCGTCGGGCGTCGCAGCCCGGCTGGATCAGGCCAGCGTCCCGGTTCTGCCCGGCGCAAACGAGCTGCTGGCCAAGGGCCTGCGGTCAACCATTCACGGAGCGAACGAAGCGGCGGTTCTGGGGGCACTGAACGGGCTTGCCGACCCGATCCTTTTCGATCCGCAAACCTCGGGTGGATTGCTGGCAGCGGTTCCAGCCGACAGGGCGGATCAGGTGGTTCGCGCGTTGCGGGATATCGGCGTGCCAGTTGCTGATATTGGAGAGATCATCGAAGGGTCACCCCGGATCGACATCGCCTAACACCCGCGCCAGCCGATCCGCCACAGCTGGCAAGCTGCCTTCGGTCAGATCTTCGGCCTCGACCACAGCGGCGGTTGGCGCGTCGTCGCGCTTGCGGGCGCGGGAATAGGCGGGGTCGTAGTGGTGGACGACCAGGCCTTCTGCAAGCGCATGCCAGTCCTGAGCCGCGACCATCTTTCCCCACTCTGCAACACGCTCCGCCCCGACAAGGGGGCGCAGGCCCTCCAGCAAGCGGGTCAGTTCGGCAGGGTCGGCCAGCAGGTCCGCATAGGCGCGCGCCAGATAGGCCGCGCGGGCCGGGACAGGGGCCTCGATTTCGACCCTCGGGGCGCGGATCATGGCGTGCCACAGGGTCGGCGGCATGCGCAGTGCGCCGATGCGGGCTGACTCTGCTTCCACCACAACGGGCCGGGCCGGGTCGAGACACTGAAGCGCGGTGATCAGCCCTGACTCGAATGCTTTCTGCGACGGCTGTCCACCAGCGACCGAGCCAAGGATTGATCCTCTGTGACCGGCCAGACCCTCAAGGTCCACGATCTGTACCCCGCGCGCCTCAAGCAGCGGCAGAAGCGCGGTCTTGGCGGTGCCGGTATTGCCGTCGAGCCGGATCAGCCGGAAGGGCAACCCCTTGTGGTAAAGCGCATCGACCACCGCCCGGCGGTAGCTGCGATAGCCGCCCTCCAGCACCTCCACCCGCCAGCCGATCTGCCGCAGGATGGTGGCGAAGGAATTGGACCGTTGCCCGCCACGCCAGCAATAGACCAGCGGCTGCCAGCCGCCGGGCTTGTCCATCAGCTGGCTTTCGATATGCGTCGCCGCATTGCGGGCCACGAGCGCCGCGCCGATCTTGCGGGCGTCGAACGGGCTGACCTGCTTGTAGATCGTGCCGACACGGGCGCGTTCCTCATCCGACAGGACCGGCAGCGATATCGCGCCGGGCAGGTGATCCTCGGCAAACTCGGCAGGCGCGCGCACGTCGATCACGGCATCGAACCCGCGCCACGCCCCGCCCCACAGATCGCCCAGTTCGATGCTCACGCTGCCCTGTCCCCTGCCCGTGGTCTCAGATATCTTCGCCGTTCATCTTGCGGAACCGCTGGATCAGGCTGGAGGTGTCCCACCGGCCGCCACCCAACTGTTGCACCTCGGCATAGAACTGATCGACAAGCGCGGTGACCGGCAAGGACAGGCCCATCTCTTTGCCCTGTTCCAGTGCGATGCCCAGATCCTTGCGCATCCAGTCGACGGCGAAGCCATGCTCGAAATGATTGTCCACCATCGTTTCGGCGCGATTGGCCAGCTGCCATGAACCGCCCGCGCCCTGAGACACAAGTTTGGCCACCTTCTTGGCGTCGAGACCTGCCTTCATCGCGAAGTAGAGCCCTTCGGAAATGCTCTGCACCGCGCCCACGATACAGACCTGATTGACCATCTTGGTGATCTGGCCCGACCCCACAGGCCCGAAATGCTCGATGGCCTTGGCATAGGCATCCATCACCGGCACCGCCGCCGCATAGGGCACGTCATCGCCGCCGCACATGATGGCGAGCTGGCCGTTCTCGGCCCCCGCCTGCCCGCCCGAGACCGGCGCATCGACCCAAGCGATACCCTTTTCGGTGCCCACCTCTGCCAGCTCGCGCGTTACGATGGCCGACACTGTGGTGTGATCGACGAAAATCGCGCCCTCTTTCATGCCCGCAAACGCCCCGTCCTCGCCCAGCACGACGGACCTCAGATCGTCGTCATTGCCGACACAGGCCATCACGAAATCGCAACCGGCCACGGCCTCACGCGGGGTTGCCCCATGCGTGCCGCCATGCTGCACCGCCCATTTTTCTGCCTTCGCGGTGGTGCGGTTGTAGACCGTCACGTCATGTCCGGCGGCCTGCAGATGCCCCGCCATCGGGTAGCCCATCACGCCCAGACCCAGAAACGCTACTTTCGCCATGTCTCATCCCTCCTGATGCGGCGCACCCGCGCCTTTCCCCCTTCATCGCGGGATATGGCGGCGGGGGCAAGCCCGGCCCGGCTTGATATCCGTCAAGGTGCCCCTTTGCAGGACACCCTACCCTGCCCCGGACCGCAAAGGACCACCCGCCATGATCCAGCCCGCCCCCACCGGCCTGACCAGTTCCGAAGCCGCGCGCCGTCTTGCAGAACACGGCCCCAATCGGCTGGCCGAGGCACAGGCGATTTCGCCTCTGCGCATCCTCGCGCGCCAGTTCACCGGATTTCTTGTCCTGGTGCTGATTGCAGCCATGATCATCGCAGCGGCGCTCGGCGAGGTGATCGACGCGCTGGCCATCGGGTTGGTGGTTCTGCTGAACGGCGTCCTTGGCTTCGTTCAAGAATGGCGGGCCGAAACCGCGCTGGCCGCGCTGCGCCGGATGCTGGACCCCAAGACGCGGGTGGTGCGCGACGGCCAGCAGCAGATGATTGAGACATCGGCCATCGTGCCCGGCGATCTGGTGGTGATGGAAGCGGGCGACCGGGTGCCCGCCGATATCGCGCTGCACATCGCGTTGCAGCTCAAACTCGATGAGAGCGTTCTGACGGGGGAATCCCTGCCGGTCGACAAATCGGGCGAGGATGCGACGGTCCACATGGGCACGTCGGTCGTGGCAGGCCGGGCCGAAGGGATAGTGACCGCCACCGGCAGTCGCACCCAGTTCGGCCAGATCGCGGAACTGACGGGATCGGTGGGGGAAAAGCAGACCCATCTGACCCGGCAACTTGGCCATCTCGCTCGGCAGATGGGATTCGCTGCCATCGCACTTGGCGGGGCGGTGGTGGCGGCGGGGTTGATCGTCGGGCAAGAGCTGCTGGACATGTTCATGACCGGCCTGTCGCTGGCCGTCGCCATCGTGCCGGAGGGCCTGCCCGCCGTCGTCACGATCACGCTGGCGCTCGGGGCCGCGGCCATGGTCCGCCACCACGCCCTGGCCCGGCGCTTGCAGGCGGTCGAGACGCTCGGCGCGGCCTCCGTCATCTGCACCGACAAGACCGGAACCCTGACGGAAAACAAGATGACGGCGGCAAGAGTCTGGTTGCCAGGCGACCGGGTCTTGAAGGTGTCTGGCACCGGCTACGACCCATCTGGAAGGATCGAAGGGCCGAACGGCCCCTTGCGCCATGGCGATGACCCGGTTTTGTCGGACCTGCTGGATTGCGCCATGATCTGCAACCACGCCAGCCTGCGGCAGAAGGCCGGTGAGTGGCAGATGGTGGGCGAGCCCACGGAAGGCGCGTTGATTACGCTGGCCTACAAGGGGTGGGCACCCCTGCCCGACCCGGCCTGCGTGTTGTCGGAACAGGCGTTTTCGTCCGAGCGCAAGCGGATGAGCGTGGTCTTCACCTGCAATGGCGGCCCGGTGATCTATGCCAAGGGCGCGCCAGAGGCGATCCTTGATGTCTGTTCCCACGTCGCGGGGCCGGACGGCCCAGACCCCATGATCGGCGCAGCCCGGCGAATTGTCGAAGACGCATACACACAAATGGCAAGCGAGGGCCTGCGTGTCATCGCGCTGGCCTCTGCCCCTGTCGCGGGCAAGGACGCAGCGGAGAAAGACCTGACTTTCCTCGGCCTTGTCGGTCTGATCGACCCGCCCCGCCCCGAAGTGCCCGCCGCCGTCTCTGCCTGCCGGTCCGCCGGTATTCGCGTGATCATGATCACCGGCGATAGCCCGGTCACGGCGCAGGCCATCGCGCGGCATGTCGGACTGCCGATTGATCAGGTGGTGACAGGTGACCGGGTGGACGCAGCGAGCAATGACGACCTGCGCGCCTTGCTGGCGCAGGAGGTGGTCTTCGCCCGCACCGCGCCCGCTCACAAGATGCGGCTGGTCGAGGCGTTGCAATCCGAAGGCCAAATCGTGGCCATGACGGGCGACGGTGTGAACGACGCGCCCGCCCTGAAACGTGCCGATATCGGCGTCGCCATGGGCATTCGCGGCACCGACGTGGCCAAGGATGCCGCCGATCTGGTACTGCTCGACGACAATTTCGCCACCATCGTCCGCGTGGTGCGCGAGGGCCGCCGCCAGTTCGAAAACGTGCAGCGCTTCGTGCGCTACCTGCTGTCGTCCAATGCGGGCGAGGTCGTGGCGATCCTTGTCAACCTCTACCTCGGCGGGCCGCTCATCCTGTTGGCCACGCAGATCCTTTGGATGAACCTCATCACCGATGGCGTGACAGCCGTTGCGCTCGGGCTGGAAAAGGCCACCAAGGACCAGATGGAGGACCCGCCTCGTCCGATGAAGGCAGGGATTCTCGGGCCTGCGGGGCTGGCCATGATCCTCGCCTTCGGGGCCTATGCAGGCACGGCGGGCCTGTGGATTTTCTACACGCTGCTGCCGCAGGGCGAGGACATCGCCCGCACAGCCGCCTTCACCGCCATAGTCGTTTTTGAGAAGATGAGCGTCTTCGCCTTCCGGTCCTTCCGACAACCCTGCTGGAAGATCGGGCTTGCCTCCAACCCGCTGTTGCTGCTGGCGCTTGTGGCGATGCTGGCCGCGCAGGTGGCCGCCGTCTACTGGCCGCCCCTGCAACTGCTGCTTGGCACCGTGCCGCTCGGGGTCGACCATTGGCAGATGATCGGCCTTCTGGCCCTGCCGCTGGTGCTGGTCCCCGAGGCGGTGAAGTCGGTGATGGTTTGGCGGGGCCGGTAAGGCCCCACCCGTCAGCTTGCCGCCGCCAGAAGCGAGGCGTTGCCGCCCGCCGCCGTGGTGTCGATGCAGACGTGACGTTCCAACCGGCACACCGCCGCCAGATCGGCACGTGAAGCCAGCGGGATAAGCCGCCCCTCGCGCGCCGCCAGAGCGGTTCGGATTGCACGGGCGGGATCCTCCGGCCCGTCATAGGCGACCACGGCGAATCCCTGCAAATCGGTCAGCGCCTCGGCCTGCAACACGCCGTCGATCTCCGCCCCCGGCGCGACGGCAACGGCCTTGCAGCCCGCCCATTCGGCAATCCGCACCTGTTCGGCGGCGGCTTCCTCGGTTGGGCCAAGGCACAGGACCGTGCCGCGTGCGAAGATCGACAGGCGGTTCGACTCTCCCGTGGGGCCCGGCAGGCTTTCGGTGCTGCGCCGCTTCAGCGTGTCGGTCACCGCCCTGTTCAACGCCGCCTGCACTTGCACGGTGTCTGCGCCCTTGCCGCCCCGTGCGGGGGCCGTGGGGGTGCTGACCGACCGGAACCGCGCCACGTAAGCGGGACCGCCCGCCTTCGGCCCGGTGCCCGACAGCCCCTCGCCCCCGAAAGGCTGGCTGCCGACAATGGCTCCGATCTGGTTGCGGTTGACGTAGATATTGCCCGCCTTCACGGCCTCCGTGATGTGCTGCACCCGGTCGTCGATCCGCGTGTGCAGCCCGAAGGTCAGGCCGAAGCCCTTGGCATTCACGTCGGCTATCACCTTGTCGATCTCCGCCGCCTTGAAGGTCGCCACATGCAGAACCGGGCCGAACACCTCCTTCTCCATGTCCTCGATGCCCGAGACCTTGATCGCCACCGGGGCTAGGAAACTGCCCTCCTCCGGTGCGGCGATTTCGTGCAGAACGCGGCCCTCGGCACGGGCCTGCGCGACATAGGACGCAATGTCGTCGCGCGCCGGAACCGAGATGATCGGCCCCAGATCGGTCGCCGGATCCCACGGGTCGGCCACGGCCAGTTCATCCATCGCGCCTTTCAGCATTTTCAGGAATGCAGGCGCGATATCCTGCTGCACGTAGAGGCACCGCAGGGCCGAGCAGCGCTGGCCTGCCGACTGGAAGCTGGAGGCCACGATATCACGCACCGCCTGTTCCGGCAGCGCCGTGGAATCCACGATCATTGCGTTGAGCCCGCCGGTTTCCGCAATGAGCGGTGCATGCGGCGTGACCTTGCCCGCCATCGCCCGGTTGATGCGCTGTGCGGTGGCGGTCGATCCGGTGAAGCACACCCCCGCCACGCGGCTGTCGCCCGTCAGCAGCCCGCCAATACGGCTGCCTTTGCCCGGCAACAGTTGCAGCGCATGAACCGGCACCCCGGCCTCATGCATCAGCCGCACCCCGAGCGCCGCCATCAGCGTAGTGGTTTCCGCCGGTTTCGCCAGCACCGCATTGCCCGCCGCCAGTGCCGCCGCGATCTGACCGGTGAAAATGGCCAGCGGGAAGTTCCAGGGGGACACACAAGTGAAGATGCCGCGCGGGGCGTTTTCCGTGGCCTGTTCGGCGTAGTAGCGCAGGAAATCCACCGCCTCGCGCAGCTCGGCCACGCCGTCCATCAGGGTTTTTCCGGCCTCTCGTGTGAGAACCGCGAAGATCTCGCCGAAATGCTCTTCATAAAGATCGGCAGCTTTCAGCAGCGCGGCCCGGCGCGCCTCTGCGGGCGCGTCCCAGATGCGGGCCGCATTAAGCGCGGTTTCCACATCCGCCTCGGTCGCCTCGGATACGCGGCCAACGATATCGCCCGGCTTGGCCGGGTTCACCACATCTTCGGCAGCCTCACCCTGCACCGGACCGGCCAGCATCGGCTCCGCCTGCCATTGACGATCCGCGAAGGGGGCACGCGCAGCCTCGATCGCGGCCAGATCATCGCGGGAATGCAGGTCGAACCCTTTGGAATTGCGCCGCTTTCCGAACAGTTGCGGTGGCGCGACAACACCGGGCGCAGGCGTCTTCGCGGCCTCTGCCAGTTGCTCAAACGGGTCGGCACCGACCACCTCTGCGGGCACATCCTCATCCACGATCTGGTTCACGAAGCTGCTGTTCGCACCGTTTTCCAGCAACCGCCGGACGAGATAGGCCAGCAGATCCCGATGCGCACCGACCGGCGCATAGATCCGGCAGCGGGTGGCGTTCCGTTTATGCAGGATGTCATGCAGCGCCTCGCCCATGCCGTGCAGGCGCTGGAATTCGAAGGCGTCGAAATCCTCGGCCATGTCGAGGATCGCCGCCGCCGAATGGGCGTTGTGGGTGGCGAACTGCGCATAGATCCGGTCGGAATAGCCAAGCAGTTTCCGCGCGCAGCACAGATAGGCCACATCGGTCGCCGGTTTGCGGGTGTAGACAGGGAAACCCGCCAGCCCCTCGACCTGCGCGCGCTTGATTTCCGTATCCCAGTAGGCGCCTTTCACGAGGCGCACCATGATCTTGCGGTCAAGCTCGTTGGCCAGCGCATGCAGCCAGTCGATCACGCCCGGCGCGCGCTTGCCATAGGCCTGCACCACCACGCCGAACCCGTCCCATCCGGCAAGACTGTCATCGCGCAGCACGGCCTCGATCACGTCGAGCGAGATATCCAGGCGATCCGCCTCTTCGGCGTCGATATTGAGACCCATGCCAGCGGACTTGGCGTCCTGCGCAAGTTCCAGCACACGGGGGACCAATTCGGTCATGACCCGATGCGATTTGGTTTCCTCATAGCGCGGATGCAGGGCCGACAGCTTGATCGAGATGCCAGGATTGGCGCGGATGTCGTCATGCTTTGCCTCGGTCGCCAGCTTGGCGATGGCGCCTTTGTAAGCGGCAAAAAAATGGTCGGCATCATGCGCCGTCATCGCGGCCTCGCCCAGCATGTCATAGGAATAGGTGTAGCCCTGCGCGGTGCGGGTCTTGCCGCGCTTGACCGCCTCGCCAATGGTTTCCCCCAACACGAATTGCTGGCCCATCTCCTTCATCGCGCGGCCCACGGCGACGCGGATCACCGGCTCTCCCAGGCGTTTCACCGCCCCGCGCAGAGTTGCTGTCAGGCCCGGTTCGGCGTTTTCTTTCAACACCTTGCCTGTCAGCATCAGCCCCCAGGTCGAGGCGTTGACGAGCGAGGACGTGGAGCGTCCCAGATGCTTGCCCCATTCCGATGGTGCGATCTTGTCCTCGATAAGCGCATCCATGGTGTCCGCATCCGGCACCCTGAGCAGCGCCTCGGCCAGACACATGAGCGCGACGCCTTCCTCGGTCGACAACCCGTATTCGGCCAGGAACACCTCCATGAGGCCCGGTTTGCTGTCGTTGCGGATGGCATTGACAAGCTCGGCCGCAGAGGCCGCCATGCGGGCGCGGGCGGCTTTGTCGGGCGCGTGGGCGCGGGTCAGTCGGTCGATAAGCAGGGCCTCATCGGCCAGGTGGTCGGCACGGATGGCCTGACGCAGATCGGCAAGGGTGGTCATGGCGAACCTCAAGGTGAAGGGATGGCCAAATCTAGCATCTTCGTCAAAGTCAGGTTGCCTTTCCTTGTTGAATATTCCGACGGATCGCCCTATTGCGATGTCAATTTGAGGCCGAAAAATCGCAAGAGGGCACATGGAAAGTCAACTTGACCGCTTCGACAGAAAGATCGTTTCCCTGCTGCTGAGCGACGGGCGCATGCCGGTCACCGAGATCGCCCAGAAAATCGGACTGTCCAAGACACCGTGTCAAATGCGGGTGAATCGCTTGCGCAAGGACGGGGTGATCCGGGGGTTTCGGGCGGTGGTGGATCCGGCGAAGCTGGGACAGGAACATGTGGCCTTCGTGGAGGTGCGGTTGACGGATACGACGGAGGATGCGCTGAAGGCGTTCAACGCCGCCGCGCTGAAGGTGCCGGAGATCGAGCAGGCGCATATGATCGCAGGCGCCTTCGACTATCTTCTGAAGGTGCGAACGCGCGATATCCGTGATTATCGGCGGGTGTTGGGAGAGGTGATTTCGACCCTGCCCTTCGTCGGCCACACCTCGACTCATGTGTCGATGGAGGCGGTGAAGGACCAGGCGTTCTGAGCTGAGATCAGGGGGGTGCCCCCCGTACACCCCCTGTACACCCCCCGTACACCGGGCGTGCTGACGTTTCGCGATTTCGCCGCCTACCGGCGTCGACCCGTGAGCGGCCCTCCTCAACCCCCGGCTGACGCCGGAGGCCTCGTCAGGCCGCGTTGCCACGGAAGTGTGGCAAGGACAATGTGTCTGGTCCGGTGATCGGATTCGAAGTGAGGGCGGGATGCCTCCGGCGGAGGTATTTGTCGCCAAGATGAAAGGCGGGGCGCGTTAAGGTTCACCGGTGGTCAAGATCGTTCAGATCGGCGATGACGCTCCCGGAGGGATGCGGTATCGGTTGGAAAGCTAACCTGAGACCTGCAGCCTGCGGATGAGATCCGCCACCCGCGCGGCATTGTCCGGAGCGGACTTGCCATCCGGGCCTGTGACGTTGTTCTCGAACCCGATGCGGGTCTTGCCACCTGATTTGATCGCCGCGACGAGGCACGCGGTTTCCTGTGGGCCGAAGGCGCAGGCCGCCCAATCGGGGTTACCCGGTAGCGCTCGGCTGGCGCGCAGAAACGCGGTCAGCATGTCCGGGATGGCGGGCTTCGGTGGTTGGTAGCGGCCGAGCACGAAAAGCAGTTGCAGGGCTGCGGGGATTGCGCCTGCTGCCACGCGCCGTGCCAGACCCATCACATCTGCGGGGCTGTAGAGGATATGCTGCACCGGGATGCCGGTCTCTGCCGCCCAGTGATAGAAACGGCTGGCCTGTTGGTCCTCGCCGGGGTCGGGCCACATTTCGCTGAGCGCAACCGAGACGCCTTCGGGGCGCACGGCCCGGACCACGGCGCGCTGATCGGCGGGGCTATAGCGGCCTGCGGCCTCGGTCGTGATCTGCACGGGCATGCCCGGCACCGCGCGGGCCATTTCGGCAATGAGCTCACGATAAAGCCCTGCATCGAGGCTGTGCGCCCCTGACGCGTCACGCACATGGGCGTGAAGCGCGCCTGCGCCTTCGGCATGGGCGGCGCGGGCGGCCTCGACCGTCTCGGCGATGGTCATCGGCAATGCAGGATGGTCGGCCTTTGTCTTGCGGGCCCCGTTGGGGGCCAGCATGATGCGCGGCAGCGATGTGAGGCGGGTCATTGGGCCAGTGCGGTTTCCACGGCGCGGGATAGCTTGCCCACCAACTCGCCGATCTGATCATCGGTGATGATGAAGGGCGGGGCGAGCAGGATGTGATCGCCCTCGCGCCCGTTCACGGTGCCGCCTGCGGGGTAGCAGATAAGGCCCTCGGCCATCGCCGCCTTCTTGACCCTTGCATTCAGCTTTCGGGCCGGATCCAAGGGGCGTTTGGTGGCCCTGTCCTCGACCAGCTCGACACCCCGGAAGAGACCGCGCCCGCGCAGGTCGCCGACATGGGCGTGTTGGCCGAAGGTGTCATGAAGGGCGGCTTGTAGCACGTCGCCTTGCGTTTTCACCCGGTCGCAGAGGTTGCGGGTGACGATGGCATTGACCACCGCGTGACCGGCAGCAGCAGCAAGCGGATGGCCGTGATAGGTATGGCCGTGCTGGAAGCTGCCGGACCCTTGTTCGATGGCCTCGTAGACCCTGGAGGATGCCAGCATCGCGCCGATCGGGGCGTAGCCCGCGCCGAGGCCCTTGGCGATGGTGACGATATCGGGGGAAATCCCATCCGCTTCGCAGGCAAACAGGTGTCCGGTCCGGCCCATGCCGCACATGACCTCATCGAGGATCAGCAGCACGCCATATTGGTCGCAGATTTGCCGGATGCGCTTGAAATATCCGTCAACCGCCGGAACCGCACCTGCAGTGGCACCGACAACAGGTTCGGCGATGAAGGCCATGACGGTCTCTGGCCCCTGACGCAGAATCTCTTCCTCCAGTGCATTGGCCGCACGCTGGCCGAAATCCCATTCGCTCTCACCTTCCAGCCGCTCGCGGTATTCGAAGCAGGGCATGATATGGTGGGTTTCCACCAAGAGGGGCGCGTATTTCTCGCGCCGCCAGGCATTGCCGCCGGCTGCCAGCGCACCGAGCGTGTTGCCATGGTAGCTCTGCCGCCGTGCGATCAGCTTGTGGCGCTGCGGCTGGCCGGTTTCGAGGTGGTACTGTCGGGCGAGCTTGATCGCAGCCTCGACCGCCTCGGACCCGCCGGAGAGAAGGTAGACCTTGTCGATGCCTTCCGGGGCATGGGCGATCAGCAGGTCGGCCAGTGCCTCGGCGGGTTCTGAGGTGAAGAACCCGGTATGGGCGAAGGCGATCTTGTCCAGTTGCGCATGGATGGCGGCGCGCACGTCGGCGTCCGAGTGGCCGAGGCAGGACACCGCCGCGCCGCCCGAGCCGTCGAGATAGGCGCGGCCTTCTGAGTCATAGATATAGCAGCCTTCGCCGCGCACAGCCGTGGGAAGGGGTCCGGGGCCACGCCCGAACATATGGGATGTCATCGGTCTATTCTCCGCGAACGACGAAAACGGATTGGGTGGCATGGCGCACGACGCGGGCGGCGTTGGGGCCAAGCAGGTAGTCTTTCAATTCAGGCCGGTGAGAGCCCATGACAATCACATCGGCCCCGACGCGATTGGCGGCCTCGATGATCTGGTCATAGACACGGCCATGAAGGACATGGGGGTGCACTTCTATTTCATCGGGGACGTGGGCGTTGACGAAACCGGTCAGCTGCTCGCCTACCTCGTGTATCGCCTTTTCTTCGAACCCTTCGGGGAAATAGCTGCCGACCACGGACATGCCGAAATCAGGGACGACGGTGGCGATATGGAGCACTGCGCCCTCGTATTGCGCCAGTTTCACGGCGGCGGGCAGGGCCTTTGTCCAGGTGGCCTCGTCGGACAGGTCAATGGGCAGGAGGATGGATGTGAACATGGGTCTGGTCCTTAGAAGGCCGGTTTGGTCTGGCGGCGGCGTTGCAGCAGGATCACCAATCCGAGCAACAGCAGGGCCGGGATGTAGAAGATCTGTTCGGGCAAGCGGTCGGCGGCAGTCTGAACCGAGGCGAGGCGCACGGGTTCATCGGCGTAGAAGTCGAAATTGGCCAGTGTCTCGGCGGTTTCCGAACCGAACATCGGTTCATCGAGCCGCACCACGTCGCCATCGGGGAAGAGCAGCAGGCCGCTGGCGTCGATGCGCTCCGCCGCGCTGCCCTCGCCCTCAATCTGCATGACGAGGGTGGTGGAGGTGATGTCGCCGGTGTTGAAATCCGGCCCCTCGATCAGCAGCCGCAGGGACGATCCGTCATGGGCTGCCTCGACGGCGGCTTCGAACTCGGCCGGGGGCACATCGCGGAACGGCGGCTGCACCATGTCGAGCCAGACATTCGGCACGAAGAGGGTGAAGGCCACCAGAAGCAGCGCCGCGCTTTCATGGATATGGCTCTTGGCGAGGAAATAGCCCTGCGTCGCGGCGGCAAAGAGCAACATGGCGAAAGTGGCGATGACGAAGATGAACGCCGCCTGTCCGACACCGGCCCAGGTGCCCAGATCGACGCCGTAGAGGATGAGCGTCGGATTGAAGATGAACAGGAAGGGCAGCGCCACGGTGCGCAAGCTGTAGAAGAAAGCGGTGAAGCCCGTCTTGATCGGGTCGCCCCCCGACACGGCGGCGGCGGCGAAGCTGGCCAGCCCCACGGGTGGTGTCACATCGGCCATGATCCCGAAATAGAAGACGAAGAGATGCGCCGCGATCAGGGGCACAATGAGCCCCTCCTGCGCGCCGAGCGACACGACGACCGAAGCCATGAGCGAGGACACCACGATATAGTTGGCCGTGGTCGGCAAGCCCATCCCGAGGATGAGGGAGAAGATGCCGACGAAGACCAGCATCAGGATCAGGCTGCCACCCGAGAGCTGTTCGACCAGCCCCGCCAGTTCGGTGCCGATGGGGGTTTTGGTGACGATGGCCACGATGATGCCTGCCGCAGCGGTGGCAACCCCGATGCCGATCATGTTGCGGGCACCGGCAATCAGGCCTTCTTTCAGATCATCGAAACCGCCCTTCAACTCGGCCATCATCTGCGCGCCCTGCCCCCGGAAAATCGCCTTCAGGGGCCGCTGCGTGACGATGATGAACAGCATCAGGCAGGTGGCATAGAAGGCCGATTTCGCGGGGCTCTGACGTTCCACCATCAGGAACCAGACCAGCACCACGATGGGCAGGATGTAATGCAGGCCGGTGGCGTAGACCTCTGCCACCGTGGGCAGTTTGATCTCCTTGGCATTGGGGTCGTCGACCTCCAGATCCGGGCGCTTGGCCGCGATGGAGACGAGCCACAGGTAGAGCACCGCAAGGACCGCCATCATGATCGGACCGGACAGCGCGGGCGTGGCGGCCTTGAGCGCGCCGACACCGTAGATCAGCGCGGTGAACCCCGCGCCCGCGACGGCGAACCCGATGAAGAACTTGACGATCATGCCGGTGAAGCTCTTGGCCTCACCCAAGGCGGGCATGTCCTTTTTCAACGCCTCCAGATGCACGATGTAGACCAGCGCGATGTAGGAGATCACCGCCGGGATGAAGGCGTGCTTGATGACTTCGACATAGGAAATGCCGATGAATTCGACCATCAGGAAGGCGGCGGCGCCCATGACGGGAGGCATGATCTGACCGTTGACCGAAGAGGCGACCTCGACCGATCCGGCCTGTTCATTGGTGAAGCCCACCCGCTTCATCAGCGGGATGGTGAACGTGCCTGTGGTCACGACGTTGGCGATGGACGAGCCGGAGATCAGGCCGGTCATGGCAGACCCAACGACCGCCGCCTTTGCAGGGCCGCCGCGCAAATGGCCGAGCCCCGCGAAGGCCAGTTTGATGAAGTAGTTCCCCGCGCCCGCCTTATCGAGCAGCGAGCCGAAGAGAACGAAGAGGAAGACGAAGGCGGTGGACACGCCAAGCGGGATGCCGAAGACACCAGCGGTATCGAGCCACAGCGCGTTCATCAGCGAGGTAAAGGAGATGCCTTCATGCTCGATCAGTTCCGGGATCAGCCAGCCCTGGCCCATGTAGCCATAAAGCGCGAAGACCGATCCGACGATGGTGAGAGCGGGGCCAAGCGCGCGGCGGCTGGCCTCCAGCAGGCAGATCATGCCGATGGCGCCGACAATCACCTGTGTCTGTGTGGGCAGGCCGGACCGAGCGGTCAGCGCCAGTTCATCGGAGAACCAGAAGACATAGAAGGCGGTGCCCCCTGCCGCCAAGGCCAGCAGCCAGTCGACAATCGGAATGTGATGGCGCGGCGAGGATTTGAAGGCCGGGTAGGCCATGAAGGCCAGCAGAACGGCGAAGGTCAGATGGATGGGGCGGGTCTGCGAGGAATTGAGAACCGGCAGGTATTCCCCGAACCAGAGTTGCGGTTGCGCAATCCAGAGCTGGAAGAGCGACCACGCAAGGGCCAGGCCCGAAATCAGCAGCGCGATTGAACGATTGGATGGATCGCGTGCACCGCTGTCGGTGCTGGCAACCAGATCCTGAAGCTCTTCATCGGAGAACTGGCGCCCTTCGCGCCCCTCGGTCGGTTCGGTCATCGCGCCACCCTCGTCACATCCTTGAAACGGAATTCTTTTTTTGGGCCCCGCGGCACGCGATGGCGCCGCGGGACATATCAGAAGGGGCCGATCATTCGATCAGGCCAGCCTCGCGGTAGTAGCGCTCGGCACCGGGGTGCAGGGGCGCGCTGAGACCGTCATTGGCCATTTCCGCCGGGTCGAGATTGGCGAAGGCCGGGTGCAGGCTGCGGAACTGGTCGATGTTTTCCATCACCGCGCGGACGATTTCATAGACCACATCATCGGGCACATCGGCGGAGGTGACGAAGGTCGCGCCGACACCGAAGGTCATCGTGTCTTCATCGTTGCCGCGATACATGCCGCCGGGGATGGTGGCGGTGCGGTAGAACGGGTTTTCGGCGACCAGCATATCCACGGCATCGCCGGTCACGTTCACGAGGACGGAGTCACAGGCCGTGGTCGCTTCCTGGATGGAACCGGAGGGGTGACCGACGGTGTAGACCATCGCGTCGATGTTGTTGTCGCACAGTGCCTGGGACTGTTCGGCGGCCTGAAGCTCGGACGCGATGGCGAAGTCGTCCATGGTCCAGCCCATGGCCTCCATCAGCACTTCCATCGTGCCGCGCTGACCGGAGCCGGGGTTGCCCACATTCACGCGCATGCCCTGCAGGTCCTCGAAGTTTTCGATACCGGCATCGGCGCGGGCGACCACGGTGAAAGGCTCGGGGTGGACAGAGAAGACCGCGCGCAGGCCCTCGAACGCGCCCTGCTCTTCAAAGCGCGAGGTGCCGTTATAGGCGTGGTACTGCCAGTCGGACTGGGCCACACCGAATTCCAGCTCTCCACCGCGCACCGCGTTGATGTTGTAGACCGAGCCACCGGTGGATTCGACGCCGCAGCGGATGCCATGTTCGGACCGGCCCCGGTTCACCAGACGGCAGATCGCGCCGCCGGTCGGGTAGTACACGCCGGTCACACCGCCGGTGCCGATTGTGACGAAGGTCTGATCCTGAGCCGATACAGCGCCTGCACCAAATGCCGTCGCGGCCGCCAGGACGGCGCCAACCAAGTGTTTGTTCATGAATTCTCTCCCAATTGATCCGAAGTGAAACACGGATGCGGGTCAGGTGAAACAAATCATTGAAATTCGTCAAGGCATAAATCAAACGTTCCAGAATGAAACAGTAACGGTCCCCTCGACATGACTCTCGACGATCTCAGGCAGGCTTTGGCCGAACAGGTTCACACCGCGTCCCCCAAGGTTTCACGCCTTGCTGCATGGGCTTTGGACCATCCTCAGGAGATGGCATTTCACTCGGTCAGGGCGCTTGCGAAACGGGCGGATGTCAATGCAAACACGGTGTTTCGTCTGGCCGTAGCGCTTGGGTTTTCCGGCTACGATCCCTGCCGAACGGCCTTTCAGGCGGCCCTGAGGGGCGAAGGCGGGATGTATGGATCGCGGGCAAAACAGCTCCGATCCGGGGGAACGGTGGCCCTGACCGCCCGGATTCGCGAATCAGCCCACAAGAACCTCGACGCGCTGTTTTCCGAGGCGAATATCCAGCGGGTGAGCGAGGCGGTAGACCTGCTGGAAGCGGCAGAACGGATTTTCGTTGTCGGGGTGCGCAGCTGTTTTTCGCTTGCCCATTACCTCAGCTATTCGGGGCGCATGGCCTTCGACAGTTTCGCGCCACCCCTTAACGAACCGGGCGGTATTGCCGATGCGATCACATCCACCGGGCCGAATGACGTGGTGATCGTGATCACCTTCTCGCTCTATTCCTCCGAGGTCGTGCGCGCCTACGAGGCGGCGCTGGCGCGCGGGGCACGGGTCATCGCCATCACCGACAGCTATGTCTCGCCCGTAGCGCGGGGGGCCGATGTGGTCTTTTGCCTGCCGATGGACGGACCGCAGCCGCTGCCCTCTCAGGGAGCGTCCTTCGCACTGGCCGAGGTGCTGGTGGGCGAGATGATCGCGCGCAGCGACACCGCAGCGCAGCGGATTGCCGATTACGAAGACCGGATGCTGGAATTCGGCGGATACGTACAGACCGCGCCCGGGGCGCGGCCCGACGGCTCAGGCTGAGCGTTTGCCGTAGTAGAGCCCGACCACATGCTCGGCCTCGGCAAAGAACAACCAGCGCGAGGTGACAAGGCCCGCAACATGGGACAGCACCGCAAGCAGCCCCAGCAGATGACCCGCACCGGGGATGATCAGCAGAACAACCGGCAGGCCGTAGCACAATGTCAGCGCGATCATGCGCAGCTTGCGGGAGTGTTTGCGGCCCACCACATGCACGAATTCCTTCAGCAGGTAGTTGGTGCCGGTATGGGGCGGCTCGAACGCGCGGATATTTCCCGGAGTGCCGAGACCGGTGGCCGTGGCAAGGTTGGTGCCGGATTCCTTCAACGCGCTGTCCCCCACCTGCCAATGGGCCACCTGCACGGCAGCGGCCAGCGCCAACAGCGCAGCGGCAGCCGTCATCTGGCCCGCCAGCAGCGCGCCGCCCGCGATGGACAGCGTCAGCAGATGCACCGGCGTCAAAGGCTGGTTCCAGCGCGGCACGGTCTTTAGTTGCCCGTAGATCATCGAGGTGGAATAGACCGTCAGCAGCGAAAGGGCCGCGCCGATCCAGCCGAGCGCCGTCAGTTGCGTATCAAGGAATACCGCCGCGAAGGCATAAACCGCCATCACCAGCAGCGCCATGACCGACAGCCATGCCTCTCGGCTGAGCCAACTGGTTTTCCACTGGGTAAACGCCTTCAGCGCGCGTTGCGGATTGCCCAGGTGGAAGGTGGAGGCCATCAGCCCGCCCACGGCCAGCGCGTAGGCGATGGCGTAGAAGACGAAGGCGACCCATCCGGTGACTGGCGGAAAGCCGAGGCCGAGGAACAGGAGCAGCCCGAAACCGAGGCCCGAGAAGCTGGTGAAGATGATGACGGACGGTGCGGGATGCATCAGAGCTTCTCCAGCGTTTTATCCAGCCAGCCGAGGAAGCCCTTGGGGTCTTCGGCGACGGGTTCGAGGAAGGGGGCAAGGATATCCATGTCATACGACACATCCTGCTTGGGACGCGGCGGCAGGTATTTGTTGACGGGCTTCGTGCCCTGTTCGGGCATCAGGTCCATGCCGCCACGTTCAGCCACCAGGCGCGACACGTCGCTGTCGGGATCGCCCAGATCGCCGAAATGGCGCGCGCCCGCCGGGCAGGTGCGCACGCAGGCGGGCTGGCGGTCTTCCTCGGGTAGGTTCTCGTTATAGATCCGGTCCACGCAAAGGGTGCATTTCTTCATCACGCCTTCCAGCGCGTCGAGTTCCCGCGCGCCATAGGGACAGGCCCAGGCGCAGAGGCCGCAGCCGATGCAGGCGGTCTCGTTCACCAGGACGATTCCGTCCTCGGATCGCTTGTAGCTGGCCCCGGTCGGGCAGACGGTCACGCAGGGCGCGTCTTCGCAATGGAGGCAGGATTTTGGGAAATGGACCAGCTGCGCGGGGCCTTCGGCTGGCGTGATCTCGTAGCTGTGGACGCGGTTGAGGAAGGTGCCCGAGGGGTCGGAGCCATAGGCGTCAACGTCGGACAGAGGCGCGCCATAGTTTTCCGTGTTCCAGCCCTTGCAGGAGATCACGCAGGCATGGCAGCCGACGCAGGTGTCAAGGTCGATCACCAGCCCGAGTTTCTTTTGCGTGCTTGCGGGAAGCTCGGTCATGCGGCCTGCTCCTTGCTTGCGGTTTGGATGAACCCTGCGAGGTCGGCGGCGAACCTTTCCGGGTCTTCGAGGAAAGGGGCGTGACCGATGCCCTCGTAGGGCAGGTAGCGGCCATGGGGCATGGCCTTGGCCGCGGCCTCACCCGTTTGGGGGGAGACGACCGAGTCGGCGGTTCCGTGGATCACGAGGCCCGGGCAGGTCATCGCCGCATAGGTCGGGCGCATGTCCCAGTTGGCGGCGAAGAGCGCGCGGCGCGCCGTGGCAGGGCAGAGCATGTTGGCCGCGACCATGCGGCCATAGGTTTCCCGGTCGAGCGGCTTGGCCGTGCAGGCATCGACGAAGCGGGCCGTGGCGGGGATAAGGCGCGCGAGATCGGTGGTGTAGAGATCACGGTCGAGGCCGGGGCTATCCGCGCCAACCATCCAATCCTCTCGTGCGGTGCCGATGGCGAGGATGCCACCGGCAAGAACCACGCCCGAGAGCGCCGCATCGCCATAGGTGGCGAGGTAACTGGCGATGACGCGGCTGCCATAGGACCAGCCGACGAGGGTGACATTGCCGAGGTCATGCAGCGCCATGACGGCGGCGACGTCATCGGCCCAGAGTTGCGTGTCGGTATAGGCTGCCGGATCCTCCGGCTTGTCGGATGCCCCATGGCCGCGCAGGTCCATGGCGACGATGTGGAAGCGGTCCTTGAGCCGGTCGATCAGCGGATCCCAGCACAGGGATTGCTGCGCCCATCCGTGGATCAGCAGGATGGCGGGGTTGGCGGGGCTGCCCGCGGTGTAGGTGGCGATACGGGTGCCGTCGCTGCTGGCGATCTTCGCGGCGCTCATTTGCCCACCTTCCACGCGAGGTTCTGCGGCCCCTGCCCGACGGGTGATTTGATCGGCGGATAGGCGGGTTGAGATTCCTCCGGTGCGGCGACCTTCTCGATCTTCACGCGCAGGTCGAACCACGCGGCCTGACCGGTCACGGGGTCGGAATTTGCCCAGCGCATGCCGTCGCCCTTTGGCGGCAGAAGCTCATGGATCAGGTGGTTGAGCAGGAAGCCTTTTGTGGCCTCCGGCGCGTCCTTGTCGAGCGCCCAGGCCCCCTTGCGCTTGCCGATCGCGTTCCACGTCCAGACGGTGTTTTCGTTGAGCGCGGCCATGTGGGCGACGGGGACCACGATGGAGCCATGCGCCGAGGAGACCTTGGCCCAGTCGCCCTCGCTGAACCCGTTCGCCTCCCAAATCTTGGTGGGCACATAGAGCGGGTTGCGGCCGTGCAGTTGCCTGAGCCACGCGTTCTGGGTGCCCCAGCTGTGATACATCGCCATGGGACGCTGCGTCAGGGCGTGGACCGGGAATTCCTCGGGGTCGACATGGCCGTCCTCGAAGGGCGGATACCAGATGGGGAGCGGGTCCATGACCGTCTTGACCCTCTCGCGCAGGTGTTCGGGCGGCTGGCGGTCGCCGTGGCCTTCTGCGGCCAGCTGGAAGCGGCGCATGGGTTCGGCGTATAGGCTGAACAGGTAGGGCTGAGGGCTGTCATAAAGCCCCATGCCGACGGCCCAGTTCTGGTAATCGGCGTTCCACGGCTTGTAGTAGAGCGCCGCGTCGGGGATGTGTTCGACGAAGAAGCCGCCGTTCTCGATATAGCGGTCGAGCTGTTCGGGGTTGGGCGCGCCCCGGCCCTTTTCGCTGCCATCGCCCCGGAAGCCCGCCAGCGGGCCGATGCCGGGCTTGCGTTCGTGGTTCACGATGTAGTCGGCGTAGTCCTTGTATTTCGCGCTGCCGTCCTCGTTGACGAAGGCAGGCATTCCCAGGCGCGCGCCCAGGTCCACCAGCACCGACTGGAAGCCGCGCACGTCGCGGTCGGGCTCGATCACCGGCCAGCGGATCGCGTCGGCGGCGGCATCGGCTTCGCAGATCGGGCGGTCGAGCAGCGAAATGCAGTCATGCCGTTCCAGGTAGGTGGTGTCGGGCAGGATCAGGTCGGCATAGGCCACCATCTCGGAGCTGTAAGCGTCCGAATAGATGATGCGCGGGATCACGTAGTCGCCGTTCTCATCCTTGTCGGTCAGCATCTTCATGACGCCCGACGTGTTCATGGAGGAGTTCCACGACATGTTCGCCATGTACATGAACAGCGTGTCGATCTTGTAGGGGTCGCCCGCATAGGCGTTGGAAATCACCATATGCATGAGGCCATGGGCGCTCATCGGGTTTTCCCAGGTATAGGCCTTGTCGATCCGGGCCGGGCTGCCGTCGTCCTTCAGGCAGAGATCATCTGGCCCCTGCACATAGCCCAGATGCGGGCCGTTCAAAGGCTTGCCGGGGGTGACGCCGCAATGGGGTTTCGGGTGGGCCTCGACCGGTTTCGGATAGGGCGGCTTGAAGCGGAAGCCGCCGGGCACCTCGACACTTCCCAGAAGGATTTGCAGCACGTGCAGCGCGCGGCAGGTCTGGAAGCCGTTGGAATGGGCGGAGATCCCGCGCATGGAGTGGAAGCTGACCGGGCGGCCGATCATCTTGTAATGTTTCACGCCGCGGAAATCGGTCCAGGGCTGGTCGATCTCGATCTCTTCCTCAAAAGCGACGCGCGCCAGTTCGGCTGCGATATGGCGGATGCGGGTGGCAGAGATGCCGACACGGTCGGCCACCGCCTCGGGCGTATAATCCTCGGACAGGTAGCGTTCCGCCAGCAACTGGAACACCGGGCGGTGCGTAGCGCCTGCATTGCGCCAGGTGCCAGCAAGGTCAGGCACCACCTCGGGATCGTCGAAAGGCGCGGGCTTGCCGGTGCGGCGGTCGAGGACCAGCATCTTGCCATCCTCGTCGCGCAGGAGAAGCCCGTGTTCCGGCGAGCTTTCATCGCCATTCACCAGAACCGGCGCGTTGGTGTAGCGACGCAGATAGTTGAGGTCGATCCGACCCGCCTTCAGCAGGCAGTGGATGAGCGACAGGATGAACAGCCCATCCGTGCCGGGCGTGATGCCCACCCATTCATCGGCCACGGCGTTGTAGCCCGAGCGGATCGGGTTCACGCCAATGACCTTGGCCCCGCGTGCCTTGATCTTGCCAAGCCCCATCTTGATCGGGTTCGAGTCGTGATCTTCCGCCACGCCGAAGATCATCAGCAGTTTCGTATGATCCCAGTCCGGCTGACCAAATTCCCAGAAGGCCCCGCCCATCGTGTAGATGCCGCCCGCCGCCATGTTGACGGAACAGAACCCGCCATGGGCCGCGAAATTGGGGGTACCGAAATTCTGCGCCCAGAGGCCCGTGAAGCTTTGCGACTGGTCCCGGCCGGTGAAGAAGGCGAGCTTTTCGGGGTCGGTGTCGCGGATCGGTTTCAGCCAGGACACGGCAATTTCCAACGCCTCGTCCCAGGTGATTTCCTCAAACTCGCCGGATCCGCGCGGTCCGACGCGTTTCAGCGGCGCGCGCAGGCGGGACGGTGCATTGACCTGCATGATCCCCGCCGAGCCCTTGGCGCAGAGCACGCCCTTGTTCACCGGGTGGTCGCGGTTGCCCTCGATATAGGCGACATGTTTCTTGCCATCGGGGCCGTCCTTCATATGCACATTGATGCCGCACCGGCAGGCGCACATGTAGCAGGTGGTCTTACGGATCTCGTCCGACACTTTCGGGGAGAGATCAATCGCCGGTTGAGTATGGGCCATGTGCTGTCCTGTACCTTCCTGCTGGAATTCCTGTTCTTCAATTCCGCCGCTCCAAACGACCGGATCACAAAAGATTGCCTCTTGCCAGAACGTTTTGCCGGATTTTTGGTAACGATGCTTGACCCGTCAAGCGAGGGCCAGTCTTTTAGGGGCGATATGGCCAGATTTTTTGTAAGCGCTTACATTTTGTCGCAGCGAGCGGCCCTGATCGGGGGGCTTCTGGCGCTGTCATCCTGTGTGCCGACGGGCGAATCGCCCGGCAGCCGGGCCTGTATTCCCGCAAGTGGCAGCCCTGCCATGGTGCAAAGAGAGGTCTTTCGGCCGGGGGCGGTGACAGTGGCGGCGGTCGGCGACGTACTGATGCATATCTTCCTTCAGGAAGAGGCCGCCGCTCAACCGGAAGGATTTGCCGACCTGCTGCGCCCGACAACCCCCTATCTGGCAATCGCCGATCTGACCGTGGCCAATCTGGAAGGCCCCGCCGCGCGCAACGTCCTGCCGGGAGGCGGCGAACGCGTGCTGCCAGATCACGTTCTGACCGACGGGGTGGTCTATTCCGGCTACCCGACTTTCAACTTTCACCCGTCGCTGGTCACCGACCTGCGCGATAGCGGTGTCGACGTGATCCAGACCGCGAACAACCACGCGATGGACCGGGGGCCTCTGGGGGCGGACAGAACGCTGGAGGCCCTCGATGCCGCTGGCCTTCCCCATACCGGCACAAGGTCCCGCGCCGCCCCAAACGCACCGTGGCACGCCGTCGTCAGTGCCGGGGGCGCGCGGATCGCATTCCTCGCCTGTTCCTATTCCACCAATGGCCGGGCCGATCCGCATCACCAGGTTCTGCTGTGCTACCGCGATGAGGCCGAGCTTCTTGCCACCATCCGCACCCTGTACGCAGAGCCCGCCATTGATGCGGTGATCTTTCTGCCGCATTGGGGCAATGAATATGTCCAGACCCCCGATGCCAACCAGCGCCGCCTTGCCCGCGCCGCGATGGAGGCCGGGGCCGCTGCCGTCATCGGCACCCATCCGCATGTGCTGCAACCGATCGAGCCGGTGATGACTTCTGACGGACGGCAGGGTTTCGTGGCCTACTCGCTCGGCAATTTCATCTCGTCGCAATGGGCGCTTCCGCAGCGGACTTCGGCCATTCTCTATTTCGACCTGATGCCCGGCCCGAACGGGCTTGAGGCGCAGATGCCCGCCTACCTGCCGACCCGCGTGACGCGGTACACCAACAGCACCGTTGTACAGCCCGCCGAACAGGCCGTGGACGGACAGCGGAGCCTCGCCCATGTAGCGCAGGTTCTGGGGCGCGACGGTGTTCTGAGCCTGGCCGACATCGCCCGTCTTCAGGGCCGCCCGATCTGCGCAACGGGCGGCTGACGCGACGCAGGTGCTTGCGCGCCCGCGCGGGCCATGTAACCCTGACCATCTGATCAAAAACGGACCCGACGGGATGACCCAGACGACCCTAGAGACGACGACCACGGCGGCGGGCCTGCCGCAGGTCAGCGACCCGCGCAACCCCGGCATGGCGCTGGACATGGACTGGGTGATGGGCGCGCAGGCCAACACCTCGGCCATCGAACGGCGCTGCGCCACCCTGCCCGGCCGCCGGACGGTGAAGAAAGAGTATCAGGCCGCGTGGCTGGCCCGCGCGATTTCCTGCATCGACCTGACGACGCTGGCGGGCGACGACACGCCGGGCCGCGTCCGCAGGCTCTGCGCCAAGGCGATGCAACCGGTGCGCGCCGACCTGCTGGAGGCCGTTGGCCTGCCAAAGCTCACCACCGGTGCGGTCTGCGTCTATCACGAGATGGTGCCCGTGGCGGTCGAGGCGCTGGCGGGCTCGGGCATTCCGGTCGCGGCTGTCTCGACCGGCTTTCCGGCGGGGCTGTCGCCCTATCACCTGCGGGTGAACGAGATCGAGGAAAGCGTCAAGGCCGGGGCCGAGGAGATCGACATCGTGATTTCCCGCCGCCACGTTCTGACCGGCAACTGGCAGGCGCTTTACGACGAGATGAAGGAGTTCCGCGAAGCCTGCGGCGAGGCGCATGTGAAGGCCATTCTGGCGACGGGAGAACTGGGCACGCTGCGCAACGTCGCCCGCGCCTCGCTGGTCTGCATGATGGCGGGGGCGGATTTCATCAAGACCTCGACCGGCAAGGAAAGCGTCAATGCCACCCTGCCGGTGTCGCTGGTCATGATCCGCGCGATCCGGGCCTATCAACAGGCGACCGGATACCGCGTCGGCTACAAACCAGCGGGCGGGATTTCGAAGGCGAAGGACTCGCTGGTGTACCTGTCGCTGATGAAAGAGGAACTGGGCGACCGCTGGCTGCGCCCCGACCTCTTCCGCTTCGGGGCCTCGTCCCTGTTGGGCGATATCGAGCGGCAGTTGGAACACCACGTGACCGGGGCCTATTCCGCCAGCTGGCGGCACGCGATGGCGTGAACGGAGTTTGCACAAGATGACCATCCCCGAGATTTTCGAGACCATGGAGTACGGCCCCGCGATGGAGGATGCTTCCGAGGCGCGCGCGTGGATTGCAAAGCATGAGGGCCGGTTCGGCCAGTTCATCGGTGGGGCCTTCACGGCACCCGGCGAGACATTCGCCACGAAGAACCCCGCCACGGGCGAAGAACTGGCACAGGTCACGCAAGGCTCCGCCGAGGATGTGGACGCCGCCGTGCAGGCCGCCTCCAAGGCCTTCCCCCGCTGGTCGAAACTGTCGGGCCACAAACGCGCCCGGCATCTCTATGCCATCGCTCGGCTTCTTCAGAAGCACAGCCGCCTCTTCGCCGTGCTGGAAACGATGGACAACGGCAAGCCGATCCGCGAGAGCCGCGATATAGATATCCCCCTCGCGCAGCGGCATTTCTACTATCACGCCGGTCTGGCGCAGCTGCGCGATAGCGAGTTGCCGGGGCACCAGCCGCTCGGCGTCTGCGGGCAGGTGATCCCGTGGAACTTCCCGCTCCTGATGCTGGCATGGAAGGTCGCGCCGGCGCTGGCGGCGGGCAATACGGTGGTGCTGAAACCTGCCGAATACACCTCTCTCACCGCGCTTCTCTTCGCCGATATCTGCCGCGAGGCCGGGTTGCCCAAGGGCGTCGTAAACATCGTCACCGGCGATGGCGCAACAGGGGCGGCACTGGTCGAACATCCCGGCATCGCCAAGGTGGCCTTCACCGGCTCGACCGAGGTGGGGCGCAAGATCCGAGAGGCGACGGCGGGCAGCGGCAAGGCCCTGACGCTCGAACTGGGGGGCAAGTCGCCCTACATCGTCTTCGACGACGCCGATATCGACAGCGCCATCGAGGGGCTCGTTGATGCGATCTGGTTCAACCAGGGGCAGGTCTGCTGCGCGGGGTCGCGGCTTCTTGTACAAGAAAATATCGCGGAGGATTTCCACGCTCGGCTCAAGGCCCGCATGGCCAATCTGCGCGCGGGCGATCCGCTGGACAAATGCATCGATATCGGCGCGGTGGTGGACCCGGTGCAGCACGCGCAGATCAGCCGGATGGTGAGTGAAAACACCGCTGGCGAGACCTATCACGCGCCGATCGAGATGCCCTCGACGGGCTGCTTCTACCCGCCCACCCTGATCACCGGGCTGGAGCCCGCCGACCGGCTGATGCAGGAGGAAATCTTCGGCCCCGTGCTGGTGTCCTCCACCTTCCGTACCCCGGATGAGGCGGTGGCGATGGCCAACAACACCCGCTACGGACTGGCCGCGACGGTCTGGACGGAGAACGTGAACCTCGCTTTGGATGTGGCCCCAAAACTGGCGGCGGGGGTTGTGTGGGTGAACGCCACCAACCTCTTCGACGCGGCGGCTGGCTTCGGCGGGATGCGCGAGAGCGGCTTTGGGCGCGAAGGCGGGTGGGAGGGGCTGCTGGCCTATCTCAAGCCATCGGATGCGGGCAAACCGGTGAAACCTGCGAAGGTCCACGCGCCGGGAGAGACGGATTTCGACGGCATCGACCGCACCGCAAAATTCTATGTCGGCGGCAAGCAGGCGCGACCCGATGGCGGCTATTCGCGGCCCGTGCACGGGCCTCGGGGGGCGCTTCTGGGCCATGTGGGGATCGCCAACCGCAAGGATATCCGCAACGCGGTGGAGGCCGCGCAGAAGGCCGCCGGGTGGGGCAAGACCACCGGGCATCTTCGGGCGCAGATCCTCTATTACCTGGCCGAGAACCTGGGCGCGCGTGCGGGTGAATTCGCCGACCGCATCCGGGCACAAACCGGGCGCAGCGCGGCCTCAGCCCGCAAGGAAGTGGACACCGCCCTGTCGCGGCTCTTCTCTTACGCGGCCTGGGCCGACAAGTTCGATGGCGCGGCCAAATCGGTGCCCATTCGCGGCGTGGCGCTGGCCATGAACGAACCCGTGGGCGTGATCGGGGCCTTCTGCCCGGAAGACGCGCCGTTGCTTGGCCCGGTCTCGCTGCTGGCGCCTGCGATGGCCATGGGCAACCGGATCGTGTTGGTCGCAGGCGAAAGCGCGCCTTTGACGGCGACCGATCTCTACCAGGTGCTCGACACGTCGGACGTGCCGGGGGGCGTGGTCAACATCCTGACAGGGTCGCATGCCGACCTCGCAAAGCCGCTCGCCACGCACATGGACGTGGACGCGGTCTGGAGCTTCTCATCCACCGATATCTCGGGCGTGATCGAGGCGGGCAGCGCCGGGTCGCTGAAACGGACCTGGGTCAACAATGGGCGCAACCCGGACTGGGCCGGACCGACTGGCGAGGGCAAAGCCTTCCTGCGCGCGTCAACCGAGGTCAAGACGATCTGGGTGCCCTACGGAGAGTAAGGCGCCTCCCGCATCAGGGCCAGACCGGGCACCGATATCCCGTGGCAACGCGGTCCGAGGAGGGCCCCGGAGGGGCTTGACGAGGGCCGCCCCCGGGTCGACGCCGCAGGCGGCGAAACCGCCATCCGTCTGCACGCAAGGTGTACGGGGGGTGTACAGGGGGTGTACTCATGGCACCCCCCCTGTTTCCACACACGTTACGCGCGGCGGATCAGCCGGAAACCTGCGCCTCAGATGCCGTCGATGCAGACGTATTTGGTATCGAGATAATCGCTCAGCCCCTGGCTGCCGCCCTCTTTGCCCATGCCGCTTTCCTTCACCCCGCCAAAAGGCGCTTCCACGGTGGTAATGAGGCCCGAATTGATCCCGATCATCCCGTATTGCAGCCCCTCGTTCAGACGGAAAGCGCGAGCAAGATCAGAGGTATAGGCGTAGCAGGCGAGACCGTATTCGGTGTCGTTGGCCATCGCGATCGCCTCTTCCTCGGTCTCGAATTTGAACACCGGTGCCAACGGCCCGAAAATCTCTTCCTTTGCGAACATCATGTCCTGCGTGGCGTTCCGGATCACCGTCGGCGCGAAGAAACTGCCGCCATTGCCATGACGCGCGCCGCCGGTTGCGATCTCACCGCCCTTCGCCGTGGCGTCGGCGATGAATTCTTCAACCTTTTCAACGGCATCAACGTCGATCATTGGCCCCTGTTCAACACCTGGCTCCAGCCCGTTGCCCACTTTCAGCGCGGCAGTTTTCTCTACCAGCTTGGCCACGAAGGCGTCATAGACGCCAGACTGCACATACATCCGGTTCGCACAGACACAGGTCTGCCCCGCATTGCGGAATTTTGAGACCATCGCCCCCTCGACCGCCTTGTCCAGATCGGCATCGTCGAACACCACGAAGGGCGCGTTACCGCCCAGTTCCATCGAGACTTTCTTAACGGTATCAGCGCTTTGGCGGATCAGCTCCTTGCCCACTTCCGTGGACCCGGTGAAGGTCACCTTGCGCACCACCGGGCTTTCCATCATCGCGCCCGCGATCTTGCGGGCAGACCCCGTCACCACGTTGACGACACCTTTTGGGAAACCCACCTCTTCGGCCAAGGCCGCCCAGGCCAGGCCCGAATAAGGCGTCGCGGTTGCGGGTTTCGCCACCACGGTGCAGCCCACGGCCAGCGCCGGACCGACCTTGCGTGCCAGCATCGAAGAGGGGAAATTCCAAGGCGTGATCATCCCGACCACGCCAACGGGATGATGGGTCACGAGGATGCGGCGTCCGTTCACGCCTGCGGGCACGATTTCCCCCTTGGCGCGGCGCGCTTCTTCTGCGAACCAGCGGACATATTGCGCGCCGATGGCGATCTCGCCCATGGCCTCGGCCAGCGGTTTGCCCATCTCGACAGTCAGAAGCTCCGCCAGATCCTTCTGATTGTCCATCAGCGCGTCATGCAGCTTCCACAACAGGCCAATGCGGCTCATCAAATCCATCGCCGCAAAGCCGGGGAAGGCGGCCTCGGCAGCGGCAATCGCACGTTTGGTTTCCGCGTCGCCCGCATTCGGGATGGTGCCGATCACCTCACCCGTGGCCGGGTTTGTGACGTCTATCGTGGCGTTGCTATCGGCCCCAACCCACTGACCATCAATGAAATTGCCCTCGCGCAACCAGGTCTTGTAGCTCATCTTCTCTCTCCTATCTCAGGCGAAACTGCCCATCCGCCGGGCCACCTCGAGCATCCGGCAGGAAAATCCCCATTCATTGTCGTACCAGCCGAAGACACGCAGCATGCCGCCTTTCGACCGTTTGATCTCTGGCCCCGCCACGATCAGGGACTCGGGCCTTTGCCGCAGGTCTGACGACACAAGCGGCCTGTCGGTATATCCAATCACACCCCCCGATGAGGCCAGAAGGGCGCGGGCCTCCTCGGCGCTCGGTCGGGAGCGAGTAATGACGGCCATATCCACGCAAGACACGCTGGCCGTTGGCACCCTGACCGCCGAGCCGGTGATGCGGCCAGCAAGATGCGGCAGCACGATATCGACCAGTTGCTCGGCGCTCGTCGTCGTTGGCACCATCGACAGCGCGGCGGCGCGGCTGCGGGCCGGGTTTGCCATCGGCATATCCACGGTCGGCTGACTGCCGGTATAGCAATGCACCGTGGTCATCAGCGCGGTTTCCAGCCCATAGGCATCGTCCAAAACCCGGGCCAGAGGTGCAAGCGCATTGGTGGTGCAGGAAGCGTTTGACACGATCCTGTGATCCGCGCTCAGCCGCTCGTCATTGGCCCCCAGAACCACGGTCAGATCCGCGTCCGGCGACGGGCCGGAGACCAGCACCCGCGTAGCCCCTGCGGCCAGCCCCTGTTCTGCAATCGCCCGATCCTTGGCACGACCGGTGCATTCCATCAGCACATCAACGCCCGCAAGGTCCAGCGCCCCCAGATCCCGCTGCTGCGTGAACGGAATTCGCCGTCCGGCTGCGATCAGCACCCCCGGCTCTGTCGTCACGCCACCCGGAAACGGGCCAAAGACGCTGTCGAATTCAAACAGATAGGCACAGGTTTCCAGCGGCGCGATGTCATTGACGCCGACCACCTCGACCCCTCGCCACGCGTCGGAGGTCAGCCAGGCGCGCAGAACCGACCGGCCGATCCGCCCGAACCCATTGATCACGACCCGTGTCATTCCCGTTCCCCCACGCTGAAGTCGCGCGCAGTG
Source organism: Nioella sp. (assembly GCF_965215655.1). Classification (GTDB taxonomy): domain Bacteria; phylum Pseudomonadota; class Alphaproteobacteria; order Rhodobacterales; family Rhodobacteraceae; genus Nioella. The sequence continues at coordinate 3,361,289 of NZ_OZ244111.1, forward strand.
ATGCACGGGCGCAGAGAAGGTTCAAGCCATGCTATGTGCGGTTTCCAGTCTGGCCAGAGGCGCAGCTAGGCGAAAGTTTCGCAAAGGCTCCGATAGGCGTGTTTCAGCCCCGCGAGCGTCATTGTGTCCGAGTCGCAGGTCTGGACAGCAGCACCCTGCCCGGACAACGCCTGTTCATAGAGAGACGACCAGGGGGATGAATTGACGATCATGATCTGTTTCCCCAGCCAAGCTGCCCTGATGCTGGCCAGTTCCATACCGATCAGCAACCCCTTCAGCCGTGCCTTGGCGGGGTCACCGTCGGACCGGGCGGATATCAGCCGTTGCGCCGTCATTTCCGGCTGGTTCAGCGCCTCCGAGACCGCGCCATGAAAAACACCCATATCCAAAGCGGGTTCGGACATGACACCGGTCCGTTCCCCCTGCGGGGCCAGCAGATCGAACAGCTCTAGCGTCATGAAAAGCTGTACATTGCGGACTTCTGCTGCATGGATCTGCACCCATTGCGTCTGTAGGTCGGGGATGCAGATCGCGCCATTGAATGCTGGCTTTTCGGCAGCGATCCCGCGGATCAGACCATGATGGGACAGCGATTTTTCGAGACCCTTTGCCGCCCCGAGGCCCGGTAGCGCATGCAAGGTGAACCTGTCGTCAGAGGTCGCGACCGGCTTGATCGGGGCGTCCGCCGGGCGGCGGGACGTCCCCACTGTTTCCGACGCGTATCCTGCCAGCCCGCTGACAATCACCGGTGTCTGTTCGCGGATCAACCACGGTCGCACCAGATTGAGCAGCACGATCTCGAAAGCATCGACGGCCACCTTCGCCAACCCTTGCGCCGAGCGGACCTTCATAAGGACCGCCCCATTCCGATCCATGGCCCATGCCCGCATTCCACCCGCACACGAATCCACCGCGATCCAATGCGGTGCCGCATTCTGGTTTCTCATTTCTTTTCGCCCCCAGCATTCCGGGCAGAGAATTGACCAATCTCGCAGATTCAATCCCCAACTCGCCATTCTTTAATAGGGTCGTTCTATTTCAAGGTCGACAAAAAACTATCAATTTAATGTCTACCCATATCGACAGGGTCATATGCAGCGACAATCCGGAACGCGGGATTCCTGACGCCGCGATCGGTTATGACCATCGCAACAGTTCAGGATATCCGGCCTCTTTGGCTGCCCGGCGCCACCCCGAAATGGGACTTGTAGCTTCGCGCGAAATGGCCTGAGCTCTTGAATCCACAGGCAAACGCAACCTCTGTCACAGGCATTTCGGTTTGCAAAAGCAGGTGCCGGGCCTTCTGAAGGCGGATATCGACCTGGTATTTCTTGGGTGAACAATTCAGATAGCGCCCGAATAGTCGCTCCAATTGCCGCACCGATATTCCAATCTCCGCCGCGATCTCGGCTGGCGAAATCGGGAATTCCACGGTTTCATTCATCCGGCGAATGGCGTGGCTCAGGTGGCTGTTCCGAATTCCGTGCCTTGCCTGGAAGGACAGGCGCTGTTCCGCGCTGGCATTGCGAACCGTGTTGTAAACCATCTGGTCGGCGACATCTGCTGCAAGCGTATTGCCGTGCCGGGCCTCTATCAGGTGCAGCATCAGATCGGCGGTTGCAGTGCCCCCGGAAGAGGTGACGGTCTTTTCATCCGCCACGAAGACGCTGCGTTGCAGGTTCACATCCGGAAACTCTTCCATGAAGGCGTCGTGATAGTCCCAATGGATCGCGGCACGTTGCCCGTCCAGCATCCCCGCACGCGCCAGAATCCATGTGGCCGAACAGAGACCCCCGATCTTCACCCCCCGACGCGCCTGCCGCCTGATCCCGTTCATCAGACTGCGGGTCGCGCGGCCTTGCACCCCGATACCGGACAGAACGAACAGGCGGTCCACCGAGGGCAGTTCGTCCAACGTGCAATCGACTTGACTGACGATCCCGTTGGAGCACGCAACGGTCGGGCCGGTCTCTGACACCAGCGTCCACTCATAGAGCGTCTCGCCGCTGATCAGGTTGGCAATGCGCAAGGGATCAACGGCACAGCCGAAGGCCATATGGGTCAAATCCTCGACCAACAGGAAAGCGAAGTGTTCAGGGCGTGGCATGGTCATGTCCTCAGGATAGCGTAGCTTTGGCCCGAACACGATTTGTATGCAATATGTATTTTATTTGCGCACGATCTTTGCTAGGCAAGCCGGGCAACGAAGGAAACCGCGATGCCCGATTCGACTCCAAGCCCCAAGGATACCTGCTATCAGGCGCTGAAAACCGCGATCCTGACGCTGGAACTTCAGCCCGGCGCCGATCTGGACGAGGCGAGCCTGAGCGCAGAGTTCGGACTGTCCCGCACCCCATTGCGGGAAGTGCTGCGGCGCTTGGCAGGGGAAGGTTATGTCGATCTGCGCCAGAACCGAGGCGCGCGGGTCAGCGAGATGTCCCACACCACCCTGCGCGATTTCTTCCTCGCCGCCCCGATGATCTATGGCGCGATCCTGCGGCTTGCGGCGGAAAACGCGACGCCTGCGCAGATTGAAAAGCTGAAAACCACGCAGGCCCGGTTCCGCAAGGTGCTACAACAGGGATCGGCCCGCGACCGCGCGCTTGTGAACAACCGCTTTCACGAGATTACCGGCGAAATGGCGGGCAATGTCTATCTGCTGCCGTCCTTCCAGCGCCTGCTGATCGACCACGCCCGAATTTCCATGACCTTCTACCGTCCGCGGGATGAGGCCATGGCCCGCAACGTAGGCGAGGCCGCCGACCAGCATGACCAGATCATCGCCGCGATCGAGGCGGGCGATGCCGACCGTGCCGCCGCTCTGGCCATCGACCACTGGAACCTGTCCCGCCACCGCATCGAGCTTTTCGTGATGCCGGGCGGGCTCGACTTGCCGCTTGGTGCGCCCCCGCGTGCCGTTACTGCCTGAGGAGAGGCCCATGACACCCATCTTCCGGTTCGAGGGGATCTATACGCCCGTCGTGACCCCCTTCCTGGATGACTACTCCGTCAACTGGGACGCTTTGGCCGATGTGATCGACAGCCTGATCGAGGACGGCGTTCACGGGCTGATCTCTGGTGGTTCGACGGGGGAAAACTACGCGCAAACGGTGGAGGAGCGGCTGGAGGTCGCCCGGTTTACCAAGGACCGCATCAAGGGCCGCCTGCCACTGGTCGTCGGCACGGGCGCGATGATGACGCCTGATTCCGTGGCGCTGGCGGCAGGTGCGAAAGAGATGGGGGCCGATGCCCTTTTGCTTGCCTCGCCCGCCTATTCCGTGCCGACCGACCGCGAAAACGCGCTGAATGCGCTGGCCATCGACAAGGCCGCAAACCTGCCGATCATGCTCTACAACTACCCCGGCCGGACCGGCACGATGATGGGCGAGGAATTCCTCGACCGCGTGGGCCGCAGCCGCAATTTCTGCGGCATCAAGGAAAGCTCTGGCGATATCAACCGGGTGCACCTGCTGGCCCGCGACTACCCCCATATCCAGCTTGGCTGCGGCATGGACGATCAGGCGTTGGAGTTCTTCGCCTGGGGCAGCCGGTTCTGGGTCTGCGGCGGGTCAAACTTCCTGCCGAAAGAGCACATCGCGCTCTACAAGGCCTGCGCGCTGGAGGGCAATTTCGACAAGGGCCGCCGGATCATGTCGGCGATGATGCCGCTGATGCGGGTGCTGGAACAGGGCGGCAAGTTCATCCAGACGATCAAGTACGGCGTGGACCTGAACGGGATCACCACGGGCCCCATGCGCCCGCCGCTCAAAGGGTTGAACAAGGACGACAAGCGCGCGCTGGAACAGGTGGTCGGCGTGCTGAAGCGCACCATTGCGCAGATCGAAGCGGAGGACTGAGAGATGGGCCTGCTGACACGCGACGAATACAAGGCGCTGGCCGCCGAGATGGACTTTCCCAATGCCGCCTATATCGACGGGGCCTACCGCCCGGCGGCCTCTGGCAAGACCTTTGCCACGGTGAACCCGGCCACGGGTGAGACGCTGACCGATGTGGCCGCCTGCGGGGCCGAGGACGTGGATTTCGCGGTGGCAAAAGCGCGCGAGGCGTTTGAAGATGGCCGCTGGTCGCGGATGCACCCGGCAGAGCGCAAGGGCATCCTGATCCGCTTCGCCAAACTGCTGACCCGCAACGCCCGCGAACTGGCGGTGATGGAAAGCCTCGACAGCGGCAAGCCGATTTACGATTGCGAAACGGTGGACATCCCGGAGACGATCAACTGCATCAAGTGGCACGCGGAAGCGATCGACAAGATTTACGATCAGGTCAGCCCCGCCTCTGACGATCACATCGCCATGGTGGTGCGCGAACCCATTGGCGTCGTGGGCCTCGTCCTGCCGTGGAACTTCCCGCTTCTGATGCTGGCGTGGAAGATCGGCCCGGCCTTGGCCGCAGGCTGTTCGGTGGTGGTGAAACCGGCGGAGGAGACCAGCCTGACCGCACTTCGCGTCGCGGAACTGGCGACCGAAGCAGGCCTGCCGCGCGGTGTGCTGAACATCCTTCCCGGCAGCGGGCCGGAGGTGGGCGAACCCATTGGCCGGCACATGGATATTGACGCGGTGTCCTTCACCGGATCGACCATCACCGGCAAACGCTTCCTGTCCTACTCTGGTGACTCCAACGCCAAGGAAATCACGCTGGAGATGGGCGGCAAGAACCCCGCCATCGTGATGGATGACGCGGAAAACCTCGACAGGGTCGCCGCGCATGTGGTGAACGGCGCGTTCTGGAACATGGGCGAAAACTGCTCTGCCTCATCGCGGCTTATCGTCCATAGGGACGTAAAGGCGGAGCTGCTGGAGCGCATCGCCCATCACGCGAAACAGTGGAACACCGGCGACCCACTGGACCCGGAAACCCGGCTTGGGACTCTGGTGTCCGAAGCGCATTTCAACAAGGTCTGCGGCTATGTGGAGAAGGCCGAAAGCTTCGTGATCGGCGGCAAAGCCGAGGGCGGCTTCGTCGAGGCAACCGTAGTGGAAATCCCCGGCAACGATCATGTTCTTGCGCGCGAGGAGATCTTCGGCCCGGTCCTGTCGGTCATCACGGTGGACAATTTCGATCAGGCGATCCGAGTGGCCAATGACACCGACTACGGGCTCTGTGCCTCGCTGTTCACCGCCAATGCCAAACGGGCCATTCGCGGCGCGCGGATGCTGCGGGCGGGCACCGTGACGGTGAACAGCTTCGGTGAGGGCGATGCAACGACCCCCTTCGGCGGGTTCAAGCAGTCTGGCTTCGGCGGGCGCGACAACGGCATTCATGCCCATGACCAGTACACCCAGTTGAAAACCATCTGGCTGGACCTCTCTGACGATGCGGATGAGGCCGTGGAGTGAGCGCATATCACGCCCGGCGCCTGCCGGTTCACAAAGGGCCGGCCGCGTGGTCGGCCATCCTGCCGGGGCAACCTGCCCCGGTTGTGTTGGAGGATAACATCACCACCGACGTAGCGGTGGTGGGGGCGGGCTTCGCGGGGCTGTCCGCCGCCCGGCGACTTCTGCAACTGGACCCGTCGCTGAAGGTGGCGGTGCTGGACGCAGGCCGCGTGGCCGAAGGCGCGGCGGGCCGCAACTCCGGCTTCATGATCGACCTGCCGCATGATCTGGCGTCAGACGACTACGCGGGGTCGGGCGATGACCGGACAGTTACGGCGCTCAACCGGCAGGCCATTGCTTTCGCCCTGTCGGCGGCCGAGGAATACGCCATCCCCCGCGATTTCGCGGACCCCGTGGGCAAGGTGAACGGGGCGGCCAGCGCGGCGGGTCATGCCCATAACGAAAGCTACGCGCGCCACCTGTCGACGCTCGGGGAAGCATCGGAGATGCTCGACGCCAAGGCGATGGAGGAGCTGACGGGGAGCGCATATTACCTCTCGGGCCTCTACACACCCGGCACCGTCATGCTGCAACCGGCGGGCTATATCCGGGGGCTGGCAGAAGGGCTGAAAGCCAAGGCTTTAATCCATGAAAACAGCCCCGTGACGGGCATCGCACGTATCGGCAATGACTGGCATGTCAGCACCATGCATGGCTCCGTTACCGCGCCCAAGGTGATCATGGCCAATAACGGCCAGCTCGAAAGCTTCGGCTTCGCGCGCGGGCGGCTGATGCATATCTTCCTATATGCCTCGATGACGCCGGTTTTGCCCGATGATGCGGTGAAAGGCGCGGACCGGTGGGGCGTGACGCCGTCCGATCCCATGGGCACCACCATGCGCAAGATCAGCGGGGTTCAGGGTGGCAGTCGGATCGTCACCCGAACAGCGGCGAGCTTCAAACCGGGGATGGTGGCCTGCGACGCGGCCCTGAAACGGGCGCGCAGTATCCACGACCAGAAATTTGGCAACCGCTTCCCGGACCTGCGCGGGATCGACATGGAGTTCACATGGGCGGGGCATCTTTGCCTCAGCCGGAACAGCGTGTCCGTCACTGGGGAACTGGAGGAAGGGCTCTACGCTGCCTGTTGCCAGAACGGGCTCGGGACCGCGCGGGGGACATTGACCGGCATGGGGGCCGCTGAAGTGGCACTCGGGCATGAGAGCGACATCACCCGCGCGTTGAGGGCGGAGCCAGACCCGACGCGCCTGCCGCCGCGGCCCTTTTCTGAAATCGGGGCGAATATCTACCTTCGCTGGAAGGAATGGCGCGCGGGGGCGGAATAGGTTGCGCGATCAGCCAATGTCATCCTGAGCAGCGGCCCCCAGAAACCGGTCAAGTATTGCCAGCGTCATGGTCGATACCGCATCCCGCGCCTGCTCTGGCCCCGCCCCGGCCACATCCAGAAGGGCCGTCATCGCCTCGATCCCGGTCGCGGGTGCGAGGGCCCGGACCAAAGCATCCTGGTCTTGCCGCGTCAGCCCCCCGTCGTCATCTGCCAGCGACTGCCAGTACATGCTGATACGGCGCGCGCCCCGGCGGACATCGCCCGTGCCCGACGCCGAAACCGTCAGCGTCCGCCCGAGGAACTGGCGAAAGCCCATCTCGTTTTCGAGTGCAAGATCAAGGAAGTAGAGGTTGATGGCGAGTAGACGGTCCCGCAGGCCGGCAGCTCCGCGCGTGATCTCCTCATAGGATTTCACCTCGATATCCAGCATTGCCTCCGACACGAGAATATCGGGGTCCGAGAAGTAGCGGTAAGCCGTGGCCTTTGACACGCCATGCCGCTCTGCCGCAGCGGCGACGGTCACGGGGGCGCCTTCGGTCAGAAGCTGGCGCGCGCCGTCAAGGATCGCCCTGCGTGTGCGTTCTTTCTGGGACGTTCTGCCCTTGGACATGCTGGCTCTCTCCCAATTATGAGACGCTTGTCTCATATTGAGAAGTGTGTATCATGAATGCAGGAATCAAGCAACAGGAAACACCCCATGTCGGATCGCGCACGCACATATAACGTCTTGAACATCCTGATGAAATTTCACGCCTTCCCAGATGAAGTGGACGGGAAATACTGTCTTGTGGAATGCACCGTTCCGCCAGGTGCCGGAGCACCCCCCAACCATCACGCTGGCGAAACGGAAGGGTTTTTCGTTCTTGGCGGGCAGATCGGATTCATGATCGATGGAAAGGAGATTCTTGCCGGCGAGGGGGATTTCATCTCGATCCCTGACGGGGCTGTTCACGCCTTCCAGGCCGTGGGTGACACGCCCGCGCGGCTTCTGATCCTGAACAGCCCCGGCAAAATGCACGAAGACTTCTTCACCGGGATCGGCACGGCCCTGCCGGACGGCCAGACCGAATTGCCGACCCCGTGCGAACCCGACATCCCTGCGGTTCTGAAGAAGGCAGAGGCGGTCGGCATGACTATCATGGCCCCAGCATAGGCGACCTGACCGCGCGCTGGCGGTACGTCGCTAGCGCGCCACCGGCACCCGGCGGCTGCGGCGGAGCGCTATGAGGTTCGACACCAGAAGCGCTCCGATCACCACCGCACCGCCAAAGATCGCCCAGATGCCCGGGTCTTCGCCCACCACCGCCCAGACCAGAAGCGGGGCGAGTACGGATTCCAGCAGGATCAGCAACGCCACCTCTGCCGAGCTCAGATAGCGCGGGCCAAGGACCAGAAGGCAGGAGGACGCGCCGATGATCGCCCCATGGGCAAGGAAGAGCGGCCATTCCGTGTGAAAGCTGGTCATCGGGTCGGCGAAGAAAGACATCATAAGCGCAGCCAGGAAATAGGCCACCGGCACCGCCGGGATCATCGAGGTGTCCCGCAACCGCCGCACCGCCGTCAGCGCGGCCGCGAATGAGGCGGAGGTGTAGAGCGCCCAGAGATCGCCCTTCCACGACGCCAGTTCATTCTCGCCCGAGCCATAGGCGATGACCCCGAGCCCCGCCAGAACGGCGGCGATGGTCCACAGCATCCGCCGCGTGATCGGCTCGCCCAGAAAGACCCGGCTGAAGACGGCGGCGAAGATCGGCATGGATGCGAGGATGAACACCACATTCGCCACACTCGTGTTGGCCACAGCCATGACGAAACCCGGCGCGGTGGAGGCCAGCAAAACGGTGTAGATCACACCCGACCAGCCGGTGCGCAGCACGGCTCGAAAGCCGCTCAAGCCCTGAAAGGCCAGCACGGCGGAGGCCACCAGTACACCCGCGATCAGCCCGCGCCAGAATACGATCACCGTGGGCTCCGCCTCGATCAGCCGCACGAAGAGTGAATCGGGCACCACTAGCAAGACGCCGCAGGTGGTAATCAGAAGGCCCTTGAGATGGTCGGTCATGGCGGTGACTGAGCGGCAGTTTGCCCCGGAAGTAAATCCCTTAAAGGGTTTTGCAGACCCTCAGCGCATCATAGACGGCAGCATGAATGTTGCGCCCCGCCACCGCGTCGCCGATCCTGGCGAGCCAATAGCGGCCTTCCGGATTCAGCACCCGGAACGGGTCGGTGCCCGCGATCATGGCCGCATGGTCAAGCTGGCCGAGGTTGGACGAGCCTTCCTTCAGCGCGTGATAAAGCGCGTCAGAGGGCGTCAGCCCATGTTCCACCACCACATGATCCACCTCGCGCGTGACGGTCTGCCCGGTCAGCACATGGCGCAGCGTGGCGCGCTGTTTCGGGCCGATTGCCTCGACGCGGATCATTTCGTGCAGGCAGGTCATCTGAACCCCGTCGCGGGCCAACTGGCGCAGGGCAACGGCGGAGGTCGTAGGGCCCAGATCGTGCAGCGGGCTGCGGTCGGGGGTGACCAATTCGATCGCACATCCCATCTCGGCCAAGGCATCCGCCGTAACGGCCCCGGGCTGGTCACCCGCCTCGTCCAAAAGCAGGACCGCGCCGGACGGCCGGGCCGCGCCGGAGAGCACATCCCAACCGGACAGGGTCAGGTCAGCGCCGGGGATCGCGGGCGGCTCTGGCCATCCGCCGGTGGCGATGATCACCGCATCGGGTGCTTCTGCCACAACGTCCTCGGCCTCAGCATAGCGATTGAGCCGGGTGTCGACCCCAAGCCGCTCCACCTCCGCGATCAGCCAATCGGCCACGCCCCAAACCTGTCGCCGAACCCTGCCCTTGCAGGCCAATAGCAGCTGACCACCCAAACGATCCGCGGCCTCCATCAGGATCACCTCATGGCCGCGCAGGGCAGATACCCGCGCCGCCTCCAGCCCGCCGGGGCCGCCGCCCACGACGACCACCTTGCCGCGCGTGTCGGCAGGGCCGATCACATGGGGCATCACCGCCTCGCGCCCGGTCGCGGCATTATGCCCGCAAACGGCGGGTTTGCCTTGATTTACCCGATCGACGCAGGCCCCGAGACCCACGCAGGGGCGTATCCGATCCTCCTCACCGCGCATCAGTTTCGCGACCAGATGAGGATCAGCGATATGAGCGCGAGTCATGCCGACAAGGTCCACATGGCCTTCGCTGACCGCATGACGCGCGGTGGCCAAATCGGCGATGCCGCCTGCGTGGATCACGGGCAGCCCCGTCGCCTGACGGATGCGGCCTGCGATCGGCAGATGCGGCGCCGAGGGCATGCCCATGGGAGGAACCCACCCGGCCAGACCCAGATCGTCATAAGGCGCACCCGCGAGGATATTGAGGAAGTCCACCTGCCCCGTCTCGGCCAGCATGCGGGCCACGGCAACGCAGTCATCGGCGGTCAGCCCGGCCTCTTCCAGCTCATCCCCGGTCATGCGGATGCCGAGGATCATCTCCGGCCCCACGGCAGCGCGCACCGCCGCCAGAACCTCCAGCGTCAGGCGCAGGCGGTTTTCCAGTGACCCGCCATAGTCATCCTCCCGGTCATTCACCAAAGGCGACAGGAATTGCCCTAGCAGGTGCGAATGCGAGAGCAGCTCGATCCCATCGAACCCGCCCTCCTGACAACGGCGGGCAGCGGCCACGAATTCGCCAACCACGCGCGCCATATCCTCCCGCTCCATCACCTTCGGAAACGCCCGGTGCGCGCGTTCGCGCCGCCCCGAGGGGCCAATCACCGGCAGCCAATACCCGTCGTCCCAAGCCGTGCGCCGCCCCATATGGGTGATCTGGCACATGATGGCCGCGCCATGGGATTTCACCCCATCCGTCAGCCGCTGGAACCACGGCACGATGCTGTCATCGCCCGCGTAGAGCTGCCCAAACACGGACGGGCTGTCAGGCGCGATATTGGTCGACCCGCCGACCATGGTCATACCGATCCCGCCCTTGGCCTTCTCTTCGTGATACAGCCGGTAGCGGTCGCGCGGATGGCCGTCCTCGACAAGGTTCGGGGCGTGGGCTGTGGAGATGATGCGGTTTCGGATCGTCAGATGGCGCAGCTGGTAGGGCTCCAGCAGGGGGTCGCGCGACACATCAATACTCCTGGTTCAGGGCATCGGCTGCCGGAATCTCCCGCTCACGCCGGGCGATGTAGTCCAGCAGCGCCTCGTTCTTCGCCTCGTCCAGACGGGGTTCCTCATACTCGCGCAACAGCTTGCGGGCATGATTGAGCGCCCGTTCGGTGATCTCCTTCGAGCCTTCTGCAACCCATTGCTCGATGGAATTGTTGTCGAAAAGCTCCGGCATGAAGAACGCCCGCTGAAAATTCTCCTGCGTGTGGGGATGGCCAAGGTAATGCCCCCCCGGCCCGATATCGGACACTGCCGCGATGCCTTCGTCGAAATCGTCCCACCGGGGGCCTTCCGCCATGCGGTAGGCCATGGCGCATTGTTCGGCATCCACCACGAACTTGGCCACGGAACAGTGCATCCCGGCCTCGTTCCAGCCCGCCGAATGCCAGATGTAATTCGCACCGGCATGCATCACCGCCGACAGGGTCGTAGCGCTTTCATAACCCGCCTGCGCGTCGAAAGTCTTGGCTCCGCCAAGCGTGTTCGAGGTCCGCCAGGGCACACCGTAGAACCGCGCCATCTGGCCGATCATGAAATTCATCAGGCTGATCTCTGGCGTGCCTGCCATCGGCGCACCGGATTTCATGGACACGGTAGACAGGTAGTGCCCGTAAATGGCCGGGCAGCCCTTGCGGATCACTTGCGTGTAAGCGAGCGCTGACAAAGCCTCGGCGTTCAACTGCGCCACAGCGGGCGCGACCGATGCGGGCGTGTTTGCCCCACCAAGCACGAAGGGGGAGCACAGAACCGGCTGGTTGCGGCGGCAGAACGCGCGCATCGCGCCGAGCATGGTTTCATCCCAGACCAAAGGTGAGTTGCCGTTGCAATTGCCGGTGGTGACGGGGTGGGTTTCGAGGAAGTCCTCCCCGAACAGCACCGCGCACATTTCCATCACGTCCTCGGCGTTCTTCGGGCTGGTGGTCATGCCCATGAAGGTCTTGTCCGAATGCTTCATCGAGGAATAGGTGATCCGCAGGTGCCGCTGGCTGATCGGGTGGTCGTAAGGTTCCACGATGTGATGCGCGCTGGAATGCAGCGCGGGCGACATGTGGCTGAGCTTGTGGAACATGGCCAGGTCCGCCAGCGTCGGGTTACGGCGCACATCGTCCAGATCCCGCAGGAAAGGCGCACCGGTCATCGGCACGAAGATCGACTGCCGCCCGCCAAGCCGCACATTGTTGGCCGGGTTGCGGGCATGATAGGTGAAGTCGGACGGGATCGTCGCGATCAGCTCCCGCACCAGCCCCCGGTCGAGATGCACCCGCTCTCCCCGCACATCCGCGCCCACGCGTTTCCAGTCCGCGAGAGCAATATCATCGCGAAACACGACCCCCACATTTTCGAGGATGTCCATCGAGGCACTGTCGATCCGCTCGACCTGCGCGCCATCCATCACTTCGCAATGCGGCAGCACATTGGTCAGCCCCGGCAGCATCCGGCTGTCGGTGACCATCCTCTGGCTGCGGCGGGCGTTGCGGCCACCGGTGCGGGTGCGGGTCTTGAGGGCGGTATCGGACATTCGCGGTCTCCATCCTGTGGGTGGATCAACTTGACCGCGCTTCGCATCACCGGACCTGCCCGAATGCGAAACGCGCTTGCAGGATACGACATGGGGTCGCTTCTCCAACGAAAAACGGCGGCCCCGATGGGACCGCCGCCTTGCTGAACTCTCGCCCCTTGTCAGGCGGCGTCTTCGTGCGGGTGCTTGCCGAGGATGATCATGCCAAGCAGATCGTCATCGGTCACATCCTTCACGTTGACGGTGCCGACAAGCTGACCGTTCTTCATCACGCTGGCCCGGTCACAAAGGTTCATCACCTGATGCACGTCGTGGTCAATCAGGAAGATCCCGATGCCTTCGGCCTTCAGCTGCTGGATCAGCTCCGCCACCATCTGGGTTTCATGGGGGCCAAGCGCGGCGGTTGGTTCGTCCATGATCAGGATACGCGCGTTGAAGTAGACGGCGCGGGCAATGGCAACCGACTGGCGTTGACCACCGGACAGGGCCGACACTGGCGCGTTGAACTTCTGGAAGTTCGGGTTGAGACGCCCCATGATCTTGCGCGTCTCCGCCTCCATCGCCGCATCGTCGACCAGCCCGAAGGGGGTCACAAGCTCCCGCCCGAGAAACAGGTTGGACGCCGCATCGAGGTTATCGGCCAGCGCGAGCGTCTGGTAGATGGTCTCGATATTATGCGCCCGTGCATCGCGCGGGTTGTTGATGGTGACCTTCTCTCCGTTGATGAAGATCTGGCCGCCATCGGGCTGATAGGCGCCCGACAGCATCTTGATCAGCGTCGACTTGCCCGCGCCGTTATGGCCAAGCAGGCCCACGACCTCACCGGGTTGCAGGTCGACCGTGACATGATCGACCGCCTTGATCCCGCCGAACGAGATCGACATGTCGCGCATTTCTACGAGTGGTGCAGTCATATCAGTGATCCCCCGTGCGCTTGCGATAGATGATGTCGATCAGCACGGCTGCGACCAGCACGACACCGACAACGATGTTCTGGTACGGCGCGTCGACGCCGACCATGGCCATGCCCGATTGCAGCGACTGCATGATCAGCGCGCCAAGGATCGCCCCGTGGATGGTGCCAAGACCGCCCGAGAGCGCCGTGCCACCGATAACCGCCGCCGCGATGACGCGCAGTTCGTCCAGCGTGCCGATATCGTTGGTGTGGTTGGCCAGACGGGCCGAGGCCACAACCGCCGAGATCGCGCAGAGCGCGCCCATCAGGGCAAAGATCTTGACCGTCAGCATGCGGGTGTTGATGCCCGACAGCTCTGCCGCGTCCGGGTTGCCGCCGGTGGCGAAGATATAGCGCCCAAGCCGGGTGCGGCGGGCCAGAACGGTCATCGCGATGGCGATCCCGATCAGCAGCAGCACCGAGATCGGCAGGCCGTAGGTGGTGGTAAAGCCTTCGGGCATCACCTCGCCGCGCGCCTCGAACATGCGTTCCAGGCGACGGCTCGGGATCTCGTAGGAGTTGAGAACCCAGATGAAGCCCATGATGACGGCTGCGGTGATCCCCGACAGGGTCAGTTCGGCCCAGACCGGTTTGACCGGGAAGCCATGGCTTGCCTTCGACCGGCGCCCGTTCCACATCGCGGCAACGGCGGCAACCGTCAGAACCGCACCCACGATCCACGAAAGGCTCGGCCCGAGCGTGCCGTTGATGCCGCCGAAGGCCATGAAGGTCTCATCCAGCGGACCGATGGTCTGACCTCGGGTCAGGAACCAGCCGACATTGCGCCAGACCAGCAGACCGCCAAGCGTCACGATAAAGGCCGGGATGGTCAGGTAGCCGACAAGATAGCCGTGGAAGGCCCCGATCAGCGCCCCTGCCGCGATGCCGACGATGATGGAGATCGGCGCGATCAGCGGATGGCCGAGCCCCAGCCCCATCATGTTGGGCAGGATATCGGTCTGCGTCATCGCCATGATCGCCGAACAGGTGGCCAGCAGCGCGCCGACGCTCAGGTCGATATGGCGGGTGACGATGATGAAGACCATGCCACAGGCCATGATGGCCACGGAAACGGTCTGGATCGTCAGGTTGAAGATGTTGCGCGGGGTCAGGAAGCGGCCTTCCGTAATGAAATCGAACCCGATGCAAAGGATGATGAAGGCGCCAACCATTCCCAATAGACGCGTATCCAGCTCCAGTTGCTGGACGAAACTCTTGCGCTGCGGGGGAATTGGCTGAGACGTGGTGTCGGTCATGTCCGGACTCCAGAGTTCAGCGTGTCTGGTGGTGATACGCCCCGGCGGGGCGGGGCGTATCGGGTGCTACACTATGCAGTGTATCACAGGATTAGCTGCAAGGCGCGGGGCCGTCGGTAACACCCTGGCAGAGCGTTTCCAGATCAATCCAGCCAGCATCGACAACGACGCTCAGGTTCTCGGCGGTGATCGGAACCGGTGCAAGGAACATCGAGGTCATGGTGGTGCCAGACGGGCTGGTCCATTCCTGTGCGCCTTCGACATCGGCCATTGCGGTGCCCTGTGCCAGTGCGACGGCGATTTCACCGGCTGCACGGCCCAGATCACGGGCGTCTTTCCAAACCGACACGGTCTGGGTGCCAAGGGCAACACGGTTCAGCGCGGCGTGGTCGCCATCCTGGCCGGACACCGGGATACCTTCCATGCCCTGCGCGGTCAGAGCGGCAACAACACCACCTGCGGTGCCGTCATTCGAAGCCACGACAGCGTCAACGCCGTTGTCGGTCGCGGTCAGGATCTGCTCCATGTTGCGCTGTGCGTTGGCAGGCAGCCAGCCATCGGTGTAGGCCTCGCCCACGATCTCGATCTCACCGGCGTCGATTGCGGCTTGCAGAACTTCCTGCTGACCGCCGCGCAGGAAGTCTGCGTTCGGGTCAGTGGGCGAGCCCTTGATCATGACGTAACGGCCAGAGGGCGCCGCCTCCAGAACTGCGCGGGCCTGCATCCGGCCGACTTCGACGTTGTCGAAGGTCAGGTAGAAGGCGCGGGGGTCTTCGATCAGGCGGTCATAGGCGATGACCGGGATGCCTTCGTCGGCGGCGGCCTGTACGGCCGGGCCAATGGCTGCTGCGTCCTGGGCCAGGATGATCAGGGCATCAACGCCCTGAGCGATCAGGCTTTCGATGTCCGACAGCTGCTTGGATGCGGACGACTGTGCGTCGGCAGAGATGTATTCGGCGCCAGCGGCTTCCAGAGCGGCAACAATGGCCGCTTCGTCGGTCGCCCAACGTTCTTCCTGGAAGTTGGACCAGCTGACCCCAACGGTGATGTCCTGCGCAAAGGCAGCGGTGGTCATGGTTGCCGCAAACACCGTTGCTGCGGCTGCTTTGAGAAACTTCATGCTTTCCTCCCTGTGATACCTGGCCGGGTCCCATTCGACCGAGTCCCGCCATGTGAATCTGTCCTAGCACTATTTTTTTCAAAGATCAAATTAAATAATGATCGACGCCTTTCAGGCCGTCTGCTCAACGCCGACAACACTTCCCTTGCTGATTTATTTTTTTTGGTGAATTATACCTGCGGGAGGACACCGTGGCAGGACATCAACGCATATCGACCGCGAACGATCAGCGCGAAAACGGACGCCAACAGGTGTTCGAGGCAATCCGCCAAGCCGGACGAATCGCCCGAATCGACATTGCCCGCGATACGCAGGTCAGCCCGGCCACCGTCACCGCCATCACCTCGGAACTGCTGACCGCCGGTCTTATAGAAGAAATCACTCCGGAAGGGGATCGCTCCGGTGCAAAACGGGGCCGTCCGCGCGTGGCACTCAAAGTACGCGGGGCCGCGCACCTGATCGCGGGCATCAAGATTTCCGACCGGTCCGCCACGGTGATCCTCGTCGATTTCGAAGGTCAGACCGTTGGCGAATACGACCAAGAACTGCCCGGCCCGGTCATGTCCGCCGAAGAGATGGTGTCGCTCGTCATGCGCGCCCTGACCGGGGCCTGCACCGCTGCCGGTCGCGACATACGCGAAGTGTCCGGCGTCGGTCTCGGCATTGCCGGGCTGATCGACGCGACCCGCAATTTCGTTCACTGGTCCCCGTCGCTCGATCAACGCAACGTGGAACTGGGGCGCATGTTATCCGATGCCATGCCGGTGCCTTTCTATATGGACAATGACGCCAATCTGGTTGCCAAGGCCGAGCAACTCTTTGGTGAAGCGCGCAACGTCTCTGATTTCATCGTCATCACCATCGAACAGGGTGTCGGCATGGGCATCGTGATCGACGGGCGCATCTATCGGGGCGAACGCGGCTGCGGGGCGGAGTTCGGCCACACCAAGGTGCAGCTCGACGGGGCGCTCTGCCGTTGCGGTCAACGCGGTTGCCTGGAGGCCTATGTGGGCGACTATGCCCTGCTGCGAGAGGCCAATATCCGCGGCAGCGCGCAGCCCGAGGACGATCTCTCGGTCCTCTATTCCCGCGCCAAGGCGGGCGATGCGATGGCGCGGTCCATCTTCGACCGGGCGGGCCGGATGTTTGCCATGGGGCTGGCCAATGTGATCAACATCTTCGACCCCAGCCTGGTGATCCTGTCCGGCGAACAGATGACCTTCGACTTTCTCTACGGGTCCGACGTGCTGGACCGGGTGAAATCCTCGGTCGTGCAGGTCGACGCCCCATTGCCGGAAATCCGGGTGCATAAGTGGGGCGATCTGATGTGGGCTAAGGGGGCGGCTGCCTGCGCGATGGAGGGGGTGTCGGAGCTGACGATCCGCAACCTCGGTGCCGATGCGGCCTGAGCTATGTCTCGCCACTCTGCTGGTGTCCTCGGTCCCTGCCCTTGCAGACCCGCTCTTCGAGCCGCGCCCGATTGCACCGCACAGCTATGAAGGCGGGTGGGAGCATTTCGTGGGCGGCGGGGTTGCGGCCTTTGACTGCAATGGCGACGCCCTGCCAGAGCTCTATGCTGCGGGGGGCGAGGCCCCGGCGCAGCTCTTCCTCAACCGCTCCGCCCCTGGCGGCGATCTGGTTTTCGATGCGGTGGACAGTGCCCTGTCCCTGACAAGCGTCATCGGGGCTTATCCGCTCGATATCGACAGCGACGGGGTTCTTGATCTCGCCGTGTTGCGGGTGGGGGACAACATGCTGATGCGCGGGCTAGGCAACTGCGCATTTGCCCCGTTCGAGGGGATCGGCTTTCAGACCGACGCACGCTGGACCACAGCGTTTTCGGCCACATGGGAAACGAGTCAGACCCTGCCCACGCTCGCCTTCGGCAATTACGTGGACCGGAGTGATCCGGAAGGCCCGTTCGAAGCCTGCGACATCAACCAGCTCTACCGACCGGAGGGCGACAGCTACACCCCGCCCCTGCCACTGGAACCGGGGTTCTGCGCCTTGTCGATGCTGTTCACGGACTGGGGACGGCAGGGCCGCGCCGATCTGCGCGTCTCAAATGATCGGCACTACTATGTGCGCGGCGGCGAAGAACAGATGTGGGCGATGGAGAGTGATCCGCGACTTTTCGGGCCAGAGGACGGATGGAACAGCCACCAGCTTTGGGGGATGGGCATTGCCTCGCGCGATCTGGATGGCGACGGGCTGTCCGAGGTCTACCTGACCTCCATGGGGGATCAGCGATTGCAGGCGTTACGTATCGGCGCGCAAGGCCCCAGCTATCTCGACGCCCCATACGAAAGCGGCGCCACCGCACACCGCCCCTATACGGGCGGCGATGGCAGGCCCTCGACCGGCTGGCACGCCGTGTTCGGAGATGTGGACAATGACGGGTGGGATGATCTCTTCGTGGCCAAGGGCAATGTGGAACAGATGCCCGGCAGCGCCATGGAAGACCCCAACAACCTGCTGATGGGCAGCCCTGAGGGGCGCTTCACCGAAGCGGGGCTTCAGGCCGGGGTGGCCAGCCTGCACCGCAGTAGGGGCGCGGCGCTGGCGGATCTGAACGGGGACGGGCTGCTTGACCTGGCGGTTCTGAACCGCCACGCACCGATGGAACTCTACCAGAATGTGACAGAGGAAGCCAGGGGATGGCTTCTGGTACATGTCAGGCAGGAACGGCCGAACCCCGATGCCGTGGGAGCTTTCGTGGAACTCCGCGCCGAGGACAGGCTCTGGACGCAGGAAATCACCGTGGGCGGTGGCCATGCAGGTGGCGTTTCCGGGCCGCTGCATTTCGGGCTTGGCGATGTGGCGGCGGCCGAGATCCGGGTGATCTGGCCAGATGGAGAGAGCGGCGATTGGCAGCCGGTCGAGGTCAATCAAAGGCTCACACTCGCACGCTGACGGTGGAGCGGCGCCAAGGATTTTCCAAAATCCTTCCAAGGGTCTTGCAAGACCCTTCCCCGCTACCGATCAACCGGCAATCCGCTTGGCACGCTTTCCGGCACCCCCAAACGCCCCTCCGCGCCTGCCGTATCGGTCAACGCCTCCAAGAACGCTACCAGGGCGGCAACCTCATCGTCGCTCAACTGCACCGGCTCCAGCGCATTCGCCGCCGCAATCGCGGCCACCTCGTCGGGGTCATCCAGAATGCGCCAGTCCTCTGCCCCCGGCAGGGCGGGCAAAACCGCCTGGCTCCGATCATAGGCATAAAGCGACCCCACCGGGTCCAGATGATGCCGGATCACCCCCTCCAGCGTCGCATAGGCGCCCGCATGCCCATACGGCGCAGTCAGGGTCACATTGCGCAAGGACGGCGTGCGGAAGGCATAGGCATCCTCCGGTTCGCCAGTGACTCGCATCCGCCCCTCGTCGCGGGCATGGGTCTCGAACCGCGCGGCCTTGCCCGGCCCGAGTTGCACCATGGCGATGGCGTGAAAATCGTGATCGGTCTGGAACCGGCCTGCGTGGCAGTCCGCACAGCCCGCTTCGCCGTAGAACAGCGCCATTCCCTGTGCCGCCGCCTCGGGCAACTCTGCCTCACCGGCAAGATAGAGGTCAAACGGGCTGCGATCCGCCCGCCATTCGAAGCGGATGAAATCGGCGACGACGTTGGAAATGTCGGTGAAGTGGATCGGAGCGCCCGTGCCCAAGATCGCGTCAAACCGGACCCGGTATTCGGGGATGGCGGCAACGCGGGCTGCGATCTGGTCCCATGCCCCGCCCGCCAGAGACAGATGCCCCATGCGCACGGCCTGGCTGATCGGGTTTTCCGAATAGTGCCCGGCCATCTCGTCGGGGGACAGGACCGGGAACATCGCCTGTGCCGAGAGGACGGAGTCGAACCCTGCGCTCATCGCGTCGCCCAAGGGCGTGCGAATGCCATTGGGGCGGGTCGGGTCTGCCTCCAGCCGGCCATCATGGAACATGTGGGTGAACTCGGAGGCTCCAAGGTTGAACAACCCCGGTGCGTTACGGGGAATACGCTGTTCGGGCAGGTTTTCAGGGTCCGCCAACCTGTCCGGCCCCAGCCCATGCGCCCCGTCGCCAAGCGACAGCGACACCCCATCAGAGGTGCCGAAGCGCGGGTGGTGGCAGGTGGCGCAAGACACCTGCTGGTTGCCCGACAGAATGGGATCGTAGAACAGAAGCTGCCCCAGCTCGACGCGCGCCGGATCGGTCGGGGCAAACTCTGCGGGCGGGAACGCAGGTTGTGACAGCACGGGCAACGCAATGAGCGCCGGGATCAGGGCCAGGGGCAACCGTTTCATTCAGGATCCTCCATGATCTCGACCGTCAGCCGCTGATGATAGGGCTGCTCCGGCGTCACGATGATCGACGGGAATGTGGGGCAGTTGACGGCATTGGGAAAGCCCTGCGGCTCCAATGCGATCCCGGCCCAGGGGGCGATGCGCTGGCCCGGATGGGCACCACCCAGATCGGGAAGGCCGTGCCCGGTATAGACCTGCAAGCCCGGCTGGTCCGACCACATCCGCAGGCGCAACCCGTTCGGGGCCAGAAGCTCCGCCACCGGCCTTGCCGGGCCGAGGTCCTCGGGCATCACCAGGTTCAGATCGGTCCCGATCCCCTCCGGGTCAGCCTCGGACAGCACGGCGCCAGCGTGGAAATCGTGTCGGGTGTCCATGACCGGGGCGATGTCCCCGGTCGGGATAAGGCCGCTGTCCACGGGCGTCACCCGGTCCGCCGGGCAGGTAAAGCGCGCATCGCGGGCCGTCCGAGGCACCCCGAGGCTGTAATAGCTGTGCTGCGCCAGGTTGATCGGCGTGGGCCGGTCCACCGTGGCCACCATGTCATAGGTCACGCGCGCGCCATCGAGCGATACGGTCACTTCGAAACTGGCCCGCCCCGGAAAGCCTTCCTCGCCGTCGGGCGAGACATAGGTAAAGCGCACGGCCCGCGCGCCATTCGTCTCAGCCTGCCAGATGCGGGAATGCAGCCCGCCCGCGCCGCCATGCAACTGGTGTGGGCCTTCATTGGCGGTCAGGTGATGCTCCCGACCCTCAAGCAAAAACCGCGCGCCCGCGATGCGGTTGGCCACGCGCCCCGCGATCACGCCCATATAGGTGGGGTTCGACAGGTAGTCCGCCGGGTTGTCGAAGCCCAGAACCACCGGCACGGAAGCTCCGCCTAAAGGCACCCACCAGCCCCGCGTGATGCAGCCCAGATTGAGGAGTGAGAGCGTAACCTCCCCGTCCTCTAAGCGAAATTCACGTATCTCTCTGGCGCTTGGCAAGGTCCCCTCAGACGAAGCGGTTCACAACGTTTTCAAGGTACTCCTGCTTGCCGGATACGGGCGCGGGGTTGATCCCCTCGGCCTCGACCCGCGCGGCGATATCCTCCAGCGAGCGGTCGCCGTTCAGCATCGCCTGCGCCTCGGGCGCGGCCCACCCGGCATAGCGATCCTCGACGAAGCCCGGCAGGGTTCCGTCCTCGATCATCGCGGCGGCAGCTTTAAGACCGCGTGCGCAGATATCCATGCCGCCGATATGGGCGATCAGCAGGTCCTCCGGGTCCAGCGACTGGCGGCGCAGCTTTGCGTCGAAATTGGTGCCGCCTGTGGTGAACCCGCCATCCTGCAGGATGTGGTAATAGGCCAGCGCGACCTCAGGCACATTGTTGGGGAACTGGTCGGTGTCCCAGCCGGACTGATAGTCGTTCCGGTTCATGTCGATCGAACCAAGGATGCCAAGCGCCGAGGCGAGCGCAATCTCGTGCTCAAAACTGTGGCCCGCCAGAATGGCGTGGCCCTGCTCGATATTCACCTTCACCTCGCCCTCCAGCCCGTGGCGCTTGAGGAAGCCGTAGACCGTGGCGACATCGTAATCATACTGGTGCTTGGTGGGTTCCTGCGGCTTGGGTTCGATCAGGATCGCGCCGTCGAAACCGATCTTGTGCTTGTAGTCCACCACCATGTTCAGGAACCGCCCGAACTGCGCGTCTTCTTGCGCGAGGTTGGTGTTGAGCAGCGTCTCATAGCCTTCGCGCCCACCCCACAGCACGTAGTTTTCGCCCCCCAACCGGTGCGTCGCGTCCATGCAGGATTTCACCGTCGCGGCGGCGAAGGCGAAGACATCCGGGTCCGGGTTCGTCGCGGCCCCCGCCATGAAGCGGCGGTTGGAGAACATGTTGGCCGTGCCCCACAGCAGCTTCACCCCGGTCTGCTCCATCTTCTCGGCGAAGTAATCCGCGATCTGGTTCAGCGTATCGCGGTTCTCGGCAAAGCTTGCCCCATCGGGGCGGATGTCGAAGTCGTGGAAGCAGAAATAGGGCACTTTCAACAGGCTGAACATCTCGAAGGCCACGTCGGCCTTGAGCTTCGATTGCGCCATGGTGTCACCGGGAAACCATGGCCGTTCAAAGGTTTGCCCGCCGAACGGGTCATTCCCCGGCCAGACGAAATTGTGCCAGTAGCAGGCGGCGAAGCGCAGGTGATCTTCCATGCGCTTGCCCAAGACGACCTCATCGGGGTCATAGTGGCGGAAGGCCAGCGGGTTGGCGCTGTCGGCGCCTTCGAACGGGATCTCGGTGATATCTTTGAAAAAGCCGGTGCTCATGTCATTGCAGCCTTGATAGAGGGGTAAAGGGCGCGGTAGCGGGCGTAGCTTTCGTCGTAAGCCCCCTGCAAATCCGCGCGGGGATCGATGGTTTCCGCCACTTGCGGAGGGGTCATTGTGTCGTGGATATCGGCCCCGTCGGCAGCCATGCCAAGCCGCGCCGCGCCAAGCGCCGCGCCGAATTCACCCTTGGCGGGCAGGCGCAGGGGAAGGCCCAAAATCGTGGCAAGGCTTTCCAGCCAGAACCGCGACTGCGTGCCGCCGCCGATGGCAAGGACCGAGTCGAGCCTTGTGCCCGTGGATTTCAGCGCCTCCAGCGAATCCCGGAGCGCGAAACTGACGCCTTCCATGACGGATTGGGTCAAGTTTTGTTGGTTGGATCCGATGTCGAGACCGACGAAGGCACCGCGGATATCGGCGTCATTATGGGGCGTCCGTTCGCCTGACAAGTAAGGCAGGAAGAGCGTGCCCGATGGGCCAGAGATCGTGTCAGGCAAGCGGCCAGCCAGCGTGGCGGGGCTGTCGTTCAGGGTCTTGGCCAGCCAGTTCAGGCAGTCGGTCGCGGCCAGGATCACGCCCATCTGATACCAGGTGTCCGGCACCGCGTGGCAGAAGCTGTGAACGGCGGTTTCGGGGGCAGGCGCGAAGCTGTCCTTCGCGGCCAGCAACACGCCCGAGGTGCCGAGCGAGACGAAGCCGTCGCCCTCGCGGAAGCAGCCCACACCGCAGGCCGCAACGGCATTGTCGCCGCCGCCACCGGCCACGACGACGGGGCCGGAAATGCCCCATTCGGCGGCCAGCTCGGCGCGCAATTGGCCCGAACCTTCGCTGCCTTCTACCAGTCGCGGCATCTGGTCGGGGCGCATGTGACCGGCCTCCAGCAACGCGGGCGACCAGTCACGCATGCCAACGTCGAGCCAACTGGTTCCGGCCGCGTCGGACATATCAGACACATGCTCTCCCGTCAGCCAGAGGCGCAGATAATCCTTTGGAAGCAGCACTTTGGTGACCTGAGCGAAGATCTCGGGCTCATGTTTCTCGACCCACAGCAGCTTGGGTGCAGTAAAGCCGGGAAAGACGATATTGCCCGACAGATCGCGCACGCCGGGGGTTGCATCCAGCGCCGCCGCCTCTGCATGGGACCTTGTATCGTTCCACAGGATGCAGGGCCGAAGCACATTGTCCGCTGCATCCAACAACGTCGCGCCATGCATCTGACCTGACAAACCGATGCCGCGAACGGCGGACAGGGCATCTGGCGCATCCGTCTTCAGCTTGGCCACTGCCGCGCGACATGCGTCGACCCAATGGGCCGGATCCTGTTCGCTGTGGCCGGGCGCGGGGTGGCTGACAGGGGCTGCCTGTTCTGCCGCGGCGACAAGCGTGCCATCGGCATCGACCAGCACTGCCCGCAGGCCGGACGTGCCCAGATCCAATCCGAGATACATGGGTCCTCCCATGGCGTCCTCCCCGGTCGCCATATTTATTTTGATTGGTAAATTAATTTCACGGAGCGCGGCGTGAGTCAAGTCCCCGCATCTCTCCCCGGCACCAAAAACAGGGGGGGTGCCATGCGTACACCCCCTGTACACCCCCCGTACACCCCTCGTGCATACCAAACGCGAAAACGGCGACCTGGGATATTCCGGGCCGCCGCTTCCATTCTTTTACAAGATTAAATCACATCTGGCTTGGCAGCCACAGCACGATCCAGGGGAACGCCACCAACAGAGCGATGGTGATCGCGTCGGCGATGAAGAAGGGCGTCACCCCCTTGAACACGTCCTGCACGCTGAGGTCATCGCGCACGCCGGCCACCACGAAGCAGTTGAGGCCAATGGGCGGCGTGATCAGGCAGAACTCTGCCATCTTCACCACGAGGATGCCGAACCAGACCGCGCACATGGTGCCGGACATGCCGAAGGTGCTGGCCTCTGCCGTCACGTTCATGCCGCCATTGAGCGCCATGACCGCCGGGAACACCACGGGCAGCGTCAGCAGCAGCATTCCGATTGCGTCCATGAACATGCCGAGCACCGCATAGGCCAGCAGAATGCAGATCAGAATCAGCATTGGTGACATCTCCAGTGTCGTCAGCCAGTCTGCGAAGGCCCCCGGCAGGTCAGCGAAACCCAGGAAGCGGACGTAGATCAGCACGCCCCAGATGATCGTGAAGATCATCACCGAAAGCTTGGCGGTTTCCAGCAGCGCCTCTTTCAGCTGCGGCCAGCGCATGCCGCGATAGAGCGCCATAAGGAAGACGATGAACGCACCGATCGCGCCGCCTTCCGTCGGGGTGCCCCAGGCATCGCCGCCGAAGGGGTTGTAGACGAAGAAAATGATAATCACGACGACCGCCACAATCGGCAGCGCAGGCGGCAAGGAGGTGAAGCGTTCCTTCCAGGTGAAGCCGGTCACGGGCGGGCCGAAGTTCTTCAGCGTCATGGCCATGCCGACGATCAGGAGCGTATAGACCACCGCAGAAAACACACCGGGTATGAAGCCCGCCAACAGCAAGCGGCCCACATCCTGTTCCACGATGATCGCGTAGATCACGAGAATGGCGGAGGGCGGGATCAGCGAAGCGAGTGTACCGGCCGCTGCCACGACGCCCGCCGCGAAGCGCTTGTCATAGCCCACGGCCAGCATTTCCGGGATCGCGATACGGGCGAAGACGGCAGATGTGGCGACCGAGGCCCCCGACACGGCGGCAAAGCCTGCGGTGGCGAAGACAGTCGAGACAGCCAAGCCCCCCGGAACCCAGGCGAACCAGCGCTTGGCGGCCTCGAACAGCGCCTTGGTCAGCCCTGCGTGATAGGCGAGATAGCCGATCAGGATGAAAGTGGGGATGAGGCTGAGCGCCTGGCTGGAGATTTTCGAATGGGGCACCTGGCCCGCGGTTTTTACCGCGACGGTCAGCGCCCATAGGAAATCCTCGGGGTCGTAGCCCCGGCGGCTCCAGAAGATCCAGATCAGGCCGACGAGACCCGAGAGACCAGCGGCGAAGGCCACGCGCATGCCGAGGATGACAAGCACCAGCATGCCGCCCGAGACGATGAGGCCGATTTGAATGGGTTCCATGATCCTGTCCCCCTCAGTCGTCGCGGCCGGAAACCTGGGCGGCTTCCATCGCGGCTTGGGTGGCGGCATCGGCGTGCAAAGGAACCCCCACGGGCTGCTCTTCGCCCCGGATCAGCGCCCGACCATAGACGAACACCTGCAACGCAAGACGCAGGCAGATGACGAAGAAGGCCACCGGCACCACCAGCTTCGCGGGCCAGAGCGGCAGGCGGATATCCATGGAACTGTCGCGGCTCCACCAAGGTTCGTTGAAGTCGAAACTGCGCTGGAAATGCGCCCAGGACCCCCAGACAAGCAGCACCATCAGGATCAGGATTGCCAGCGTGGTGACGAACTCCGCCGCCCACATGGGCCGCCCGCGCAGATTGCCGACCAGCAGGTCCATGCGGATATGGCCGCCTTCGCGCTGCGTATAGGCGATGCCCATGATCGCAATCAGCGGCATGGCCTGTTCGATCCAGTCCACGTAACCGGGGATCGGCTGAGAAAAGAAGTTGCGCCCGCCGACCGAGATCACGGCGAGGATCATCAGCGAAAAGACCGCGAGGCCACTGACCAACGCCATCTTGCGCTCCAGCCACAGCAGGGATTGGTCGAGACGGCTGACGAAGCTGTCATCGGACAGCACGAGGGAAGCTCCGGCCATTTATGGCTCTCCTTGAATGGATGTTCCCGAAAGAAAAACCCCGCCCGAAGCCTGTCCGGGCGGGGTTGTCAGGCAGCCAGACTCAGTTGCCCTCGGCGATCAGGCCGGTGACGAAATCGTAGAGCTCCTGCGCGGGCAGACCGCGGGCGGTATTCTCCTCGATCCAGGCGGCAGCAGCGGGGGCGGCAGCGGCTTCACGGAAGGCTGCAAGCTCAGCGTCGCCGAAGGTGATCCGCTCGATCCCGCGTTCGTCCAGCGCCGGGCCCCATGCGGCCATGGTTTGATCGTTGTAGTAGTCGAGATAGTGCTGCATAGCCTCGTCCACGGCACCCATCAGGATCTCGCGTTCAGCATCCGACAGGGCGTCGAGCGCGTCGGTATTCACCACGACCGGGCAGTTCACGGTGCCGGGGTTGAGGTTGGTGGTCCACCACTCGCCGGATTCGATGGTGCCGAACGACATGTGCGCGTGGGGGGCGAAGCTGACGGCCTGCACGACGCCGCTATCGAGCGCCTGGCGCACTTCGGTCGCGGTCATCGAGGTGGGGACAGCGCCAATCGCGGACATTGCGGCCCCTATCCCGCCGGTTGCCCGAACGGCCATACCGGCGAAGTCTTCGACCGACGACGGCGCATCGCCCCGACCGACGAAATTGTACTGCGGCAGCGGCGAGGGCATCAGCAGCGTCGCGTTCCAGCGGGCGAGGTCAGCCACGACAGCAGGATGCTGATAGAGCGCCATGGACACCTCGGCCTCCTGCTCCAGCGAGCTCATGCCAAGGAAGGGCAGTTCCAGCACCGTGATCGAGGGGTTCTTGTCGGCGTGGTAGCCGGCGCAGAACTGGGCCATTTCGAAGGCACCGATGGAAATACCATCGAGGTTCTCGCGGTTGCCCGACAGGCCGCCATAGGAAATGTTCATGGTGAAGTCGCCGCCCGAGCGTTCAGCGACCAGTTCCGCCAGCCGTTCCACATGTTCAGTAAACGCGCGGCGCGCGCCCCAGACAGAGACGTTCCATTCGGTGGCAAGTGCCTCGGCTGCGAAGCCAACGGTCACGGCGGCCACTGCGGTGGCCGTGAGTGTCTTTTTCATGATGTCCTCCCAATTGATCACACGTTTCGTGGATGGGAGAAGTATGGGGGATCGCCCGCGCGCCTGCCTATGAAGGAAATTGCGCGCATGGGCGACCCCGGCCTGCGGAATTCCGCAGGGTCAGGCTTCGGGCAGTCGGGCGCGGGCGATGGCGGCATGGACCTGCGCCCCGTGGATCAGGGCGGCGTCGTTGAAATCGTAATCCGGGGCGTGCAGGGGGGCGCTGCTTTCGCCATTGCCGATGAAGGCGAAGCAGCCGGGGACATGGGTCAGGAAGCGGGCGAAATCCTCCGATCCCGTCATGGGTTCTGGGCGGGTCTGGGTGGCTTCCGAAACCGGCGCGGCGCCCTGCATCATCGCCTCTGCCAGCTCCGGGTCATTGATCGTGGGCACGAATTCGCGGTTGTATCTGACCTGCACCTCGATGCCGTATTGGGTGGCGATGCCTGCTGCGATCCGGCGCATTTCTTCTTCAATCTTGGCTGAGACATCCGGGCTGAAACTGCGCGCATCGCCAAGGATGCAGGCGTGACCAGGCAGCGCGTTTCGGGTGCCGTCGGTGATGAGTTCAGTGACCGAGACGACGGCGGTCTGCGTCGGCGCGATGCGGCGCGAAACGATGGTTTGCAGGTCCATAACCAGCGCGCAGGCGGGCACCATGACCTCTCGCCCCCAATGGGGGGATGAGGCGTGGCCGCCCTGCCCGGTCAGCGTGATCTCGAAGATGTCCTCGGCGGACATGATCGGACCGGGGCGGGTTTCGAAATGTCCCACGGGCAGGCCGGGCATGTTGTGGAGACCATAGACTTCATCGAAGGGAAAGCGCTCCATCAGGCCATCGTTCAGCATGGAAAGCGCCCCCTGCCCCCATTCCTCTGCCGGCTGGAAGAGGAAGCGGATGGTGCCGTCGAAGCCGCCCTCTTCAGCCAGCAGTTTCGCCGCGCCAAGCAGCATGGACGTGTGCCCGTCATGGCCGCAGGCATGCATCGTGCCGGGGGTTTCCGAGGCATAGTCCGCGCCGGTGGTTTCGGTGATCCTGAGCGCGTCCATGTCGGCGCGGAGCGCAATGGCCCGGTTTGACGTGCCGCGCTTCAGGGTGCCGACGACGCCTGTACCGCCGATGCATTCCGCAACCTCCAGCCCGAAACCACGAAGCGTTTCGGCCACGAAGGCCGCCGTGCGGGTTTCTTCGAACCCGAATTCAGGATGGCGGTGCAGATCGTGCCGCCACTGGGTCATTTGTCGTTCGAGGTCTTTCATGGGCGCTCCCTTTCACAAGCGACCAGACTAAAGCAACGCGCCCTTGTCCAGACCGAGCTTGACGATCTTTTCATTCAGCGTGCGCCGCCCGATGCCGAGCGCCTCGGCGACCGCGTCCATACGGCCCTCATGCGCCTTGATGGCCTTGCCGATCAGCTCGCGTTCAAAGACGGCGACGGCCTCTCGCAGGGTGTCGGGCACGTCCTCCATCGCCTGATCGGACCGGATCGCCTCGGCCACCGATCCGCGCCCGCGACGGGCGGCCAGAATACGGCGTTCGGCGGCGTTCCTGAGTTCACGGACATTGCCCGGCCAGTCATGGGCCAGCAGCGCGGCCATGTCGTCATGGGTCAGGTCGGGTTGGGCAACCTCGTAGACGCGGGCATATTGGGTCAGGAAATGGGTGAAGAGCAGGCTGATATCGTCACGGCGCGCGCGGAGCGGTGGCAGGGTCAGTACCATGGTGTTGAGGCGAAAGAGCAGGTCCTGACGGAGGCGGCCTTCCGTCACCGCCTGATCGGCGTCTACATTGGTGGCAGAGATCACCCGCAGGTCGAGTTTGACGGGCGTTGTCGCACCAATGGGAGTCAGTTCCTTTTCCTCGATCACCCGCAGCAGCTTGGCCTGCACGGGCAAGGGACAGGCGGCGATTTCATCGAGGAACAGCGTGCCGCCATTCGCTGCCACCAGACGGCCCGTGGCCTCGCCCTTCACACCGAACATCTCGGCCTCGAACGTAGCCTCGGCGATGGCGGCGCAGTTGAGCGCCAGGAAGGGGGCGTCGGCGCGCGGGCCAAGGTCGTGCAGGGCGCGGGCGACGACCTCTTTTCCGGTTCCGGTCTCGCCCTGCAGCAGCACCGGAACGGCCGTGTCGGCAAGGTCCAGAACATCCTGCCGGACGCGGGTGATATCGCCGGTGCCGCCAAGCAGCACCCTGTCGAGGCCCGAGAGCCGCGCCAGCCTTTGTTTCAGCCGTTCGGTACCCTTGGCCATGCGATGCTGGTCCGCCGCGTGACGCAGGATCGACAGCAAGCGGCGTGGGTCATAGGGTTTTTCAACGAAGCTGTAGGCCCCGTTCTGGATCGCCTGCACCGCCATGGGAATATCGCCATGGGCCGAGATCAGCACCATGGGCGGCGTCGTGGCACGGTCGAGACTGTTCAGCAATTCCAGTCCGGACATGCCCGGCATGCGCACGTCCGACAGGATCACGTCCGGCATCAGCTTTGGCAGAAGCTCTGCCACCTGCGTGGCGCGGGAAAGCGCTTCGGTGCGCCAGCCGGCGGCCTCCAGCAGATCGACCAGAGAAGCGCGCATGGATTTGTCATCGTCCACGATGAGAACCGAAAGCGCGGTGTCATGAGGGGTCATTCTGCGGCTTCCTCTGCGAGTTCGGCCAGCGGGATCTCCACGCGGAACAGTGCGCCGCCACCATCGCGGTTGCGGGCCGACATGGCCCCGTGATGTTCCTTCACGATCCCGGCTGAAATGGCGAGGCCAAGCCCCATGCCCTGCCCGGATTCGCGGCTGGTGACGAAGGGTTCCTGAAGCTCTGGCAGGCTGGACTGTCCCAAGCCATGGCCCCGGTCCGCAACCTCGAACCAGCCTGTGCCTGCATCCGCCCCCACCCGCACGGTCAGGTCGCGGGGGGCGCCATCCTCCATCGCGTCGATGGCATTGCGCAGGATGTTGACCATCACCTGTTCGATACGCAGCGCGTTGCCCTGAACCGTGACAGGGGCGGGCGCGATATCTTCTACAAGATTGATCTGCAACGCCTCGATATTCGGGGCAACCAGTTTCAGCGCCTCGCGCATGGCGTGGCCCAAATCGACAGGTTTCAGCGCATCCTCGCCGGGATTGGCAAAGAATTTGAGCTGCCGCGTGATGCCTTCCATCCGCTCCACCAGCCCTGTCAGGTGCGGGATCACCCGCGTACCGCCGCCCATTTCCGCGGCCGCAAGATGGTTGCGCATGGCGGTGATGGGCTGGCCCAGTTCGTGGGTGACCGAAGCCGCGAGCTGCCCAAGCGCCGCCAGCCGGCTGGCGCGGGCCAGTTCATCGCGGGTGCGCGACAGACGGCGTTCGGCGGCACGGCGGTCGTCGATCTCGACAGCCAGCAGATCATGGGCGCGGCGCAGTTCGGCTTCTTCCGCCTCCAGCGCCCGCAGCGCCGCCTGGGTCTGCGCGTTGCGGCGCATCAGGAAGACCAGCGCCATGCCGCCCGCGATAACCACGGCCAGAACCGTGGCCAGCCAGCTGCGGGTCGTCACCGGGTCAGTGCTGGCGAAATAGTGTAGCTGCCAGCCATGGGGCAGATCGTCAGTGGCAAGGTGGATCACCTCCATCCCCGAGATCACCGCGCTGTCACCCTGCCCTTCTCGCCAATCCAAAGGGTCAAGCGGCTGGCCGGGGAATTGCCGGGTTTCGGCAATGGCCGCGCGCTGATCGGCATCGAGCGGCGTGAGCGTGCGGTAGCGCCAGTCCGGGTTGGAGGCGAGCAGCACCACCCCATCGGCATTGGTCAGCAACACCTGTTCCCCGCCCTCGCGCCAGCTGTTTTCCAGCCGCGTCAGGTCGATCTTGATGGCGATGACGCCCAGCGCCTCGCCCAGATCGGACACAACGGAATCGGCAATGAAATAGCCCGGCAGCCCGGTGGTGGCGCCGATGCCGTAGAACCGGCCCTGCCCGCCTTCCAGCGCCTCCTGAAAATAGGGGCGGAAGGAATAGTTCTGGCCGACGAAGCTGCTGGCGCTGCCCGCGTTTGACGCCGAAATCGTCAGCCCTTCGAAATCCATCAGGTAGATGGCGTCAAGGCCAGACTGGCTGGCGAAACTGGCCAGTCGCCCGTCAAGCGGGGCCGTGGGCCCGCCGCTGGCGGTTTCAATGACGAACGGATCGCGGGCGAGCACAAAGGTCAGGTGCGAGAACCGGTCAAGTTCCGCCACCACGGTGGAGCGGTAGAGCGACAGGCGGCCCTCGGCGCGCGTCACCTCCTCGGACCGGAAATAGCCCGATGACAGCACATAGGCCCCCGACGCGAAGGCCAGGAACAGCAGCGAGAACACAATGGTGCGGGTGACGGTCATGCCCCTCCCCGGCTGGCGTCATCTGTGGACAGGCTTAGCCGATGGGGCCGGGATGTCAAAATACCTTCAACGCGGATCGGGCAAAGGCAAGCAGCCGGGAAGGCCCGCAGGCAGCACCCAGGGCGCGCCAGCGGCATAGAGGCGGCGGGCCATGTCTGGACTGTCGCTGACCAGTGTCACGGAGACGCCATTTGCGGCCACGACCGACACATCCGTTGGGAGCCTGGAAAGGAATCCGTCCGGCGGGAACAGCACCACGGCCCCCGGCGCGGCATCGGAAAAGCGCATGACGAGGGTGAGGACCAGAAGCCAGCTGGCGACCAGCAGGGGCAGCACCAGAAGGAGCCGCCTAATAGTCATGGATATGTTCCAGCGTGACACCGCGCGCCTCCAGCCCGCGCAGGGTCTCAGCCAGATCGGTGACGGGGATCAGCAAGAGGTGCCGGTAATCGCCATAGCCCTGCCGGGGGAAACTGTGCAGCGCCTCTGCCATGGTCGCCTCGGCAGTAGTCACGGTCAGCAGGATGTCGTCATTGCCTGCGATCTCCACGAAATCCGCGCCCGCCCCTGCCATCCGCGCCATCAGATGCGTGAGTTCCCGGTAGCGGGGCGTTTCCAGCTCCAGACCCTCGGGGCGTTCCGCGATGATGTCCACTTCCGGCAAGGGCTCGGGCAGGTCGGTGACGATCATCCTGAGCCGCAATTCGTCAAACCCGGTGCTGGCCACAGCCGCCGCGATGACCCTCGCATAGGCCGCCTTGGCGCGAAATTCGAGGCCAAGCGCGAAACTGCGTTCCCGGTCGCGCAGGCTGTCGCCCGCATTGTCCCGCAGCGCCTGCGCGTCACCGGCGAAGTCCCACCGGTACCACGGCACCTGTTGCAGGAAGCGGGCGTAACGGCCCGCCTGATCGGCGGAAAGCTCATCCAGAGGTGCCCGCTCGGGTCCACGGAGCCACGTGAAAACGCGCCCCACGGATTCCTCATAGGCCGCTTTCAGCAGCAGTTCGGCAGTGAAGCTGACACCGATGACATGCACCATTTGCCGGGTCGGGCCATCGACCCCGCCATGGGCGGCGGAGGCTTCCGTCAGGGCACACAGCGACGACCAGTAGCCGGTGATCGCCTTCAGGAAGTTGAAATCATGCGGATCGCCCGTGCGGATGACCTCGGCGTAATCGTCATAAGCATGGACGATATGCCATTCCGGGTAGGTCATCAGGGTGCGGGATTCGGTGCGGTGATGTTCAGGCGGCAGGAGTGCCGTGTAGCCCGAGGCCACAGCCTGCCCCCGGCACATGGTTTCGACATAGGCGACTGGCGACAGCAGACCCAGAACCACCACGACCAGTGCGATGATCACCCGTTTCAGCCAGCGCCACAAAACCCGCATCAGCCGCTCCCCAGCCTCAACCCCGACCAGAGCGCGAAGCCGCCAAGGGCAAGATGGGGCAGGTTGGCGAGGACGCGGGGCAAGGTGAAGTCCATGCCCAGCGATTCATTGGTAAAGATGCCGAGGTCCAGATAGCCCCAGCCGGTGAAGAACCCGAACACCCCGTCGCCCAGATAGGCCGCGCCGAAGAGGATCAGGAAGGTCCGCGCCGCGCGGGACGAGATGAAGGCAGAGGCCAGCGCCCAGAGGGCCGAAACCACATGCAGGGAATCGTCAAAGATATCGAGCGCGAAGATCCCGAAGGCGAGCCCGTTTTCATCAGTGAGACCGGGAATGTAGTTCAGCGACGCCGCGATCATCAGCGCCACGAAATAGCCGATACAGATCTTTTGAAGGATGGTCATAGCGCCCCCAGATAGCTGTCCCAGAGATTGTTGCGGAAGATGAGACCCGGGTCGAGTTCCCGTTTCGCGGCTGCGAATTCCGGCGCACGCGGATAGGTCGCCACCAGTTGATCCACCGTCGGATGGGGCCGGTAAGGTAGGTAATAGCTCGCACCGAACTCGATCATCCGATCAATGAGATCACGGGTCATCCGGGCCATGTCGGCCTCGGCCCTTTCCGTCATTTCCTGGCTGAAGCTCATGACCGCGGCGATCCTGTCCACCGGCGCATAGGAGAGCCAACTTTCGTCATCGCGCGAAACATGGCGCAGGGTGACATTCAGAAACTCCTGATACGAGCCGGGGATCACGTCCCAACAGGCGGTCAGGAAATCGTCGAACCGGTCGGGGGCAACGAAATATTCGTGCAGGATATCGGTGCGCGTCGGGTTGCGGTCGTCGAGCGTCTGAACGGGCTCGTTCATCAGGCTGTTGCGCGTCGCAGGCCCGTCGCCAAGGGCGGGGCCAACCACGGTTTCCGTCCACCAGCGCAGGCGTTTCATTGGCTCGTTCCCAAGCTGCCAGCGATAGATGTAGCTGGCGAGATGGGACATGATGCCGGAGCCTTCGGCGGCGGGCAGATCCGACTGGTCGGGATCGGGGCGGTAGCTGACCAAGAGCGCGTCTTCGAAGAACCGGTCACGATCCACGTTCAGGCGGCCATAGGCCATGGGTACCTCGCCCGAGCGGATTGCACCACCGAAGGCGGCGGGGAAATCGCCCGCTTGCATGGTCTCGAAACTGGGGACCAGCCGTTGGTTCGGGACCATCTCGACCTCCATGTCGATGATCGCCCCGGTCAGGCCGTAACCGCCCATGGTCATGCCGAAGAGGTCGGCATTCTCGGTCCGTGAACAGGTCACCAGATCGCCCGAGGGCAACACCATGCGGAAGCTGCGGACGGTCGATCCCATCGGGCCCCAGGGCACCGGCCAGCCATGGGCGTTGACGCAGAAGGTGGCGGCAATGCCGAAATCATGGTTCGACTGCATGACCTTGGGGGAAAAGCCAATGGGGTCGAGCGCCGCGATGATCTGCGACCAGCGGGCACCGGCATGGGTGCGATAGGTGCCGTTGGCCGTATCAGGCTCCACCATTCCATTGTCGAAGGTGATGGCATGGCCCTCACGCGGGATCGCCTGACCGCCCATGGAATGGCGCGCGGCGCCGATATTGACCGGGCGGCCCTCGGCGGCGGCCTCGCGGATCTCGGACCGGATCGCGGCAATCAACGCCTCGCCGGGGTCTTGCGACAGGGTGATATGGCGGTGAATCGGCGTCCTTGACAGGCCGCTTGCATCGTTCAGCACGCCCTCTCCCGGGGTCGGGTGGGTCAGCCAGACCCCATCCAGCACTGGCAGATGACTGCCGAAGCGGCGTGCGCCATACCATCCTGCGGCCCCACCTGCGCCAAGCAGCAAGGCCCGCCGTGAAATTGCACCCATGGGTCTCCTCCCTATGATGCCAGTCCACAGCCCTCGGGCTGCGGCGTCACACACACATAGGTATCGCACAACTGTCGCGCGAGTAAGGATAACCTGACCCGCGACCATGTCGGGCGTTTTCCCGAAGGGACGCGAGAAATCCCTTGATCGAGCGTGCACTGCAATGGACATTGCAGGATGTTCCGGACCATTGCGGCAACCAAACGATCAGGAGGATCAGGATGACATCGGATAGGGCACCGGCAGACTACGAAGACCTGATCCGGCTGATCCATGACCGCCATGGGCAGATGAGCAAGACCTATCAGAAGATCTCGCTCTACCTGACGCAGAACCCCAATGACGTGGCGGTACTGTCCGTGAACGCCATTGCGGAACATTGCGGCATTCATGCCTCCAGCTTCGTGCGCTTTGCGCAGTCGCTCGGCTATTCCGGCTTCAAGGAATTGCAGGCGTTGTTCCAGAAACGCCTGTCCACCGCAGCGCCGGGATTCGAAGCCCGGGTCAAGGCGCTGGATGCGGAACTGCTGGCCTCCGGGGACGGGTCCGACGCCACGTTCCTGCGCGATCTGGTGGTGCGGGATATCGCCTCGCTTCAGGATTTGGTGACCGCCATCGACCCCGCAGACCTGGCCCGCGCGGCAGAGTTGCTGCACATGGCGGATGTGATCTACCTGGTGGGGCAGCTACGGTCCGCCCCGGTGGTGGAGCTGTTGCGCTATATCCTGACCATGCTGGGCAAACGCTGCATCCTGCTGGACAGCGGCGGCGGCCTGGCCACCCATGTCGGGCGCACCATGCGGCAAGGCGACGTTCTGCTGGCCGTGTCATTCCGGTTCTACGCCAACGAGGTGGTGAGCATCGTGGATGAGGCCGCCAAGACCGGGATTCCGGTTGTCGCCGTTTCGGACAGCACATTGAGCCCGCTGGCCAAATCCGCGAGCGTCCTGTTCCCGGTGCCCGAACACGACTACAGCTTCTCCCGCTCGCTCGCCGCGCCCATGTGCCTGGCGCAGGCCCTGGCGCTGTCGGTCGCGGCACGGGTGCAGACGGATGACGCCGATCCACGCATCCCGACCGTCACCGGACCGTGAACGACATCACAACACAGGCAGATAATCCGCGCCTGAAGTTCTGATCTGGATATCGGGGAAGATGGTGGCGGTGCAGGGACTTGAACCCCGGACACGCGGATTATGATTCCGCTGCTCTAACCAACTGAGCTACACCGCCGAACGGGGGGCTAGGTATGACAGCCTCGGGATGGCGTCAAGCCAGAAAATCGCCCTTTTGGGGATACGGGGCGGAAACGCCCCTTCCCGTTCATCCACCCCCTTGCACGGGCGACGGAATGGCCGCAACGTCCCGATCATGGAACACGATCACATCCTCGCCCAACTGGAGCAGATCCTCGGCCCCGGCAAGCTGGTCACCGGCACGGATATGGCACGCTGGTCCAGCGACTGGAGCGGCGAGGATCACTGGACGCCGCTGGCCGTCACACGGCCCGATTGCACCGAGGACGTGGCCGCCATCGTGCGGCTTGCGAATGACTTGCGCGTGCCCGTGGTGCCGGTGTCCGGCAATACCGGCATGGCAGGCGGCACCTTCGCCGAGGGTGCGATCATGCTGTCGATGGACAGGATGAACCGCATTCGGGACATTCGCCCCGAAGCCCGGATCGCGGTGGCCGAGGCCGGGGTCATCCTGTCTGATCTGCATGAGGCCGTGGAGGCGGAGGGGTTGATCTTCCCGCTATTTTTCGGAGCCCGGGGATCGGCGATGTTGGGAGGGGCGCTGTCGACCAATGCGGGCGGATCCAATGTGCTGCGCTATGGCAATGCCCGCGCGCTCTGCCTAGGTGTCGAAGTGGTGACGCCCACGGGCGAGGTGATGGACCTCATGAGCGCGCTTCACAAGGACAACTCCGGCTATGACCTGCGCGATCTGGTGATCGGGGCCGAGGGCACTTTGGGCATCATCACAGCCGCGGTGGTAAAGCTGTTCCCCAAGCCGCGCGCCTATGCGACCGCCATGGTGGCGACGGCCACGATCGACGACGCGATAAGCCTGCTGCACGCGTTGCAGGCCGAGACCGGCGGCGCGGTAGAGGCGTTCGAATACATGCCCGGCGCCTATCTGGACGCATTCACGACCCGCTATCCTGACGCCCGCCTGCCCTTTGCAGACCGGCACGAGGTCAATGTGCTGGTGGAGGTGGGCGCGGTCTCCGACCGCGATGCTCTGCCGGGGGCCGACGGCGTCGTGCCAATCGCCGCGCATCTGGAGACCGTTCTGGTGGCCGCGATGGAAGCCGGAGGCGTCCTCGATGCGGTTGTGGCCCAGAACGAAGCGCAACGGGCAGAGATGTGGGCGCGGCGGGAGGCGGCGGCGGAACTGGCGCTGCTGAAGCTGCCCTTCGTCGACAATGACGTGGCGGTGCGGCCCGACCTGATGCAGGAGCTGCTGGAGCGGATCGAACGCCGCGCCCGGGCGTTGGACCCCGGCATGGACTTCCTGAACGTCGCGCATCTGGGCGACGGCAACCTGCATTTCGCAGGCTGGCCCTCATCGCCGGATCAAGCGCTCATGAAGGCCATTTCGCGCGCCGTGGAGGAGGAGGTCATCGCGCTTGGCGGGTCATTCTCGGCCGAACACGGGGTGGGGGTTCTGAAGCGGTCCGCCATGGCGGCGCACAAGGACCCGGTTGCGCTGGCGGTTATGAGCCGGATCAAGGCGGCGCTTGACCCCAATGGCATCCTCAATCCCGGCAAGGTCATTCCCTGAGACATGAGCTTGGCCGCGCGGCCTGCGGGGCGCGTTTCCCTGGCGTCACATCATACGCCCTGCGTCGCTTCGTTCTGTCTCGATGCGGGGCGGGCTTAAGCGATCCAGTCGAAGAAACCGGGACCGGCCCGGTCGCGCAGGCGGGTAGCCATGTCCTTGCCCGCAGCGGCCCCGTCCTCGACCGAAGCGGTGATGTCATCCGACAGAACCTCTGACCCGTCGGGGCGCAGGATTTCGCCGCGTAGGCGCAGGGTGGAGCCATGCAGCTCTGCAAGGCCGGCAATGGGCGTTTCGCAAGACCCGTCGAGCCCGGCGAGGAAAGCCCGCTCGGCCGCGAGCCGCAGACCGGTGTCACGATCATGGATCGCGGCAAGCATATCGGCGGCGCGGCGGTCATCCCCGCGCCGTTCGATCCCGATGGCCCCTTGCGCCACGGCGGGCAACATATCCTCGACCGCGATCGGAGCCTTGGCGACATCGGCCATACCAAGCCTGCGCAGCCCCGCCATTGCCAGGAAGGTCGCATCGGCCACGCCATCGCCAAGCTTCTTCATCCGGGTTTGCACATTGCCCCGGAACTCCACCACCTTCAGATCGGGGCGGCGCGCGCGCAGTTGTGCCCGGCGGCGCAACGAGGACGACCCGACAACGGCACCTTCGGGAAGGTCCGCCAGCCCGGCGCAGTTGAGCGATACGAAGGCATCGCGCACATCCTCTCGCGGAAGGTAGCAGTCCAGCACCAGCCCCGCCGGTTGCAGCACCGGCATATCCTTCATCGAATGCACCGCGATGTCGATGGCGCCTGCCAGCATCGCCTCTTCGATTTCCTTGGTGAACAGCCCCTTGCCGCCCAGTTCTTTTAGTGGCTTGTCCGCGTCGATGAGCGCCCGGTTGTCGCCGGTCGTCTTGATCACCACGATTTCGAACGCCTCTTTCGGCAGGTCGAAGGCAGCGGCCAGTCGGTCGCGCGTTTCATGGGCCTGGGCGAGCGCCAGCGGCGAGCCGCGCGTGCCGATCTTCAGAGGTTGGGCGGGGGTGGGCAGCATGTGATTCATGCCCGCCTTCCTAGCCGCAGTTTGCCCCCGTGACAACGCGACCTGCTTGACACTGGGGGCCGCGCGTAAAAGGGTGCGCCGACTGTGACGGAGGCCCACGATGACCAAGACCCTGCTGCGCGCCCTTGCCGGAGAAACGCTGCCCACACCGCCGATCTGGATGATGCGGCAGGCGGGCCGTTACCTGCCGGAATACCGCGCGACGCGGGCCGAGGCGGGGGATTTCCTGTCACTGTGCTACAATTCCGATCTCGCCGCCGAGGTCACGTTGCAGCCGATCCGGCGCTACGGGTTCGATGCCGCGATCCTCTTTGCCGATATCCTGCTACTGCCGCAGGCGCTTGGGGCCGATCTTTGGTTCGTCACCGGCGAGGGTCCGCGCCTGTCAACCATCACCGGCCCCGAAGGGCTGCGCGGCCTGAAGGGCAAGGACGACATCCACAATCACCTCGCGCCGGTCTATGAAACCGTGCGTATCCTGTCGCGCGAACTGCCCGACGAAACGACGCTGATCGGCTTCGCCGGCGCCCCCTGGACCGTGGCCACCTACATGATCGCTGGCCGCGGCACGCCGGATCAGGGCCCGGCCCATGCGCTGCGCGAAGGCGAAACCGCCACGTTTGAGGCGCTCATCGACCTGCTGACGGAGTCGACCATCGAGTATCTTTCGATGCAGGTCGAGGCCGGGGCAGAGGTGATCAAGCTCTTCGATTCCTGGGCCGGGTCATTGAAGGGGGATGCCTTTGCCAAATACGCGCTTACCCCCGCGAAACGCATCATCTCGGAACTCAAGGCCCGCCATCCCGGCCTGCCCGTCATCGCCTTCCCGCGAGAGGCCGGTGACAACTATGTCGGCTTCGCCAAGGCTGTCGGGGCCGATTGCCTGGCCATCGACAATTCGGTGTCAGCGACCTGGGCGGCAGAGAACCTGCAACCCGACAGCTGCATTCAGGGCAACCTCGCACCGGGCCACATGGTGACCGGCGGTCAGGCGCTGGTCGATGAAACCCGCCGCATCGTTGAGGCGTTTCGGGGTGGCCCCCATATCTTCAACCTCGGCCACGGAATCACGCCGGATGCGGATCCCGAGAATGTGCAACTGATGATCGACACGGTCAGGAACGGCTAGGATGCCGGACGCGCTGAAGGCAGCAGAGAAGCCTTGAAACACTAGGCGTTTCTTTTGTCGTTGATCGCCATACTGTTCAGCCGATTGGGCAGAAGCCGTTCGGAAAACCCAGCAAGTGTCGCCCAGATAAGCAGCTTGGCAAATTGGCTGGTAAAGAGCGAAACCAATAGATCAGCTGGTTTTCCCTTCTCGGATTCGCTTTCTTCTTCGCGTTCGTCAACTTCTGCGTCCGGCCGCTCGCTCTCTACAGCCTGAACTTCACTGCTTTGCGTAATTGCATCGGCTTCGACGGATTGCCCTGCCGTCTCCGGCATTGGTGCATCCTCAGATTTGGAATTGCTTTCGGACTCATCCGATTCTTCCACCTGCACGTCCTCAAAGCCCGTGTCCTCAGAATACACAGAGTATCCAATCAGGAACTGCTCCCCATGAAGATCCGGAAAGAACTCTCCACCCACAAGGTCTCCTAGTATCAGGAGATAAAAAATCAGAGCGGCAAGGGCCCCGACTATCATGCGCACACCGAGAGAAAGTGGAGAGAAGTTGATTCTCAGTGCGGAGTGATCCAACGCGTTCAAGTCTGTTTGAAACGCGATCATGCGGGAAAGATACGCCCCCATCATTCCAAACCACATAACCGAGAAGAAGCTGTATTGGACGACGAACCGCATGATGGTCGGCTCACTGAACACAATCAAAGCTGCCATCGCTACACCGACGACCACGACGCCGACGAGGTTCAAGTTTCGTGCGGTTCGGCTGCGTGTTTGATCATGGAGTAGCCGCTGGTAGTGGTGGAACTGAAGGCTGTCAACCAATTGTTCGTAAATGGCTTCTTGAAGCTTGGGGTTCTCGCGTGCGCTGTTGAGGTTGGCTTCGAAGGAAGCGGCTTCCGGGATTCCCCATTCTTTCGCCTGCTCCAGACCACGAATGGATTCCGCCTGAATCATCTCTGGGCTCATTCTGGGAATCAGAAGGCGTTTTGCTTCGAATAGGCTCTTCCAGCTTCTCGGGCCTTCTTCTGATTCAGAAAGGAGCTCATTCACACGCGGGTTGAGGTAACTGCCGTCCTCACTCCGATTCAAACGTTCATTGAGGACGTTCAAGCCGATCTTGTATGAAGACCACATGCGAGAAGAAGGCTGTGTATTTCGAAAGTAATTCCAGAACAAAGCGACCCCCATTGCTTTGAAATACTGATACCGCGGACATCCAACGGGACAGTTATTTCACGGCAATCACCGTCGAGTCACCTTTTTTCACCAGTTTTGGGAAGGAATGAGAATTGCCAGGAGCCATTCAGGGCCGTTGGCCGAAGGTTTTTGTCACACCCGGAGCGAAGGAAGCCCGATCCCCGTCGACTGGAACCCTCCATCGACGGCAATGACCTGCCCGGTCACGTAGCTCGCCTTATCCGAGCAAAGGAACACGATCACATTGCCGATCTCGTCTTCGCTGCCATAGCGGTTCAAGGGGATCGCGTCGTGATAGGCGTCGATGATATCCTGTGTATGCACCGCCATGGCCAGTTTCGTTGCCACCGGGCCGGGGCAGATGCAATTGGCGCGCACGCCGAACTCACCCCATTCCGCCGCCTGCTGCTGCGTCAGGTGCATGACGCCCGCTTTCGACGTGCCATAGGCCACGCGCAGGGTCGAGGCCCTGAGCCCCGAGATCGAGGCGATATTGACGATGCTGCCTTTCGCCTCCTTCAGCGCCGGGGCGCAGGCCTGCGAACACAGGAAGACCCCGTCAAGATTGGTTTCCATCACCCGCCGCCAGCGTTCGAAATCGGTCTCGTCGATGGGGCCGAAGTCGGCCACGCCCGCATTGTTGACCAGCGCGTCGATCTGGCCGAACTGCTTCTGCACCTCTGCCACCATGGCCGCGACCTGATCGGGCTGCGACACGTCGCAGACAACCGGCAGGACGTTGTCCAAACCAGACGCGGCCTCCATCAGCGCGGGCTCGTCGCGGTCGATCATGGCGACACGGCGGCCTTCCTCCAGAAACAGCTTCGTGGTGGCAAGGCCGATGCCGCGCGCGGCCCCGGTGACGATAGCGGTTTTTCCGGTCATTCCGGCTCTCCTTCCCGTGTAAGGTCCAGTGTAACGCTGTCCACGCCAATGATTGAGGGTGCGAGGACCGCGATGGTCAGGGCCTCAGATACCGCTCCATTCACGCGGATGTCGCGCCCGAACCGGGTTGCAAGTGTCAACGCCGCCAACACATTTTCCGCCCAGTTTTCCCCGGCAAACGAACATGAAAAACGCGCAACATGGCCGCCTTCGGGATGTGGGGCTGTCTGCTGATGACACAGGGCCAGATCCTCGGCGATCCGGTCTGCAATCCTTGCAGCGGCAGTTGCTTTGCCGGTCGGCAGAAACGCCTCGATCCGGATCTGTCGGATCACACCCATTTGGCCAGCGGCGGCAGGCTCATCAGCACGGCATTCGCGTCATGCCCGGTGGCCAGCCCGAACTTGGTGCCCCGGTCATACACAAGGTTGTATTCGGCATAGAGCCCCCGGTGGATCAGCTGCGCATCCTTGTCTTTCTCCGTCCAGGGCATGTTCCGGCGCTTTTCGGTGACTGGCAGGAAGGCGGGCAGGAAGGCGCGGCCGATATCCTGGGTCAGGGCGAAATCAGCGTCCCAGTCGCCGGTATTGCGGTCGTCCATGAAGATCCCGCCCACGCCTCGCGCCCGGCCCCGGTGCGGGATGAAGAAATACTCGTCCGCCCAGGCCTTGAGCTCGGGGTATAGCGTGTCCCCATGCGGGTCGAGATGCTGTTTCTGGACAGCATGAAAATGGGCCGTGTCCTCGTCATATTCGATGCAGGGGTTCAGGTCCGACCCACCCCCGAACCACCAGGCGTGCGGCGTCCAGAACATGCGTGTGTTCATATGCACGGCGGGGGTGTGCGGGTTCTGCATATGCGCCACCAGCGAAATGCCAGAGGCCCAGAAGCGCGGATCATCCTCCATTCCCGGCACACCGCGCGCGGCCATGGCCTTTTGCGCTTGCGCGCCGAGCTGGCCGTAGACGGTGGAGACATTGACGCCCACCTTCTCGAACACGCGCCCGCCGCGCATGACGCTCATCAACCCGCCACCTGCATCCGATCCATCCTCCGAGGCGCGTTTGGTCTCCGTCACCTCGAACCGTCCGGCGGGCAAACCAGCAAAGGGTCCCTCGCACTGGCTGTCTTCCAATGCTTCGAAGGCGCCAACGATCTGGTTGCGCAGGTCTCGGAACCAGGCCGAGGCGCGGGCTTTTCTGGCATCAAACGGGTCGCTCATCGGGGTCTCCTTTCGCGGTCGGCGGGACTGTGCCCAATCGGCCAGCGCAGGTCCAGAGGCGCGGGTGCAGATATTGCGGCCAGATCGTCGCGCGCCCCGACATGTCGATTGCCTCAAAATGACCGCAAATTGAATTACGGTTAATGATGGATTCTTATGAAATTATCCCCTAGTCTCCTCTCAAAGCCGCAACAGACGGCAACAGAGGCAGACAGAGCAGTTTCGTGATCCGAAGAACGCTCCTTTCGACCCTGACGGGTCTTGTTGTGCTACTTGGCACGATCCTGGCCGTGGTTTCCCCGGCGCAGGCCGCTCCCTATGCCGCCATGGTCATCGACGCGCGGACCGGTGAAGTCCTTCATTCTAGGAACGCCGACACACGGCTGCACCCGGCCTCGCTGACCAAGATGATGACGCTCTACATCGCGTTCGAGGCGATCCGGCTTGGCGAGATTACCCTCGATACGCAGGTGCGCATTTCCCGCAACGCAGCGGCAGAGCCACCCTCCCGGCTCGGATTGCAGGCGGGCAGCACGATCCGCCTGCGCTACCTGATCCGGGCCGCTGCGGTGCGATCCGCCAATGATGCGGCCACCGCGATCGGTGAGGCGATCTCCGGCTCGGAAGCGGCCTTTGCCCGACGCATGAATCGCACCGCCGAAGCGCTCGGCATGACGCGCACGACCTTCCGCAATGCGCATGGACTGACCGAAGACGGCCACCTGTCCACGGCCCGCGACATGACCACGATGGGGCGGCGGCTGTTCTTTGATTATCCGCAGTACTACAACCTGTTCTCGCGCCGCACGGCGGATGCCGGGATTGCCACCGTGCGCAACACCAACCGCCGCTTTCTGGACGCCTATCGCGGGGCGGACGGGATCAAGACGGGGTACACGCGCGCGGCCGGCTACAATCTGGTGGCATCGGCAGAGCGGGGCAATGTCCGCATCATCGCGACGGTGTTCGGCGGCAGGTCCACAGCCAGCCGGAATGAACGGATCATGGAGCTGCTGGACATGGGATTTGCCCGCGCTCCGGCGAATGCCACGATCCGACGACCGGAACTCCCCTCCTATGGGCCAGGGGATGGCCGGGCCGGGCATACGATCCGGCCGAATGGCCTGGTGACAAGCAGCCTGAGGCCGCTTCTCCGTCCGCTGCCGGTAGCGGAGCCTGAAGAGATTCCCGAGGTTTCGCCGGACCTGATCGCTGCTGTGGAAGACGCGGTAGAAGACGCCC
The DNA here is from genome assembly GCF_965215655.1 of Nioella sp. Classification (GTDB taxonomy): domain Bacteria; phylum Pseudomonadota; class Alphaproteobacteria; order Rhodobacterales; family Rhodobacteraceae; genus Nioella. Next base: position 3,405,542 of record NZ_OZ244111.1, read on the forward strand.
TTGCCGAGCCACCGCAACAAGACCTGAGCGAGACTCCCATACCCGAACCACGACCGGAAGAGATTGATAACGAGGGCACCGGAGCCATGGCGGAGGCCGAGGCACTGGAGACGGGGACAGAGATCGAACAAGGGAGCGATGACTCGCTGCTGGCAAGCGTGACGCCTGTCCAGCGCCCGGAAATCGTAGCCTACGACTCGACCGAAATCGAACTTGCAGTCATCGACCCCGACCCGGAACCGCCCGTGCAGGAGATCGTCACGCGGGCCTCGTCGAGCGGAAGCAGACTGTACGGTGTGTCGCTTGGGCGTTACCCGTCGCGCTTTGCCGCCGAACAGCTGCTGCTGCGAACTGCGCTGGCGGAACTGGGCACCTTTGACGAGGCATTGCGCAACGTCGTGCAACGCACAGGCGGCTTCGAGGCCCAATTCGCGGGCATGGGGCAAGAGCAGGCGGAGCGGGCCTGCGCGCGACTGATGTCGCGCAACATCACCTGCACGACCTACGGTCCCTGATCGCGCGCACCGAAGACCACCATAGACTGATACTTGAATAGCTGCGTATCCTGCGACGGCGGAACCTTGGGGCCGATGCACAGCACGGGCTTTGCTCTGCGCTTGCCTTTGGTTGAAGGAGGTTTGAGATGACAGATGCCAAAGGGATCAATCCCGCTCAGTTGAACGTGGCAATCTTCGCGGGCTGCATGGTCGCGTTTCTCAGCTTCGGCTTTGCCGCGACCTTCGGCGTATTCCTCGCCCCGATGTCTGCTGATCTGGGGTGGGGGCGCGAGGTGTTCTCGCTTTCCGTTGCCATTCAGGCTTTGGCCTGGGGCTTTGCGCAACCTGTGGCGGGCGCCTTCGCCGACCGCTTTGGAACCGCGCGGGTTCTGGCCTTCGGGGCGGTCTTTGCCGGGATGGGTTTTGCCCTGCGGGGTGTGGTGACCGACCCGGTGCTGTTCGTTTTGACCGGGGTTCTTGTGGGGATCGGAACCGGGGCAGCCTCGTTTCCCATTGTTATCGGGGCGCTTGGCAAGATCGTGACACCAGAGCGGCGCAGCTTCATCCTTGGGCTTGGAACCGCGGCAGCCTCGCTTGGCATGTTCGTCGCCGCGCCTGCCGCAACCACGATGATCGGCGGAATCGGCTGGCAGACGGCGCTGATCGTGATCGGGGCCAGTTTCGCCCTGATCCTGCCTTTTCTCCTCTTCATCGCCCGCGTCTCGAAGCCGACGGCATCAGGGTCAAGCGCCAGCGATTTCGGCCACGCACTTGGAACGGCATTCCGTGACCGCAGCTACCTTTGCCTGTTCTTCGGCTTCTTCGTCTGCGGGTTTCACGTAGCCTTCATCCAGACCCATTTGCCCGCCTATGTCGTGGATTCAGGGCTGGCGCTTTGGGTCGGGGGCTGGTCGCTGGCCTTCATCGGGTTGTTCAACATCGCGGGATCGTTCCTGTCGGGCTGGTCGGGGCAGGTCTATTCCAAGAAGAAGGTTCTCAGCGGCATCTATTTCACCCGCGCAGTGGTGATCACCTGCTTCATCCTGATCCCGCTGTCGGAAACAAGCGTGCTGGTGTTCTCCGCCCTCATGGGGCTCTTGTGGCTGTCCACCGTTCCGCTAACCATGGGGTTGGTGGCACAAACGCAAGGGATGCGGTTCTTTTCAACGCTGGCGGGTCTTGTCTTTCTCAGCCACCAGACCGGCAGCTTTATCGGTGCCTGGCTTGGCGGGCGCATCTATGACCTGACTCAGGACTACACGCCGATGTGGTGGGCGGCGGTTGCGCTCGGCTTATTGGCGGCGCTTATTCACATGCCGATCAGGGAAGCGCCGGGGCCGCTTGCGCTGGCGGAACAACGCTGATTGGTCAGCTCTTCGGTTTGTCGTCGTAATCACCGCTGAGAATGCGGTTGGCATCGCCCTCGGGGTCGTCGAACTGCCCCCGCTTCAACAACCAGAAAAACCCGACCAGCCCAAGCGCGCCCAGAAACAGGGACACGGGGATCAGTATGACGAGAACATCCATCGGGGGCCTTCTTTCGGATCAGCGCAAGCGCAACGCGTTGAGAGACACGGTAATCGAGCTGGTCGACATCGCCAAGGCCGCCATCAGGGGCGTGGCGAATCCTGCAATGGCGAAGGGCACGGCGATGATGTTGTAGACCGTGGCGATCGAGAAGTTTTCGCGGATGCGCGCGCGGGCCTTGACCGAGGTTTCGAACGCATCGGCAATCGGCGCCAGATCCTTGCCAAGCAGAACCATGTCAGAGGCCACACGGGCCGCATCCAGAGCCGAGGCCGGAGAAATCGAGACATGCGCCGCGGTCAGGGCCGCCGTGTCGTTCAGCCCGTCGCCGACCATCAGCACCTTCGCTCCGCCGGAGGCCAGTTCCGCCACGCGGGCGGCTTTCTGATCTGGCAGCGCTTCGGCCATGACCTCGTCGATACCGATGTCTGCCGCGAAGCGTTCCACCGCGCCCCTGGCGTCGCCTGAAATCAGGATCACGCGCAGACCGTTCGCCCGCAGCCCTTCAACGGCCTCTTTCGCACCGGGGCGCATGGAATCCGTGAAGGTGATGGGCACAGGAGGCTCATCCTCGATCTGAAGGAACGTTGCTGTCATGTCGGGCGCTTCGGCCCCCACCCATGTGGCGCGGCCAAGGCGGACGGTCTTGCCATTCCAGCGGCCCTCGACGCCATAGCCCGGCACTTCACGCACGTCGCTCAGTGTCTCTGGCAAACGGCCCAGGTCACGCAGACCGCGGGCCAGCGCTTCGGCCAGCGGGTGTCCCGAAACCGTTGCAAGAGCCAAGGCAACGCCCTGCACATTTGCGGGCAGATCGGACAGTCCCACCGGATGCGGCGCGCCCATGGTCAGGGTACCGGTCTTGTCGAAGACCACCGTATCGACCTCGGCAAGCCGCTCCATCGCGGTGCCGTCCTTGATCAGCATCCCCTTGCGGAACAGGCGGCCAGAGGCGGCGGTGGTCACCGCAGGCACGGCAAGGCCAAGCGCACAAGGGCAGGTGATGATCAGAACCGCCGCGGCGATGTTCAGCGACACGCGCAGGTCGAAGGTGTAGAGATACCAGCCGATGGCCGCCAACGCCGAGAGGATATGGACGCCGGGCGCATAAAGCTTCGCCGCCTGATCGGCGAGCGAGGTGTAGTTGTTGCGCCCCGATTCCGCGATGGCGACCAGGTCGGCGATACGGTGAAGCGCGGTGTCCTCGCCTGCTGCTGTGACCTCAACGGTCAATGGCCCGGTCAGGTTGACCTCGCCCGCAGACACGGCGGTTCCGGGGCCAGCAAAGGCTGGCAGGCTTTCACCGGTCATCAGAGCGCGGTCGATCTCTGACGTGCCGTCGCGCACCACGCCATCCACCGGCACGCGACCACCGGGTTTGACCAGAACGGTGTCGCCCACGACGAGTTCCGCAACACCCACCGTCTCGGTTTCCCCTTCCGCCGACAGCCGTAGCGCGCGGGGCACTTCCATCGCGGCCAGTTCCTGCGCGGCAGAGCGGGCAGAAGCGCGGGTGCGATAGTCGAGATACCGGCCCGCGAGTAGGAAAAAGGTCAGCGAGATCGCGGCGTCAAAATAGGCGTGTTCGCCGGAATGAATGGTCTCATAGAGGGATGTCCCCACGGCCAGCAGGATCGCCAGCGTGATCGGCACATCCATGTTGAGCCGCCCGTTCTTCAGCGCAGACCACGCGTTTACGTAGAAGGGCTTGCCGGTGAACACGATCGCGGGCAGCACGATGAAGGCCGAGATCCAGTGCATCATGTCGCGGGTCACGCCCTCGGCCCCGGACCAGACGGCGACCGACAGAAGCATCACGTTCATCATCGCAAAGCCCGCCACGGCCAGCCGCATCAGCAGGTCCTTGCTGGCCCGGTCGGCCTCGGTCGTGGCCAGCACGCCGGGGTCAAGCTCATGCGCCTCATACCCCGCGCGGTCCAGCACCCGCACGAGATCCTCTGCCGTCACGTCTGCTTCGGCCTCGACCATCGCACGTTTGAGCGTCAGGTTGACCCGAGCGGAATGCACGCCGGGCGCGTTGGACAGCGCCTTTTCCACCGTCGAGATACAGGCCGCGCAATGGATGCCCGGCAGCGACAGCATCAGCCGCGCGTCCTGCGGCACCTCCGCCAGCGCCTCTGCCGCCGGAGTGACGGAACAGGCGGGGCAAACGGCAGGGCTTGGATGCTCGAACGTGGCAGTCATGGCAGGTCTATCCCCGCACGGTGAAGGTGATGTTGTGGCGGTAATCGGTGCCGTCGCGGGCGGTGCCGGTCAGGCGCAGACGCCAGCGGCCCTCGGACACCTCAACCGGTGCGGTAAAGGCCCCGGCGTTGCGGGTCAGCTCCAGCAGTTGATCTTCCTCGCGGTTGGTGGGGCGGGTCAGAAGCGCCTCGAATTCCGCCGGCGCAACGGGCTGGCCACTGTCATCGACCAGATGCAGGGTCAGCACACCGGACTCGGCATCAACCTCGACCGAGGCATTCCAGCCAAGCGCCTCCTGTGCATCGCGCCTCAGATTGAAATCCTGACTGTCCGCGTAGGAAGACGACACCTCCAGCCCCGGAAATGTACTGACTGCATTAAATGCCATGAACAGGTTCACACCGATGATGATGCCGAATCCGGCAATGAAGATCATCAGAACCTTGCGGCCGGTCAGTTCCCGCCCCCCCGATGGTTGGTCTGCATTGCTCATGTCAGTTCTCCCGTCCGTTGAATACGGTGTCCTCAAAGGTCCGTGTGCCGCTGCTCTGGTCTTCCACCCAAAGGCGGAAATCGGTGCGGTCCTGGCTTGCTGCCGGATCGCCCGGGCGTGCCAGGACATAGACCCGCTGCAACTGGGTGGTGTCGGCGGGCACAGTCACGGTCAGGAGATCGGTGCCCTCCAGTTCCACCCGCAGGATCTCGTCCGAGGTCAGCGAGATGTGGAAGTCCGTCGCATCGTGCTGCATGTTTCTGATCCGCACGTCATATGTGTTGCGGATGGTGCCATCAGACAGCGTCACATAGGTCGGATTGCGCACCGGCGACACGGTGATGTCGATGTCGGACCGAATGAACAGCATCACGGTCAGGCCGATGCCGATTGCGGACCACAGCACGGTGTAGATGATCGTGCGCAGACGGAAGATGTGCTGCCAGACCGGTTTCTTTGCATTACCGGCTCGCTCATTCGCCTCGTCCGTCAGGGCCATGTAGTCGATCAGGCCGCGTGGCTTGCCGATCTTGGCCATGATGTCGTCGCAGGCGTCGATACACAGCGCGCAGGTGATGCATTCCAGTTGCTGACCATCGCGGATGTCGATGCCCACAGGGCAGACATTGACGCAGGCCATACAGTCGATGCAGTCGCCAAGCTGGTCGGCATCCGCGCCCTTGCGGTGCTTGCCGCGCGGTTCGCCCCGCCATTCACGATAGGCGACAGTCAGCGAGTCTTCATCCATCATCGCTGCCTGAATCCGCGGCCAGGGGCACATGTAGATGCAGACCTGTTCGCGCATGAAACCGCCGAACACGAAAGTGGTGAATGTCAGGATGCCGATTGTGACATAGGCCACGTAGGGTGCCTGCAAGGTGACCAGATCAACCAGCAGGGTCGGCGCATCGGTGAAGTAGAACACCCAGGCCCCGCCGGTTGCCACGGCGATCACGAACCAACTGATGTACTTGAACACCCGGAGGCGGATCTTCCTGCCGTCCCACTTGGCTTTCCACAGGCGCAGGCGCGCGTTGCGGTCGCCTTCGATCCAGCGTTCCACCGTATAGAAAAGGTCCGTCCAGACGGTTTGCGGGCAGGCATAGCCGCACCAGACCCGCCCAAGCGCCGAGGTAAACAGGAACAGGCCAAGGCCTGCCATGATCAGAAGGCCCGCGACGAAGTAAAACTCATGCGGCCAGATTTCGATCCAGAAGAAGAAGAAGCGGCGGTTGGCTAGGTCCAGCAGCACCGCCTGATCGGGCAGCGAGGGGCCACGGTCCCACCGGATCCAGGGCGTCAGGTAATAGATGCCCAGGGTCACAATCATGATGATCCACTTGAGGTTCCGGAAATTGCCACTCACGCGCTTGGGAAAGACAGGTTCACGGGCGGCATAGAGCTTTTTCGGTTGTTCTGTGGAACTCATGACTGAGTCGTCCCCTTACGTGCAGATTGCCTTGGCTTGTCTGGTGTTTAGGCGCGGGGGCAGTTGCGAACTTTGACGTGGATCAAGAATCGCCGCTGCACTGCAAAAAAGATGAGTTGCCGGAATAGGTTTTGCAGCCTGATGCGACAATATCCCCGCCTGAAGCGAACCAACCGGCCTTGGGGCAAGGTCGGCATATGACCAGCGCTCTGGGGTCGGATCTGCGGATGGGTCAGCCCACGCAGGATTGCTGTGACCTGCACAAGGGAGACTGCGTCATGACAGGTGCCGCGCGGGACAAGGTAGGTGTCGGTTCCGCAGGAAACGCGCGAACAGGACCAGAACCGACACCCTTTCCATCGGCCGGGAGGGGCCTCCGGATCTCTTGTCTCTTGTGGTGTCGGCCCTGCAGGAAACGCGCGAACAGGACCAGGGCCGACACCAGTCCCGCCGGCCGGGAGGGGCCTTTGGGATCTCTTGTCTGTTTTGGTGCCGGCCCTGTAGGAAACGCGCGAACAGGACCAAGGCCGGCACCGTGCACCGAAGACCGGGAGGGGTCTTCGGATCTTGTGTCGGGGATTACTCCCCGCCGCCCAGAGAGTGGACGTAGATGGATACCGAACGAATCTCGGCTTCGCTGAGACGACCGGCGGCGCTGGCTTCCGCCGACCACGGAGGCATTACACCGAAGCGGGAGAAGCGCACGGTGTGTTCCAGCGATGCCTCATCCCCACCATAGAGCCAGATGGCGTCGGTCAGGTTGGGGGCGCCGAGGAACCGGTCTCCGGTACCGTCATCCATGTGGCAGGATGCACAGTTGTTGATGAACACCTCTTCGCCTGCGGCGGCAAGCGTCGCGTCATGTTCCTGGTTCGACAGGTTGCGGACATACTGCACAACACTCGTGATTTCCTCATCCGACAGGATCTCGTCGAAGGCGGTCATCTCGGAGTAGCGGGCATCGAAGTCGTCCTCGTTCCGGATGCCGTGGCTGATCGTGTAGTGGATCTCGTCGATCGAGCCGCCCCACAACCAGTCATCATCCAGCAGGTTGGGATAGCCAACCGCACCAGCCGCGCCAGAACCGTGGCACTGCGCACACCAAGTGCGGAAGATCGCGCCGCCGCCCTGGATTGCGTAGTTGTAGAGGTCGGGGTTCTCGTCGGCATTGATCGCCGCAAGCTCCACCTCTTCGATCTGCGCACGGATCGGAGCGTTCATCTCTTCGAAGGTTGCGATATCGGCAGCCACTTCGCCCCGGGTCGAATACCCCAGAACACCGGATGTCGCGGAACTGACCAAGGGCCAGGCCGGATAGAGCACGGTATAGATCACGCCCCAGGCGATCGTGGCATAGAAGGTCCATAGCCACCAACGCGGCATCGGGTTGTCGAACTCCTTGATCCCATCCCAGATGTGACCGGTGGTATTCGGATCACCCTCTTGCAGGATCTGTTCTTCGGGATGTTTTTCTTCGGTCATTGCCGCGCCTCCGTAAGATGGGCGTCCTGGGCGCCGGGCAAAGGCGCCCGGGCCGGCTTGTCGTCATGGCGGAAGGGGATGTTCGCGGTGTCCTGATGGACCTTGCGGCTACCCGGCCGCAAGGTGAACAGGATCACAACGACGAAGACGAGGAACATGAAAACCAGTCCCCAGCTTCCCGCGAAGACCCGCATGATGGTGTAGGTATCTTCCATCTGTCAGGCCCCCATTACCGGCTTTCGTCGGGCGTGAAGGTCGAGAAGTCGACCAGCGTGCCCAACATCTGCATGTAGGCGATCAGAGCATCCATCTCGGTCACAGCCGGATTTCCGTCAAAATCGCGCACCTGCGCCCCGGGATAGCGTTCCGCCACCGCGTCATCACCGAAATCGGTGGCCTGTTCGACAAAGTCGTAGGCCGCCTGCTCGATCATGTCGTCAGTATAGGGCACACCCACGATCCGGTGCGTCGCCATGAGATCGGCGATATAGCCGGGCTCGATCTCGGTCTCGGCAAGGTAGCCGTAGGACGGCATCACCGATTCCGGCACCACCGACTGCGGATCGGTGAAGTGATCCACATGCCATTCGTCCGAGTAGCGGCCACCGACGCGGGCAAGGTCAGGCCCCGTCCGCTTCGATCCCCACTGGAACGGGTGGTCATACATGGACTCTGCCGCGAGGCTGTAGTGCCCGTAGCGTTCCACCTCGTCCCGCATCGGGCGGATCATCTGGCTGTGGCAGACATAGCACCCTTCGCGAATGTAGATTTCGCGCCCGGTTAGTTCGAGCGGGGAGTAGGGGCGCATGCCCTCCACTTCCTCGATCGTGTTGTCCAGGTAGAACAAGGGGGCGATTTCCACGATCCCGCCGACGGTGACCACCCCAAGGCTCAGCACCAGCAGGAGGGTCGCGTTGGTCTCGATCTTCTTGTGTCCGTCGAGAAAAGCCATCTTGGTTCCCTCCTTATTCTGCGGGTGCCGCAACGGTGGTGTCTGCCTTGGCAGCCCCTTTCCGCACGGTCATCCAGAGGTTGTAGGACATGATCAGCGCACCCCCGAGGAACATCGTCCCACCCAGGCCACGGACCACATACATCGGGAACTTGGCGGCCACGGTGTCGGCGAAGCTGTTCACGAGGAAGCCTTGCGCGTCGACTTCACGCCACATCAGGCCTTCCATGATACCGGTCACCCACATGGACGCCGCGTAGAGCACGATGCCAATGGTGGCGAGCCAGTAGTGCCAGCTGACCATCCGCAGGCTGTAGAGCCGCTCGCGGCCCCAAAGCTTGGGAACGAGGTAGTAGAGCATCCCGAAGGTGATCATCCCGTTCCAGCCGAGCGCACCGGAATGCACGTGCCCAATGGTCCAGTCGGTGTAGTGCGACAGCGAGTTCACCGCGCGGATCGACATCATCGGACCTTCGAAGGTCGACATGCCGTAGAAGGCCACCGAGGTCACCATCATCCGCAGGATCGGGTCCGTGCGCAGCTTGTCCCATGCGCCCGAGAGCGTCATCAGACCGTTGATCATGCCACCCCAGGAGGGCATCCACAGCACGACCGAGAACACCATGCCAAGGGTCGAGGCCCAATCCGGCAACGCGGTGTAGTGCAGGTGGTGAGGACCAGCCCAGATATACAGGAAGATCAGGGCCCAGAAGTGGATGATCGACAGCTTGTAGGAATAGACCGGACGCTCAGCCTGCTTCGGAATGAAGTAGTACATCATGCCCAGGAAGCCCGCGGTCAGGAAGAAGCCCACGGCGTTGTGGCCGTACCACCACTGGGTCATGGCATCCTGAACGCCTGACATCAGTGAGACGGAGCGCGAGCCGAAGATCGACACCGGCACGGCCAGGTTGTTCACCACATGCAGCATGGCAACGGTGACGATGAAGCTGAGGTAGAACCAGTTGGCCACGTAGATGTGGGGTTCCTTCCGCTTCAGCAGCGTACCGAGGAAGAGCAGCAGGTAAGCCACCCAGACAATGGTCAGCCACAGGTCGATATACCACTCGGGCTCTGCATATTCGCGGCCCTGTGTCCCACCCAGAACATAGGCCGTTGCGGCCAGCAGGATGAAGAACTGGTAACCCCACAGCACGAACCAGGCCAGACCGCCGCCCCACAGGCGCGCGGCAGAGGTCCGCTGCACGACATAGAAGGACGAGGCCAGAAGGCCGGTGCCGCCGAATGCAAAGATCACCGCCGAGGTGTGCAGCGGGCGCAGGCGGCCGAAGTTGAGATACCCTTGCGCCCATTCGAAGTTGAGCTCGGGGAAGGCCAGCTGAAATGCGATGAAGACCCCCACAAGGAAGCCCACAACGCCCCAGAAGGCCGTCAGTGCCACGCCGACCCGAACCGGGCCGTCCATGTATTCCGTTTCCAGCACCTCAGCCGGTACCGGTTCATCTGTACGGCGCAGCTGCCACAGGAAAAGCCCTGCTGCTGTCACCATGACCAGGATCATATGGATCATATAGATCATGTCCCGGGCATAACTGGCCGCGATTGCAGCCAGCACTGCAACCAGGCCAAGGATCAGTAGCTTTAGATAATCAAGCATAGATCGTCCCTTCGTCGTGCCCCGGTGCCGACTCGGGTAGAGCCTTCCGGGACTGTTCCATCTGCCTCCAAATCGCGCAGGTGCAGCATTGGGGCCTTGATCCATGTCAAGTTTGACGAAGGTTCCTGTTGATGCAGGTCAATGTGTGTCCGTGACGTGCACGATAATGATTAATCAGCAGCCACGGAGGACCAATCATGGCCTACAAAACCGTTTTCACCGTTATTACCGATCTTGCCGATGTGGGGCCGGTGCTGGAAGCCGCCCTGCCCTTCGTTCGGTCCGAGGGTGCGCATCTGAACGTGCTTTGCCTTGGCATCGACCGGACCCAGACCGGGTATTATTTTGCCGGGGCCACCGCGCTGATGCATGAAGAGACCCTGATGCAGGCACAAAGCGAGGCCAAGGACATCGAAGCGGCCGTACGCGAACGGCTTGGCCGCACCGAGGTCAGCTGGGGTGTCGATGCCGTGGTTGCCCAGACCGCCACGGTCGCGGGGCTTGTGGCACGGCGCGCGCGCTTTGCCGATCTGGTAATGCTTCCCAAACCATATGGGCCGAACCGAACGATGGATGCGCCGGTGATCGTCGAATCCGCCATGTTCCAGGGGCAAGCGCCGGTGATGGTCCTTCCCGGCGACGCAGCGCCCGGCACCACGCCCTCCAAGGTCGTCATTGCCTGGAACGAAAGCGCCGAGGCGATGTCGGCGGTGCGCCGTGCCCTACCCCTTTTGGTTGCGGCGGGCGAGGTCAACATCCTGATCATCGACCCGCAGACCCACAGCACCGACAGCGCCGACCCCGGCAGCGAGCTGTCCGAGATGCTGAACCGCCATGGGGTGAAGGTCGAGGTTTCGATTGTCGCCAAGACCCTGCCGCGCGTGTCTGACATGATCCTGCGCCATGTCTCCGATCAGAATGCAGAATTGCTGGTGATGGGGGCCTACGGGCATTCCCGCTTCCGCGAGGCCATTCTGGGTGGGGCAACCCGCAATCTTCTTGAGCAGGCCGAAGTTCCGGTGCTGATGGCTCACTAGGCTGCGTCGATCCAGCTGCATCGGTAGGAGGGGCATCCGCAGGGTGCCCCTTTCCTTTGGGCAACAGTCTGAAATCGAAACAAAATTAGGCCGGTATGAGTTTTCCGTTGTGTAAGTGTTTTTTTTACACTATAGTGAGTCGCATAGCCCGAACACACATATAGGACCCAAACCAATGTTCTGCACCGCCCATCACCAGCCCCGCCCGCGCCCCGCCACTGCCGACATCGCCCGCACATCCGACCGCCGCGTTCGCGTTGCCGCCGACAAGCCCCGCGCGCCCGGTCAGATCTTCACCGATTTCGCCAGCATCTGAAATTTCAGGATCCGGTCAGATATAGACGCCGCCATCAGCGTCATCGCCGGTTTCATCCATCAGCGCCTCGACATCCGGCACGATGATATGGCGCTTGCCCTTCAACTCGATCACGCCGTCGCGCTTCAGCGCAGACATCTGGCGGCTCACGGTTTCCAGCGTCAGGCCCAGATAATCGGCCATTGCCTCGCGGGTCAGCGGCAAATCGAACGCCAATTCCGTCGCATTTTTCGCGTTTTTTAAACTCGCATCGCGCCGCGCAATAATCGACAGGAAGCTCGCGATCTTTTCCCTTGCGGTCTTGCGCCCCAAAAGCAGCATCCATTCCCGCGCCGCGTCCAACTCATCCAGCGTCATTTCCAGAAGCCGCTGGCTGAGATGCGGTGTTTCTTCGATCAAACCCTGAAACGGGACACGACGGAAACAGCACAACATGACATCGGTCGCAGCGGTCACATCGTAGGACACTGATTCGCGGTTCGGACGACCCAGGAAATCGCTTGGCAAAAGCAGGCCAACCATCTGGCGGCGACCGTCTTCCATGGTCTGAGTGAGCGAGGCAACACCCTCGACGACAGAGGCCACGAAATCCATCTTGTCGCCGGCCCAGGCTATGGTCTGCCCGGCCTCGAAACGCCTGTAATACTTGATCGCGTCAAGTTTTTCGAGCTCATCGCTTTCGCAACGGGCGCAAACGGCGCGGTGCCGGATCGGGCAATCCGCACATGCCATTTCCGAGAGTGCCAGCGATCGATTGGGCATTTGCGTTTCCTTAAGCTCCGCTCGAAATTTCGACATTTGATCTCGATCAAATACAGCCTGTCCTGCGCCCCCTAAAGCTATCGCAATGGAAAACCTTGCGCAACTTCGTCGCCTCGGACTCTTCGAGGCTAAAGTCCCGCGTTACACGAGCTATCCGCCTGCCACGAAGTTCTCGAACGACGTGGATTCAGGCGTGTACGCGGACTGGATCAATACAATACCCGCCGCAACGCGGGTTTCATTGTATCTGCACGTGCCCTTCTGTCGCAGGCTGTGCTGGTTCTGTGCCTGCCGTACCCAGGGTGTGCGCAGCGACGAACCTGTCCGCGCCTATCTGGAGACGTTGAAGCAGGAAATCCGCAAGATCGGCGCGATGCTGCCCGAAGGGGTCGAGGTCGCGCGCCTGCATTGGGGTGGGGGCACCCCGACGCTGCTGTCCGATGCCATGATCACCGATCTGGCCGAGGAACTGGCGCGGGCATTCCCATACTCAAAGGACCTGGAGTTTTCTGTCGAGATCGACCCCAACGAGATCGACGCCGCGCGGCTGGACGCGCTGGCCGGTGCCGGGCTGAACCGCGCCTCGATTGGGGTGCAGGATTTCGACCCTGGCATTCAGAAGATCATCGGCCGCATCCAAAGCTACGAGGTCACCCGCGATGCTGTGGAACAGCTGCGCGCACGTGGCATCACCTCGCTGAATGCCGATATCCTATTTGGCTTGCCGGAACAGAACCAGAAGCGGATTTCGGATTCAGTCCAGATGCTTCTGTCGCTCTCGCCTGACCGGGTCGCGCTGTACGGCTATGCGCATGTGCCGTGGATGGCACGGCGGCAAGCCATGATCCCGACGGATTCCCTGCCTCGCCCGGAAGAACGGCTGGAACTCTTTGAAACCGCCCGCCGCCTGTTCAAATGGGACGGCTATCAGGACATCGGCATCGACCATTTTGCAAAACCCGATGATGGCTTGGCCGTGGCCGCCAAAACCGGGCATCTGCGGCGCAACTTCCAGGGCTATACGGACGATACCTGTGACGTGCTGATTGGACTTGGCGCGTCCGCCATCTCGAAATTCCCGCAAGGCTTCGCGCAGAATGCGTCGGGCACCGCCGACTATCAGAAAGCGGTCCGCGCCGGGGAACTCGCCACCGGTCGGGGTCATTGCTTCAAGGGCGAAGACCGCCTGCGCGCAAGGCTGATCGAGGCACTGATGTGCGATTTTCATATCGACACTGCCGAAATCCGCCGCGATTTCGGGATTGGAAATCAGCAGCTGGAAACTTTGTACCGCACGGCAGAGCAGGCATTTCCCGCCATGGTGACATGGGATGCCAAAGGCTTTCAGGTGCGGCAGGAAGGCCGTGCGCTGACCCGGCTGATCGCGCGCGCCTTCGATGAATACGAGATGCGCGAAGAGGGCCACAGCTCAGCCATCTGAACCGTGCGGCCCAGCTCAGACGCGGGTCTGCCCGAAGGCTGCTGCCATCAGTTCCCTCGTGTAGGCCGTTCGGGGGTTACGGAAGATCTCGGCATTGGTGCCCGCCTCGACGATATCGCCCTGCTTCATGACGATCACCTTGTGGCTCAGGGCGCGCACCACCTTCAGGTCATGACTGATGAACAGATAGGCCAGGTTGTGCCGTTTTTGCAGCCGCCGCAGCAGATCGACGATCTGCACCTGAACCGTCATATCAAGCGCGCTTGTCGGTTCGTCCAGCACCACCAGCTTCGGGTTCAGGATCATCGCCCGCGCGATCGCGATGCGCTGCCGCTGGCCACCTGAAAACTCGTGCGGGTAGCGGTGCATCATGTCGGGGTCCAGCCCCACTTCTGTCAGGATATCCGCCACAAGCTCATAACTATTGTGATTGCCCGCAACCTCATGAACACTCAGCCCCTCGGCCACGATCTGTTCAATGGTCATTCGCGGCGACAGCGACCCGTAAGGGTCCTGAAACACCACCTGCATATCCTTGCGCAGCGGTCGGATGCGGGTGGAATTCCATCCGGCGATATCATTGCCCACAAAGGAAATCCGCCCCTCGGAGGACAGCAGCCGCAGAATCGCCAGGGCCAGTGTGGTCTTGCCGGACCCGGATTCACCGACGACCCCGAGCGTCTCACCCTGACGCACGGAAATCGTGGCCTCATTCACCGCCTTCACATGGCCAACCGTCTTGCGCAACAACCCGCGCTGGATCGGGAACCAGACACGCAGGTTTTCCGTGCTGACAATCTCCTCCGCGTGGTCCGGCACCGGGTCGGGTTCGCCCGAAGGCTCTGCCGCCAGCAGGGAGCGGGTATAGGGATGTCGCGGGTTGGCGAAGATGTCTTCCGTTGGGCCAGCCTCCACGATCTCGCCGCCCTTCATGACGCAAACCTTATCGGCGATGCGCCGCACGATGCCCAGATCATGGGTGATGAACAGCAGGCTCATCCTCTCGGACCGTTTCAGATCAGCCAGCAATTCGAGGATCTGCGCCTGAATGGTCACGTCGAGCGCCGTCGTGGGTTCGTCCGCCACCAGTAGATCTGGCCCGTTGGCCAGGGCCATGGCGATCATCACCCGCTGCCGCTGCCCGCCCGACAATTGGTGCGGATAGGCGCGCAGGCGGGTTTCGGGGTCGCGGATGCCAACCTTGCGCAGCAATTCCAGAATGCGAGCCTGGGCATCTCCTCCGGTCAGGTTCTGGTGCAGGGCGAGGCTTTCCCCCAACTGCTTCTCGATCGTATGCAGCGGGTTCAGTGAGGTCATCGGCTCCTGAAAGATGAAGCTGATATCGTTGCCACGCACACGGCGCAGATCCGCCTCGGGTGCGTCGATCATCTCGGTGCCTAGGTACCGAACCGATCCCGACACTTCGGCGCTTTCGGGCAGCAGCGACACGGTCGACAGCGCCGTGACCGACTTGCCCGACCCGGACTCGCCCACCAAAGCCACGGTTTCGCCCTTGCCGACCTCGAAGCTGACATTCTTCACGGCATCCGTCGTGGCGCCGTCCTGGGTGAAGCTCACCGACAGGTTCCTGACCTGAAGCAACGTCATTGGAAGGTCTTTCTGGGGTCGAACGCATCGCGCACGCCTTCGAAGATGAAGACGAGCAGCGACAGCATGAAGGCGAAGGCCGTGAAGGCTGTGAAGCCGAGCCATGGGGCCTGAAGGTTGTTCTTTGCCTGTAACGTCAGTTCGCCGAGCGACGGGGCAGAGGAGGGCAGGCCGAAACCAAGGAAATCGAGCGCAGCAAGCGACCCGATGGTGCCCGTCACGATAAAGGGCAGCATCGTCAGCGTCGCCACCATTGCATTGGGCAGCACATGGCGGAACATGATCGTGCCGTTATCCACCCCAAGCGCCCGGGCAGCCCGGACATATTCAAAATTCCGCGCCCTCAGGAACTCTGCCCTGACCACGCCGACAAGCGCCGTCCAGCCGAAGAGTGTCATGAGGAAGACGAGTAGCCAGAAATCCATTCGGAAGATCGCCGCCACGATGATGATGATGTAAAGGCTCGGGGTCGCCCCCCACAGCTCAATCACCCGTTGGAACAAGAGGTCCACCAACCCGCCGAAATAGCCCTGAACCGCACCCGCCGCGATGCCGATGACCGAGGTCAGGAAGGTCACGATCAAAGCGAAGGCAACGCTCAGCCGGAAGCCATAGATCACGCGGGCCAGCACGTCGCGAGCGGTGTCATCGGTGCCAAGCCAGTGGTTCGCATCGGGCGCGGACGGGGCCGCGCCACCGATATCGTTGACGGTGTTGTAGCTATAGGGCACCGGCGGCCAGATCAGCCAACCGCGGTAAAATTCCGGAAAATCATCCTCCAGAGATCCATCCTGCGCGGCAGCGATGATCGCTTCGGGATCGTCCCAACAGGCATCCGCTCCACCGGATATGATCAGGCATTGCACCTCGATATCCCGATAGACAGCCTCGGTTCGGAAATCTCCGCCGAACTCCGTCTCGGGGTAGAAAGCAACGATCGGCGTGTAGAGGTCACCGCGATAGCTGACCAGAAGCGGGCGGTCATTGGCCAGTAGCTCTGCAAAGAGCGACAGGACAAACAGGATGCCGAAGATCCAAAGCGACCAGAGCGCCCTGCGGTTGGCCTTGAAATTGCGCCAGCGGCGTCGGTTCAGGGGGGAGAGGCGGGGAAGACGCATGGCTCAGGTCTCCCTCGATTC
The DNA here is from genome assembly GCF_965215655.1 of Nioella sp. GTDB lineage: Bacteria > Pseudomonadota > Alphaproteobacteria > Rhodobacterales > Rhodobacteraceae > Nioella. The sequence continues at coordinate 3,422,048 of NZ_OZ244111.1, forward strand.
AAAATCGATCCGGGGGTCGATCCAGATATACATGAGGTCCGAGAACAGCCCCACGACCAGCCCGATCAGACCGAAGACAAAGAGCGTGCCGAAGATCACAGGGTAGTCCCGGCTGACCGCCGCCTCAAACCCAAGCCGCCCCAAGCCATCAAGCGAGAAGATCGTCTCGATGATCAGCGACCCGCCGAAGAACACCGATACGAACACCGCCGGAAAGCCCGCGATCACGATCAGCATCGCGTTTCGGAAAACGTGGCCATAAAGCACTCTGCCTTCGCTCAGCCCCTTGGCCTTGGCGGTCATCACATATTGCTTCTTGATCTCGTCGAGAAAACTGTTCTTGGTCAGCAGCGTCAGCGTCGCAAAGGCGGAAATGGTCGAGGCCAGCACCGGCAGCGTGATGTGCCAGAAATAGTCCAGCACCCTGCCGATCAGGCTCAACTCCTCCCAATTGTCTGAGGTGAGGCCCCGTAACGGGAACCATTGCCAGTAAGATCCGCCTGCAAACAGGACCAGCAACAGGATTGCGAAGAGGAAACCGGGGATCGCGTAGGCTACGATGATGACACCGCTGGTCACGGTATCGAACCGGCTTCCGTCCTTCACCGCCTTGCGGATACCAAGCGGGATCGAGACGATATAGGCGATGACCGTGGACCAGAGACCAAGGGTGATGGAAACGGGCATCTTTTCCAGCACCAGATCGACAACCGAGATGGACCGGAAATAGCTCTCTCCGAAATCGAAGCGCATATAGTCCCACATCATCAGGAAGAAGCGTTCCATTGCCGGGATATCCTCGGTCGTGCATTCCTCGGCCTCGATATCGGGTTCACCGGCATAGCCGTCTTCGCAGACGATCCGGGCGAAGTGGAACTCCACCTCCAGCTCGGCGATAAAATCGGGCGGCAGCCCGCGGGCGCCAAGGTAATTGTCTTCGCCCCCAAGCTCCGCGCCACCGGCCTCCGCCCCGCCGCCGGAGATACCGGCAAAGACGTCGCCTTCGCCCTCCAGTTCGGCCATGATCTGGTCGATCGGGCCACCGGGCACGAATTGCACGAGGGCAAAGTTGATCACCATGATCCCGATCAGCGTCGGGATCATCAGCAACAGCCGTCTGAGAATATAGGCGCCCATGTTGGCTTAGAACGCTCCTGCGTCGCGCAGGGCGGCCTCGGCATCCGGGTCGATCCACCAGAAATCGAGGAAGCCGAGCGAATAGGGCGGCAGGTTCTCGGGGTAACGGTACATGTCGTAATAGGACACCCAGTGGTTGGGGTTGTACCATTGCGGCACGCGGAACCGTTCCCACCGGAGGACGCGGTCCAGCGCGCTGACCGCGACATTCAGCTCTTCTTGCGTTTCCGCATCGACAACCGCTTCGACCAGCGCATCCACGGCCGGGTCGGCCACACCAGCGGGGTTGAAGACCGAGTCATTCGCCGTGGCCGAACCGAAATACTGGCGCAGGCCCGATCCGGGCTCATAGCTCATCGGGAAATGGTCGGTGATGATGTCGAAATCATAATCCCGTTCCCGCTGGCTGAACTGGGCATTGTCGACCCGGTTCAGGCGCGCATCAATACCGATGGCCTGCAGGTTTTCGACGTAGGGGTTGATGATCCGGTCAAAGAGCGGGCTGGCATTGAGGAACTCGATTTCCAGCGTGTCCCCCGCCGCGTTGCGCAGCATCCCGTCATCGCCGGGCGTCCACCCGGCCTCTTCCAGCAGGCGCAGGGCCTGCCTTGCGCGGCGGCGGTCGAAGGACCGGTCCGGGTTCGCCGGCTCAATTGTATAGACCGGCTCGCTCAACACCTCGGGGCGCAGAATGTCGGCCAGCGGTTCCAGCAGCGCCAACTCCGCGTCAGAGGGCATACCGATCGCGGACAGATCGGTGTTTTCCCAGAACGACACGTTCGGCGTGTAAAGACCGTAGAACAGGGTCTGGTTCGTCCATTCGAAGTTGAACATCAACGAAATGGCTTCGCGCACGCGCACGTCCTGAAACTGCGGGCGGCGCAAGTTCATCACGAAGCTCTGGCCGGAGGAAATGGTTCCGTCCGGGATTTCTTCGCGCACGACCAGCCCCTGTTCCAGCTTGGGGAAGTCATAAGCCGTGGCCCATTGGGCGGAACTGCTTTCCTGACGGAAGGTATATTGGCCTGCCGTAAAGCCTTCGAATGCGGCAATCGCGTCGCCGTAATACTCGATTCGGATCGCATCGTAGTTGTGGCGGCCCTGGTTGATCGGCAGATCATTGCCCCAGTAATCGGGATTGCGGCGGAAGACGGTCCGCTCTCCCACCTCGATACGGCCCACAATGTAGGGGCCCGATCCGATCAGCGGCTCCAACCGGCTTTCATCGAAATCCAGCCCGGATGCTTCATGGCTGGCGCGGCTGAAAACCGGCAGGCCGCCGGCATTGTCGATGCGGCCGCGCAGCGGGGCCTCGGGGTTGAAGTCGAAACGAACGCGGCGATCATCCAGAACTTCCGCCCCGGCAATGGTCAGCCCGATCGAAGCGCGGAAGGACGGCAGCCCCTCGTCGCGAAGGATCTCATAGCTGAACACCACGTCATCGGCGGTAACAGGGGTGCCGTCGGAAAAGCGCGCCTCCTCGCGCAGGGTGAAAATCACGTAAGATCGGTCCTCGGGATAGGCGATGCTTTCGCAAAGAAGGCAGTAGGAACTGCCGATCTCATCCGACGTGCCCTCCAGCATCGACTCGAAGAAGATCGAGGCCAGAAGCGCCGGGCGCCCCTGCCGGGTATAGGGGTGCAGCGAATCAAACGATCCCGACCAGGCGAAGGAAAACTCTCCGCCCTGCGGGGCGTCGGGATTCACGTAGTCCAGATGCTCGAAATCGGGGCCATAGCGCAGATCGCCGAAGGTCGAGACGCCGTGGGTGACGATCAGGTCACCGTCCTGCGAAAAACCGGGGGTGGCCAGAACCGATGCGGCCAGCAGGGGCAAGGCCATCCACCAGGAAACGGCGGGTCGGGTCGCTTGGCGGGTTCGGGTCATGCTGCGCTCCACTGCGAAATATCCTGCTTTGTATAGTTATGGGTGCCGATACCCTAAGGACCAGCCCCGCCTTCGTTCAAGGCGAATTACATTTTCGTGACCCGGAAAAGAAAAAGGCCGCCCCGAAGGCGGCCAAATCCTGCGCATCTGCGGCGAATCAATCGTCAAGCGAGTCCAGGTAGGCCACCATCGCCGCACGATCTTCCACGTCGCGCATCCCAGAATAGGACATGGCGGTACCGGGCGCATATGCGCGCGGGTTCTCAAGGAAGCTGCTAAGCGCTTCCGGCGTCCAGTTGCCTTCCAGCCCTTCCAGGGTGCCGGAATAGCCAAATCCTTCGACCGATGCGATATCGCTGTTGACCACGCCATAGAGCGACGGGCCGGTTCCGTTCTGGCCAGGCTCGACCGAATGGCAGCTACGGCAGGCCCGGAACGCGCCTTCGCCATCGGCGGGGTCAGCGGCAGCGAGGTATTCGGAGAAGGGCACTGCCTCCACCTCTTCCTCTTCCGCATGATCGCCGTCACCGGTGTCGATCACATATCCGGCGAGATGTTCGCCATGAGCATCGTGTCCGCCACCGACGCTATAAAGGCCGTCAGCAGCCCAACCGCCAAGAAGCAGAACAAGCCAGGCTGCGCAGACGCCGCCAACGGCCTTGGTGAGGGTCATCGTGTCAAACATGGTTATCCCATCCACATTTCGCGTTGGCGGGTATCTACCGGCTTTCCTGCCCGGCTTGCAAGGTGTAGTCAGCGCGACAGAACGCCCTTGTTGAAGAAAGTCAGTGAAATGACCGCTCGTATCGCCTTTCAGGGAGAACCCGGAGCCTATTCGCATCAGGCCTGCCACCAGGCACGCCCGCATCTGGAGGCCCTGCCCTGCGCCACGTTCGAGGACGTGATCGAGGCCGTACGGAGCGGCGCGGCGGTCGAGGCGATGCTGCCGGTGGAAAACTCCACCTATGGCCGCGTGGCCGATATCCACCGCCTGCTGCCCGACAGCGGTTTGCATATAGTCGATGAGGCCTTCGTGCGGGTGCATATCAACCTGCTGGGGGTTCCCGGCAGTTCCATTGCTGACATCACAGATGCCTGGAGCCATCTGGTATTGCTGCCGCAATGCGCGGGCTTCCTTCGCAAGCATCAGATCAAGGGGCGCGTCAGCCCGGACAATGCCCGCGCGGCCCGCGACATCGCGGAAAAGGGCAACCCGGCCCATGCGGCCCTGGCCTCGGAACTGGCGGGCGAGATCTATGGGCTCGACGTGCTGGCGCGTCATATCGAGGATCACGATCAGAACACCACGCGCTTCCTGATCATGTCTCAGCAGCCCGAAATGACCCGGCGGGCCGATCACATGATGACAACCTTCGTCTTTCAGGTGCGAAACATTCCGGCGGCGCTTTACAAAGCCATGGGCGGCTTTGCCACCAATGGCGTGAACATGACCAAGCTGGAAAGCTACATGGTCGGCGGCAGCTTTACTGCGACGCAGTTCTATGCCGATATCGAGGGCCACCCGGATGACAAGAACGTGCAACTTGCGATGGATGAGCTGAAATACTTCACCTCGCATCTGCACATTCTGGGAACCTACCCAGCAGACCGGCTGCGCGACTGAGGCCTATCCGCGCGCCTGCTGGCGGCGGTATTCGTCCTCATATTCGTTGGCCAGGGCCACGATCCGCGAATCGATCTTGCCCTGGATCTGGCGCCGCGCCAGCTTGACCGTTTGCAGGATCAACCTTGCCGCCAGCGTGGTCGCCTTCAGGTGAGCCGTCACCCGCACCTGCGTTTTCTCTGGCCCCAGGTCCTCGAAATACAGGTCGACATCTACGGTCATACCCCCAACGGTGGTTTTCATCTGGGCATGGTCTGGGCGGTTCAGCCGGGTGATGACGGCCTCAACCCCGCGCGCCTTGCCGCGCACAACCGCCGATCCGCGCCAGGAACAACCCTCTGCGATCTCGGTGAAGCCGTTAACCCGGCGGATATCGGCTCCGTATTGGCGGGCGGACGCTTCGTAGCGGGTAAAATCGGCAAAGCGGCTGAACGCGAAATCGCGGGGGACATCAACGTCTTCTCTGGTCTCGAAAATCATACTGGTCTGTCCCCGTTACAATCGTCAGTCTGTCTATGTTTGCCCGTCAGTCCAGCCTGTCTGCAAGCCAGTTTTCCATAAGAAACTGTGCAATCGCCCCTTTCCGGGCCGGCAGCAGGGTCGGGTGACAGCCCGCAAGGGCCTCGGCCAGCTCTTCCCGGCTGATCCACAGGGCGTCTTCCAGCTCTGCCGGATCAAGGGTGATATCCCGGCTCAGCGCCTCGCCCCAACATCCGAACATCAGCGAGGATGGATAGGGCCAGGGCTGGCTCGCGAGGTAGCCCACGCGGCCCACCTGCACCGCCGTTTCCTCCGCCACTTCACGGCGCACGGCGGCCTCCATCGTCTCGCCCGGCTCGATGAAGCCTGCCAGCAGCGAATACATGCCCTCGGGCCAGCCCGGCGACCGGCCAAGCAGCAGGTCGTTGCCATGGGTGATCAGCATGATGACCACCGGGTCAGTGCGCGGGAAGTGATGTGCACCGCAATCGGGGCAAGTCCGTTGCCAGCCCGCCTGTGTCATCCGGCTTTCGGTCCCGCAGCAGGCACAGAACCGGTGCGACCGGTGCCAGCTGAGCATCGCCTTGGCGGTGGCCGCCAGTTCAGCGTCTCGCGGGGTCAGCAAGGTCATGGCAAGACGCAGTTCCCGGAAGAGCTGACCGTGAGAGGCGGCGGGATGGGCCTGCACGCTTTGATCCGCGAAGGAGTTGAGCTGATCCGCATCCAGATCCTCCGGTTGCCAACGAGAGATATCGGCGGCAAAGCGCAAGGCCCCCTCGTCATCGCCTAGAAACAGGCGTTCGGCAGGCGCATCGGCAAGCATAGGATGGTTGCCTTGCACCCAGACCAGCCGCAATCCTCCCTCGTGCTCCTCCATCAACGGTTTGCCACGCCAGATGGGCAGCACGCTGCCGCGCCCATTCTCCAGCGCCGCAGCAAGCACGGCCTCATCCGCGCGCATCGGCGCCGCCCGATCGAGGCCCGATCCCCCGAAGGTGACTGTCTCCGCAAGCTTCATGTCCCTGCTTCCCGCTTGAATCCGTTAACCTTTTTTAAGGTTGCTATGGCAGGAATGTCGCAGAAGCGGGAAACAGGCGCAAACCGGAAATCCGCATCCGCGCGTCGCTGGTAATTTCCGGGCCAGTTGGTCTAGTAGGTCCGAGGACAGGACGACCAGAAAAGACATCTCATGCGGACTGAGGCAGACCGGCCAGCCAAACCGGCAGAGGGACGGCATTTGCGGCTCGTGGTGCTGGCGACGACCGACCTGCACGCGAACCTGCGCCCCTATAACTACTATCTCGACGGTGAGGCGGGTGACCCCTGCCTGGCCCGTATCGCGACGCTGGTCGACAGGCTGCGGGCAGCAGAACCGAACTGTCTGCTCTTCGACAATGGCGACACGCTTCAGGGCACCCCCCTGGGCGATGTGGCGCAGGAACGGGGCCTGACCGCCCCGCACCCGATGATCGCCGCGATGAACCACATGGGCTATGACGCCGCGACCGTGGGCAACCATGATTTCAACTACGGGCTGCCGTTCCTGGAGGCGTCCGTTGAAAGTGCGGAGTTCCCCGTTGTGCTTGCAAATGTCGATCGGGCCCACGGCACATCCCTGTTACCCCGCTCTGTCATCCTGAACCGAGAATTGCACGCGACCGATGGCGGTACCGAAATCCTGTGCATTGGCGTTGTCGGTCTGACACCGCCGCAGATCACGAAATGGGACAACACGCTTTTGAGCGGGAAGGTCCAGACACGCCCGATTGTCGAGACCGCAAGGACAGAGGCAAAGGCCCTGCGAAAAGCTGGGGCCGATCTGGTCATCGCGCTGTGCCATTCCGGGCAGGGGCCGGACCAAGACGCGCCCGATCTGGAAAACGCCCTGCTGCCCTTGGCAGCCTCGGACGCGATGGATGCCATCGTCGCGGGGCACACACATCGGGTCTTTCCCGATGGCTCGGACAAGGGGCTGATCCACGGCGTGCCCGTCGTGCAGCCGGGTTTCTTCGGATCGCACCTGGGACAGATCACGCTCGATCTGATCTACCGCGACGGCTGGCAGATCCGCGATGCCTTCTCCTGCGTTCATCCGGTTTTGCCAAAGGAGGGTCCGGTTCCGGCCTCGCCAGCCATCCTGTCCCAGTCGGAAGACAGTCACGAACAGACACTCGTCCACACACGGCGGCCAATCGGCGAAACACTTGCACCGCTGGAAACCTATTTCGCGTTGGCCGGGGACAGCCCGACGCTCGCTTTCATGGCAGAGGCAACCCTGACCCATGCCAGCCGCGCGCTGGAAGGGCACCCGCTGAACGGTCTTCCGCTCCTGTCCGCCGTGGCCCCGTTCAAGGGCGGCGGGCGTGGTGGGCCGGGATATTACACGGACATCCCCGTAGGCCCCCTGACCATCCGGAACGCAGCCGATCTCTACGCCTTTCCAAATACGTTACAGGTGCTGCGCGTGACCGGCGCGGACCTGACCGACTGGCTGGAACGCAGCGCCAGCGCCTTTCTGCAGATCACCCCCGGCGCGCAGGGACAGGCGCTGCTCGACCCCGGCTTCTCCAGCTACAATTTCGACGTGCTGTTCGGGCTGCACTATTCCATCAACGTCTCGCAGCCCGCGCGCTACTCGGCAGACGGGGAACAGGTTTTCCCCGGCCCCGGTCGCATCCGGGATCTGCGCTACAAGGGCCGAGACGTGGCACGCGGGGATGAGTTCCTGGTCGTCACCAACAGCTATCGCGCTGCCGGGGGCGGGCACCATCCGGCAGCGGCGCGGGGAGAGACTGTGCTGCAAAGCCCGCTTGCGGTGCGCAAATTGCTGGCAGACCATATCGGCGACACTGCTCCGATCCGCCCAAGCGCTCAACCGACATGGCGTTTCACGCCCTTGGGCGGGACGGACGTCACCTACGAGACAGGGCCCGGCGCGGTGGCGCATTCCAACCGCGCGGCGGCTTTGGGCTTGCGCCCGCTCGGGCCCGCCCCGAACGGGTTCTACCGTTTTGGAATGACGCTCTGACGCGCTTATAACTGCGCAGCGCTGAACGTATCGCAATCCGCGACCGCGCCAGACGCACGACCGTTCTGGAACCAGCGCATCCGCTGCGCCGAAGTGCCATGGGTGAACGTATGCGGGTTCGCCTGCCGACCGGCTCGGGCCTGTAGATAGTCATCCCCGATCCGCTCAGCGGCGTTCAATGCCTCCTCCAGATCGCCCGTCTCAAGAAGGTCCGAGACGTGATAGGCCCAGACCCCGGATAGGCAGTCGGCCTGAAGCTCCACCCGCACCTGTAGCGCATTCGCCTCGCGCTCGTTCATCGTGGCGCGCAGCTGGTGGACCTGCCCCAGAATGCCAAGCTCGTTCTGCACATGATGGGCAACCTCATGGGCAATCACATAGGCGGCGGCAAAATCGCCCCCGGCCCCAAGCCGCTGAGACATGAAGCCGAAGAACGCGGTGTCAAGATAGGCGCGCTGATCGGCCGGGCAGTAGAACGGCCCGGACGATCCCGACGCCCCGCCGCAACCGCTCTGAGTAACTTCGCTGAACAGCACCAATTGAGGGGCGCCGTAGCTGCGGCCAAGCTGATCGGGGAACACCTCCGTCCAGACGGTTTCCGTCGTGGTCAGCACCCGCGCAACGAAATCGCCCGCCTGCTGTTCGGCTTGGGTCAGTTCGCGCGATTCTGACGATTGCTGAGATGGGGGCGCCTGATCCAGAAGCCCCGTCACATCCACCCCGGTGAAATAGCCGATGGCCAGCACCACCAGCAGTCCTACGCCCCCGATGCCGCCCGCGGCCCGGCCACCCCGACCACGCCTGTCGATCACGTTGCGGCTGCGGTTCACTCCTCGAAGGCGCATGGGAAATCTCCTGTCTCAAATAGCGTGCGGCAGTCTAGCGCCTTGGCGTGCAATCGGGGAAGCCCTGCCCTTGCGAAACGGACACAGATCGCCTACATCCCGAGTCGAGAGGTTGGCGCGGGCAAGCGCCTCGCCAACCTGGTCAGGACCGGAAGGTAGCAGCCACAACGAGCCCCGCTTGGGTCGATGTCCAGCCTCTCACCACCACACCAGCCGCCGGAGGATTCATGGATATTGTCACATCCCTCCGGGCCCGCGCTGCCTGATCCGTCAGACGATCTGACCTAGGCACCGTCCGCCCGGCCGTAAAGCGAACCGCCCCTTGGGGCTTGTCTTACGTGTGTTCCGGGAACCAGATCATTGAAACACCTGACTCTTGCCGACCTCGGATGGTCGGCCCATTTCGCCGCGCAGATCGCTGATGATCCTGCGCAAACCAATTATGCCCGCCGCCTGACTTCGGTCGCCCGCGACCGGTTGATGGGACTTTCGCCTGAGGGTGAGCATCTGCTGGTGCCGCCCTCTGACATGACCACAGGTCAGTTCGCTGTTGGCGATTGGGTCCTGACCGGCCCGGCCGGCCAGAAGGTGACTCGCCGACTTGATCCGCTGACCGAACTGACCCGCCGTGCGGCGGGCACCGGGGCGGAAAGGCAGCTGATTGCCGCCAATGTCGATACGCTTGGCATCGTCACTTCCTGCAATGCCGATTTCAACGAGGCGCGGCTGGAACGCTATCTTGCGCTTGCCGCGACCGCCGGATGCCTGCCTTTGGTGATCCTGACCAAGGCCGATCAGACGGACGATCCACGCAGCTATGTCCGTCGGGCTGAACGGCTGTCGCCGCTCGTCACCGCCTTGGCCTTGAACGCCACCGACCACGATGACGCCGCGTTGCTGGCACCTTGTTGCAGGGGAGGGCAGACACTGGCCCTTGTCGGGTCGTCCGGCGTTGGAAAATCCACCCTGTCCAATGCGCTGACCGGTGATCTCGTCGCAACCGCAGGCATTCGCGAGGACGACGCCAAAGGCCGCCACACCACCACCGCGCGGGGCTTGCATCGGACTCGCGCTGGCGGCTGGTTGATCGACACACCCGGTATGCGCGCCCTGCGCCTGTCCGATGCGCGGGACGGCGTGGACGCAGTCTTTGCCGATCTGGATGATCTGGCCCAAAGCTGCCGCTTCTCCGATTGCGCGCATGAGACCGAACCGGGTTGCGCCATCCGCGCCGCCATCGAAGCCGGAGAGGTTGACCCCGACCGCCTGCGCCGCTGGCGCAAGTTGCAGGCCGAGGATGCCCGCAATTCCGAAACACTGGCCGAGGCACGGGCGCGGGACAAAAGCTTTGGCAAGCTTGTCCGGTCGGTCATGAAGGAAAAGGACCGGTACCGGCGCTGACCTGGGTCAGAGCATACCGGCAGAGGCCGCAAGATACATGGCCACGAAGGCCAAGACCTGCGTCCCCGCCACAAGGGCCGGCACCAATGCGATCCAGCGCAGGGGCCGGCCCCAGTCCACCTTCGCCCGCAGAAACAGGCAGATCAGCGCAATGATCAGCCCGGCGAATTGCCAGCCGACGAACGCCATCACCCGGTTCAGTCCGCGCGTGAACCCGTCGCCTGTTTCGGCTGTCCACTGAAACGCCAGAAACGACCCGACCATGATGGCCAGCCAAAGCAACAGCAGGATTTTCAGGCCGGTATGTCGACGCATTTCCGTCATGGCGACAGCCTACCCCGCCAACCGCGCTTCGGCCAGCGGTAGCAGACGGGCGTCCTCGATGGCCGCGGTTCTATGCCCGATCCCCGCCATGATCGCCTCATCCCGCGCAAAGGCGAAGAACCGCTCGACCGAATTCTGACGCACCAGCATGGCCAGATCCCATCTCTCCTCAGGCGGTCCAATCAGGAAGGCACCGCCATCCCCCAAGAACAAAAGCTCCCCGCCGCTGTCCCGAAGCAATGGCAGGGTATGGGCAATGTAGAGGTCAAACGCCTCCCGGCCCGAGATCGGTTTGTCTGGGGCAAGATCAGGCGATGCTGAATAGTCCGCCACATCCCGCAGGCGCAGAAGGTTCAGCATGACGACCGGCCCTTCGATCCCACGCCGGGCCAGCGCTGCGCCAGATTCCTGCGTTGGCATCAGATAGGCCGTCACACCGCACCTCCCGCGAATGCCCAGACCCGCTGCGCGTCGGTTTCCACGGCGCAGGGGCGGACGCGCCGAAGTCGACGCAGAGCATCCGGCCCGTCTTCGCCGGCCTCGACCATCAGCCGCAGCAGCGCCATGCCGGACCGGCCACAGCCGCCATAGCAATGGGCCAGCACCCGGCCGCCCCGTGCCAGGACCGGACCCAGATCCGGCCATATCGCTTCAACCTCATCGGAGGGTATCCCGAAATCCTCCACCGGCAGGTGGACCCATCGAACACCGGCCTGCATCAGGTCCTGCCCCAGCCGGTCCGCCCCGTGCCGCGCCATTTCGGGCACGGTTGTCATGGTCAAGACGACCTCAGGCCGCCAGTCCAGCACCTCCACCAGATCGGTGCGATAGTCCCGGAACCGCCCAGGCAGCGGGCAGATGCCAAGCACCCCAACCGCCGCCGCCAGCTCTGATATTGAAAACTCTGCCACGGCTCAGAACGCTCCTTGATCCACGACCGAACCGGGATGAGCCTCGGCCCAATCCGACAGGAAATTGGCGATCTCGTCCTCATTGGCAAACTCTATTGCGGCCTTGGGCAGGGCAACCCCCTCGTCCAACGCCAGTCTCAGACAGCCGACATAGTCCCGCTCTGCGCGGGCCGGGCAGTTGTCCGCCCCATGCAGGATGGTCGACAGCAGCGTCCCCCCGTAAGTGTTCACATGTGACAAATCGGGTTTTAGCGACAGCAGATAGCCCATGACCTCGGGCAGACCTTCCCATCCCGCAACCTGAACCGGCGTCAGACCCTCAGTGTCGGGGCGGTCATATTCCACCCCCATGGCCACCAGCCGCTTTACATGGTCAAGCTTGCCGGGCAGGTGCAGGATCAGTCGGATGATGTTGCGGTAGGCCTCGGGCAACTTCGCCGGGTCAATATAGACGCCCGCAGGCACCTCCCCATCCGCCGCCATCGCCAGCAGCCGTTCCTCCTCGGTCAGGTCCGGCACATCCCCGCGCGCTTCGATGGCGCGCGCCAAATCGCCATTGCCGAAGACCCGCGCATAGCCGTAGGCGGTGCAGCCCTCGAACACCCGGCCCGGGTTTGCCCCTGCCTCCAACAGCAGGTCGATCATTTCCGCATCGCACATCCGCCGCGCCGCCTGATGCAGGGCCGGTACCACCCAGGGCGCCTCACCCCCCACATGGGTGCCGTCGAAATCATCTGCGCGGGCGCCATGATCGAGCAGCAGCCGCACCGCCTGATGGTCATTGAAATCCATGGCCCTGAGCAGCGCATTGGTGCCCCTTGGATCGGCCCCGGCCTCCAGCAGCATGTTCAGCCCGTCGTGATGCCCAAGCTCGGCCGCATGATAGAGCGACTCGCCATCATTGGGATCGGCCCCGTGATCCAGAAACCACCGCCCAAGAACCATATTATCCGCATGACCGATTGCCCCATAGAGCACCGACAGGCGGTGATCGCTATCCGGACTGACCGGGCGACCATCGTTCACATCCGCGCCATGCGCCAACAGCATCTCGGCAATGGCAAGCATGTCGTCGACGCGGTCGGGCTGCGCCTGAAACCGCTTGGAAAAGGCCAGGAAACACAGGGGCGACTGATGCGCCACGACCCGCGTCGCCCGGCCCGGGTCTTCGGCCAGCATGCGTTCCACGGTTTCGCGGTTCAGCAGCGCCACCTGCAACCCAAAAAGACCATCCGCCAGATCCGGCGTGTCCGCCAGCAACCGGTCCACCCGGGCATTTTGACCATGAGCCAGCGCGATCTTCAGCTTCTGCAGCTTCGCGGCGCGATCCAGCCCTTGGATCTCCTGCGCCTCTTTCAGGGCAGGCCAGCTGACAAAGCCGGATTCAAGGGCGATCACATGCAGAAAGTCGGCATGTTTCAGGTCACGGCCGTCCATGCGTGGCGGATGGACTTTCAGCCGTTGCAGGGCAAGCGGATCGCCGGCCTCATGGGCCTTGCGCAGCGCCTTGGCATCACGGCGCAACTGGTCGAGGGATTTCATCGTCGGTTTCCTCACGATAGCGCCCGCCGGTCCGCTGATCCGGGCATGAGAAAATCCGATAGGCTCGGTCTTCCGATCGTTCAGGGGTGCCGATGACGGCTTTCCGCGGACCTGGATGCCGCCCCTTGCGGCAGAACAACCCTAGCTCATAGCATCCGCCCCGCCAAGCCCATCATGGTTACCAGATCACGACCGCCCACCCGTTAACCTTAACGCGGCGCCCTGCCCCCTTCTTCTTGGCCCAAATACTCCCGCCGGAGGCGTCCTTCCCTCTCCGCCCGCGCAACACTCAACTCACCTGTTCACCCCCCGGCCAAAACGCTCTAACCTGCCCGCGATCCATCCCGACGCGAGGCACCATGTCCGAGACCAACGACACAGGCTATCAGGTTCTGGCCCGCAAATACCGGCCCGCCAGCTTTGCCGATCTGATCGGGCAAGAGGCCATGGTGCGCACGCTCAAGAACGCCTTCGCGGCGGATCGGATCGCGCAGGCGTTCATTCTGACGGGCATCAGAGGCACCGGGAAAACGACAACGGCGCGGATCGTGGCCAAGGGGTTGAACTGTACCGGCCCGGACGGCACCGGCACGCCGACAACCGAACCCTGTGGCATCTGCGACCATTGCAAGGCCATTGCCGAAGGCCGCCATGTGGACGTGATCGAGATGGACGCCGCCAGCCATACGGGCGTGAACGATATTCGAGAGATCATCGAAAGCGTGCACTACAGGGCCGCCTCGGCGCGCTACAAGGTCTATATCATCGACGAAGTTCACATGCTGTCGAACAGCGCCTTCAACGCGCTGCTGAAAACGCTTGAAGAACCGCCCGCCCATGTGAAGTTCATCTTTGCCACCACGGAAATCCGCAAGGTGCCGGTCACGGTCCTGTCCCGCTGCCAGCGCTTCGACCTGCGCCGGATCGAACCCGAGGTGATGATTGCCCATCTTCAAGGCGTGGCGCAGAAGGAAGGGGCGGAGATCAACGAGGACGCTTTGGCACTGATCACCCGTGCCGCCGAAGGCTCGGTCCGCGACGCGATGAGCCTGATGGATCAGGCGATTTCCCATGGCGCAGGCGAAACCACCGCCGATCAGGTCCGCGCGATGCTGGGGCTGGCCGATCGGGGCCGGGTCATGGACCTGCTTGAAAAAATCATGTCCGGCGATGCGGCGGGCGCACTCGATGAACTGGGCGCGCAATATGCCGATGGGGCAGACCCGATGGCGGTGCTGCGCGATCTGGCGGAGCTGACCCATTGGCTCTCGGTCATCAACATTACGCCCGAGGCGGCGAACGACCCCACGATCGGCCCCGATGAACGCACGCGCGGGCAGGCGCTGGCGCAGAAGCTGTCGATGCGGGTGCTGGCGCGAGCCTGGCAGATGCTGCTGAAAGCGCTGGAGGAGGTTGCGCTAGCCCCGAACGCGATGATGGCGGCGGAGATGGCGATCATCCGCCTGACCCATGTGGCCGACCTCCCCCCGCCAGAGGATCTGGTTCGCAAGCTCAAGGACATGACCCCGCCCCCCGCTGGCGGCGGTGGTGGTGGTCACGCCCCTGCCCCGCAAGGCGGCGGCCCGGCCTCTCGTGCTTCCACCCCACGCGGCCCGTCCGGGGGGGCAGTAACGGCACTGGCAAAGGCCCCCGAAACGGCGCTGGCGCACTACCACAGCTTTGAAACGGTCGTGGCGCTGATCGAATCGAACCGTGACATCAAGCTGCTGATCGAGGTGAAGACCTGCGTTCGCATCGTCTCCTACACGCCCGGTCGGATTACCTTCCAGCCCACGGACCGCGCGCCAAGAGATCTCGCCCCCCGGCTGGCACAGAGCCTGAAGAACTGGACCGGCGTGCGCTGGACGGTGACTTTGGCCAATGAGGGCGGCGGCGAGACCATCGAAGAGGTGGAAAACGCCAAGGTGCGGGAGCTGGAAGACGCGGCGCGGCAGCACCCGATGATGCAGGCGGTTCTGGCGGCCTTCCCGCAAGCCAAGATCACCGAAATCCGCAGCCGCGCGGAACTGGATGCCGAGGCGGAACTGCAAGCGCTGCCCGAGGTTGAAGACGAATGGGACCCGTTCGAGGAGGACTGAAAACCGCGCCCCGGCAAGACATCCGGGGCGGGGCTGTTTCCTGACCGGGGCTACATGCCGGGCCACGCATCCGGCGCAATCGCGCCAAGCACCTCAATTGCCCCGTCACGGACCTGCAACACATAGGCCACACCCTGCGGTTCGGGATAGATGCCGGTCAGCGCTTCGAACGGGTCATCATGGCCGACAATGACCCGATTGCTGCTGTCTTGCATCTCGGCCAATACCAACGGTGCCACCCGGTCCCGCATCGCCGCGATCTGTACATCAGAATAGTCCTCCGCCGGTTCAAAGTTCAGCGCTGCTGTTTCCTCGTGATATCCAAAGGCCAGATCCGCGGTTTGCCATGCCCGGCAATACTGGCTCGACAAGACCTCGGCCACCGGAATACCGGCCGAGTCTATCGCTGAGCCGATGGCCCGGGCCTGCGCCCATCCGGTGCGGCTTAGCACCCTCTGCGTGGCGCAGTTTTCAGGGTCGGCAGTGACCTGATCGGCATAATCGCTCTCTGTCTGCGCATGGCGAATGTAGAGCACGTATCCCCCTTGCGTCAGACGTTCGACAAGCGTTTCGGGCGGCAGTGGATCGGCATGAGCGGGCAGCGACTGGGCCAGCATCATCAGGGCAGTCAAAAGGACTGGTTTACGTGGGCACATTGAATATCTCCGTGTCTGTGGGTTCATCCGACTGGGTGCCTGACACGGTGCCTGCAAGGGGTGTTGCAATTCCGACTGTTTCTGTCAAGTCAATCCAAACTTGCCTGAGCGAACCGCGCGGCTTATGTCGCAGGGCAACGGAAGCCAAACAGGAGGCGACGACATGCTCAAAGGACTGGGCCAGCTTGGCGACATGGCCAAGATCATGAAACAGGCGCAGGAAATGCAGGGCAAGATGGCCGAGATGCAGGAGCAGCTGGCCACCATGACCGTCGAAGGGGAATCCGGCGCGGGTCTGGTGCGCGCCACCGCGACCGCCAAGGGCGAACTGACCGCGCTGAACATCGACCCCTCGATCTTCGATCCCAACGAAAAGGAAGTGGTGGAGGATCTGATCCTCGCCGCGATCAAGGACGCGCAGGCCAAAGCCGCCGAACGCAGCCAGCAGGAAATGGCGCGTCTGACCGAGGGGCTGAACCTGCCCGAAGGCATGAAGCTGCCCTTCTGAGGGTGGCACCCCGCGCATGGCTGGCGGTACCGAAGACATAGAGGCCCTGATCGACATCATGGCCAAGCTGCCGGGGCTCGGCCCCCGGTCGGCCCGCCGCGCCGTGCTGCACCTGATCAAGAAACGCGCCCTTCTGATGCAGCCGCTGGCCGATGCGATGACACAGGTCGCCGCCACCGCCCGCGAATGCCTGACCTGTGGCAATATCGGCACCTCTGACACCTGCTCGATCTGCTCCGACAGCGAGCGTGCAAATGGGCAGATTTGCGTGGTCGAGGATGTGGCGGATCTTTGGGCCATGGAGCGCGGCCATGCGTTCAAGGGCCGCTATCATGTGCTTGGCGGCACCCTGTCGGCGCTGGATGACGTGGGCCCCGAAGAGTTGCGCATCCCCAAACTGCTCGACCGGATCCGGTCAGATGGCATCAGCGAGATCATCCTCGCGCTCAACGCAACAGTGGATGGTCAGACCACGGCCCACTATATCGCCGGAGAACTGGAGGGCAGCGGTGTTACCGTCTCTTCTCTGGCACAGGGCGTGCCCGTGGGCGGAGAACTGGACTATCTCGACGACGGAACCATCTCGGCCGCGCTGCGCGCCCGCAAGGCGTTCTGAACCTCGCCAAAGGCAGGGCCTGTTACAGGGCGCCAGAGACAAGAAAAGGCTCAGCGGTCAGTCGCTGAGCCTTTTCAATGGCGCGCTGGGGAGGATTCGAACCCCCGACCCCTTGATTCGTAGTCAAGTACTCTATCCAACTGAGCTACCAGCGCGTGAGGGCGGTGTTTAGACCTGTCCTCGGACCGGCGCAAGGGTGAAATCAGACTTTTTGACCGGCAGGCAGATGGATTTCGAATACGGTTCCTTGCGGACCGGTCTGCTTCAAATCCAGCCGTCCACCATGGCCCCGGATCAGCTCGGCCGCGATGGCCAGCCCCAACCCGCTGCCGCCCTTGCGCGCGCCCCCCTGGAACGGTTGAAACAGATGGTCGAGCGCCCGCTTTGGCAGGCCCGGTCCGGTATCTGTGATCCGGATCACCCAGCCTTCCGCGTCCTCGCACCCCTCCAGCGAGATACGGCCCGGCTTGCCACTGGCCGCAATGGCCTGTCGCGCGTTGCGCAAGAGATTGCCAAGCACGCGATACAGCTGCTCGGAATCGGCACGCACGATCATCCCATGTGCGCATGTGGCTTCAATCTGAACCCCATCACCGGAAACGGCCAGTTGTTCCTGCTCGACAACATCTTCCAGCAGCGGGCCAAGCTCGAAGCGGGACAAGGCCGGTGGCGGCTCTTCGGCGCGGCCGAAGGCCAGGGTGCCTTCGCACAGGTTCACCGCACGGGCCAGTGACGATAGCAGCTTCGGCGCAGTGCGCTGAACGGTCGGGTCGTCAGACCCCTCCAGCCGGTCCGCCATCAGCGTGGCCACCGTCAGGATATTGCGTAGATCGTGGCTGATCTTCGCCACCGCCTCGCCCAGTTGCGCAAGACGTTCGCGTTGCTTCAGGGATGCGGTCAATTGGGTTTGCAGCGTTTGAAGCGTTTCCTCGGCGGTATGCAGTTCGGTCACCCCGGCTGACGGCTGGATGATGCGGGTCGCGTCTTCCGGCCGTTCCGAATAGGCGCGCATGGAATCGATCACCCGCTGAATGGGCATCACGATGGCACGGCGGGCGGCAAAGAACAGCAAGGCCGCCGTGATGACCGAGATGACCGCCGACAGCAGCAGGATGCGCAGACCGTAATCAATCATCGCGTCGCGCATTGGCTGGGTGTAGAGCGTCACGTCAATCAACATGCCCGCATCCTGCACCGGGTTGCCATAGACACGGATCACCTGGTTCTCGGGCTCGGCCAGCCGCAGCATGGCATCCCGGATCAAGGTCCAGGCAGACACGTCGCGCAGGTCATATTGCCCGGAGATCGGGGGGATGCGATCGACGGACAGGATCAGCTGACTGACCGCATCCCGGCGCAGAACAACGTTCAGAACGCCTGCATTATCCAGCAGCTCCTGCTCAAGCGCCTCGTCGATCATCATCGCATCATCGGCCAGCAGCGCCAGCGAGGCGATCTGAGCCCGCTCGATCCGCGCCAGCAGGTAATCCTCGCGGAACCGCGCGATGGAGGGCACGAAAATCATGATCTCTGCCAGCATCACGAAGATGACGGTCAGGATCAGCAATCGGCCTGAGAGCGAATTGAGCACGCGGTTTGTCTACCTTCCCTCGTCGCCGGGCTCAGAACCGCTGCACAAGGCGCACGATCCGCTTGACCCACGGGCTATCGAACAGTTTGGGGCTAAAATAGGCGCCCGCGGCCCGTTTGTTAATCTCCCCCAATGTCGGATAGGGGGCAACCATCGCGGCAATAGCGCCCATTTTCAGCTTGTTGGCAATGGCAAGCGCCCAGGTCTGGATCAACTCGCCCGCCTGCGCGCCGACGATAGAGGCGCCGACGGGCCGCCCCTTGACCACCATGACCTTGATAAGCCCGGTGGTCTGGCCAGTGGCAATCGCGCGGTCATTGCCGGAATAGGGGAAGCGCACCACGGTCAGCTTGTCGCCATGAACCTCGCGGGCCTCGGCCTCGGTCAGCCCGACCTGAGCGATTTCAGGATCCGTATAGGTGACCCAGGGGATGTGATCCGTACGCACCTTTGACGGCAGGCCCATCAACATCTGCCGAATGATCACCCCCGCATGATAGCCCGCGACATGGGTGAATTGCAGGCCGCCCGCGGCGTCGCCGATGGCGTAGACCTTGCGGTTGGTGGGCGAGCGGAGCGAGGCATCGACCTTGACGCCGCTGCGGGTGCGTTCCACCCCGGCTTTGTGCAGGTCGAGCGTGTCGATATTCACCGTCCGACCAACGGCCACCAGCAAGTGACTGCCGTTGAGAACGGTCCCGTCTTCGATGGTGACCGCTATGACACCGTCACCACCAGACAGGCTGGACACCATCGCGCCCTCGATGATCCGAATACCTTCCGCACGCAGGTTCTCCAGCGCGATGGCTGCGATTTCCGGGTCATCCTTGCCCAATGCCTTGGCGCCCTCGAGGACCGTCACCGCGCACCCTAACCGCCGATGTGCCTGCGCCATTTCCAGCCCGATGGGGCCGCCGCCGATGACAATCAGGTGCTCAGGCTTCTCTCGCAGGTCAAAAATGGTCTCGTTAGTCAGGAAAGGCGTATCTTCCAGCCCCGGAATCGGTGGCACGAAAGGGCGAGAGCCGGTGGCGATAACAAAGCGCCGCGCGGTGATCTCGGTGTCGCCTGCCTGCACGGTGTCATGGCCGGTGAAGCGCCCGAACTCCCGAATGACCCTGACGCCTAGACCTTCGAACCTCTCCTGGCTGTCATGGGGTTCAATGGCGGCGATTGTGGCCGCAACATGGTCCTTGGCAGCGGCGTAGTCAGCCGCGACCGCCCCCCCCGTTACGCCAAAGGCCCCCTGCCCCATGGCATGCGCCTTTTGCCCCGCCGCCAGCAGCGCCTTGGACGGCACGCAGCCATAGTTCAGGCAGTCGCCCCCCATCTTGTGCCCTTCCAGCAGCACAACATCGGCCCCCATCTGAACGGCACCAGCTGCCACCGACAGCCCACCGCTGCCCGCCCCGATCACACAGATATCGGTCTTGATCCGGTTCATGGGTCAGAGCCCTTTCTGGCCGCGCAGAGCCTTGATGAGGATAGGAAGCGCTGCCAGCGCACAGAGGCCCAGAATGGGGCCCAGAATGGCGGGCTCAAAAATGATCGACAGGTTCGGGGTTTCACCGCGGGCGAAGACCTCGCCTAGACCTGCCCCCACCCATGTGTAGACCGCCGTGCCCGGCATGATCCCGAAGAAGGTGGTGAAGACGTAGCGATGCAGGCTGACACCGACCAGAGCGGGCAGCAGGTTTGCCACGAAGAAGGGCACCACGGGGACCAGCCGGATCAGGAACAGCATCGACAGCTCGTTTTCATGAATGCCCTCGCTGATCCGCCGCACAAGGCCAGAGGATGCATCCATCTTGGCTGACAAGCTGCTGCCAAAGCCGAGCCGGGCCGCAAGGAAGATGATCGTCGCGCCAATGGTTGCTGAGAAGAGAACGAAGATCACTCCGGGGAAGAGGCCGAACAGGAACCCGCCGGTCAGCGTGGCGATGGTCGCCCCCGGCAATGAGAACGCAACGATCAGAATGTAGATCGCCATATAGGCAACCACCATCGTCACGTAATGCGCGTCACGGAAGGCCAGCAGGGCTTCGCGGTTGTCGCGCAGGGTGTCAAAGCTCAGGTAGTCGCCAAGCACAAACCAGCCCGCGACCGCGCCCAACAGAATCAGCGCAAAGGGCAGAAGGCGGCTGGCCTTCGATCCGGGATCTGTCGTCACTTGGCTCATGTCCTGTCCAATCGCTTGCGTTGACCACAACATGCGTGCAAGCCCGGCGCAGCAACAGCCCCCTCACGCGGCGTTGATCACACGTGACGGAAACCGTGGAAATATGTCATGATCGGGGGCCGCCTGAAGGAATCTGCGCACGAGATGTTTCAAACCGGGAATTCAGGGCTTCGGGCTTGTTGACATGGCGGTCATGAGGGCCTATTGCCCGGGCCTCATACGGATTCTCCGGCTGTCGATGCGTGGGCCTCGCCCGCATCCGGCCTTGATGACAAGGAAACGAGACAGATGAAACGCACCTACCAGCCGTCGAACCTGGTCCGCAAGCGTCGCCACGGCTTCCGCGCCCGCATGGCCACCAAAGCCGGCCGCAAGATCCTGAACGCCCGCCGCGCCCGCGGCCGGAAGTCGCTCAGCGCATAATCGCGTGATGCAGGGCCGGGCCTTGGTGCCCGGTTGATGAGCCCCCTTCGGCCCCACGGCCCCGGGGGCTTTTCGTGTTTGAGGGACCGCACTTGCCGATTGTCGAGACCCTGACCAAACGTCCAGATTTCCTGCGTGCTGCTCGCGCGGCCCGCGCCCCGGCGCCCGCCTTCTTGTTGCAGGCAAGGCGGCGGCGAGAGGATGAAGACGTAGCGCCCGATCTGGTGCGTGTGGGTTTCACCTGTTCCAAGAAGGTCGGCAACGCCGTCGCACGCAACCGCGCCAAGCGCCGCTTGAGGGAAATTGCCCGCGCCATCCTGCCGCTTGAAGGGCGTCCCGGCTGGGACTACGTTTTGATTGGCAAAGCCAATGATACTGCCGCGCGCCCGATGGAAGATATGCTGAAAGACCTCCAACGGGCACTGAAGAAAGTGCACAAGTGACCCCGCTGGCCCATCTCATTGCCCTTCCCGTCCGGGCCTACAGGCTGATCTTCAGCCCATGGGTGGGGTTCAACTGCCGCTACCAGCCCACCTGTTCCGCTTACGCGCTGGAGGCCCTGCAAAAGCATGGGGCGATCAAGGGCTCATGGCTTGCCGCGAAGCGGATTGGCCGCTGCCATCCCTGGGGTGCAGATGGCTATGACCCGGTTCCAGGCTGCGGGCATGATCACAGTCACGAGGACGGGCAGGACGTGGCCGATCGGTAACAACCGTCGATTGTCCGGTTTTCCGTCATAGCGCGATGCGCGCACCACATGCTATCCGCCCCCTATCGAGTTCCACCGTCCAAGCTAAGGGAGGGCGTCATATGATTTTGCTGTTCACACGACGCCTGGGCG
The DNA here is from genome assembly GCF_965215655.1 of Nioella sp. Classification (GTDB taxonomy): domain Bacteria; phylum Pseudomonadota; class Alphaproteobacteria; order Rhodobacterales; family Rhodobacteraceae; genus Nioella. The sequence goes on from NZ_OZ244111.1 coordinate 3,444,140, forward strand.
AACTCGATTCCCGGTCCGGCACCTGCATGGCAGGGGCATAGGCCGCACGGCCGCACCCTTCGGTCCCTAGGGGCCAGCTTTCCAACATGACCTGACCGATCTGCCATGGGGGCATCTGCCTGCCCGTGGTCCATCTCCAACCCAATCCAGAGGCCCCTGTTTCATCAGGGGGACATATCATGACCAGACTCGAAAACCGTCTTTCGGCGGCTGAAATCCAGGCCTTGCTGGCCGAAATGATCGCCGATGCGGGTGCGTGGCGCGTGCTGAAGGCCGCCGCCAGGCAGGCGATGAAGCGCAAGGCGCGGCCCGCGAACGGGCTCATCTCGCTCAACAATCACATGCGGCGTGACATAGGGATGGCGCCCTACCACCCTCCCCCATCCGCAACACAGCTCAGATGGTGAACCATCAGGGGTCCGGTCCGTCCGGGCCCCAACCCTCAGCCGATCAGCGCCTGATTGCCTTCATTCGTCGGGGCGCGCGTCGGCATGGTCGCGGCGGGATGCGCGGCCAGCACGAGGGCGGCGTCACGATAGAACTGCGCATCCAGGAAGTGCCAGTTATGAGAGATCGAGGACGTGTTCGGCCATTCATGCTTATGCGTGTTGTAATAGTGCTGCACATACACATCCGCATGGCCCGGCGGCACGCTGTCCGGCATCCCCTCGAAACCCAGCCTCTGCGCCTGAAACAGCCTGTACCACTGGGACAGGCTCAAAACCTCATCCGCGCGGCTGTAGTAGTTGGTGATCCTGCCCGCATGCGCGTAAAGCGCGGCAGATTTCTTGGCTCCGGTCTTCATCGACTTCGCCGCAATGTCGGCGGCAACCAGCAAAACCTGCCCGACCGAGATATCGACCGCCCCGGCCTTGCCCAGTTCCACAACCCGATGAAAAGCATGGCGCGTGACCAGAGAGCCCATGGAATGAGCCATGATATCAAGCTTGATCCCTGGCGCCGCCTTGCGCAGCAAAGCGATTCCATCCAGCACCAGTTGCGGCGCAACTGTGTGGGCATCGGCCCGGTCCTTTCGATAATCGAACAGAGCGCCGTTGGTGGGCCAGTCAAAGCTGACCACCACGCCACCAAAACCATGCTGCGCCAGCCCGTCGGCGATCAACTGGTGCCGTGCAAAGGTTTCATGTTGTTCCAGGTTGAACCCGTGGACATGCAGCAGCACCCCGTTTGCGCCCGCCGCCGCCAGCACCTCGGCCAGCCATGTGTCCACCGGCAGGATCTGCACCGCATATCCGGCCGTGGTCTTCTCGACCCTCACATAGCGCGTCACACCGGGATTCTTTGTGAAAGCCCCGTCAACAAAACTGCGGGTTGTCATTGCGTAAATCATCGTCGGTCCTCGAATGAAAAACTGGTCAATCCGGTCATCTTGCGCCCGAATCGCCCAGATGCCAAAATCATTGCCTGTCCGGGGCATTCCGCGTAGATGCGGACCCGCAACCGGAGGCCCCCGATGCTAGACGAATCCGACGATATCCACCCGCTGTTCAGCGGCGCGCCGAACACGACCGAGTTCAAGAAGCTGCGCAAGCGGATCATTCGCGAGACCCGCGAAGCCATAGATCGCTACGGCATGATCGAACGCGGCGCGCGGTGGCTCGTCTGTCTGTCCGGCGGCAAGGACAGCTACACGCTGCTGGCTGCGCTGACCGAGCTGAAATGGCGCGGGCTGCTGCCGGTGGACCTGCTGGCCTGCAACCTCGACCAGGGGCAACCGGGATTTCCCGCAACAGTCCTGCCGGAGTTTCTGTCGAAGATGGGGGTCGAGCACCGGATCGAATATCAGGACACCTATTCCATCGTCATGGACAAGGTGCCCGCCGGACGCACCTATTGCGCGCTCTGTTCGCGGTTGCGGCGCGGCAATCTTTACCGAATCGCCCGCGAGGAAGGCTGCTCCGCCGTGGTTCTGGGCCATCACCGCGACGATATTCTCGAAACATTTTTCCTCAATCTCTTTCATGGTGGCAAGCTGGCGACGATGCCGCCGAAGCTCTTGAATGACGAGGGCGACCTCTTCGTCTATCGCCCGCTCGCGCATGTGGCCGAGGCCGATTGCGAGAAGTTCGCGACAGCGATGAACTACCCCATCATCCCCTGCGATCTTTGTGGATCACAGGACGGCTTGCAGCGCCAACAGATCAAGAAACTGCTGGATGAATGGGAAAGCCGCAGCCCCGGGCGGCGGGGCAAGATGTTCTCGGCTCTGATGAATGCGCGGCCCTCGCATCTGCTCGACCCGGCGCTTTTTGACTTCGCGGGGCTGATGCGATCGGAACAAGTCGAGACAAATCCGAAGGACTGAGGCGAAGACGTTAACAGCCTGTCAGGCAGTTTGGCGTAGCGGTGAACGGGACCGACGCCAGAATTGCCAGGATGAGAGGCTGCCATGCATGTCCCCGTGTTTCCCCGGTTGGATTCCCTCGCCCAGAACATTCGCAGGGGCCTGTCCAGGGTTGAGGTACTGGCCGTCTTTCCGGCGCTGGCGCTGCTGGCCTTCTGGATGGGTGCGCCGGAGGTGATCTTCGCCACCTCCTTTCTGCTGCCCGGCCTGCTGGCATTACAGGCCATGCGCCCGCAGGGAAAAGGGGCAGGCGACGGGGCGCCGCTGGATGGCAAGACCGGACTGCCGATGCGCGAAAGCTTTCTGGCAGTACTGGAAACAACTTTGGCTGAGGCAGGGCAAAAGGGCCATTCAACCGCCTGCCTCGTGGTCGAAATCGACGATTTCCCCGACCTCGCCGCCCGTTGGGGAGGAGAAGCCAGCGACCGTATCCTGCGCCGCACCGCCGACCGGGTTCTGACCACCGTGCGCCGGGGCGACATCGTTGCCTGCATCGGTGAAGGTCGATTTGCGATCAGCCTGCATCTGGTCGCGTCCGTAAAACTCGATATCGTGATGTCGCTTGTGGACCGACTGCAAAAGGCGCTGTCAGAGCCTATTGCCATTGCCGGGGCATCCGCGCATCCCACTGTGTCGGTTGGCTTTGCCACCCCGGCCCAGACTGATTTCGGTGGCTCCACATGCCTGCTGGACGCGGCCCTGACCGCCCTGATCGAGGCGCGTCGGCACGGGCCCGGCGGCGTGCGCGGCTATTCTGACCGGATCAAGTCCAGCGCTCAGCTGCGCCACGGTCTGGCGGAGGAGGTTGAAGATGCCATTGCCTCTGGCGACATCCGTCCCTGGTTCCAGCCGCAGGTCAGCGCCGATACCGGCGCAGTCACCGGGTTCGAGGCGCTGGCCCGCTGGCACCATCCCGAGGCAGGCGTTCTGACTCCGGCAGATTTCCTGCCTGCGGTGGCAGATGCCGGATGCATGGGGCGATTGGGTGAATGCATCCTGGCTCAGTCTCTGCGCGCCATTCAGGAATGGGATATGGCAGGCTGTTCCGTTCCGTCTGTCGCAGTCAACTTCTCGGCCGAAGAGTTGCGCGATCCGACCCTCGCCGACCGCCTGAAATGGGAGGTCGATCGCTTCGACCTGCGCCCTGCACGGCTGACTGTCGAAATCCTCGAAACCGTCGCCGCGCAATCCGAAGATGACGTGATCCTGCGCAATATCGAGCAGATGGGTGCGCATGGCTTCAACCTCGATCTCGACGATTTCGGCACCGGGCAAAGCTCCATCGCCAATATTCGCCGCTTTCACGTGAACCGCATCAAGATCGACCGCAGTTTCGTCACCAAGCTTGATCAGGACTCCACGCAGCGCGCAGTCGTTGCGGGCATCCTCGCGCTGGCAGAGCGGCTGAACGTGGCCACCGTCGCCGAAGGCGTCGAAACTCCCGGAGAACGCAGCGTCGTGGCGCAATTGGGCTGCGATCACCTGCAAGGCTATATCATCGCCCGTCCGATGCCCTTCGAGGACATCATCGCCTGGGTCCAAACCTATACCGCCGGGCTGGCCAAGACCCCCCGGATCGGCCGCCGCGCAGGGTAAATCACTGCATCAATGCGGGGCCAAACCGCGCGGACGGCCCTAAGAACCGGGAAAACCGCTTGACCTTTCCAGCCTCAGTCTGTTGAACCTGCGTGACTTCAACCAAGGCTGGATACGCGGGCATGCAAGATCAGAACCAGAACAAGAACCTCATTCTTGCAATGGCGCTCAGCATGGGTGTCATTCTGCTGTGGTCGATCATGTTCCCGCCCGAAGAACCGGCCGGTGACCCCGCCGCCAACGATCCGGCTGCCGTGACCGTTGTCGATGAAAACGGCAACGAGGTCGCTCTGGTTCCCCCCGCCGCGGGAACCGCAGATGCCGCCGGAACCGACGCAGCGCCCGAAGAACTGGTCGAAACTCCGCGCATCGAGATCGACACCCCGTCGCTTTATGGCTCCATCGCACTGACGGGCGGCCGCCTCGACGACCTGCTCTTGCGTAACTACCGCGAGACACTGGACGAGACATCGGACAATGTCCGCCTGCTCTCGCCCGTGGGTGAGGCCGGGGCCTATTACGCGCTCTATGGCTGGACCCCGGGCGGATCGCTCGATTACGATCAGGTGCCCGGATCGAACACGCCTTGGGAACTGGAAGAGGGCCAATCGCTCACCGTCGAAACCCCCGTGACGCTCCGGTGGGACAATGGCAACGGTCTGATCTTCCGCCGCACCATCTCGATTGATGAGGATTACCTGTTCACCGTCACCCAGACGGTGGAAAACACCGGCGATACGGATGTACGCCTCGCCCCCTATGGCATCGTCGCCCGCCATGGCCTGCCCGAGGACCTGCAAAACTTCTTCATTCTGCATGAGGGCGTCGTCCAGAACTCTGACGGTACCCTGAACGAACTCGACTATGACGGGATGACCGACATGGATTTCGTGCAGCGCGAAGGGGCGCAGGCCGAGGTTACGGAGGTGACCGAGTCCGGCTGGATCGGATTTACCGACAAATACTGGATGACCACGCTGGTCCCCGGCTCCGGCCAGCCCTTCACCGCCGTGTCGCGCTATGTCCCTGGATCGGAGATCTACCAGACCGAGGCACGCTTGCCCGCCGTGACGGTCGCCCCGGGCGAAACCGCGGAATCCACCACGCGCCTTTTTGCGGGCGCCAAGGAATGGGAAACCATCCGCCGCTATGAAAACGAAGAAGGAATCGACGGGTTCCTGGACTCCATCGACTGGGGCTGGTTCTACTTCCTGACCAAGCCGATCTTCTGGCTGCTGCATTACCTCAACGCCCTGATCGGCAACATGGGTCTGGCCATCATCGCGCTGACCATCCTGATCAAGGCGATCCTCTTCCCGCTGGCGTACCGATCCTATGTCTCGATGGCGAAGATGAAGGAACTTCAGCCAGAGATGGAGAAGCTGAAGGAACGCGCCGGCGACGACCGTGAGGCGATGCAGAAAGGAATGATGGAGCTTTACAAGAAGAACAAGGTGAACCCCGCCTCGGGCTGTTTGCCGATCCTTCTGCAGATCCCGATCTTCTTCTCGCTTTACAAGGTGATCTTCGTCACGCTGGAACTGCGTCACGCGCCGTTCTTCGGCTGGCTGAACGACCTGTCCGCGCCCGATAGCTCGACGATCTACAACCTCTTTGGCCTGTTTCCCTGGGCTGGACCGGAACCGGGCAGCATCCTTGCGCTGATCTTCATTGGCATCCTGCCCATCCTTCTGGGTATCTCGATGTGGCTGCAACAAAAGCTGAACCCGGCGCCTACGGACCCGACGCAACAGATGATCTTTGCCTGGATGCCCTGGGTCTTCATGTTCATGCTTGGCAGCTTTGCAAGCGGGCTGATCGTCTACTGGATCACCAACAACACGATCACCTTCACGCAGCAATATATCATCATGCGCAGCCACGGGCATAAGCCGGACGTGTTCGGCAATATCCGCAAGAGCTTTCAGCGCAAGGCAAAGTCCGAGTAATGACAGCCAAGGTTGAGGCGCTCTGGCGTCACCCGATCAAGAGCCATGGGCGAGAAGCCCTGACCCATGCCCGCCTCACGGCGGGTATGTGTTTTCCGTGGGACAGGGTGTGGGCCGTCGCCCATGACGCCGCCAAAACCGATGGCAGTGCATGGGCGCCCTGTCAGAATTTCTCGATCGGGGCGAAGCTTCCGGGGTTGATGGCGATCGAGGCGCAGTTGGATGAGGCAACGGAGACGGTCACCCTCAGCCATCCAGACCTGCCCGATCTTACATTCCGGCCCGATGACGACCCGCAGGCGCTGATCGCCTGGACCAAACCTCTGATGGACCCCAAGCGCGCACAGTCGCAGCGGGTCGTACGGGTGCCCGGGCGCGGCATGACCGATACGGACTTCCCCTCTGTCAGCATCGGCAACATGGCCTCGCATCGCGTGGTCGAGCAGAAACTGGGTCAGAGCCTGTCGACCCGCCGCTGGCGTGCCAATATCTGGGTCGAGGGATGGGCCCCTTGGGAGGAGTTCGACCTGATCGGCAAGACCATCCGCATCGGCAGCGCCGAGATTGCCATCCGTGAACCGGTGGTGCGCTGCATGGCCACCACGACGAACCCCGACACCGGCAAACGCGACGCCGATACGCTGAGTGTGCTGAACGACGACCGCGAATTTTGCGTCTATGGCGAGGTCGTGACCTCTGGCGACATCACCATTGGCGACGTTGCAGAGGTGATCTGACCATGGAAATCCGCTTCCCCCTCGCCCCGAAGCCCGAGGCAGATGAGGCCGAAAAGGGCCGTTTGCTGTTCGCTGCCGGGTCCGATTTCCTGAAGGGCGTCGTCGCCATGGACGGAATGCCGCCGGGCGACAAGATCGAGGTCTGTTTTGCAGGCAGGTCCAATGTGGGCAAGTCGACGCTGATCAACGCCGTGACAGGCCGCAAGGCGCTCGCGCGCGCGTCGAACACGCCGGGCCGCACGCAGGAGATCAACTTTTTCACTATCGCAGACAGTCACTACCTTGTGGACCTGCCGGGTTATGGCTTCGCCAACGCGCCTGTAAAGGTGGTCCAGAAATGGCAGCGGCTTCTCAAGGCCTATCTCTCGGGCCGGGCCAACCTGCGCCGCGCCTTCGTGCTGATCGACAGCCGCCATGGGGTGAAGGCGGTGGATGAGGAAATCATGGACCTGCTCGACCGCTCGGCCGTGCCGTTTCAGGTGGTGCTGACCAAGGCCGACAAGATCAAGCAGACGGATATGCCCGGCCTTCTCGAACAGGTGCGCGGCGCATTGGCCAAACACCCGGCGGCCTACCCCGAGATCGTGGCGACCTCGTCCGAGAAGGGCGTCGGCATCTCCACCCTGCGCGCGATCATCGCCGGAATCATCTGAGCTATTGAGCGTCACACGCCCAAGCCCTAACAATGGATGACCAGAGGGCCAGACCGATGAAGAAACAAGTGACCATGACCACCCGCGACTACGCCGCCACCGCCCGCACCTTGTCCGAGGCCCTGCCCTATATGCAGCGCTATAACGATGCGGTGGTGGTCATCAAATTCGGCGGCCACGCCATGGGCGATGAAGAGGCCATGGCCAATTTCGCCCGTGACATGGTGCTGCTGCGCCAGGTCGGCATGAACCCGGTGATCGTCCATGGCGGCGGCCCGATGATCAACGAAATGTTGGCCAAGCTCGGGGTGAAATCCGAGTTCGTCAAAGGCAAACGGGTGACCGATGCCGCCACCGTGGACGTGGTCGAGATGGTGCTGTCGGGCATGGTCAACAAGCGCATCGTTCAGGCGATCAATGCCCAAGGCGGCAAGGCAGTGGGCCTTTCCGGCAAGGATGCAAACCTGATGATCTGCGATCCTGCCGATCCCGAACTGGGCTTTGTCGGTGAACCGGCGGAGGTTGACCCGGCGGTGCTGCTGAACCTCTTTGAGGACGACATGATCCCGGTCGTGGCCCCCCTCGGCGCGGGTCGCGCGGGCGAGACCTACAACATCAATGGCGACACTGCGGCAGGCGCGATTGCGGCGGCGCTCAAGGCTGACCGGCTGTTGCTGTTAACCGATGTGGCCGGGGTCAAGAACGCAGCGGGCGAAGTTCTGACGCAGCTGTCTGCCACCGAGGTGGAACAGATGACCGCCGATGGCGTCATCGCGGGCGGCATGATCCCCAAGACCGAAACGGCCGTGAACGCCGTGCGCAATGGCGTGCGGGCCTGTACCATCGTGGACGGGCGCGTGAATAACGCGGTTCTGCTGGAGCTTTTCACCGCGCACGGCGCAGGCAGCATGATCCGCGCCTGACACTTGCCAAGTCTCGCGCGGATCAGCAGAGTTCCGGTCATGGACCTCGCCACGATTCAGGCGCTCGCCGCCCCGCATTCCCTCGACATCTTCGGCGCGTTCCACGCGACCGGGGACGATGGCTGCGCCCCCGGTACCATGGTGTTGCTATCCCCGCTGGAGCCGGGGTTCTGGCCACATGTCACGGCAGAGCCGGAGTTCTTGGATGGTGCGCCCGACGGGCTAGACCGATGGTCGACCCGCATCATCACCATGCTGGCCACCCGGATCGGCGGCACCCCGCATTTCCCCTTCGGCGGCCCGCCATATGCCCCCTTCATCCGGTGGGCGGAACGCACGGATCGGGCATGGCCCTCGCCCGTGGGTATGCTGGTGCATGAAACGGCAGGCATGATGATCTCGATCCGGGGTGCCATCCTTCTGCCCGACAGTCTGGACTTGCCCCCGCCACCTGCCGACAGCCCCTGTACGACCTGCCCACAACCCTGTCTGACCGCCTGCCCGGTCGGCGCGCTCGGGCCACGGCCCTACGACGTCCCCGCCTGCCACGCCCATCTGGACCGTCCAGAGGGCGCCGAGTGCCTGACCGGCGGTTGTCTCGTCCGCCGCGCTTGTCCCATCAGCCAAGGTTTTGGCCGTGATCCGGCGCAAACGGCCCATCACATGAGGTATTTCCACAAGTGACCCTGACCCTCATCCTCACCCGCCATGCGAAATCGGACTGGGACAATCCCCTGCTGGACGACCACGACCGCCCCCTGAACGCGCGTGGGCAGCGTGATGCGCCGCGCATCGGGGCCTGGTTGCGGGACAACGGCTATGTGCCCGACAAGGTCACCGTCTCCTCTGCCCGTCGCGCCCAGGAAACGTGGGAGGGCATAGCCCCGGCCCTTGCTGGCAAACGCAAGGTGAATACAGCCGAAAAGCTTTATCACGCATCGCCCGAAACACTCCTGAGCTACACGCGCGGGTCCTATGCGATGACCCACATGATCATTGGCCATAACCCCGGCATGGCCGAATTCGCCGAGCGGCTGCTGTTCAGCAAACCCGATCATCCTCGCTTCGCCGACTTCCCGACCTGCGCCACGTTGGTGGTGGATTGCGACGAGTCCGATTGGCGGGACGTTCAGTGGGGCATGGGCCGGGTGCTGGATTTCGTCACGCCCCATGACCTGCCCTGAACGATAAAGGCCCCCGCTATCCACGGGGGCCTATTTGATTGCTGTCGGTCGGCTCAGTGGCCGAGGATCTGGCTGAGGAACAGTTTGGTCCGGTCCGACTGCGGATTGGTGAAGAACTCTTCCGGTTCGTTCTGTTCCACGATCTGTCCCGCATCCATGAAGATCACGCGGTTGGCGACCTGCCGCGCGAAGCCCATCTCGTGGGTCACGCAGAGCATGGTCATGCCTTCCTCGGCCAGCTCGATCATGGTGTCGAGCACTTCCTTGATCATCTCGGGGTCAAGCGCCGAGGTGGGTTCGTCGAACAGCATGATGCGCGGCCGCATGCAAAGTGAACGGGCAATCGCCACACGCTGCTGCTGACCGCCGGACAACTGGCCGGGATACTTGTCGGCCTGTTCAGGGATCTTCACCTTTCTCAGGAAATGCATCGCCGTTTCCTCGGCCTCTTTCTTGGGCGTCTTGCGCACCCAGATCGGGGCCAGCGTGCAGTTTTCCAGGATTGTCAGGTGCGGGAACAGGTTGAAGTGCTGGAAGCACATGCCAACCTCGGACCGGATCTTGTCGATGTTCTTCAGGTCATTCGACAGTTCCGTTCCATCCACCACGATCTTGCCCTGCTGATGTTCCTCCAGCGCGTTGATGCAGCGGATCAGGGTGGATTTGCCGGACCCAGAGGGGCCGCAGATCACGATCCGTTCGCCACGATACACCGTCAGGTCGATGTCGCGCAGCACGTGGAAAGTGCCGTACCACTTGTTCATGCCCGAGATGTCGATGGCGACCTCGTCGGAGACTTTCATATGGGACCGGTCGATTTCACGGTCCTGGATGTTGGAAGTTTGAGCGTCAGTCATTTGGACGTCTCCTTAGCGATGCCCGGTATGGAGCTTGCGCTCCAGCCACATGGAGTAGCGGGACATGGAAAAACAGAAGATGAAGAAGCACAGGCCGATGAAGATGAACAGTTCCCAGTAGATACCGTTCCAGGCCGAGTCCGCACGGATGGCGTTGGACAGGCCGATCGGGTCCAGCAGGCCGATGAACACCACCAGCGTGGTATCCTTGAACAGCCCGATGAAGGTGGACACGATCCCGGGAATGGAGATCTTCAGCGCCTGCGGCAGGATGATCAGCTGCATGGACTGCCAGTAGTCGAGCCCAAGGCTGTCCGCGCCCTCGTACTGGCCGCGTGGCAGGGCAGCAAGGCCCCCACGGACCACCTCGGCGATATAGGCCGAGGAGAAGAGCGTCACCATGATGATCACCCTCAACATCAGGTCGAAGTTCGTTCCCGGCGGCAGGAAGTAGTTCAGCAGCAGCGACGCCGTGAACAGCCACACAATCAGCGGAACGCCCCGGATGACCTCGATGAAGAAGACCGAGCACTTGTTGATGATGAACAGGTCCGACTGACGGCCGAGTGCCAGTAGAATGCCAAGCGGCAGCGACATCACGATGCCTGCGACACCGATCACGATGGCCAGCATGAAGCCGCCAAACCGGTCAGAGGCAACCGACTCGATCCCGATCGGCAACGCAGAGCTAAGCGCCCCGCTGATTGCTCCGGCTACAAACAGCCAGTAGAGCAATGGCACCACGATGGCCGCGATCGTCGCCCCCAAAGCACCGAGTGTTGCGGACCCGTACTTGATGATGGCCCAACCGATGACGAACCCGAGGGCCGTCACAAGCGGACCCCAGATCGTGCCGCCCCACAGCAACCAATAGGCCGCGAAAGGCATGATGGCCGTTACGATCAGCAGCTTGCGCGGTGCCGTGTCGAACAGAACCGGAGCAATGGCGAGACCGAATAGGATCAGAGCCAGTATCGGACGCCAGTAGAGTTCAGACGGATAGAAGCCGAACAGCAGCTGATGCCAGCGATCGGAGATGACCGCCCAACAGGCGACATCGTGGCCTATGCCGGACGCATCCCGAATCTCCCGACATTCGGACAGGGACTCCGCGTTCCAGATCCCGCCAAGGGACCAGGGCAGGATATGCGCCAGGACCCAGTAGATCACGTAAAGCGAAACCAGCGTCAGGATCGTGTTCAACCAGCCCGAGAACAGGTTCTCCCGGATCCACTTCACCGCGCCCTTTTCACCGAGAGGCGGATCCTTTGGTTCCAGCATCTGGGTGCGGACAAATGAAGGTGTATTCGCCATATCACCGCTCCTTCAGCTTGACGGAATTGTTGTAGATGTTCATCGCGCCCGAGATGACCAGCGAGGTCACGAGGTAGAACAGACCCAGAAGCAGCATGCCCTCCAGCTCTCGGCCGGTCTGGTTGATCGTGATCCCCCCGAGGGTGGAGCGAACATCCATATAGCCCACGGCGATGGCGAGCGAGCTGTTCTTGGTCAGGTTCAGATATTGCGAGATGAGCGGCGGAATGATCACCCGCATCGCCTGCGGCAGGATCACCAGGTTCATCGTCCGGTTCGGACGCAGGCCAAGGGCGAAGGCCGCCTCGGTCTGGCCCTTGCTGACAGCCATGATGCCCGCCCGAACGATCTCGGCGATGAAGGCCCCGGTATAGAGCGACAGAGCGAACCACAGGGCAATCAGCGAGTTCCGCATGTGGATACCGCCGGAGAAGTTGAAACCCCTCAGTTCAGGGATGTCCAGCGTCGCCCCAAGGACGAACATGACAACAACGAACGGCCCAAGGATCACACCTAGCTGCATCCAGAAGGTTGCGGGCGGTCTGACCCCCGTGGCCTCCTGCGTTCTTGTGGCCCAACGACCGATGGCCTTGGATGCGAACACCCCGCCAACAAGCAGGACCAGAACCAGCAGCCAGTCGATGGCCGCAGCAGAGGGAATGACCGCCGCTTCGACACCGTCCGCCGCCTCGGTCATCTCATTGCCGCCAAGCGAACGGGTGAAGACCACGTTGGGAACGTAGATACCACGGTTGGTCACGGCCACGCTTTCGCCAAGGATCATCGACGCCTCTGCATCCTCCCCTCGGAAATCGCGCGGTTGCGGCGTGGATTCGGTCATGACCGCAAAGATCAGGATGATCCACAGCAGCAGCGGAATGTTGCGGAAGCCTTCGACATAGACGGTCATCAGGCGACCGACGATCCAGTTCTTCGACAGGCGCAGAACCCCTGCGATGACGCCGAGAATGGTGGCCAGGATACAGCCCAGGAAAGCCACGAGAAGCGTATTGAGGATACCGACAAGCGCGGCGCGCCCGTGGGTGGAGTCATTCGAGTATTCGATGAGGCGCTGGTTGATATCGTAACCGGCGCGAGAGTTCAGGAAACTGAAATTGAAATCTTTCCCGAGTTCTTCAAGATTGTGAACGATGTTCCGTCCCAGGAACCAGATCGCCGCGAGGATGAGGGCGAAGGCGACAACCTGAATGGTCATGGACCGATACCGGGTGTCGTAGATGAGTTGGCTAAGTCGGAAGGACTCGGCCGGTGGGTTTGTTGCTGATGACATTTTTGGCAACCCCGACTGTCGCTGGAGGAGCGACCCACGACCCCCCATTCACCTGTATGACAGGTGGTCCGGTCGCATGGTCAGTACTTGGTGAGGCGCAATTGGAAGAAGGGCGCGGCAATGCCGCGCCCCCCAATTCCGGCTATTCCTTAGCGGAACGGAGGCGAGTAGAGCAGACCACCATCGGTCCACTGCGCGTTCAGACCACGCGCCAGGCCGATCGGGGTGTTCTCACCGATATTGCCTTCGAACAGCTCACCGTAGTTGCCGACCGATGCAATCGCGTTTGCAGCCCAGTCAGAAGACAGGCCGAGCATACCGCCCAGGTCACCTTCGGAGCCGAGAAGACGGTTGATTTCCGGGTTCTCGGTGCCAGCGGCCAGTTCAGCCACGTTGGCAGAGGTTACGCCAAGCTCTTCTGCCGCGATCAGGGCGTTCAGAGTCCAGCGGACGATATCACCCCATTCGTTGTCACCATGACGGACGAGCGGGCCGAGCGGCTCTTTCGAGATGATTTCCGGCAGAACGACGTGGGCCGACGGATCTTCGAACGTGGCGCGGGTTGCGGCCAGACCGGAGGCGTCGGTGGTGTACACGTCACAGGCGCCAGCCAGGTACTGCTGCTGCGCTTCTGCGTTGGTTTCGATCGGAACCGGCTCGTAGCTCATGTTGTTCGAGGCGAAGAAGTCCGCCAGGTTGAGCTCGGTGGTGGTGCCGGTCTGGATACAGACGGTTGCGCCATCCAGTTCCATGGCCGAGGACACGCCCAGTTCACGGGGAACCATAAAGCCCTGACCATCGTAGTAGTTGATGCCGGTGAATTCGAAGCGCAGGTCGACGTCACGGCTGAAGGTCCAGGTGGTGTTCCGGGCCAGCATGTCGATCTCGCCGGAGGCCAGCGCGGTGAAGCGGGTCTGACCGGTGGTGGGCACGAAGTTCACGGCGGTGGAATCGCCGAGAACGGCAGCGGCGACAGCGCGGCAAACGCCAACGTCGAAGCCTTCCCATTCACCGTTTGCATCGGGCGCCGCAAAGCCGACGAGGCCAGTGGTCACGCCGCAGTTCAGTGCACCACGCGCGCGGACTTCGTCCAGCGTCTGCGCGGACACGGCACCAGCTGCGAGACCTGCCACGGCAAGCGTGCCGAGAAGAACGGATTTTTTCATGTTTACCTCTTCCTGATGGTTCGCCCTTTTGGGCGACTTGTTCGGCCATTGAGGCCCTTGAATTGGGAGGGGCAAACGCCTTCGGCACCAGCCCCCGCCCTTTAATTGGGCAAATCTGGGTGATGAGGTCAAGGGTAGGGTTTGTTGAAACACACTGTTCCAAGGCTTACCTAGGGTAATTTCCCCAAGCTGCCCGCGCCCTGCGCAACAGCATTATCAAAGTGCTTAGGGAAACATCATGTTCCTTGCGCAAGGCGCAGGAAATTCGCCGCATGCAGGAAAGCCCGGCGCTTGATCTCGGCGGCTTCGGTCGCTTCGTCGTCCTCGCCCCACTGTGAGATCTGCCAATCCTCATCGATTCGGCTCAGGCGCCAGGCGGCGTCGGGCTCGATTTGCTCATTCGCGACACTCAACCCCAGCACAAGCGACCCCGAGAGCGTCACAAGGTCATGCAATGCGGTCAGGGAAAAGGGCCGATACCCAGCCACGACACGGGCATAAACCGCAAGGCTTTCGTCAGGATGATCGGCGGGCAATATGCCGGACACCACCGCAAGCGGTGCCGAATAGGTCTTCTCCGCCCAATCCAGAACCGGGTTCCAGCCCTTGTTTTGCTGATCTGCCAGCTCTTTGGGGGAGTCTGCCCGGTGACATAGCAGATCGGTCTCCGCGTAGGCTGCCAGCATTGCGGCTACCTCTGCATGCTGGGTTGCCACCTTGTCGATCGCCGCGTTTGCCGAGCGCGTGAAAGGCATCGACAACGGGTCGATCACGCCTTCCTGCGCTTGCCATTCGGCGGCCACGGCGTCGGCCATTTCTCGCGTCGGCAGCGCCATTGCGGATTTCAGCGGGGTGCGCACCGGACGTCCGTCCAGCAGCACCTGCCAGCCGCCCTCGGCCTCGGCAACGCGTGTTTCCTTCCAGAACCGTTTCGCTTTCCACTCGCTCATTGCCTAGCCCCAGATCTCGTTCAGTGCATTGTCCAGTTGGTCGAAATGCGTCAGCACTTTCATTGCCCCTGCGGTCACCAGATTTTCTGCCGGGTGATAGCCCCATTCGACACCGATAGCAGGAATTCCGGCATTGCGGCCCATTTCCATGTCGAAAACCGTATCCCCGAGAATCACCGCATGTGTAGTATCTACCCCGGTTTCGGACAGACAGGCCTGGATCATCGAAGGGTTCGGTTTAGACGGGTGATCGTCGGCCACCTGCACCGTCTGGAACAGGCGGCGAAGCCCGTGAATCTCCATCAGATGATCCATACCGCGCCGGGATTTCCCGGTGGCGATGCCAAGCAGCAGGTCATCGCGCGCGGCCAGCCTGTCCAATGCTTCGCGGGCACCAGGGTAAAAAGGCGACAGCGCTGCGCCACCCTCAACCCTCATCCGCATGAAGCCGCCCTTGTAGCCCTCGACCAGGGCCGATTGCAGCGCCGCATCGGCCTCCGGCATCAGCCGGTCGATGGCCACGGGCAAGGACAGACCAACAATCGACAGGGTCTCTTCGCGCATTGGCGGGGTCAGCCCCACCCCCTCGAACGCGGCAGTCATTGCGCCGACAATATGGGCCTGGCTGTCGATCAGCGTACCGTCGACATCGAAGATGACCAGTTTCAGGGTCATTTCACCCCTTCGAATGGGTCGTCTGCGGCAAGGCTTTCATCCCAGCCCAGCGTTTCCCAGCTCTGCGCCATATGTTCAGGCAAGGGAGCGGTGATCGTGATATCTTTATGCGTCACCGGGTGCTCGAACCGCATCATCCGCGCATGCAGGTGCAGTTTCTTCGAGATGATCCCACCCAGTTGAGCCCCCCAGCCATCGCCCAGATTCTCCTGACCCGAGCCGCCATATTTCCCATCCCCGATGATCGGGTGCCCGATCTCTGCCATATGCGCGCGCAGCTGATGGGTCCGGCCCGTGATAGGCTCCATCGCCACCCAGGCCGCGCGCGAGGCGACGCGGTAAAGCGTGGCATAGAGCGTATGGGCGCGCTTGGCGTCGGGGTTCTGGTCCATATCCCGCGGATGGATGGCGATCATTTTCTCGCCCTCGCCCTTGCGGCCATGGCCGGGCGCTTTCATCAGGCCGAAGCGGATCTCGCCCAGATAGGGCGTCGGCACACCGGCGACCAACGCCCAGTAAATCTTGCGCGTTTCCCGGTGGCGCATTGCGGCGGTCAGGGCCTTTGCGGCCTCTCGAGTCCGGGCCAGCAGCAGGACACCGGACGTATCCTTGTCCAGCCGGTGCACCAGCCGCGGCTTGTCCTCGAACCCGAATTTCAGCGCCTCGGCCAGCCCGTCCACATGTCGGGTCTGCTTGCTGCCACCTTGGGTGGGCAGGCCCGGCGGCTTGTTCAGCGCAATGATATGGTCGTCGCGGTAGATCACCGCGTCCTGGATCATCTTCGCATCGGCGGCAGACACATGGTCCCGCTTGGTGAACGGTTGCGGCGCGGCCTCATCGGGTAGCGGCGGGATGCGCACGGATTGCCCTACTTCCAGACGGGTCGCCGGTTTCACCCGACCGCCATCGACGCGGATTTCCCCCTTGCGGCACATCTTCTCGATCCGCACCTGCCCGATATGGGGAAAGCGCCGCTTGAACCAGCGGTCGAGCCGCTGATCGCCCTCGTCGGGGCCGACTTCCAAAGTCTGAACACCACTCATACGAACATCCCCCGTGCCAGCCACAGGCCCAGAAGCAGCCCGAAGATCGAACAGACGACCGAGGCCACGACATACAGCACCGCCCCGCTCAGATCGCCGCGTTCATACAGCGTCACCGCCTCCAGTGAGAAGGCGGAAAACGTGGTGAACCCGCCCAGAACACCGGTCATCACGAAGGGCGACAGATGCGTGAGCCCGCGATGCGCGGCCGCCACCACGAAAACCCCCATCAGGAATGACCCCACGATATTCACCGTGATCACGCCAAGCGGAAAGGCCCCGTGCCCGACCAGACGCACGATTCCAACCCCGGTCGCATAGCGCGCCGTGGCCCCGATGGCGCCGCCGAGGGCGACCTGAAGAAGCGTTGCAAACATGGGCGGGGTTTGTGGCTTTGGCCCACCGATGTCAATGGCTCAGCCGGTTCTGCCGTAGAAGGTCATGCGCGCGGTTTCAGACAGCGCGACACCGGGTTTCGAATTATAGGCCAACACGGCCAGCATCCGCGTCCGCGCGCCTTCATTCGGCGCAACCCGGTGCATCGAATTGCGCCCCCGGAAGAACACCAGCGTTCCCGCATCAGCATTCAGCACATCGACCTGCGCTTCGCCATCCAGCACGCTGGCGACGGTTTCAAACCCCATATCCCCGGCATCCGCATCGCGGATATCCGTCACGTATTCGAACTGCCCACCCCGTTCCGGGGCCTGCACCATCAGCGTGATCGAGAAAGAGGAATTGTCGAAATGCCAGCCCAGTTCCTGCCCGGTTTCGTGGAAATGCAGGTTGATCGAGGACAGCGGGTCGGCATATTCGAACAGCTGCCGCTCCCCCAGAACGTGACACAGAAACTCCCGAAACGCCGGGTGGTCGTAAAGCGCCCGCAAAGGGGAATCTGCCCCGATCTGATCATCGGTCAGGCACCCTTTGGACGAGGTCACCAGCCGGTTGCGCGGATGGTCCGGGGCAAATTCCGGGTCGGGCTTGCTGAGATAGACCGTATGCGTTTCGGGCTTGGTATAGACGCGGTCGCGTCCGGCCTCTCCCTCGGCGCGCATCGCCTCCACCGCATCGGGTCGAACGAACGCTTCCATGACGAACAGGCCAGAGGCATCGAACGCCGCTTTCGCAGCCGCGCGAAACGCCTCATCCGAAATCGGATATTGCTCAAGATCGACGATATCCTGCAAGTCCATATGCGGCGTCCTTATCCTTGTCGTTTCGCGCGCTGGCGGGCGAACCAATCCAGCCGTTTTTTCAGATCCCGTTCAAATCCACGTTCGACCGGCTGATAGAAGTCAGCACGCTTCATGCCGTCGGGAAAGTAGTTTTGTCCCGAAAACCCGTCCTCGGCATCGTGATCGTAAGCATATCCGTCGCCGTAACCCTGATCCTTCATCAACCCCGTGGGCGCGTTCAGGAT